>DATBLQ010000037.1:0-90372 GCA_036555325.1 Aestuariivirgaceae bacterium | reverse complement strand
GGTCGGCCAAGACGGCCAGTTCATCGCGCATCCAGCCGTTTTAAGCTTTATCCTGTTCAAACGCCCGAATTTGTTCCTCTATGGTATGCTCATGCTCGGCCATGGCCTCTGCCGATGCCCGGAGCTTTTCGAGCAGAGCCTGAGCTTCGCCCGCATCCGCGCCCCGGTTCAACAACTCCCTGATTACGGTCTCCTGATTGCTGATAACGTGCCGCGCCTCCGCGAGGTGACGGGTGGCAAGAGCCAGCAACTCCCGAAACTTCTCTCTATGCACCCGATAGTCCCCGCTGATCTACCCCGGATATGGATAGCAACAGCCGATGCGGAGAAATGTTCCCAATGTTGTGGTGGTGTGAGGAGGAGAACGGGTTGCTCCTTCTTGGTAAGAGGTGCCCTGCCAGAGTGAGAACTCTCTTATCCCCCCTGCGGTCCTGAGATTAAACCGAGGATAGAGTGTCCCAGGGTATAGTTTTGACATCTTGGTTGTCGAAACTAGGGCTGGAATTAGGACTAAATGTCCTTAGTCATTTAAATATTAAGGATATACAGTAGTTTAGGTGATACTAGTGTATGTCAACCAATCCGACATCAAAGATTTTCGATGTATGATGCCAAACTGTTGCGCATGGGCACGTCTGGCAGCGGCCCATGGAGCGCCTGCATGTTTTCGCGAACGTGCGCAACCTTGCTAGTTGCCGGAATCGCGCACGTCACGGCGGGATTGGAAATGATGAACTTCAGGATGAGCTGGGGCCAACTAAGAGCGCCGATCTCTGCGGACCAGGCCGGTAGCGGATGGGGCTGTAGTCGTTCGAGAAGCGCGCCCTGTTGAAATGGCCGATTGGCGATGACTGCCAGACCTCTATCCTGGGCCAACGGGAAAATACGCTCCTCGGCTTCCCTGTCGACGGGATTATAGGTCAATTGAACGAAATCGATCGGCTGGCTTTTCATCACCCGTTCAAATTCGGCGTGGCGGCGACCCTCCGACGTTGTAATTCCAATATAGCGAACCTTTCCTGCTTCCTTCATGGCAAGGAGGGTCGGAAGGTGATTTTCCCAGGAAAGCAAATTGTGCACCTGAAGCAAATCGAATCGCGCGATACCCCAAAAAGCGCGCGATGCCTCGAGTTGGCTCGGTCCATCGATGCCAGAAGGAGTCCACACCTTGTCAGCGGCAAACAAATCCGTGGACGCCGGTATGGTCTTGAGCGCATGACCGATAACTTCCTGCGATGAGCCATACATGGGGGATGAATCGATCATCCGGCCGCCGGATCGAAAGAATGCTTCGATGACGGCCACACATTCGCGGCGAAGTTCGGGATCGTTACCTACGTTGAACGTGATCCAGCTTCCAAGACCCAGGGCGGGGAGAGGCTCACCGGTGGAAGGTATCGTCCTGGTGATGATTGCCTCGGCAGGGACTGCCGGCCATCGGCTGAAAGCAAGACTCCCCGAGACTATAAGGCCGGCCAGCGCTGCTCTACGGGTCAGGAAGCGCAGGGGGAACGTTGCGTTTCGATCAGTCCTATCAAGGTTGCCCGACGATTTACGGGGCAGGGGCGATCTTGAGAATTCGTCCATTGTCATGGTCGGTGATTACGACGAGTTCGCCATTGAGACCTTCCGCAACATCGCGTATGCGGTAGCCGAGATCGGTCAAAAGCCGTTCTTCGGCAACGATGTTTCCACCCTCCAGTTCAAGGCGCACAAGAGATTCGGCCGCAAGCCCGCCGACGAACAAGTCCCCTTTCCACTCGGGAAAGGCATTGCCACCATAGAACAGCATGCCGGAGGGAGCGATGACAGGCGTCCAAGTGTAGATCGGGTTTTCCATCCCGGAACCCTCCTTCTTGCCTGTGCCGACCGGGGTGCCATCATAGTTGATGCCGTGCGAAACGACCGGCCAACCATAATTCTTTCCGGGTTCCGGAATGTTCACCTCGTCGCCACCCCGCGGTCCATGCTCTATTTCCCAAAGTTTGCCAGTCTCGGGATGGATTGCGGCTGCCTGGATGTTGCGGTGGCCATAGGACCAGATTTCCGGCAGAGCATCGCTGCGATTGACGAAGGGATTGTCTTGGGGAATGGACCCATCATCCATTAGCCGAACAATCTTGCCTAGATGGGATTGCAAATCCTGCGCCTGTTGACGGAAATGTTCCTTCGAGCGCTCACCAAGGGTAATGAAAACCATGCCAGCGCCATCGAAAACGATGCGCGATCCAAAATGCATGTTGCTCCTAACCTTTGGTCTTTGAGAAAAAATCACCTCGACGTTACCGAGCTCGCGGTTGTCTTTGCTCAGAGTCCCACGAGCGACGGCGGTCGAGTTGCCACCTTCTCCGGATTCCGAAAAACTAAGATAAACCATCCGGTTCTCGGCAAATGCAGGGTGAAGCGTTACATCGAGAAGCCCGCCCTGGCCGCGGGCATCTACCTCCGGAACTCCGCTGATCGGCGGGCCTAGTTTGCCGTCCGAACTCACGTGGCGCAAAGCGCGTGGGCGCTCAGTAACGAGCATCCCGCCATCGGGCAGGACCACTATTCCCCACGGATGATCGAGGCCCTTTGCAATGGTGGTCACAACGAAACGGGCTTGTTCGCTTTTGACCGCATCCTGGGCGAGAGAGACGTCCGAGAAAAGCAAGGTCGCGGCAATGGCAAGGAACGGGCGCATAAAGTCCTCCGGCTGGCCGAACAAACTCCCTTTCCAACTCGTCAGATGCTTAAATGGTTGCGGGGGAAATCTTATCAAGGCAGACGGTTAGCCCATTGCTTTCTTTAGATTTGCCTCAACGCGATCGAGGAATCCTTCCGTCGATAGCCAGCGCTGGTCGGGGCCCACAAGAACGGCAAGATCCTTCGTCATCGAGCCGCTTTCAATCGTATCGACGGTAACCTGCTCCAGAGTGGTAGCAAATTTTGCGAGCGGGTCGTTGCGGTCGAGCTTGGCGCGGTGACCAAGACCCCGCGTCCAGGCATAGATCGATGCGGTAGAGTTGGTTGATGTTTCCTTACCCTGCTGATGAAGGCGGTAGTGGCGCGTAACGGTTCCATGGGCCGCCTCTGCCTCGACCGTCTCGCCTCCCGGCGTCATCAGCACGCTGGTCATGAGCCCCAGCGATCCAAAACCTTGCGCAACGGTGTCCGATTGGACGTCGCCATCGTAATTCTTGCAGGCCCATACATATCCGCCGGACCACTTGAGCGATGAGGCGACCATGTCGTCTATCAGCCGATGCTCGTAATAGAGCTTTCGCTTTTCGAACTCCGACTTGAACTCACTATCGAAGACCTGCTGGAAGATATCCTTGAAGCGACCATCGTAAGTTTTGAGAATTGTGTTCTTGGTGGAAAGATAGACCGGATAATTTCGATTGAGCGCATAGTTGAAGGACGCGCGAGCGAAATCGCGGATCGAGTCGTCAAGATTGTACATGGCCAGCGCTACGCCGCCGGAGGGAGATTTCAGAATCTCATGCTCGATGACTTTCCCATCCTCGCCAACAAATCGCACCGTCAGCGTGCCCTTACCAGGGAAAGTGAAATCGGTAGCACGGTACTGATCGCCAAAGGCGTGGCGGCCGACGACGATCGGCTTTGTCCAGCCCGGCACCAGGCGCGGCACGTTCGAGCAGATGATGGGCTCGCGGAATATTACCCCGCCCAAAATGTTGCGGATCGTACCGTTGGGAGATTTCCACATCTGCTTCAGTTTGAATTCTCTTACGCGATCCTCGTCTGGAGTGATGGTGGCGCACTTCACGCCGACTCCATGCTGCTTTATGGCCTCTGCGGCCTCGATGGTAATCTTATCCTCCGTCCGGTCGCGATTTTGGATCGACAGATCGTAGTGGAGAAGATTGATATCGAGATAGGGATGAATCAGCTTTCGCCTGATGAACTCCCACATGATGCGGGCCATCTCATCGCCGTCTAGTTCGACGACGGGATTCACAACCTTGATTTTCGGCATGGGAGGGCCTTCCGCTCTGGTCTCGAACGCGTAAACGGAGGGCTCTATAGCAATCGAATTAGCGCGGAGAAAGGTCTATGTGAGACCACCTCATGCTGAACAAGTTCTCCTCATGCTGACATCGGCGGCATGGCCGGGAACGAGGGTATTCCTTCAGCGAGATGATCCCACGCCTGGAGCCGCTTGGCGTAGGCTGTAAGTTTGGGCCTGTAGGCGGAGGTATCCTTAAGGCAGGCGGCGTTGATACCGTAGGTCCCTGGCATGCTCTCGCTCGTGCCGTACAGTTGAGCGCCGCACGTAGGGCAGAAATGTCTCGTTGCCATTTTGCCGCTGTCGGCCTTGTAGCGGAATTGCGATAGTTTGCCCTGAATGTCGACATTGCCGGCAGGATAGACGAGCACGAAGATGTGCCCAGCTCCGCTCAGGCCCTGACAAACGGAGCAATGGCAGTTCACGGCGACCATGGGCTCTCCGGTCACTTTGATCCGCACATTACCGCACTGACATCCACCGCCGAGGGTTGCTCTGTTGTTCATTAATTAGCTCCTTATTTAAGTAAGTCATGAAATAATATCAACTACACCATGCAACGCAAGTGTATTTGGCGATTTTCTCAAACCGCTTGCGGCAGCTTGGATTTGTCCGCTATCGAAGCCGGCATGGCTGGAACCGACCACAGAAAAGCCACGGCCCAGGAAGTGGGGCCGGTCATTATCCTGATCGAGCCCCAGCTTGGCGAGAACATCGGCACCTCGGCGAGGGCGATGGCAAATTTTTCACTTGACGAACTGAGACTCGTGAAGCCGCGCGACGGCTGGCCCAATGAGCACGCCCGGAAGGCTGCGTCCGGCGCCGACTGGATTATTGAAGGTGCGAAAGTCTTCGATGATGCGACCGAAGCCATTCGTGATTTGTCCTATGTCTATGCAACGACCGCCCGGCCGCGCGGCATGGTGAAACCGGTGATTACGCCGGAACAGGCAGGTGCCGATATGCGCCGACGGGTCTCCCAGGGACAAAAGATCGGCATTTTTTTCGGCCGGGAGCGTTTCGGTCTACGCAACGAGGAGGTGGCGTTGGCTGATGTGATCGTGATGGCACCGGTAAATCCGGCGTTTGCCTCTCTGAACATTGCGCAGGCCGTGCTGCTTCTTGGCTATGAATGGTACAGGAGGGGGGCCAAGACCATCGGTCAGGAAACACCGCAAGAACCCGCCTACGAGGGGCCGCACACACCAACCGGAAGGTCGCGACCGGCCAGCAAGGAGGAGCTTGAGGGGTTTTTCACTCATCTCAAGACCGAGTTGCTGGCATGCGGGTTCCTACGACCGCCGGAAAAGGTGCCCTCTATGATGAGAAATATCCGCACCATGTTTCTGAGGGCCAATCTCACCGAGCAGGAAGTGCGAACCCTGCGGGGAATAGTCGGTGGCCTTACCTACCGGCACACGCATGGGCAAACACCAAACCGGGTGAAGCCATGATCCGGTCGCCGCGAATTCTGCTGTTCGATTCCGGCATGGGGGGCCTTACCGTGGCGAGCGCCATTCGCGAAGCCCTGCCGCTGGCGCAGCTCGTCTATGCCGCCGATTCGGCTGGTTTCCCCTATGGCGCGTGGGAGGAGGTGCGCCTCATCGAGCGAATACTCGCCGTCGTCGGAAAACTCATCGATGCGAGCGGGCCCGATTTGGTGGTCATCGCCTGCAACACGGCAAGCACGCTCGCCTTGATGCAGCTAAGAGAGATCTATTCCGTGCCGTTTGTCGGGACCGTGCCGGCGATCAAACCCGCCGCCCAGCAAACGAAAAGCGGAATCATTGGCGTGCTCGCAACTCCGGGAACGGCGAAACGCGAATACACGCAAGCGCTAATTCAGACCTACGCCTATCACTGCAAAGTGTTTCTGCATGGGGCGCAAAAACTTGCCGAGATGGCGGAAGGAAAGCTCTTGGGAACGCCAGTCGATGCCGACGACCTGAGGGACGAAATTCAGCCAGTGTTTCGGCATCGAGACGGGAAACGCACGGATATGGTGGTGCTCGGCTGCACCCATTACCCTCTGCTGCTGGATGACATACGAAAGGCTGCCCCGTGGCCCGTCGATTATATCGACCCGGCACCGGCAATCGCCCGACGGGTGGTGGATGTGCTTAAGCAGCACGTTTTGGGGGACCAGAAATCGGGGCCCAGATCGGGAACCGCAATCTTCACATCGGCCCAGGAAATCGCGGCAAGGTCGAAAGCCTATGACGCAATGGGATTTCCGATACATCAAATCGTGGAGTGTCCGATTTGACAGTCCCGCTGATTGCCTGTAGATGACCGACCAGCCGCGGAAGGGGTAGCCTTTCCGCGTTTTGCTTACCCGAGGTTTTCCGGCTGCCGTTCGCGCGTTTGGCTGGGGGCCTGTCAGCCGGTCGCCGGCAGAGGAGGGTGAGCTTCATGGTCGACGGCTCTTCGGGGCTGTCAACGATTGGTTGACGATACTGGAGTCTCCAAATGACAAAACGCGCCAGCGCGAAATACAAGCTTGATCGCCGACTCGGCGAGAATATCTGGGGCAGACCGAAAAGCCCGGTCAACCGCCGCGACTATGGACCCGGGCAACACGGCCAGCGACGCAAAGGCAAGCTCTCTGACTTCGGCGTGCAGCTGAGAGCGAAACAGAAGCTCAAAGGGTACTACGCCAACATTTCGGAGCGTCAGTTTCACAAGATCTATGCCGAAGCATCGAGGATGCCGGGCGACACGTCTGAGAATCTCATTGGCTTGCTGGAACGACGGCTCGATGCCTTGTGCTACCGCGCCAAATTTGCCCCAACAATGCATGCGGTTCGCCAATTCATTAGCCACGGGCACGTCAAGGTTAATGGCAGGAAGGTTTCCGTCGCTTCGATTCGGTTGAAGGTCGGCGATGTCATCGAAGTAAAGGAAAAGTCGAAAGAGCTGCCGGTTCTGCTTGAGTCTTTGCAGATTGCGGAGCGCGATGTGCCTGATTACGTCGAGGCAGACCACAAGCGAATGACCGCAAAACTCACGAGAATGCCTGCACTTTCAGACGTGCCCTATCCGGTGCAGATGGATCCGGCGCTGGTAGTGGAATATTACTCGCGGTAGCTCGTTTGTTTTCGCTTGCGTCAGAATGCTAGCGATTCAATGAAGCTTCCATTCCTGGGCGATGAGGCGCATCTCGGCGGTTCTAATCAGGCCACGATGTGTGACGCGCACGCTGGCAAGCGGGCCGTCGAGATTGCGTGTCCAGAAATCCAGGAACCGAATGAGTTTTGGAAAACGCGGAGCAAGATCGTAATCTTGCCAAACAAACGTTTGCAGCAGGTCGCGGTAGTCGGGCATGTAGTAGAGAATCTCTGCCGTAGTCAGTGAATAGCCATGCAACTGACATTCGAAATCCCGGCTGATCCTCATTTCATTGCTCCTAGGTCGTGGCTCCTGCCGCGGGTCTCCTGATGCAAATGCTCCACCAGTCTTTAGGTTGCGGTCAACTCGTTAATTATGGATTAACCATAATGGTTACGACGTCAGCAGCTTGGCCGGGAGAGTGCTGCTACGGCCGCAGGTCCATGAGCTGGGCGATCTTCGCATCGGCATAGACAAAGCATCCAGCTACAGCGGGCGCGAAGGGCAATTCGCCGTAGGCGCCGATGGCACCTTGATCCTTGAGTCTACCGGCAAAGCCTGCTTCCTCGCCCGCCACCACCCACACAAAGGGAAGCCAAGTGCTGCGAAGCGGGTTTCCGCCGGCAGCGACAATACGCTGAAAAATTACATCCTGGGTCATGCCGGGTTCGAAAACGGCGAGCATTTTTCCACTCGCGTGCGGATCCAAGGCTGCCGCACGCACGATGGAGAACAGGAGCAGAAGCCAGATGAGGAGTACCGCGGCGGCGAGTTTCCAGGCAAGGCGATGTCCGGGCCAGCTGGCTGCCATGCGAGTCATGTTGCGAAGGCGGGGGCGCGCTCCTCGCGAATTGGCCAGTGCACGAGGGCGGCGAAGAGTCCAAGCGCCACACCCATCCACCAGACCGGATCATAGGTGCCGTAGATATCGTGAAACCTTCCTCCGAGCCAGACACCGAAGAATGATCCCACTTGGTGACTTAGGAAAACGAAACCATAAAGGGTTGCCATGTACCGGATGCCG
The DNA here is from genome assembly GCA_036555325.1 of Aestuariivirgaceae bacterium. Lineage (GTDB taxonomy): Bacteria > Pseudomonadota > Alphaproteobacteria > Rhizobiales > Aestuariivirgaceae > DATBLQ01. The sequence goes on along the minus strand of DATBLQ010000037.1, from coordinate 82,228 downwards.
AACATGACGGTGACAAGGCCCATGGTGAGGGGCACGGTCGATAACCACAAAAGTCCCATACTGGCGGTGAAGATCAGCGTTGTGGCGGGAGTAACGGGCAATGATATGAACAAGGTTACAAAAAGGGAACGCAGGAGATAGATGGTGGCAAGGGAAAAACGTTTCTTGTATTTGCTGCCGATGACTCCGGCGGCGTAGGAACCAATCACATTGAATATTCCTATGATGGCAATTGCGAAGGCAGCCAGCCAGGCACTTATTCCATGCTCCACCAAATAGGCAGGGAGGTGAATGGTGACGAAGGCGAGTTGGAAGCCGCAGACGAAAAAGCCAAGAACGAGAAGAATGAAACTCGGATGACCGAAAGCGCCGGTGACCGCACTGCGAAGAGTGATCGTCGTGTCATCCTTTGCGGCCGCGGCGGTGCGGGCTGAAGGAGCGTTCAACGGGATCGCAAACACCACCATGAGCAAGGCAATCGCTGCAAGCCATAGCAGTGCGGTTTGCCAACCAAAGGCCGCGATGAACCCTTGGCCCAGGGGAGCGAATATGAACTGGCCCATCGAGCCTGCTGCGGTTGCTATGCCAAACGCCCAGGAGCGCTTCTCGGGAGGCACAAGCCGGCCGAACGCCGCCATGACAATGAAGAAAGACGCTGTGGCAGCGCCAATGCCCACGAGCAACCCCCCTGCCAAGTAGATGAGAGTGGGCGTGTGCGCAAAGGCCATCATCCCAGTGCCCAAGGCGTAGACAAGCGCACCGGCGGCAACGACACGCGAGGGTCCATAACGATCGGCAAAAGCCCCAGCGATGGGCTGCGCCATACCCCACACGAGGTTCTGTAACGCCATGGCAAGGCCGTAGATTTCACGATCCCATTGATGGAACTCAGATATGGGGTAGGTGAAGAGACCCATGGAGGAGCGGACGCCGAACGAAATGATGGCGACAATGCACCCCGCCACGATGATGACGGTTGGTGCATAAAACCAGCGGTCGCGCTGCAAAGCACTCGGTATCATGGACTTCCTCGGGTCGGGTCCGGGCAGGATAGGCGTTGCTCGCTGTGCTGCAAGGCATGGCCGGGACGCGATTCATGCATGGATGTCTGCTACTTGATCCTTTGACTTTCCTTTGACGAGGCAACGAGCCTTTCCACCGCCGTTCTAAGTCTTTCGGGCACCTGGGCCCGCGGCGCCTCAAGCTGCACCTGTTTCCATTGGGATATGGCCACGCCAGCCAAAACGATGGCACCACCCGCTATCAGCGGCCAGGTCACTGTTTCGCTGAGGAGGAGCACGCCGCCGAGCCCCGCAACCGCCGGCTGGACATAGAGGAACATCCCGGCAGCGGAACTTTCGATTCGCGTGATCCCATAGTTCCACAAGATGACGGCAAAGAGCGTGCCGAAAATGACCAGAAAGCCCATCGCTCCCCATTGTGGCATTGAAAGTTCCGCAATTTCGCTGTCGATGCCCGGCCGTATGAACAAAGCCATGAAAAGACCCGAAACGGCGAGGGTGAGGCACGAGATCTCGAAGCTACCGTAGCGAATGGCGAGCGGGCGGATCAGTACGGTGTAGATGCCCCAGCCCATCGTGCTTAAAAAAACGAGCATCAGGCCCATGAGGCCCACATTACTGACAACCGACGAGGCGCTGCCCAGACTCAAAATACCGACGCCTGCCAGGGCGATCGCCATCCCGGTGACGAGTTGGGCGGTGAGTTGCTCGCGCGCGAGTGCGACAGCAAATAGGGCCACGAACAGCGGTTCAAGGCTGAAGATTATGCCGGTCCAGCTGGCGGGCACAGTTTCGATGCCGAAATGAGCAAGAATTTGATACCCGCAATTACCTAGGAGCGCAGCCAAAACAAGCCGCTGCCAGTCCTGCCTCGCCATGGGCTTCATTCCCACCGCAAGCAGGATCAAGACAGCAAAAAGACCCGCGGGAAACAGCCTGAGAAACAGGATCGTTTCGGGCCGCATGTCCTTCACTAGATATCGGAGAGCGACCGGAACCAGACCCCACATGACTACTGCCAGCAACAACGCTGCGTATGGAAGGAAACTCGATGTGGACAGGTTTGGGAAGCGTGAGCGAAGCTCGTCAGTAATGCGGTCGGAATACTGGGCCACTGCTACGCCGAGCAGGATGAGCGCTCCAGCAGCCGCCATGCTCAGGGTGACAGTTTCGTTGAGAATCACAGCGCCGGCGAGCACGGCGATAACGGGGACCAGGTACAAGAACGCGCCGGTAGCAACGCTGGACAGGCGAGCCGCAGCGTAGTTCCAGGTGACAGTGGCAATAAGGCTGGCGATGACGACCATGTAAAGCATTTCCGCCCAACTGCGGAGCGACATGGTTCTAATCGTTTCGAATGTGTCGGCCGACACAAAGGCCAGAAGCGGCACGCTAGCGATGAGTATAGTGATCGCGCTGATCCGGTAGGTGCCATATTTGAGGATCAAGGGCTTTGCAAGTACGACGTAAATGGCCCAAGCAAAGCCGCTCAGAAAAACGTATAGGGCGCCAAGCGCGAGCTTACCATTTCCCTTTGCAAAACTCAGGTCGTTCCAGAACAGCACTATGGTGCCGGCGAAAGCGATCAGCAGGCCAATCATGGCTGCGGGACTGGGAGGCGTGCGGAAAATAATCGCTGCCATCAAAACAATCAGCAGCGGCTGAGTGCCGATAATTATCCCCCCTATGCTGGCCGGGACGAGTTCGAAGCCGAACACCGAGCCAAGATTGTAGCCGAGAACTCCGACCAACGAGATGAATACGATCCGTGGCCAGTCGTTGCGCTCAATTCTCTTGCCGGTGACCACACAGAGACCAACAGCAAAGCCAATGCCGACGAGTGCGTAGCGAATGAGAAGAGCGTTTGTGGGACCAAGATCGAGGGAAAGGGAGCGAATGAAGACGGGCCCAATGCCCCAAATGAGCATGGTAAGCAGCATGGCATTGACGGGCCTATTCATGTGTACAGAGAACCGTCGTGGCTGTGCTTGGGGTGGCAGAGTTGTCAGTTGCCAACTAGATTCCCGGCGCTAGGCCCCGCGAATGTCGTTTGCCGGGGTTTGTGGCGTCATCCTCATCATTGCAGCGAAAGAGATTTCGAGTTCTAGCCAATTCCCTTGTCGGCCAACAGTTGTTTCAACTCGCCCGACTGGAACATTTCCGTGACAATGTCGCAACCGCCAACGAATTCACCTTTCACATAGAGCTGTGGGATCGTTGGCCAGTTGGCATAGGCCTTTATGCCCTGGCGCAATTCGTCGCTCTCAAGCACATTAATCCCCTTGAAGGGAACACCCACGTGATTCAGGATCTGGACGAGGCGGCCAGAGAACCCGCACATCGGGACCGCGGGGGTGCCCTTCATAAACAACACCACGTCGTTCGATTTCACTTCATTGTCGATCACTTGATTGATGTCGGGCATGGCAGGTGGGCCTTTCTTTATTCCTTGGGCGCGCTGGTTTGCAGAGCAAGGGCATGAAGTTCGCCTCCCATTTTGCCCTGCAAAGCCTGGTAAACCATTTGATGCTGCTGAACGCGCGATTTTCCGCGGAAAGCGGCCGATACGACATTGGCGGCAAAATGATCACCGTCGCCGGCGAGATCGCGGATCTCGACCTCCGCGTCAGGCAGGGCCTGGCGAATCAGCGCCTCGATCGATTTTGCGTCCATGGCCATGGGCGATCCTAGGATTGCATGAAGGCCGGAAACCAGCCATCGTGCGCGCGTTTGAGCTCGTCCAACGATATAGAGAGCAAACCTTCTACAATCAATGCGCCTTGCGCAACCCTGCCCAGATGAACCGCATCTATGCCTTTCGAAGCGGCTGCATGAAGAATCTGCGCCGTACCTTCGGGGTGGCAGGTCACTATGTAGCGGCCTTGATCCTCGGCAAAGAGCGAAGCATGGTCAAGGATATCGCTTCCCGAGATGCTTGCACCAAGCGTGCCGGCCAGAGCCATCTCGGCAAGTGCAATCAGAAGTCCGCCATCGGAAATGTCATGACAGGCAGTTACCCTGCCGGCGCGAATGAGCGCGCGGACGAAATCTCCGTGCCGCTTTTCCTTTTGTAGATCGACCGGGGGAGGCGGGCCTTCCTCGCGCAGATGGATTTCCCGCAAATATATCGACTGTCCCAAGTGAGTTCCGTGGCCGCCGATCAAAAGGATGTCGTCGCCTTCCGCTTTGAACGCAAGGGTGGCCATTTGCCGAACATCGGGGATCAAACCAACGCCGCCGATCACTGGTGTGGGCAAGATCCCTTGCCCGCTTGTCTCATTGTAGAGGGAGACGTTCCCCGAGACGACGGGGAAGCCTAACGCCCGGCAGGCGTCGCCTATCCCTTTTACAGCCATGACGAACTGCCCCATGATTTCAGGTCGTTCGGGATTGCCGAAATTGAGATTGTCCGTAACGGCGACCGGTTCGGCACCGACAGACGTCAGGTTGCGCCAGCATTCGGCAACAGCTTGTTTGCCTCCCTCGTATGCGTCAGCTTCAACGTATCGCGGAGTGACATCGGTTGTCGCCGCCAGGGCTTTGCCGCTCGCGTTGAGCCGGATTACTGCAGCGTCCCCACCAGGAAGCTGAGCAGTGTTCGACTGAATCAGGTGGTCGTATTGCTCCCACACCCAGCGGCGCGAGCTGAGATCAGGTGAGCTGACAAGTTTAAGGAGGGCGCTTTTCAAGTCGTTTGGAGGAGCAACATCCTTAAGAAATGGCTGCGGCTGCGGCTTTATCCAGGGTCGCTCGTACATGGGGGCCTGATCGCCAAGCTCCTTGATCGGAAGATCGGCCATGACGTCGCCGCGATGTTTGACGCGGAAGCGTAGCGTGTCGGTGGTGGTGCCGATGACAGCGAAATCAAGCCCCCATTTTCTGAAGATTGCTTCTGCGATCCTCTCCTTATCGGGCCTCAGAACCATGAGCATTCGTTCCTGGCTTTCGGACAGCATCATTTCATACGCACTCATACCTGGCTCGCGACAGGGTACCTTGTCGAGATCGAGGTCGATGCCGAGATCGCCCTTGGCCCCCATTTCAACGGCCGAGCACGTCAGGCCTGCAGCACCCATATCCTGAATGGCCACCACCGCGTCGCTGTCCATCAATTCCAAACAGGCCTCAAGCAGACATTTCTCGGTAAATGGATCACCGACCTGAACAGTGGGACGCTTCTCCTCGGCGCGATCGTCAAACACGGTTGACGCCATGGTGGCGCCATGAATGCCATCGCGGCCAGTCTTCGCTCCCAGATAGACGACCGGAAGACCCACTCCTTCTGCCTTGGAGTAGAAGATCCGATCAGCCTTGGCGAGACCGATAGCCATGGCATTCACCAGGATGTTGCCGTTGTAGCGCGGATGAAAATTCACTTCCCCGCCGACGGTCGGTACGCCGAAGGAATTGCCGTAGCCTCCTATGCCGGCGACCACGCCTGAGACGAGGTGCCTGGTCCTAGGATGTGCCGGGGATCCGAAGCGCAGGGCGTTCAAGGCGGCGATAGGTCGGGCTCCCATCGTAAACACATCGCGCAAGATACCGCCGACGCCGGTGGCAGCTCCCTGGTACGGCTCTATGAAGGAGGGGTGGTTGTGACTTTCCATCTTGAAGATAATGGCATCGCCATCGCCGAAATCGACAACGCCGGCATTCTCTCCCGGCCCCTGAATCACGCGTTCGCCGCTGGTTGGAAGGGTCTTCAGCCATGCCTTTGACGATTTGTAAGAGCAGTGCTCGTTCCACATGGCTGAGAAAATCCCAAGCTCAGTGATGGTCGGCTCGCGACCGAGGAGATCGAGAATTCGCTGATACTCCTCGGGCTTCAGGCCGTGTTGGGCAACCAGATCGGGCGTCATGACCGAAGCCGGCGCCACCGCTGCACGGGGCTTGAGCTTCACGCCGCCACCCGGAGACTTTCGAACAGCGGACGGCAATCGCTCGCACCATGTAGAGCCTCAATCATGTTCTCTGGATGCGGCATCAACCCGATGACGTTGCCGGCTTCATTGATGATGCCGGCAATGTCACTCACTGCGCCATTTGGATTTGTCTCTTCGACATAACGGAACACGATACGCCCTTCATCCTCGAGGCGTGCAACCGTTTTGGCATCGGCAAAGTAATTACCCTCGCCGTGGGCGACAGGACAGCGTACGACCGTGCCCTTCTGTAGGCGGTTAGTGAAGAAGGTACGATTGTTCTCCACCTTGAGCTTCACCTGGCGGCAGACAAACTTGAGACCGGAGTTTCTGACAAGAACGCCCGGCAGCAAGCCAGCTTCGGTGAGAATCTGGAAACCGTTGCAGACTCCAAGAACCTTGAGGCCCCTTGCCGCCTTTGCTTTGACGTCGGCCATGATGGGAGAACGAGCGGCAATGGCGCCGCAGCGCAGGTAGTCTCCATATGAGAAACCACCGGGAATGACCGCCAACTCGACATTCGGCAACTCGCTTTCTCCATGCCAAACCGTGATGGGTCGAGTACCGGTGACCGACTCCAGCGCCTTGCGCATGTCGCCATCGCGGTTGATGCCGGGAAACAGAATGATAGCCGATTTCATCCCAGGTCGATGTGATAGTTCTCGATTACGGTGTTGGCGAGAAGCTTCTCGCACATGGCCTTGAGCTTGGATCTTGCCTGATCCGTGTTGGTCTCCGTGACGTCCAACTCGATGTATTTACCCTGACGAACATTCTCCACTCCGGTGAAACCCAAAGATCCCAGCGCGCCTTCGATGGCCTTGCCCTGAGGATCGAGCACGCCATGCTTGAGAGTAATGGTGATCCTCGCCTTCATCGCTAGTCGGATTTGACCAGCTTCGGCTTCGGCCGTTCTGATAGTTCGCCTTCGATGATGCCGAGCCGGCGTGCGACATCCTGATATGCTTCGACCAACCCGCCGAGGTCGCGCCGGAAACGGTCTTTGTCGAGCTTTTCGTTGGTCTTGATATCCCAAAGGCGGCAGGAATCGGGACTGATTTCGTCGGCGAGCACTATCCTCATCATTTCGCCTTCGTAAAGGCGACCAAATTCGAGCTTAAAATCGACAAGGCGGATGCCTATGCCCAGGAACAACCCGGACAAGAAATCATTGATGCGAATGGCGAGCGCCATGACGTCATCAATTTCCTGGGGATTGGCCCAGCCAAAGGCGGTGATGTGCTCCTCGGAGACCATGGGATCTCCGAGCTCATCGTTCTTGTAATAGAATTCGATGATCGAGCGGGGCAGGGCGGTACCCTCAGCGAGCCCAAGCCGTTTGGCGAGGGAGCCCGCTGCAACGTTCCGCACAACGACCTCGAGGGGAATTATTTCAACCGCACGAATGAGCTGTTCGCGCATGTTGAGGCGCTTCAGAAAATGCGTAGGCACTCCGATATCGTTCAGCTTGGAGAAAATCAGCTCCGAGATGCGGTTGTTCAAAACGCCTTTCCCGTCAATCACCTGTTTTTTTTGATTATTGAAGGCGGTGGTATCATCCTTGTAGTGGACAATCAGAGTACCGGGTTCAGGGCCTTCATATAGTATCTTGGCCTTGCCCTCATATACGCGGGTGCGGCGCTGGTTCATGTACCTCATTCCCCTTTCCTCAAAGACGTCGTCTTCCCATTCCGGCTTCAAGAGCGTGCGTTGGGAGCCTTTGGCTTACCATGTCTTGGAGGTGTCGATTCGCTTTGTCGCCTCTAAGGTAGTCAAAGAATAGTGGAGGTTTCGGAGCGAAACAACCTTGTCCGAACCAACACATGGCGGCATCAACAGCTCAATACAACAGGCCAAACAGTATGCCAATTGGTGCACAAGATTAGGGCAGCAAAGGGTCGCACCAGGAGTTGATTTAACCGGTGAGCGCAGCTATCTGTCACAGTGACCCAATATTGAACGATTTCAAGGAGCAGTGGCCGATGACCACTTTCGATAAGCGAAAAGAAGGTTTCGAAAGCAAATTCGCGCATGACCAGGAATTGCGGTTCAAGGCTGTTGCACGGCGAAACAAGCTCCTCGGGCTGTGGGCGGCGGAAAAGCTAGGCTTGACAGGCCCCGAAGCGGAAGCCTACGCGCGGACCGTCGTAAGCGCGGATTTCACCGAACCTGGCGATGAAGATGTTTTCCGGAAAGTGCGGGCGGATTTCGATGCGAAAAAGGTTGCGCAGTCCGATCATCAAATACGCCGGACCATGGATGAGCTGATGTTAACGGCGGTCGATCAGATTCAAAACGCACTAGATTAGACAGGCTGGTTTGCGGAGCGTTCCTTGGCAATTCCATCACTAAGACAGAAGTTCACGTCTGGAAAACCGCTATACTCTTGTTGGATCGGATTTCCCGGCGTTTCACAAGCTGCCGTTATGGCGCGGTCTGAGTTTGGCGCCGTCGCTATCGACATGCAGCATGGGCTCATGGATTTCGGCGAGGCGGTGAGCCTCGTACAAGTTGCGCTAGCCTACGAAAAAGCTCCCATCGTCCGTGTTCCTTTGGAGGGCTGGGGAACCGCCGGCCGGCTGCTTGATGTCGGGGCGCAAGGGATCGTCATGCCAATGGTGAATACGCCACAAGATGCGCGGCGGCTCGTTTCGTTCACAAAGTATCCGCCGGTGGGTGAGCGCAGTTGGGGATCTTATGCGGCCACATCCATTTCAGGAATGGCTCCTAGCGAATATCTGCAGAAGGCGAACAACATCGTAATGGCCTTCGCCATGGTCGAGACGCGGCAGGCACTGGAGGCCGTCGATGCAATCTGCGCAACGGCGGGGCTTGACGGAGTTTTCGTTGGCCCGTCAGACTTATCGATATCGCTTACCAACGGCAGATCCAACGACACGCAGCTTGATGAAACACAACAGGCGATCGGCACTATCGCAAAGGCAGCGAAGAAGGCGAACATTATCTGCGGCATCTATTGCGCCAACATGGCTTTGGCGCGAAGATACCTGTCATTAGGATACACATACTTTCCGGTGGGCTCCGATGCCGTCTACCTCGGTCGCGGCATTGAGCAAATATTGAAAGAATAGCACAGGATTTGACGCTCGACGGCACTTGCGCGAAGCTTGCCAAGGAAGGCCGACCATGGACCAGAAAACACCCGTTTCACTCAGCCGCGAAGCAACACTGGAGAAAATCGTCGATCTATGCCTCCAGGCCGGGGCGGTATCGGAGCAGAGCGACAAATATTTTACGCATACTTCGCGCATCGTCGCGGCCCATGGCGATGTTGAGGTGACATTCGCGATTTTCATGCGGCGGAGAGTCATTGCGGCACTCGAGCCGGCAGAACGGCTGGTGCGACGAACGGTGCCGGAGGCGCGCGTTAAGCGCTTCTTCGCCGAAGGTGAGCTTGTTCCATCCGAGGTCAAGATGATGGAAATCACCGGTCCGATGGCGCGGCTTTCGGAAGTCGAGACCCTTTTTCTGCAGAAGATCGGATTTCCGTGTGTTTCGGCCAACAACGCTTACGAAATGTGCCTGGCGGTGCCATATGCCGAATTTCTCGACATGCACGCGCGCCACGGCACCGGCGCAGACATGAATCTCTTGGGAGCCTACGGCGCATCCATCGGGTCGGAGGCGGCACGCCGGGTAAATCCGAAAGTCAAAGGGTTTGTCGGGTCCTCGCAGGACATGACAGCGCCATTTTTCGGCACGGCGAAGGGCAAAGGCACGATGCCACACTCGCTCGTCGGCTATACGGGGGGCGATGTGCTGAAAGCGCTGAAGTTATTTGCCGAGACCATCAGCGAGGCGACAATCTTGACGGCTCTGGTCGACTACACCGGCCATGAGGTGTCGGACGCGCTGAGGTGCGCTGATTGGTTCTACAACGATCAAAAACTTCAGTCGAAAGGTAAGCTCTTCGGTATACGGCTTGACACTCATGGCGGGAGATTCGCCGAGGGTCTCGATTATGAGAAGTCGGTCGAGATTGTAGGCGTGTGGCTCGGCGTGACAGGTGAGTACAATATCGTCGAAAAAGTTCTTGGGCAGAGAGCCTTCCAGCTCGACCCGAACAACATCCTGGTCGACAAGGTGCGCCGCATATTGTTCGGCAAGGGGGTTTCGGTTGCGTCAATCATTCATGTTCGACGGGCCCTAGACAAGGCTGGATTCCCGCAAGCAAGGATTGTCGGGTCGTCGGGGTTCGATCCGCAGAAATGTCAGGTCATGGGAGCAGCCAACGCCCCGCTTGATATGGTTGGGACCGGCAGCTTCCTTCCCGCCACGCTTTCCGAAACCTACGCCACCGCCGATATCATCTCCTATAATGGTGTTCGCCTTGTAAAAATTGGGCGCGAATTCCTGTTCGATTAATGTTTGCCCAAGCGGCGGTGCGTCAACCCGGGGCTCTGATGGGCGAGCACATGAACCATTGTTGATTTCGCGCGTTTGTGATGGCCAGGCACCTTGATCCAGTCGAGGTCCTGATTCATGATTTTGTTTGCCGTTCTACGCTCGCCGCTTACCGCTGAGTTTCGTCCATGCGCTCCGTTCATCGCACCTCCGTTGTTTTGGCGCTCGCCGCGCTTTTGCTTTTCCCTCCCTCAGCGAGTGCAAATCTGGTCGCTAACATTGACTTGTCGCGGCAGGTCATGACGGTCACCGTTGGGGGCTCAACCTACGCTCGCTGGCCGGTTTCGACCGGGCGAAGCGGTTATGGCACGCCTACGGGAAGCTATAGGCCGTATCTTTTGCGGCGCATGCACTATTCGAGCAAATATGAGAACTCGCCGATGCCGCATTCGGTATTCTTTCGCGGGGGATATGCGATCCACGGTACACAATACGTCAAGCGGCTCGGCCGAAGAGCATCGCACGGGTGCGTCAGGCTCCATCCGAGCAATGCCAGAAGGCTCTACCATCTCGTGCTGAGATACGGATTCGACCACACGCGCATTCGAATTCACTGGTAGCCGATTAAAGGTAGCTTTGATCGAATACGCGACTGAAAATCAAATCGACATGCTTCATGTGGTAGCGCAAATCGAACAACTCATCGATTTCGCTTGGCGTGAGGAGTTTCGCAACCGCAGGATTCGACTTGAGAAGCGAGGCGAAATCGACCTTGGTCTTCCAGACCGGCATGGCAACTCGCTGCACCAACGCGTAAGCCTCGTCGCGCCCTAGACCCTTTTGAACAAGGGCCAGGAGAACGCGTTGCGAATGAACGAGGCCGCCGAGCCTATGCAGGTTCGCCTCCATGTTGTCGGGGTAGACAACAAGTTTCGAGATGATGTTGGTTAACCGATCGAGGGCGAAATCCAGGTGAACTGTCGTGTCAGGGGCGATCCCGCGCTCCACCGAAGAGTGGGAAATATCCCGCTCGTGCCACAGCACGACATTTTCCAAGGCGGGCACGACGGCGGATCTAATCAGGCGCGCCAGACCCGTGAGGTTTTCGGACAAGACGGGGTTGCGCTTATGCGGCATTGCGGAGGACCCTTTTTGGCCCTCGGAGAAGTGCTCTTCCGCTTCCAGAACTTCAGTTCTTTGCAAATGCCGGATTTCGGTGGCCAGCCGCTCCACTGAACTTGCGATGACCGCCAGGGTGGCGAAATACATTGCATGGCGGTCGCGCGGAATGATCTGTGTCGATATCGGCTCCACCTCTAGTCCCATTTGCTTGGCGACATGAGCCTCGATGCGGGGATCGACGTTTGCGAAGGTGCCGACCGCGCCTGAAAGGGCACACGTGGCCACCTCGCGGCGCGCGCGGCTCAGCCGCTCGCGGGCGCGAGCAAACTCGGCATAAGCGTAGGCAAGCTTCAGGCCGAAGGTCGTGGGCTCGGCGTGGATGCCGTGACTTCTGCCGATACACGGCGTGTTTTTGTGCTCAAAGGCGCGTTTCTTGAGAGCGGACAGCAGCTCGTCAAGGTCGGTCAGCAAAATGTCGGAGGCGCGAACGAGTTGTACGTTCAGGCAGGTATCCAATACGTCCGAGGAGGTCATTCCCTGGTGAACAAAACGCGCCTCGGGCCCAACGATCTCGGCGAGATGAGTCAGAAACGCAATCACATCATGCTTTACCGTGGCTTCGATCGCCGCGATGCGGGCGGCATCGAACTTTGCGTTCTTGCCCTTTTGCCAAAGCGTTTGCGCAGCACCCTTGGGGATGAGACCAAGATCTGCCATGGCGTCGGCGGCATGAGCCTCGATTTCGAACCAGATGCGATAACGCGTATCGGAGCTCCAAATGGAGGACATCTCGGGGCGTGCATAGCGGGGGATCATGTTGGGGACTTAGTGTTCAGTTCACCGGTACGGCAATAAAGCGGCGGTCGGCGCCTTCAAAGCCGAAGGAAAATACGTTGACCAGCATAACCAATTTTTGCGTGTTACCATCAGCGGTCGATAATGCTACCGCATCCGATAGGGAGTATCTGAGGGGGCAGCCGCGCGAGGGCGGAATCGTCGTATCGCGATGAACCTCGACATAGGCTTCGCTGCCGCGCCTTGCTTTCAGCGCAAATCCAGCCATGGGCGTATCGCCAATCGGACAGCCTTCCGGCGTGGGTAGGACGAATTCGTCGAGAAGGATGCCTATTGCGTTCTCATTTGCAGGATCGATCGGCTCGAGGTGCCCGAAGGTCGTATAGAAGGTGCGAAAGGTCATTGCTCGCGGATTTGGCATTTCCTGATAGACCGAATTGCTGGCAAGGATGAGAGCATTGTTTTCAATCGCCATTTTTGCCAGATGAGGTTCGGCTTGATCCCTTGCCTGACGACGAGCCTTTTGGAGGCTTTGACTTTCGTCCTCAAGCCGCACGCGAATCGGCGTTCCTTCGACCCACTTGTCAGCTTCAAGGTCGATTAGCACGATCTCGGAATAGGGAAACCCCGAGCCGTCTTGAATGCCGAACTGTTCAAAAGCGAAATAGCGGCCGTCAGGGGAGAAGCCGAGAACCTCTCTTTCGGCGGCGTCTGCAGCAAACAACTCGCCCGCCGTTAATAGGTAAAAGACTAAAACGATTGGGATGTTAAGGACCATCAAAAGGCTCGAAACGTGATGATGGTGTGGGTATCCCTGATACCGGGGATCGTGTGCAGCCTCTCGTTTACGAAATGGCCGATGTCCACGTTCTCCTCAACATAGAATTTCACCAGCAGGTCGTAGTCGCCCGCGGTGGAATAGATTTCGGAAGCAATTTCAGCATCGGCGACCGCAGTCGCCACCTTGTAAGCAGCTCCCAACTCGCATTTGATGTGAACGAAAAACGCTTTCATATCGCCCCGCCTGTGTAGCGTATTATCTGCCGAAGTGGAATTGCCCAGTGAAAAGCCCGCGCGAGTCGCCTCACGCGGGCCCAAAAAGTGACTGGCAGCAATTACTGGATGGACGGGTCTTCGGCGTATGCGCCGTTCGACCACTTGTACCATACGTAGTTGGCTTCCTTCAGGTCGCCCTTGTCGTCATAGGCAATATGACCGACGGCTGAGTCGGAATCGGTCTTGTTGATCGCATCGACGACCTTGTCGAACTCGAGGCCGCCTGCGCGCTTCACCGCATCGGCCCATACCATCACGGCGGCATAGGCGTAGAGCGTGTAGCCTTCAGGATCGAAACCTGAGTCCTTAAACTTTTTGACGAGGTCGGCGTACTTCGGATTGTTGCGCGGATCCGGAGAAAAGGTCATGAGCGTACCTTCGCCAGCCGGGCCGGTGATTGTCCAGAACTCGTTTGTCACCAACGCGTCACCCGAGACCAGCAATGCGTTGAGGCCCTGATCGCGCATCTGACGCAGGATCAGGCCCGCTTCGGTGTGGTATCCGCCGACATAGACAACGTCGATGTTGGCGCTTTTGAGCTTCGAGACCAGCGCGGTGTAGTCCTTTTCGCCGGCAGTGTAGGACTCGTTCAGGGCTTCCTTGCCGCCAGCCTCGTTGAGAGCCTTTCGAGTTTCATCGGCCAGACCCTTACCATAGGCGCTCTTGTCGTCGAGAATGGCAATGTTCTTCCCAGCGAAGGCCTTGGCAAGATACTTGCCGGCAACGATACCCTGCTTGTCGTCGCGGCCGCAGACGCGAAAAACGCCCGGCCCCGGTCGCTCATCAGTGAATTTCGGATTCGTGGAGGCCGGAGTGATCTGGACAATGTTCTCCTCTGCATACACGGCCGAGGCAGGAATCGATGATCCGGAGCAGAAGTGGCCGGCGACGAATACGACCTTCTTGGACGCCAGGTCATTGGCGACCGCGACGGCCTGTTTCGGATCGCAAGCGTCGTCTCCGATGTTCAGGGCAAGCTTTTCGCCGTTGACGCCGCCAGCATCGTTCAGCTCTTGCACGGCCATTTCGGCACCCCGTTTGAGCTGCTCGCCGAAGGAGGCATATTGGCCGGTCATCGGACCTGCGGCGGCGATTTGAATGTCTGCCAGCGCGGCCGAGGCCGTCATCGCCAGGCCGAAGCCGAGCGCCACCCCTGCCATCAGGAATTTTCTCATTCTCATACCCTTACTCCCTTGTTAAGCGCCTTCCGGCGCGTACTTCACTCTGCGTTTGCGGTTGTTGCGCAATTCGCGAGAATTGGCTGGGACCCTAGCACTTCCAAAACCCTCGTGTCAGCCACCCGCTTTGCGTTCGCGCCAGGTTAATGGGCCGGCCCTTTCATATAGCCAACGATACTGCGTGGTCATCTGCGATACACGCTTAAGCCGGTACCCCAGAAGGGCCGCCCCGATCAAAACAATGCAATCCACAACGAAATAATAGGGCGAGACGAGGGGTTCTGTGAACAAAGCGTAGTGGAAGAACCGGACTGCAACTCCAAGCAGTAGCATATAAAAAACGGCCTGCCATACAGGGCGCCACTTCTGGGCGAGGGTACGGCCAGCCAGAAAGGCTGCACCGCCGCCGAACACGCATGTTAAGAAAAAGAAGATCCAGAAGTTATTTTCGCTTACCAGACGCGCCAGCTGCACTTTCCGGGGTTCCTTCTAATGTACGCCGCCTTCGAGATAGGCCGACCTGATTTCATCCCGCGCGAGAAGCTCACGGCCGGCGCCGGTTAGCGTGATGCGGCCATTAACCATCACATACCCCCGGTGGGCTAACTGCAATGCGTGAAAGGCATTCTGCTCGACAAGAAACACGGTGATCCCCTGGCTCTGATTCAGCTCGCGAATGGTTTCGAATATTTGCTTGACGAGGAGGGGCGCAAGGCCAAGCGAGGGTTCATCCAGGAGTAGGAGGCGAGGTCTGGCCATCAGCGCGCGAGCTATGGCGAGCATCTGCTGCTCACCGCCCGAAAGAGTACCGCCGCGCTGGTTTTGACGCTTGCGCAGAATGGGAAAAAGCGCAAAGACCCGTTCGAGATCGTCGCTAAAATGCTTAGGGTCGCCGACGGACGCACCCATCTGTAAATTTTCCATGACCGACATGCGAGGAAAGATGCGCCTTCCCTCAGGCGCCTGTGAAATTCCGAGCCGCATGATCTGGTGAGTGGGAAGTTGCGTGATGTCTCTTCCGTCGTAAACGATGCTGCCGGAGCGTGCACGGTTGACGCCGCACACAGTCATCATAAGGGTGGACTTGCCGGCACCATTTGAGCCGATGAGGGTAGCAATTTCGCCCTCGTTCACCTCAAGATCGACCCCGCGCAGGGCCTGGATACGACCGTAGAACGTTTCAACTCCGCGGATAGAGAGAAGCGACCGCATCACGGTTCGTCCCTGGACGAGGCGGGGCGGGTTTTCTTGCCAGGCGCCTCTATGGATTGCACATCCCGCACCACGGCCTTCAGGGCCTCATCACCCTGTTTGGCAGCCGTTTCCAGTTCCTTCTCGTCGACGCCCAGATAGGCACGAATCACTGCGGGGTCCCTTCTTACAGCCGCAGCAGTGCCATCGGAGAGCTTCTGGCCGTAATCAAGCACGATCACATGATCTGAAATTCCCATCACCACGCTCATGTCATGCTCGATCAGAAGAATGCCAATCTTGTGGGTGGAGCGGATAAAACGCAAAAGCTGATTGAGTTCATCGGACTCCCGTGGATTCAGACCAGCTGCTGGTTCATCAAGGCAGAGAAGCAGAGGGTCGATGCACATGGCCCTGGCAATTTCCAAGCGCCGCTGCGCTCCATAGGGCAAATCGCCGGCCGGATCGTCGGCGCGTTCGATGAGCCCAACCTTGCTTAGCCAGTATTTACATTTGTCGATGGCTGCGGCTTCGGCGTTTTTGTAGATGTGGAGGCCAAATATCCCTGCAAATGTATAGCCGGACGCCCGCATCAACCGGTTGTGCTGAGCGATCATCAGATTTTCAAGCACCGTCATGCCGCCAAAAAGGCGAATATTCTGGAACGTGCGAGCGACCTTCGCGGTGGAAGCTATGCGGAAGTCATCCATACGTTCCAGAAGAAACTCGCCGCCGGAGGCATGGCGCATGGCGAGCCGCCCTTCAGTCGGCTTGTAGAAGCCCGTGAGACAATTGAAAACGGTTGTCTTGCCGGCGCCGTTGGGTCCGATCAGAGCGGTTATATCGGTGCGCCCCACGTTGAACGACACATCATCGACGGCGACAAGACCTCCGAAGCGCATAGTGAGATGCTCGACGGTGAGGATCGGGTTTTCGGTCCAGGTGCCGGTCATCATCCGCGGCCCTGGCTTACCATTTCGGAGGATACCGTTTTCTTCTCTTTCAGGAACACAGTGGGCTCGCGCGATGAGACAAGCCCGCGTGGGCGCCACAGCATGACCAGGACCATGGCAGCACCGAACAGCAGCATTCGCAGCTGCGAAGGATCGAAGTCAGGACCGAAGACAAGTTTGAGAAATTGCAATTGCCGAAGCACTTCGAGCCCGCCGATCATGACGACAGCAGCGAGAACGACTCCGATCTGGCTCGACATGCCACCCAAGACAACGATGGCGAGTATGGTGGCCGATTCCAGAAAATTAAAACTCTCCGGCGAGATAAATCCTTGCTTGGTGGCAAAAAACGAGCCCGCAAAGCCTCCGAACATTGCCCCGATGGCAAAAGCGGTGAGTTTGGTGTTGGTGGTATTGAGCCCAAGCGATCGGCAGGCAATCTCGTCTTCGCGCAAAGCCTCCCACGCGCGTCCGATCGGCAGCCGGCGCAATCTGTTGGTGACATAGAAAGTTACGAGGGCCAGCCCCATTGCCAGGTAGTAGAGGAATATCATGCGATGCAGATTTGAAAATGGAATTCCAAACGTGGCGGCGAAACCTTCTTGGCCGCGAGTGAATGGCAGACCGAAAAAGGACGGTCTCGGCACGTTGGAAACGCCGTTGGGTCCGCCCGTAAACTCGTGCCAGTTGAGCAAGACGAGTCGGATGATTTCGCCGAAAGCAAGCGTGACGATTGCCAAATAATCGCCGCGCAAACGCAACACCGGGAATCCCAGAATGATGCCCCAAAAGGCGGCAAGCATCCCCGCCAGAGGAAGACAGATCCAGAAATTGAAACCAAAGTTTTGGGCGAGCAGCGCGTAGGAGTAGGCGCCGACGGCGTAAAAAGCGACATACCCCAAGTCCAAAAGCCCGGCGAGACCCACCACCACCTGCAGACCCCAGGCAAGCATGATGTAGGTTACGATTAGGATCGCCACATCCATCACATAGCGATCAGAGAAGGGCGTAAATGGCAGAAGAATACCGAGTGCCAAAACTGCGGGGGCGAGATACTTGCCGTAGTCCACTTCCGCCAAACGCCGGATGCCCGGCGAAGGCGCCACCTTGGGCACGAAGGGTCGATTCCAGACGAAAAGATGCAGCAACAGCCGGCCAGTGAACACAACAGCGCAGGCGATGACAACGGCTGCCCAGCGATAGCGAAGGATGATATCAAGCCCGCCGGTCGAATCCGTCTTTATGCCGAGCGTTGGGAAGAAGATTGCAAAAGCAACGAGAGTGGCGAACAGGCAGTCCTTGAGAACCGCAGGAAGGTTTATGCCGCGGTAGGGGGCAACAGCTTTCGCTTCCGCTACCGCCATCGGCTATACCTTTTCGATCTCCGGTTTGCCGAGCAGACCCTGCGGCAGAAAGATCAACACCATTGCCAGCATCGAGAATGCGGCGACGTCTTTGTATTCGACCGAAAAATAAGCCGACCAGAAGACCTCGATCAGCCCTATGACGATTCCTCCGAGCATCGCCCCTGGCAACGAACCGATGCCACCAAGGACGGCGGCGGTGAACGCTTTCACCCCTGCCGCAAAACCGATGTAGAAATCGATCACCCCGTAGTAGAGCAGGTACATGAGGCCAGCAACTGCAGCAAGTGCTGCGCCGATAACGAAGGTGAGCGAGATCGTGCGATCCACATCGACGCCAAGCAGGCCTGCCATTTTCATGTCTTGTTCGCAGGCGCGCTGGGCACGGCCGAGGGGGGTTTGCGTAATGATGTAGGTGAAGCCCGCCATTAGGCAGATGGTTATGAGCACGATCACGATCTGAATGTTGGAGAGCTGTACTGCGAAGCCGCCGTCGTGCATCAATGTGTACCCACCCTCAATGATCGGCTGCAACGGTTTTACCCGAGCGCCCTGGGAAAACTGGATGTAATTCTGCAAAAGGATTGACATTCCAATGGCTGTGATCAAAGGAGCCAAACGGAAAGAGCCTCTGAGAGGACGGTAGGCGATGCGCTCGATCGTCCAACCAAGGATACCGGCGACGACCATCGCCAAGACAAGGACGAGAATGAGGGCCAGTATGGTGAGTGCGAGACCAGTTCCAGCGACGAGCCCAATGGCGATGATTGCCATGAGGGCGATGAAGGCACCGACCATGAACACATCGCCATGGGCGAAATTGATCATGCCAATGATGCCGTAAACCATCGTGTAGCCGATGGCGATCAGGCCGTAAATCGAACCTAGGGTGACGCCGTTTATTAACTGCTGTAGGAAGTACTCCATCCCGCCCTTCGTATTCTTCCCACCTTTTAAAATCCCTGTCGCCGGACCATTGGAGCGCGTTCCTTAGATTGAGAGATTTAGGAACGCAAGTAAACGCAATTGTCGATGATCAGTCTCCACTATTCAGCGGCCGGTGGGTGCAAGGCGACGCCGGCGCGCGATACCAGAGCGTAGCGCACCAAACGTTCAACGCGAAGACGTTCCTCACCCTTCAGCGGCTGCCGCGGTAAGCGGCAGCGGTCATTCGAGCCCATTACGAGGCTTTCCACAAGCTTAACATTCTGTACGGCCTTGGTCGATGTTTCCAGGTCAAGGATCGTCCGAAACCATCGATAGAGGCGGCGGGCTTCCTCCATATGACCAAGAGTGGCATAGCGCCATACAGCGATCGCTTCTTTCGGAAAGGTGCCAGCGATACCGGCTACCCACCCTTTAGCGCCCATGAGGAGACTTTCCAGTGCCAGACTATCGATTCCGGCGAAAAGATCATAACGGTTGCCGGTGAGGTTGATGATCCGCGTAATGCGGCGGACGTCGCCTGAGGATTCCTCGACTGCCCAGAATAAGGGCTCGTCGGCGATTCGGGCCAACAGTTCAGCGGTGATATCCACACCGTGGACTGAGGGGTTGTTGCAGACCATGAGCGGAATGCCGCCGGCTTTCGCAATGGCGCGAAAATGGCTTTCCGTTTCGATCGGGTCTGATTTGTAGGCTATCGCCGGATGCACCGCCAATCCGTCGGCACCATTTCTGGCAGAGGCCTCGGCAAAAAGGCAGGCTTCGCGCGTCGATGAGTGCGAAATCGTCATCAGAACCGGAAACCTCTTGGCAGACACGCGCAAGGCCGCGCGCAGGACCTCGGTCTTCTCGAGCATGTCGAGCATCGGGCCCTCGCCAAGACTCCCGGCGAGGATGACACCGTTGACGCCGACCTGTGCTTGCACGGCCAGGCAGCGTTCTATCTCGGCGATGTCGAGCCGGCCGTCCTCAGAAAATTTTGTCGTGACCGCCGGAAAAACCCCTTGCCAGCGCTTCATTTCTCCCCAACAAAGTCGTGGTTTTTGGTGGTTTCAATTTGAAGTATACATATACTTGTGATATATCACAAGGCGGTTTTCAGGATCTCGGGTGACTAGAACTGCCGTAAAGAATTTAAAAGCAGCCGTAGCCGAAACTCTCCCGAGCGATGAGAGCCTGGCGGAGCGGGCCTATCAACTCATCGAAGACGCCATCGTAACAATGCAGCTGCAGCCGGGTCAGCCGATCAGTGAGGCTGACTTGTCGCGCCTGCTCGGGATCGGGCGCACGCCGGTACGCGAGGCCGTGCAAAAGCTGGCGGGTGACGGACTTATCCAAGTGTTTCCAAGACGCGGCCTGCTTATCCCCAGCCTTAGTGTGGAGGATATGGCAGCGGTTATCGAAACGCGAGCGCCGCTTGAGCGCATCATTGTAGGCCATGCAGCGCGGCGCGGATTGGAGGAAGAACGAGAATTCCTTGCGAAGCTCGCGGTGTTGATGAGCGAGGCAGGCAAAAATGGCGAAGTTGCAGCGTATATCAGGCAGGACAAGAACATTGACCACCACGTGAGCCGCATGTCGCGCGCACGCTATGCGGTGAAGGCGGTAGAGCCTCTAAAGGTAATGAGCCGCAGGTTCTGGTATTTCAACTGGCGCAATGACGATTTGACGGAAGCCGTCGAATGTCACCTTCGCATTGTCGACGCCATTATCCAAGCAAACGAAACAGCGGCCCGCACGGCATCCGATCAGCTCATGAACCAGCTGCGATCGAGACTATCGGAACTAAGGCCTGGAATATGATTCATGAAAGCGAGCGATGGGTGAAACAATCTATCCCACAACCGAAGTTGCGAGCTTGAAAGTTGCCGTAACGGAGCTTCCCGATCAACTTTTTGCGCGAAGGTTTACAGTTCGCACTTGCAGCATTATCTAAGCGCCTCATGGCTAAACGATTTGTCATCATCGGGGTTGCGTTCGGTCTGCTGATCGGCGGACTGGCTTTTTTTCAGTTTGTGTTCATTCCGCAGATGATCAAACAGTCGATTCTAGGCGCGCCGCCTCCGACCGAGACGATCTCGGCGGAAGTGTCGAGGATGGAGAAATGGCCGCCTTACGTCAAAGCCATCGGCACGGTAGAGGCGGTAAACGGCATCGATGTGGCGGCCAAAACGGCCGGGATAGTACGCCAATTCTTCTTCGACTCAGGTGCGGAGGTAAAGGAAGGGGAGGTCATTGCTCAGATCGACGACGATGCGGAGCAGGCGGATCTCAGAAATCTACAGGCATCGCTGAAAAACGCTGAGCAGGAGTATCAGCGCAACCAGGATCTTGCAAAGCAGGGGATCGCTCCCAAGAGGGAGCTGCAAGCGGCCGAAGCTCGACGCGCCGAACTTTTGGCACAGATCGACAAGATAAAGTCGACCATAGAAGACAAGAAGGTCAAAGCGCCGTGGGCGGGACGCCTCGGCATTCGAAAAGTAGATGCCGGTTCGTTCGTGCAAGCCGGCCAGGCGCTGGTATGGCTGCAAAGTATTGATCCGGTGTATGTCGATTTCACGATCCCTGAAGACGACTATAGCAAGATCGCGGCGGGCCAGGTGGTGGAAACAACTTATCGCGCCTATCCAAACGAGGTCTTCAAAGGTACCGTTGACGTGATCGATGCGAAGGTCGACGAATCGACGCGCGCAATTGCGGTGCGGGCGGTTTTGCCCAACCCTGAGAAGAAAATAGTCGCTGGCATGTTTGCGGATGTGAAAGTCATCACTGCGGAGCCACAGCCGGTGCTGACCGTCGCCGAGACGGCTGTCATCTACAGCCTCTATGGCGACTCGGTTTATGTAGTGGTGCCGGGGAAGCCTGCGCCAAATGCTCCGTCAACCACCGCCACGCAAAAAGGGACCGAGCCGGTTCTGCAGGTCGAGCGACGCTTCGTGAAACCCGGGGAAGTTCGCGACTCAAGGATCGCTATCCTGCAAGGATTGAAGGACGGCGAGCAGGTCGTTACCGTTGGCCAGTTGAAATTGAGACCGGGCACCAACGTCCGCATCGACAATTCGATCGCGCTCAACAAACCTGAAAGCAACATTGAATAGGTCATGGCGAGCTTTACCGATATTTTCGTTCGCCGCCCGGTGCTCGCCTCGGTCGTGAGCCTGATTATTCTGCTGGTCGGATTACAGGCGGTGTGGAAACTGCCGCTTCGCCAATTCCCCGAAATCACCAAGACGACGATTACCATCACGACGGGTTACCCAGGCGCCAATGCGGACCAGATCAAAGGCTTCATCACAACACCCATTCAACAGGCAGTTGCCAGTGCGGAGGGTATAGACACACTCACCTCTTCATCCGCTCAAAACGTGAGCACCGTTACCCTCAACTTGAAGCTTGACGCAGATGGCGACCGGGCGACCTCGGATGTCCTATCGAAAGTCAATCAGGTGAGGGGCATTCTGCCGCGCGAGGCCAACGACCCAATCGTTACGCGCACGACCGGCGAAGGCTTCGCACTTATGTATATCGGATTCAACTCCGATGTGATGTCCTCCTCGCAGATCAGCGATTATCTGAACCGGGTGGTCCAGCCGAAATTGCAATCGATCAGCGGTGTTGCAAATGCGGAAATTCTCGGCGGTCAGACATTTGCAATGCGAGTGTGGCTTGATCCAGACCGCATGGCTGCCCTCGGCGTGACGCCACTGGACGTAAGCCAGGCGCTGCAGGCCAACAATTTCACCACAGCCGCTGGCGAGGTGAAAGGCAATTACGTTCAAACGAATATCAATGCGCAGACCTCGCTCAGCAGTGTCGAGGGTTTTGAGAACCTTGTTGTCGTGACGCGTGGCGAAACACTGATCCGCCTGGGGCAAATTGCGCGCATTGAACTTGGGCCGGAGAACTTCAATTCCTCGTCCTCGTTTGACGGGCTCAAGGCGGTATTCATTGGTGTTTACGCAACTCCTTCGGCCAACCCTCTCACGGTGATATCCGATGTGCGAGCAGCGATGCCGAGCATCGAAGCCGAAATGCCAGTGGGGTTGAAGGCGGCGATCGCTTACGACGCTACCACGTTCATCCGGGAATCGATCAAGGAGGTGGCTACGACTCTTGGCCAAGCAGCGATCATCGTTGTGATTGTGATCTTCCTGTTCCTGGGTTCCATCCGTTCCACGATTATTCCGATCGTGACGATTCCGCTCTCGCTGATCGGGGTAATGATAGCACTGCTGGCGCTGGGATATTCAATCAACCTGCTGACGCTGCTGGCCCTGGTGCTTGCCATTGGACTGGTTGTGGATGATGCAATCGTGGTGGTTGAGAACATTCACCGGCACATGGAAGAGGGAATGGATAGGTTCTCTGCCGCAGTGCAGGGTGCGCGAGAGATTGCTGTGCCTGTCATCAGCATGACGATCACACTGGCAGCGGTCTATGCGCCGATCGGATTCACGACCGGGTTAACCGGTTCGTTGTTCCGCGAGTTCGCCTTCACCCTGGCAGGAGCCGTGGTGGTATCGGGGGTGATTGCGCTGACGCTGTCGCCGATGATGTGCTCGAAACTTCTCAAGTTTGACAAGGAGAATGGCCGATTCGCCCATTTTCTCGACCGGATGTTCGAAAGCATAAAGCGTCGTTATCAAAAGCGGTTGCACAATTCGCTGAATTACAGGCCGGCGACTATCTTTCTATTGGTGTGCGTGTTGATTGCAACGGCCTTGACGTATCAGACGACGCGCCGGGAACTTGCGCCGGAGGAAGATCAGGGCGTGCTCTTTGCTTTGGTCAATGCTCCGCAACACACAAACCTGAACTATCTTGAGCTTTATATGAATGAGGTTGGAAAGGTGCTGCGGTCCCTTCCGGAATCGGAGCACTATTTCGGCATCATGGGGTTCCAGGGCGTGCACTCGGGATTTGGCGGAGTCTTGTTCCATCCATGGGATGAGCGCAAACGCAACCTGCAGCAGCTGATGCAGGATCTTCAGCCCAAAATTTCGCAAGTGCCGGGCGTACAGGCCTTCTTGTTCGCGCCGCCTTCGCTGCCAGGGAGTTCAGGGGGCCCGCCGTTCCAGTTCGTTCTGACAAGCTCGCGCGACCATCGCGAACTGGCCGAGGTTCTGGATAAAATCAATCAGGAGGCTCAAAAGAGCGGTCTTTTCCTTTTCACCGATGGCGATCTTCGGTTCGATACGCCGCAAGTGGAGGTGAAGATCGACCGTGATAAAGCCAACCAAGCCGGCGTTACCATGGAGGATGTCGGTACCACACTTGCTACTTTGCTCAGCGGAAACTACGTAAACCGGTTCAATCTTGAAGGGCGCAGCTATCAGGTTGTTCCGCAGGTGCCGCGTGATTTTCGTGAGGACCCCAACTGGCTTCTGAAATATGAAGTTCGCACGCGTTCGGGCGACATGGTCCCGCTTTCTAATTTCGCCACGCTGGAGCGAACCGTACAGCCGACATCGCTCAATACATTCCAGCAGCTCAATTCGGCTTCAATCACGGGTGTGCCGTTTCCTGGACGCAGCATGGGCGAGGCGGTTGAGTTCATGAAAACCAAGGCAGCCGAGCTCCTGCCTGAGGGTATGTCGTATGATTGGGGAGGGGAAGCGAGGCAATATGTGCAGGAAGGAAACACCCTTGCAGTGACGTTCTTCTTTGCACTGGTCGTAATCTATCTGGTTCTTGCAGCCCAGTTTGAGAGCTTTCGCGATCCCTTCATCGTCCTGGTGGCGCTGCCGACAGCAATGTTCGGTGCGCTGCTGCCGATGAATCTGGGCGCGGCTTCGGTCAACATCTATACGCAGATCGGCCTCGTGACGCTCATCGGACTGATTTCCAAGCATGGCATTCTCATGGTCGAGTTTGCCAACCGTCTACAGGAGGAAGAAGGGCTTGATCGCCGGGCTGCGATCGAGAAAGCTGCCGCCGTGCGATTGAGACCGATCCTTATGACCACGGCCGCCATGGTTGTGGGCATGCTTCCGCTACTGATTGCGCAGGGGGCAGGCGCCAAGAGTCGTTTCGATATCGGACTCGTGATTGCAGGCGGCATGTCTGTTGGCACGATGTTCACTTTGTTCATCACGCCAGCGGTTTACATTTATGTGGCACGCGATCGGCGAAAGATGGTGCGGATGCGGGCGGTTAGCCGTGAGAAAGGTAAGGGCGGTCTGGCGGAGGCGGCAGAATAGATCTGCACGAACGGATCTATGCGTAGAAGCCCCAAAACCAGTTGTTCAGGTGATAGATGCCGAACAGCCCCCAAATTACCGATGACCCAATGAAAAGCATCAGAGGCATGAGTGCTTCGTAGTCGGGATCGCCTTCAGGAGTGGTCTTACGCCACACCAGGTGGGCGATCAGTCCCAAGAGGACAGTGAGCGCGAGGGGCACTATCCAGGTCATGCGGTTTTTTCCTCGAGGACGTTGCCCAGTCAATTTGTCGAAGACTACTCTTGGTTGGACCACGGGGCGTGGGAATTCTTCAATCTTGCGGAAATTTTATTCAGCAAATTTCGATGGATTTGACTCAAATTGTCATAACTGCCGCAGCGCGCGAGAAGTTGATGAGCGTGGGCAATGGGCCGCCTCAAAACGATGCTTAAGATTTGAACGATTCGAGTCGCGAATTTTTCATCCTCTCCCATGGTTCATGCCCAAACCGTCTTATGATTTGTTATCTTAAATTTTGCGAAGTTTTCCTGGCCTTAAGTAAGGGCGCGACAGGTCGATCATGCGACGAACTTTGGTTCAGTTGATAGTTGGTGTTGCGCTTTTTGCGGCGTCGGTATCTACCTACAGCGCACCGTGGGGATGGCTTGTTCAAAAGACGTCGGGAAGCGCGACCTATGGCGTCAACGGAACCGCGCAGATCGCGGTGAAGAAGGGCATCAGCCTGCAAAAGGGATCGATGGTGCGCACGGGCAGCAACGGACGAGTATTACTGGTGCGCGGCAAGGAATCCGTTTTCATCGGACCTTATACCATTGCGGCAATAGCGTCGCGTCCGACACCGGGAATGCAATCGACTGTCGTTTTGCAGAGCGGGACGGCAAGCCTTGATGTGCGCAAGAAAAGCAAGGCGTATTTTTCTGTTGAGACACCCTATCTTGTTGCAGTCGTAAAAGGGACGAAATTCAAGGTATCTGTCAATCCGTGGTCGGCCGAAGTGTCGGTGCAAGAGGGATTGGTGGAAGTCAAAGCATTAAGGTCCGGCCTGCTGGCGCAAGTCGCAGCGGGTCAAAGAGCGGTTGTCGACGCCAACGGAAATCTCAAGCTCTTCGGGAAGGGTAAACTGGCGGCGATCAAGAAGGGTCTGCCGCGAGCGTCGGTCGCGGCGGCGCAGAGCTCATCGACGAATTCCTCGGTGGGGGTTAGCGGCACGGCAGGTGCTGGTGGCGTCACAGCGGGCGCCAGCGCAGGCGTGGGAGGCGTGTCCGTCGGAGCAAGCGCTAGCGTGGGTTCCGGAGGAGTCTCCGTCGGAGCCAGCGCAGGATCGATAAACGTTGGAGCCGGAGCGCGCGTCGGTGTCGGCGGACTTGGCGTCGGCGTTGGCATTGGGGGCCTCTAGGGATTGGTGACAAAACCGACAAGCGAAGAATGGCTAGCCATTGCACGCGGCCTGCTGTCGGCGATAACCGTGGCAAGCTTCGTTCTCATATGTCAGCTCGGTGGGTGGCTGAAGCCCCTGCAGTTCGTTCTTGAAGATCTGAGATTCTCCGCATCCCCGAGAGCGGCCTCCGATTCCCTGGTGATCGTGCAAATCGATCCGGCAAGCATCTCCTACGTCGGGCGATGGCCATGGCCTAGGGGCGTCCATGCGCAAGTGATCGACAAGCTGATCGCGCTTAGAGCAAAAGACATCGCTATCGACATCGATTTCAGCTCGCCTTCCACCCCGTCCGAGGACACGAAGCTGGCAGAGGCTTTGCGCCGTGCAGGGGGAAACGTGATCTTGCCGGCGTTCAAACAGGCCACTTTCGCATCGAACGGCATGAACTCGACAGTAGCCAAGTTGCCTATCGGGCTGTTCGCTGAGCAGTCTTGGATCGCCAATGTGAACGTGCTTTCCGATGCCGATGGCAAGGTGAGGGAGATGACGCCCTCCGACACGGTTGATGGTCAGACGATTCCGGCACTCGCTGTAATGTTGGGAGGGTTTTCGTTCAATGAAAAACGCTTCCGGATTGACTATGGCATCGATCCAAGCACGATCGATCGCGTATCGGTTGCCGAACTCCTGCAGAACAAGGTTGCGGCAGATCGCATCAGCAACAAGAAGGTGATCGTCGGTGCCACGGCCATTGAGCTGCGAGACTATGTTCTCGTTCCCGTGCACGGTTTCATAAGCGGCCCGCTATTCCATGCCGTAGCAACGGAAACTCTACTGCAGAATCGGATCCTGCATGATCCGGGATTGTATTTGAGCCTTGCATTCCTAGCTGCCGCTGCAGTCTTGGGAGGCGCTCTGCTGGCGCGTCGGAAATTACTGTCGGCGATCAGTGTGTTGTTGACCGCCGCGGCTGCGGTTGAGGCAACGGCGTTGTTCCTCTACAGCAGAGACGCACTACTCATCGACACGTCGGGAATTCAGTGCTTATTCGTTGGATTTGGTCTGATTGCTCTTTTGCAGGAAATCGATCTTAGCAAGATAAATCTGGGACTGGTGATGACGGAGGCGAGGAATCTGCGCGCAGTCCTTGCTCAAGTCGTTACCGACAACTTCGATGGCATAATAATCGTAGATGAAGCGGGGCTCATAGAAGCGTCGAGTGAGCGGGCGGGCGAAATTTTGAGCGTGCCGAGACGAAATCTTGAGGTGGGCCGTCACATCGAGAACTGTCTTCCGGCAGAATTCCGGCACGCACTAGAAGAAGCGATTGATCAATTTCGTCAAGGAGCGTGGAGGGGCTTGCCGCCGGCCGAATGCCTGCTGACTTCCGCAAACGGGGTTCGGGTTCTCGAGTATGTAGTCACGCCGTCGCGGCTGCAGCGCCGCGTAGCAGCTTGGCGTCGCCACGTTGTGGATCGACATGTCGCGTGCCTTACGTTCAGAGACATTACGGAGCAACGACAACTGGAGCAGGAGACCTTTCGCCTCGCCCGCTACAGTGAACTGACGGGCCTGCCCAACCGCCACTCGCTGTATGAAAAGGTGAACGAGCTGTTGCGAAAGGGCAACGATCCGCTGGCCATCATGGTGCTCGATGTCGACAGGTTCCGTACTATCAATACCACACTCGGCCATAAATACGGCGATACGCTTCTGCAAGCAGTGGCCAACCGCCTAACTTCACTTAGCGGTGAAGTGAGAATGGCGGCGCATCTCGGTGCCGATGATTTCGCGTTGATCCTTGGAGGATGGACGCGGAGCGAGGAACTTTCAGAAATCGCCAACCTTATCATCTTTGCCATGAGCCAACCCTACAGCATCGGCATGCGGCAATTGCATTTGTCGTTAAGTGCAGGTGTTTTTGTGTTCACGGAACGCACGGAGAGTCCACTTGAGGCGGCAATGATGGCCGATAACGCTTTGCTTGCGGCGAAGCAGTCGGGCGGTGGCACCTGTAAATTTCATCAGGAGGAAATTACGGCCAAGGTCGCACATCGGCAGGCAATCGAGATCGACCTGTGGTTGGCCTTGGAGAAGAAACAGTTCGAGGTTCTCTATCAGCCGCAGGTGGACCTGTTTGCCAACCGGATTATAGGCGCGGAGGCACTTTTGCGATGGAATCATCCATCCCGGGGCCAGATTCCACCATCGGAGTTTATCCCCATTGCAGAGGTCACCGGCATGATAATTCCCCTCGGCCGGTGGGCGTTGCAGAAGGCGTGCTGTGATGCGGCCGCATGGCGGCCTGACTGCAAGGTAGCGGTAAACTTATCTGTTCAGCAGCTACTCAGCGGCAATCTCATCAGCGATGTAGAGGACGCCCTCCAAATCTCCGGCCTTTCGAGGGAACAACTGGAGCTGGAAGTTACGGAGGGGGTCTTCATACATGATACTCACCAGGCCATCGATGCCATGCAGAGATTGCGCCATCATGGAATCAAGGTCTCCCTCGATGACTTTGGAACAGGGTATTCCTCTCTCAGCTATCTCAGCAGTTTCCCATTCAACCGTCTCAAGATAGACAAATCGTTCGTTTCGATGCTTCATGAGAGCGCCACCGCGCGGGCGATCGTGACAACGATTGTTACAATGGCGCAGCGCATCAAGATCGGTGTCATTGCAGAAGGCATTGAGACAGCGGAGCAGGTAAGAATACTTCGCCTGCTGGGTTGCAGGGAGGGGCAAGGATTCTACTATGGTGAGCCTCAGGCAGCCGAGCGGTTTGCTCTTGCGCTGCTGCAGGAAATGGGCGAGCGGCTGAATAGCGCGTCCAAGGCAGGCGTCATTATTGATAACGGACACGCGCCAGTGCGTTGGGCACGGGGGATAGATTGAGCAATAAATCCGCTATATCCGACCGGCCTGACCACGCTTGACGTAAGACCCGCCACCTTCACGGCCGAGCCATTTGTCGCCTTCGACAATCAATTCACCGCGCAGGAACACCTTTTTCACTCTACCTGTGACGGAGCGGCCTTCGAAAAGGCTGTAATCGACCCGGCTGTGATGAGAGGCGGCGCGAATGGTCCACGCTTCATCTGGATCGAACACCACGATGTCGGCATCGGAACCAATTGCGATGGTTCCCTTTCTGGGGAAGAGCCCGAACAATTTTGCCGGAATGGTTGAGGTGAGCTGTACGAACCGATTGAGCGAAATTCGGCCCTGCCGTACGCCGCCATCGAAGACCAGCGGCAGACGCGTTTCAATGCCCGGTGCGCCGTTGGGGATCTTGTTAAAATTGCCGACACCCTGCTGTTTTGAATATTTCATTCCGAGCGGTTTCTCGTTGAAGCAGAAGGGACAATGGTCGGTCGAAATCACCTGCAGATCGTTGGTGTTGAGGCCGCGCCAGAGCATCGCCTGATGGTGGCGATCGCGCAGTGGCGGCGTCATGACGAATTTGGCGGGATCAAAACCAGCGCGGTCATACTCCTCCTGGGTCAGGAACAGGTAGTGCGGGCAGGTCTCAGCATAGGCGGGCACTCCACGATCGCGTGCCTCGGCCACGGCTGAAAGCGCCTCGTGGGCCGACAGGTGAACTATATAAAGTGGAGCCTCAGCGAGTTCGGCCAATCGGATGGCGCGGTGAGTTGCCTCGCCTTCCATCAAACTTGGCCGGGTTAGCGCGTGATACTTCGGTGAGAGGTGTCCAGCGGCGATTGCTTCTTCGATGAGTACCTGAATAACCGGTCCATTTTCCGCATGAACGCAGGTTAAGGCGCCATTATCGCGGGCAACGCGCATGGCCTTGAACAGGCTGCCGTCGTCGACCATCAACACTCCGGGATATGCGAGAAAGAGCTTAAAACTCGCCACCCCCTCGCGATGGATCATGGTCTTCATGTCGATGAGGGTCTGGTCCGTTACCTTGGTGAGAATTAGATGAGCGGCAACGTCGATCGAAGCCGAGGCGGCGCGGGAGTGCCAGTCGGCCAACGCTTCCGGCAGGGCGCGCCCGTTCTGGTTGGCAAAGTCGACAAGGGTAGTGGTGCCGCCGAAGGCGGCCGCCTTGGTTCCGGTCCCGAATGTGTCGGCGGTTCGCGCGACACCAAAGTCCCAGTCGAGATGGGTATGAACATCCACCCCGCCGGGCACAACCAGGAGGCCCTTTGCGTCATGGACTTCGGTGTTAGCGCCGACCGGAATGTCCACACCGATAGTGCGAATACGTCCCGCATCGCACACGACATCTGCCGTGTAGTCATCGGTGGCAGTGACAATACGTCCGCTCTTGATAAGTACGGTCATGGACGCGCCCGATATGAGCAGATCGTATTGGGACGTTTCGGCGGCGTCAATCGCCGCGGTCATCAGCGAGGGCTTGGTGGCGTTTGGACCGTATGCTTATATTCACGCAACGCGACCAGGGACCAAAAAGAAGGAGAGGAGGATATGGCAAAGGAAATCTTCGTTGCCTATGGCATTGATGTCGACGCAGTCGCCGGGTGGCTTGGATCCTATGGCGGAGAGGATTCGCCTTGCGATATTTCGCGCGGCATGTTCTCGGGCGAGGTGGGATCGCCGCGGCTGGTTAAGCTGTTTGACCGGTTTGGCATCAAGACGACCTGGTTCATTCCGGGCCACTCGATCGAAACCTTTCCCGAGCAAATGAAGGCGGTTGCCCAAGCAGGGCACGAAATCGGCATTCATGGATATTCCCACGAGAATCCCATCTCCATGACTCCGACGCAGGAAGAAGCAGTCCTGGATAAATGCATCGACCTCATCACAAAACTGCAGGGGCGCAAGCCGGTTGGTTATGTGGCTCCTTGGTGGGAGTTCAGCAAGGTCACCAACGAACTGCTGTTGAAAAAGGGCATTCTCTACGACCACAGCCTGATGCATCACGATTTCGTGCCATATTACGTGCGCGTGGGCGACAGCTGGACCAAGATCGACTATTCCAAGCAACCGGCCGACTGGATGAAGCCCCTGGTGCGTGGCCGCGAGACCGAGCTGATCGAGATACCGGCTTCATGGAACATAGATGACCTGCCGCCGATGATGTTCATCAAAGCGGCGCCAAACAGCCACGGTTTCGTGAGTCCGCGCGATCTGGAGAAGATGTGGCTGGACCAGTTCGACTGGGTGTATCGCGAATACGACTATGCGGTCTACACGATCACAATTCATCCGGATGTGTCGGGCAAACCGCACGTGTTACTCATGCACGAGCGAATCTTCGCACATATCAGTAGGCATCCGGGCGTCAAGTTTGCAACCTTCGAGGAAATTGCGCGCGATTTTGCGAAGCGGAAGCCGCGGAAGAAATAGGACTTCAGCTTACCCTCGACGGTATTGTGCGCGGAGACGGGTTGAATACTGAGGACTGTCAGGCGGGGCGTTGTCGCGCCTCCTGCGAAGAGGATAGATCAACCGAGAGATCGTTCGATGTGCGGATTGTGTGGAGTTCTGGCAAAGGCGGACCACTGGTCAGACACTGCAGCAACCCCCGAGGACACAACGCGTGGCGCACTGCGCCAGCTTCGGGCAAGGCTCGCAAACAGGGTGTTGGCGCACTACAGGCTGAAGCTCAGCGAGACCGCAAGTGCGGCTTTGTTGCAAAGCGCCACCGGGCAGACTGCAGTGGTGCCTCATCTCGGGGGCCTGTGGCCAGCGGCGGAGCGCTTGGCAAAGCAGTCCTGCGACCCGCTCGACTCCAAGCTGATCGACGAGCTCAACCGCTCCATCGGCGCGAGCGAGGCATAGATCGTGCTGATACCCGTCAACCTGGTGACCGGATTTCTTGGCAGCGGCAAGACAACGCTGCTTCAGCGCCTTCTGGCTTCTCCAGAACTCAGCAGTGCAGCAGTGTTGGTCAACGAATTCGGTGAGGTGGGCCTCGATCATCATCTTCTGGAGCGGATCGATGACGCGGTGGTGTTGCTAAAGAGTGGCTGCCTCTGCTGCACCATTCGCGGTGATCTGCGCGATTCAATACAAACACTCTACGATCGCCGCGAACGAGGGGAGATAGGAGCCTTCGATCGCCTTGTCATTGAAACAACAGGGCTTGCCGATCCGGCGCCCATCGTGGCGACGCTCATGGCCGATCCAGTGATCTGCCACCACTTTCGGCTTGGCAACATCATCACGGTGGTCGCTGCGAACAATGGGCGGCAGATGCTAGCAATGTATGAGGAGTCGCGGAAACAGGTCGCGGTTGCTGACCGTTTTTTCATCAGCAAGTCGGACATAACGGCCGCGGAAGAAGTTAATAGACTGCGACAGGAGCTTCGGCGAGTGAACAGCACGGCCGTGCAGCTTGACGGGGCGCAGGAGTCAGTCGTTGCCGGATTGCTGACGAACGATATCTACGATCCACGCTCCAAGCACGAGGAAGTTATGAATTGGCTAAGCCAGGAGGAGGGGCATGGCGAGGAACACTGGCATTACGGCCACCGGCATGGTGGCGATATCAGCTCCTTCTGCATTAGCCTAGAGACGCCCCTAGACTGGTCGGCATTTGCCCTCTGGCTGACCATGCTTATCAATCGCCACGGAGAAAACATCCTTCGGGTAAAAGGCATGCTGCAGATTGCCGGCGTCTTGAGCCCAGTGGTGATCCATGGCGTACAGCACACGATTCATCCACCCACGCATCTTGATCGGTGGCCCGACGGTAACGTAGGCACTCGATTGGTGTTCATCGTCAAAGGATTGAGCAGAAGGCGCGTCGAGGAGTCGCTCGCAGCTTTCAACCGTCTTGCGGCCAAAGGATAGAAAGAGCTGGCAGCGGAAAGTCCGGTTATCCACGCACCCGGGGTCGTACGTAAAAAGAAGTCCTGACATATGTTTCGGAGAAGAAGGCTGTGATGCGTTCCAGCGCGGCAGTCTTGAAGCGTTTCTAGTTCTGTCCCTTGGCGTAGGGACGGTCGCCCTGACCTGCGCCACCCGTTAGAATATGAACGCTTTCGGGGGCCCAACGAGCGTTCACGACATCGCCGGTTTTCACCGGATGAGCAAAAAACTCGCTGTCGGGCAGATTGAGAACGAAATCATCGGGACTGACGCCCTCCAGCGTGAGCTTCACCCAGCTTCCTTGATACTCGATGGCGCGCACCTTTCCGGCGACGGTGTTGGCGCTGTTTTTTTCCTCGTTGTGGGAAGGCTTGGCGAGATGGATGCGATCACGACGGATCGAAATGTAGATGAGTGACCCAACAGCCGGCGCTTTGTCGATCTGAAACTCCGCCCGGCCACCACCTTCAAGGTCAAGAGCAACCGTGCCAGCCGCAACATGACCAACCCTGCCGAAAAGCACATTCTGGCCGCCCATAAACCGTGCCACATAGGCGGTGTGGGGTTCCGCGTAAACCGTGCGTGCCGATGCCGCCTGCTCGATATGCCCCTGGTCCATCACAACAACCATGTCCGCCAGCGCAATCGCCTCCGGCTGCGTGTGCGTAACATGGACGAAGGTTATACCCAGCTCACGCTGCATGCGCCGGAGTTCGCCCCGCATTTGCAGGCGCAGAAACTCGTCAAGCGCAGAGAGCGGTTCATCAAGAAGCAAAACCCGCGGGTTGGTTATCAGCGAACGCGCAAGGGCGATGCGCTGTTGCTGACCTCCGGAAAGTTGCGCCGGCATGCGCTCTGAAAATGCCTCCATTTGAACGCGCGCAAGCATATCCCGAGCGCGCGTCCGGCGCTGAGGCTTCGGAACCCCAGTCATCTTCAGATTGAAGGCAACGTTGTCGAGGCAGGTGAGGTGCGGAAAAAGGGCATAGTTCTGGAACATCATGGCAGTGCCGCGCCGTACGGGCGGCAGGCCGGTGACGTTCTCGTTGTCGATAAATACCTGCCCCTCGGTCGGCGTTTCGTGGCCGGCGATCATCCGCAGGATCGTCGTCTTGCCACAACCGCTGGGCCCAAGCAGGCAGCAATAGGCGCCGCCGGGGAGCGTGAGATTGATGTTATCGACCGCCACCGTCTCGCCGAAGCGCTTTGTGACGCTGACAAGGTTGATCGTGCCGCGCTGCGCCATCAGCGGTCGGCCTCAGCCAGCGCAATTTGCGAAGCACCTGCCGACTCTCCATCCAAGTTGTGCTTGAGTCGGCGGCGCTGAATGAGGGCAATTGAACCCAGGGCGAGCGTGATCACGACGAAAGATACCGCAGTCGTTACCGTACCAAGTGCATACAGCGCAGGGGAGGTAACATTCGTCGTCATGTTCCAGATTTCGAGAGGAAGGGTGTTGCGCGGGCCCACCGTGTACAGCGTGCGGGGAAATTCGTCGTAAGAAAGGGTGAAACCGAACAAGGCGACACCGATTATGCCAGGCAGCAGAATCGGCAACACCACGTACTGATAGGTTTGCCTTGTGGTAGCGCTCAAATCGTATGCCGCTTCCTCGTAGGCTCTATTAAACCGATTGAAGACCGCGAACATGATAAGCAGTCCGAAAGGAAGGGTCCAGGTAAGCTGCGCGCCAAGCGCGGTGGTATACCAGTTCGTATTCATGCCGAGCAATTTTTGAAACATGATCGGGGCACCGAGGCTTATCAGAAGGCCCGGCATGATGAGGCTCGCGATCGCCATGTAAAACACAAAGGTCGAGCCGACGAAGCGGCGACGGAACGCGACGCCTGCCATGACGGAGATAATGACAGTGAGCGCCAGCACCATGAGCGCGAGACTGATGGAACGACCAAAAGAACCGCGTATATCTCCGGTTCGCTGCTGCCCGAACAATGCGACAAACCAATCGAAAGAAAACCCGTTCATGGGAAAGGTGAGGCCGCCAGAAGGTCCCTGAAACGACAAGACATAGATGGCAAACATCGGCCCATAGAGAAAGAGGACAAACAGGGTAAAGAAGGTGGCCAGAAAATAGAAAGACCATGGCCGCTTGCCGAATTGCTGCTGTTGCATGCGTTTATCGCCTCAGCCTGCCAATTCCTTCCGCACATCCACGATACGCAGAATTCCGGCAACCATCATGGTGACGATGATCAGCAACACGACTGCGCTGGCCGCCGCCGGCGGATATTGCAACACCGCGATCTCATTATACAGGGCGGAAACCACGGAGCCGCTCTGACCACCACTCATGATTTTGACGACGAAGAAATCGCCCATCACCAGGGTGAGGACGAAAATAGAGCCGAGCGCAATTCCGGTTTTTGATAGCGGGACGACCACCTCCCAGATGACTCGCCAGCTGCTGGCACCGCCATCGACCGCCGCTTCGATCAACGACCGGTCGATACGGGCCATGGAGTTGAATATCGGCACGATCATGAAGAGCGTGAAAAGATGGACGTAGGCGATCACCACTGCGACGTCCGAAAACAGGAGAAACTCAAGCGGCTGATCGATAATACCGAGACCGACGAGCGATTGATTGATGATACCGTTACGGCCGAGAACCGGAATCCATGAAATCATTCGGATGATGTTCGACGTCCAAAACGGTACCGTGCAGAGGAGAAAAAGGGCCATCTGCCAGAGAATGTTGCGAACATGGAAAACAAGGAAATAGGCGACTGTGAAACCGATAACCAGCGTAATAGCCCAAACGATAACCGCGTAAGTGATTGTCTGCCAATATAGATTTAACGTCGTCTGAGACCAGAGGTCGAGATAGTTGGCGAATGTGAAGGCGGGATAGATATCGAACTCGTCGTACTCGAAGAAGCTGACGGCACCGACCACCAACAAAGGAATTCCGAAGAAGACCAAAAGCACCAGAGCGAGGGGGGCCACCTGGAGATAGGGGGCTAAGCGCGAAAAACGCGATTGCATGAGAAATTGCCCTGAGGAAAATTGCACCGGAGGCCCTTTGCCCCCGGTGCCGTTAGGATCTGATCACGCGGCGATGAATTCATTCCATTTCTGAACCATGTAACGGTTCTCGTCCATCACCGTATTCCAGCAAGCGACGTTGCCCATGCGCTCCCAGAAGGAACCGCCATCGCGAACATGGCCGGCATTTTCCATGTGGTTGCCATAGGGGTCCTTGATCTCACCCTGTGCCGCCTTGCCCTCATACCAATAGTTCCATTCATCTTCGGTCATGAACTGCTTGGCGGTTTCGGGTACCGAGCTGTAGTAACCCTGCTTGGCGATGAATCCGCCCTGCCAGCCCGATTGATGCCAGTTGAGATATTCGTAGGCCGCGTCGAGCTTGAGGCCGCTCAAATGACGCATCGGCGCGCTGTTGCTTGCCCAGGCGCGGTAGCCTTCCTTCAGAGGAGTGTAGTAACAGGGGATATTGCGCGAACGTACGGCAGTCACCGCCGGCGACCACATCGACTGAATCACAACTTCACCTGATGCCATCAGATTGACCGATTCATCGAAAGTGGTCCAGAACGCGCGGAATTGACCGGATTTCTTGGCTTCGATGAGAATGGCAATCGTTTTGTCGATTTCCTCCTTCGTCATGTTGCCCTTGTCGGCATACTTGATATCGCCGCGGGATTCGATCGCCAGCGCTGCATCCATAATGCCGATGGCGGGCACGTCGATGATTGCCGCCTTGCCCTTGAATTCCGGATTGAGCAGCTCCTTCCAGTTCTCGATCGGCCGGGTAATGATGTCGGGGCGAATGCCAAGCGTATCTGCATTGAAAACAGTGGGAATTCCGCTTGCCCAGTCGGTTGGACCGCTGGCGAATGTGGTTCCGTCCTGCGCTTCGAGATATTGCACTTCGTAGGGCAGGGTGCCCTGAGTGGAAACCTTGCCTCCGTCTGGATACTCGCCCTTGGTGAAAATCGGCACAACCTTGTCCCAGTATTTGAATTTTTTCAGATCGATCCCCTGCAGCACGCCGCGGGGGGCAAGCTTGGTCTGCATCCAATACTCGATATCGGCGATGTCGAGCGATTCAGGTTGTGTAGCGATGCGGTTCACAAGGGCATCGCTCGCCAGATTTTGCATCTCAATCTTGAAGCCGAGATCCTTGGTGGCTTGCCGGGCGATGTCAATAATTGAGGAATAGGAACCTCCAACCTGGAGCAATGTAACGTCTTTAATGTTTTGCGCCCAGATCGTGGGAAATCCCGTAATGGCACCGCTGCCAGCGGCGAGGCCAGCGATGGCACCCGCGCCTTTCAGCAGCTTGCGGCGGCTGATCTTGCGTCTCTGCGAGACCGGCGTCGACGGCAGCGCTCCCCGTGTTTTACTAAGCTTGTCTTTCATGGAAAAGCTCCTCCCATTTGCGTGGTGTAGTTATCTTCCCCGGTCGCCGCGCATTTGGGGCAATCTTTCGCCCGCCCTAGGTAGGTGTCAAGAGAGTGCTGGCGAACTCGGAAAGCAGCGGGTGACGTTAGCCCGTACGGGGCCGAGGCAACGGTAGCCGGTGCTGAAAGCACCTCCGATGCTAAACTTCGGCTTTGAGGTCAGGTCGAGATCATCTTTTTCTCTACGCCCACTCCTGAGGCTCGCGCCCGTTCATATTCCAGGGGAACGGTTGCCGAGTCCTGAAGGGCGATGCCTGTGGAATCGAATAGGGTGATCTCATCATCCGACGTGCGACCTCGCTTCTTTCCGGTGATGACCTCGCCAATTTCGCCGGCAATGTCGGTTTCCTTTATCAAGCCCTCGCGCAAGGGGACGTTGATCTCACCGTCGGTCCGACATTGGCGAATGTCATCGACAAAAATGCGCGCCCGCTGCACGATCTTGGGATCGAGTTCCTGGTCGCCGGCCTTGTCTGCGCCGACTGCAGCGATATGCGTGCCGGGTGAGATCCAATCATTCATCACGATTGGGCCCCGGGCCGGTGTTACGGTGACCACGACATCGGCGCCCCGGACCGTGCTCGCAAGGTCGGTCGAGGCGGTAATTGCGAAATTCGGATATTTGGGTTGCTCGTCTTTTACAAATGAATCGAGGGTCTTTTTCGTTCGACTCCACACGCGCACCTCCTGCCATTTGAAGACCTCGTTACAGGTGGCGAGCGTTCCCGATGCCATGTGGCCGGCACCGACAATGGCCAGCCGTTTTGAATTCTTGCGCGCCATGTATTTGGCTGAAACAGCCGCGGCCGCACCGGTCCGCATCACCGTGTGATAGCTACCGTCGCAGATTGCGAGCGGAAAGCCGGTTTCCGGATGGGTGTAGATGAGGATCGAGAAAACCGTAGGAAGATCGTATTTGTCCCGGTTACGTT
This sequence comes from Aestuariivirgaceae bacterium, assembly GCA_036555325.1. GTDB lineage: Bacteria > Pseudomonadota > Alphaproteobacteria > Rhizobiales > Aestuariivirgaceae > DATBLQ01. The sequence goes on along the minus strand of DATBLQ010000037.1, from coordinate 43,573 downwards.
CGCGAATGGAGACCCATTTGCAGGCCGCGGCCTCCGGTTCCTCGATATAGGACGGCATGGCTTCCCATTCGCCGGGATACTTATCGAGAACGATGTGGCCTTTGGGGTCCATGTAGTAGCGGCCCTCGCCATGCATTCGGTAGGCTTGCTCGACACAGGCGACGTATTCTGCAGGGCTTACCAATCCCATCATGTCTGTTCGGCTCAAGATAAGCGTCTTTCGGTTTCGCCAACTTTCCATAGCGCTCCCTCCGTGTGCATCAATCGTTGGTGGCATAAAGCTTGCTCTGTTCCTGCCGGCTCGATGACGTGTAGGCGGCCACCTTGCCTCCCAATTCCCGTATCAACTTGAGCCGCATCGCTCGGGCGAAATCGGCATAATCTGTAGCGGTGATAACGAAAGCGCCGGGGCCGCCAACGATGTGGTCTTGATAGTAGCGGCCGAGGTCGGACTGCTCATTCTCAATGGCAAGCCCGTTGATTGTAATGCCGGCCGCCAACGCCCGGTCGCGGGTTTTGTCGGGAGAGGCACCCCAATTGGTGGCACCATCGCCCGAAAGATCGATAACCAGCCGTGCGCCGGAATAATCATTGCCCAGCACCTGTGCGGTTGCGAAATTGAGAGCAGCATCTATGGCCGTTTCCCCCATTATCAGCCGCCCCGCCGCGATTATTTTGGATGCCATCACCTCTGCAGACTTGCGATCGGAAAGCACCGACCAATCAACCGCGATTACCTGCTGGCCGGGGCTCGACCATTGCATCAGCGCGACGGCTACTCCATGCGGGCCAGAGTTGCGTATCGCAGTGACAACTTCGGGATCCCGAAAAGCGGCGGCCAAGCCCTGAACCTGGAGGTCGAACTCGGCCGTGCTGACGCTTCCGGATGCATCTACGGCAAGTAGCAGTTCGAGCTCGGCCGGCGTTTGGGCGCTGCACGGGATCCCGACGGCCGCCGAGTGGACTGCTGCAACGGCAATGGTGGCGGCTCTGAGCTTCAAACAAATCGACACGACTAACCAATCTCCGGCTGGCCTTAGGGCAATAGTAGTGCGCCCAGGTCTGCTTTACACTGCTAACTATTCCAACACCTTGACTTGACGTGGCTGTTCCCTCCAGACTTTTTGCGGTTTTCCATGGTCCTTCCAACATCCAGTCATGCTATTGCTAGAAACTCGCGAAGGCCTCTCGACCGCAGGCGCACGATTCAATAACCTTCTCGGTCAAGGCAATTTATTGGGTGGAGCAACAACATGGCCTCTGTTGACGTCGTAGACGTCCGCAAAAACTACGGCAATCTGGAAGTCATTCATGGCGTCTCGATCGGGATTCCGGACGGCCAATTTGTAACGTTGGTGGGTCCATCGGGCTGCGGGAAATCAACTCTTCTGCGCATGATCGCCGGTCTTGAACCAATCACCTCGGGAGATATCCGGATCGGGGAACGGGTCGTCAACGACCTACCACCCAAGGACCGTGACATCGCCATGGTCTTTCAAACCTACGCCCTCTACCCTCATAAGACAGTCGCGGAGAACATGGGCTTTTCACTCAAACTGCGGCACGCGCCGAAGGCAGAAATCGAAAAGCGTGTCCGCCGCGTGGCCGAAATATTGAACCTCGTGCCCTACCTTTCCCGTTATCCGCGCCAACTTTCGGGCGGCCAGCGGCAACGAGTTGCAATGGGACGAGCCATCGTCCGTGATCCGAAGGTGTTTCTTTTCGACGAGCCGCTGTCGAACCTCGATGCCAAACTCAGGGTGCAAATGCGGGCTGAAATCAAGGAATTGCACCAGCGGCTGAAAACAACCACCGTCTACGTAACCCATGATCAGGTGGAAGCGATGACGATGGCGGATCGTATCGTCGTTCTCAACGAAGGATTGATCGAGCAAGCGGGGTCTCCGCTGGAGCTCTACGATCGGCCCGCGAATATCTTTGTGGCAGGTTTCATCGGCTCTCCGGCGATGAATTTGATCAAAGGCACCGTGAAATTGAACGGAAAGCCGTCATTCGTCACCGAGGATGGGGTTGTCCTGCCATTGGCGGGTGCGCCTGGCGAAGCCAACGGTCGTGCCGCCATTTATGGCATAAGGCCTGAGCATTTTTCGCTTGGTGGCCAGGAAGTGAAGGCGGAAGTCTCGGTGGTTGAACCGACCGGTTCAGAAACCCAAGTCTTCGCGAAGCTTGGAAAACACAAGATTGTCGGCGTCTTCCGGGAACGGGTCCGAGCGAACCCCGGAGAGTTGTTGCAGGTGATGCCGAACCCATCCCTGGTGCACCTCTTCGATGCGGCAACAGGGCAGCGTCTGAACTAGACTAACCACGATGGAGAGGGGCGGATGTTGAAATCGATCGATCCGATACTTAATGCCGACGTGCTCTACGCCCTACGGGCCATGGGACACGGAGACGAGCTGGTGATCTGCGATACCAACTTTCCCGCCGATTCCGTTGCCCGACAAACCGTTATGGGACGGTTGCTGCACCTTGATGGTGTAAGCGCTCCACGGGCGGCCCGTGCCGTACTTTCCCTCATGCCGCTGGACAGTTTCGTCGATAAACCCGCACTGCGCATGGAAGTCGTCGGCAAACCGAACGAAATCCCGCAGGTTCAGGTTGAAGTCCAAAAGGAGATCGACGCCGCTGAGGGACGTGCTTGGCCAATGGGCTCCATTGAACGCATGGCTTTTTACGTTCAGGCGAAGAAGGCATATTGTGTTGTCCAAACGGGAGAGCGACGCTTCTACGGATGTTTCGTGTTCAAGAAGGGCGTCGTCCCGCCAGACTAGATTGATCGTCTGCTCCGGCGTGACCCTGTTCCAAATCGCCGCTCAAGACCCCGTGCCTTTATTGACAACGCCTGAGGCTGCTGCATACTCAAGTGCCTTCGCCACCTTTCGAAAATGCATCACCAAGGACGGAGCTCCACGGACGATTGCGAGGCTTGTTTCCCTCATCAGCGGTTTCGTGACCAGACGCTCCTGAACAGATTAACAAATTCCACGGTGCGGAAGCACTGAAGCAAGGATCAAAGGGAGGTTTTGCAGTGAAAACACATGTGTATGATCGGCTTGTCAGCTTGAGCCGCCGCAGCGTATTGAAAGGGGCAGCCGCAGCCTCTGCCTTGAGCGCGACAGGCGTGCTCGGCACTTTCTCCAAAGCGACTTGGGCGCAGGACAACCTGCGCACACAGATTCTGCAGGTTCCCGGCGTTGGAAAGGGTCAGCCCACGGATGCCGACTGGCAGCAGGTGGGTGAGTTATGCCTTGGCCCGACCAAAGCGAATGTGCAACAGGGTGAGTTCAGCGGTGTCGAGCTCACATTCATGGGCATCAACAATCAGAACCTGCATAATCTCCTGTTCCGCGGATTCCTGAAACCTTGGGAGGCGTATACCGGAGCGAAGATCACCTGGATCGATCTGTCGCAGGCCGACTACAATCCGCGCCTGCAGCAATCGATTGCGACCGGTACGGTCGACTTCGACATTCTCGAAATGGGAGCACCCCTGGAGGGTGACGTATGCGGTAAGGGGCTTGCGTCGGAGATGCCCGACTGGGTGAAAGGGCAGATCGAGATGGACGACTATGTCGGCTATCTTAAACCTCCTGTGGGAACATGGAATGGAAAAACCCACCGCATCTCAATCGACGGCGACTGTCACACCTTCAACTACCGGACAGACGTCTTCTCCGATCCCGACCTCGCGAAGGCCTGGAAGGAGGAAGGCGGGCAAGGGGAATGGGCGGTTCCGAAGACATGGCAACAGGTTCAGGCCGTCACGAAATTCCTGAAGGGGAAGAAATTCAACGGCCAGGACGTCTATGGCTATCTTGATCCTCCCAAGGGGTGGGGTGGATTCGGCTTTTATTTTCTGGGTAGCCGCGCCACCGCCTATGCCAAGCACCCAGACGACAAGACGTGGCTGTTCGATGTCGATACTATGAAGCCGCGCGTCAACAATCCGGCCTGGGTGAGGGCAATACAGGACGTGATCGACGCGCTACCCTATGAACCGGCAGATCAGCTCAATGCGGACCCCGGCACAACCGGATTCCAGCAATTTCTGGCGGGAACCGGATCGATGCTGAGCTGGTGGGGGGACATCGGGTCGAATGCAAAGACCAACGATGCCTCGGTCATTGGCGATGTGTGCGGTTTCGACATCCTTCCCGGTTCGGAAGATGTTTATAACGCAAAGACCGGTCAATGGGACAAGCTGCCGAGTGGGCCGAATTATGCACCTAACATGGCCTATATCGGATGGGGCATTTACGTCATGGCGCGGGTCGACAGTGATCCGAAGAAGCAGAAGGCGGCATGGAGTGCTGCGGCCCATCTCGGCGGCAAGGACATCTCGCTGTGGATGGCGGCCTATCCGTCAGGGTTCCAGCCCTATCGGAACAGCCATTTCAACATTCCGGAGTGGGTGGCTGCAGGATATGACGAGGCGTTCATTACCTCTTATCTAAACTCGGAAGCGAACTCCTACAACCATCCGAACGCCGCAATCGAGCCCCGGATTCCCGGCATCTTCCAGTACTACAGCGTCGCCGAGGACGAGCTAGCGAAGATCTTCGCTGGCGGGTCCGATGCACAGACGGGAGCCGACAGGATCGCTGCGGCCTGGGAGAAAATTACTGACCAAATCGGCCGCGACAATCAGATCAAACTCTACAAGGCCTCGCTGGGCATGTAGGCTTCTGCTGGGGGTGTAGATTGACTATAACTTCGGCTGGTGGTGCATCATCGTGCTACCAGCCGAAAGCGTTTTGTCGAGGACCTGCCAGTCGGATCTAAATGCAGAGTTCGTCACCACTCGCAGGAATACAGGAAATCGGCGCGGCAGGGCGCGGCTCTTGGGCGGGCCGTAGGGGCGCGGGACGCAGCATCATTGCAGCTGCTTCCTTCGGGCTGGTGGCGCTTGCGCTCTATCAGCTCCTGTATGCGACCGGCGTAACTTCAACAGGGTTCGCCAACTGGCGTCCGGTTCTCTACGCCTACGTTGTCTGGGCAGTGGCCCTTGGAGTGGGACAGATATTGATCCGAGGCGAGGCGGGGCATCGTGCGGTCTTCCTCCTGCCGGCGCTGCTATTCACCATTGTGATGGTGGTCTTCCCAACGTTCTTCGGGCTCTATATCGCCTTCACGGATTGGAACCTCAGCTCGCTCACTGGCCGTCGATTCAGCGGCCTAGATAACGTCAGGGCACTCATCAGTGACCCCTACTACTGGAATGCGCTGCGCAACATGATCTACTACGTGCTGGCGGTGTTCGTTCAATATGCAATCGCCTTTGGTCTCGCCCTGCTGCTGAATGCCGAGATTCGGGCCCGCAAATTTTTCCGGGTTGCCTTCCTCTTGCCGTTCATGTTGAGCCCGGTTGCGGTGAGCTGGATGATCGGAAAGTCGCTGATGGAATATCGATACGGTCCGGCAGCCACTCTCGCACGGGTTCTCGGTTGGGATAGTCCAGCGTTCTTTACCGCACCGTGGGTGGCCCGGCTAAGCATCGTTGCCATGGATTCATGGGTCTGGATACCTTTTATCATGATACTGCTGCTTGCCGGCTTGCAGGCGTTACCAAAGGAAATATCCGACGCGGCGAAAGTCGATGGTGCTTCTCCGTGGCAATCGTTTTGGCAGATCACGTTTCCGCTGATGTTGCCGGTGAGCGTCACCGCGATCGTGCTCAAGATCATTTTCCAACTCAAGCTTGCCGATATCGTGATCAACGTGACCGCTGGCGGCCCAGGTGGGGCTACCGATACAGTGTCGAGTTTCATATTCCGCGAATATCGGGATCGTTCGAACGTCGGATACGGCACGATGCTTGCCGAGTTCTACTTGGTGCTCATCATTCTCTTTGTGATGTTGATGCTCCATTTGGTGAGCCGCTGGATGCGAAAGGTGACGTGAGGCGATGGAGTTCGTGCGTTGACGACATACGCAGTAGTATCCGACTCAATCCGTGAGCAGCAAACGGTGCGTCAGGTGCGACGCGTTTCGGGCCGGGTGCTGATATACGGCGCCTTGCTTTTGTGGACGTTTGTTTCACTTTTTCCGATTTATTGGACGTTCACCACCTCGTTCAAGACCGCCGTGAACGTTACCCAGGGACATCTCATTCCGTGGGTTGATTTTAAGCCTGATTGGAAAGGGTGGCGCTCGCTCGGACTATCGCCCGACACGATCGGACGGACATCAACCGTGCGGGCGGAATTCTTGAAGCGCTTCGAGAACAGCATCATCGCGTCAATAGGGGCGGCAACAGTGGCGGTGGTGATTGGGTCGCTTGCCGCCTATGGGCTTAGTCGATTCGAGTATAGATTCGGGCCTTGGCGCAACAAGGACATCGCGTTTTTCTTCTTGTCGCAACTCATCTTGCCTCCGGTCGTCCTGGCCATGCCGTTCCTTGTCCTTTACAAGGAGCTCGCATTGCTCGACAGCCGGATAGGGCTGATCCTGGTCTATACGCTGATGGTGCTCCCTATCGTAATCTGGATCATGCGAGATCAGTTCGACACAGTGCCAATCGAGCTTGAACAAGCAGCGCTGGTCGATGGGTGTTCGGTATGGGGAGCTTTCCTGCGCATCGTGCTACCGATAGCCCTTCCGGGGATGGTGGCCGCGTTCATCCTATCGATTGTGCTGTGCTGGAATGAGTATTTCTTCGCCGCGCTGCTGACGAGTACGAATGCAAAAACGCTGCCGGTCATGGTGGCCAGCCAGACCGGATCGCAGGGCATTGCCTGGTGGGCCATGGCAGCGCTGTCAACCGCGGCCATCGCTCCGCTCTTGGTGATCGGGATTTTCCTGGAGCGCTATATCGTCAAAGGACTGACGGCAGGGGCGGTCAAATAGGTCTCCTCATCCCTTTGAGCTTGGCCCAAGCACCTCGCGCAAGTGCTGAATGATGAGGTCGCGGGCCTTGGCGCCGAAATTCGGGGAGGCATCCTTGGCGCTTCGAGTATACCATTTCTGCGGAGAGAGCTTGGTCATATCGACACCTTCCGGGCACAAGGCAAGCAAAAGCGAAGTCTCGCCCTGGCCGGCATGGTCGAACGGATATTTCCGAATAATCTCGGGCGTCATCAACGGATGCCCCTTGATCCAGTTGAAGGGATCGTCACCGGTTGACTGCTGAGCATAGTAATCTGCCATTTGATCGCTGCCCCACCACCCCTCGCCACGTTCCCTTTCGAGGAACGCGAAGATGGCTTGGCGTGCAGCGAACTTAAATGCCAGGTCGGTAGGCATACCGGCGGCAAAGTTTTCAGTTTGATGATGGATGACGAAATGGATGTTTCTAAAGCCGATGCGCAGAAGTGCGGCGAACAGATCTTGGGCCAAGGGAAAAACCCGTTCGGCGTTCACATGCAGCGAACCGCTACCTTCCGGAGGCTCGACCGCATAGCTGCTTGCGCCATAGTAGAAGGGGGGCAAAATAACCAACTCCATCTCGCGTTCGAGCATCTCCAGTATCTTGATCACCGCCAGTGTGTCCATGCCGACGGCCATGTGCTCGCCGTGATACTCAAGCACCCCGACGGGTAGAACGACCGGCCAGCGCTCGCCAATCGCGGTGCGAATCTGGTGCGGCAGCATCAGCTCATAACGCATGGCACCCTCGCCTGGCTGGAGAAATGATGGCCATGCAACCGTTGCAAATTTGGATCAAGCAGAGAAAGCAACATTCAGCCGTATTGCTGTAAGGATGAGTTTGTGAATAAGATCAACAACTCAGCAGATTATCAAGGCTTTAAATGCTCCCCGGCCTTCAGAACAAGCGCGCGATCGTTACCGGAGGCGCAAGCGGAATTGGTCTGGCCATCTCGCAGGCACTCGCGACCAATGGTGCCAGGGTGGCGATCGCCGACTTGAACGAGGCAGCCGCCGCCAGCGCAGCAAGGGAAATCGACAGGGAGTGTCAATGGTTCCCGATCGATGTGAGCAAGCGAGCCAGCGTTGAGGAGTGTTTTGCCAAAATCGCAGCGGATTTTGGCGGCTACGACATTCTATGCGCCAACGCCGGCGTCTCTTCCATGAAGCTCGTCGTCGATCTTACCGACGAGGATTGGAACCATAACTTCGACGTCAATGCGCGGGGGGTGTTCCTGACGAACCAAACAGCCGTGCGCCATTTTCTGTCAACTGCGAATTCAGGCACGATCGTCAATACGGCATCTCTCGCTGGAAAGTGGGGTGCGCCGTGGCTTGCTCATTACTCCGCCAGCAAATTCGCGGTGGTTGGATTCACCCAGGCCTTGGCGCGCGAAGTTGCGCACAAGGGTATCAGGGTAAACTGCGTTTGTCCGGGATTCGTGCGCACAGCGATGCAGGCGCGAGAGGTTGAGTGGGAGGCGCAACTGAGAAGCGTTTCGGCGGCCGAAGTCGTGGGCGACTACATTGCACAGACCCCGCTGGGCCGGCTCGAGGAGCCCGAGGATGTAGCTGCTGCGGTTCTCTTTCTTGCTTCCGATCTTGCGAAGTTCGTAACCGGGGAATCTCTCAACGTCACGGGTGGCGTGAGAATGGATTAGGAATGCGCATGAAACGTTTCACCCGATTGATACTGCCGCATGTCGTACTGGTAGTGTTCTCACTCGCCATCCTGATGCCGTTGCTTTGGATTTTGCGTGTAAGCTTCACCGACAAGCTTACCGCGTACAAAATTCCGCCTGAGCTTGGTACGCTTGGATTGATGAACTATTACGACATTTTCGCCCGTTACCCCTTCGTCACCTGGTTCACAAATAGTTTGTTCATAGCGCTTGCGGCGACAGCGGTATCGTTGCCGCTGGCTACAGCGTTGGCATATGCATTTGCGAGGTTTGATACCGGAGGAATCGCATTGCGGCTCGGTGTGCTGGCAAGCCAGATGCTTCCTCCCATCATACTTGTTCTTCCGCTTTTCGGAATGTTTCTGATTGCCGGGCTAATGCAGAGCCGGATGGCGCTTGTCATCTCGCACCTGACGATAGCTTTGCCGTTTCTATCATGGATGCTGATTTCGTTTTTCGAAGGCGATGTGGCAAGGCTCGAGGAGGCGGCGCGCGTCGATGGGGCAACGCGCTGGCAGGCGTTTCGATACATTGCGGTGCCTGTAGCAGGGCCTGGCATATTGGCGGCCGGTCTTCTCGGGTTCATTCTGAGCTGGAACGAGTTCCTGTTTGCGTTAGTCCTCTCGGGCCCGAACACACAGACCTTACCGGTTGGGCTCGCGGGACTTGAAACCCACGCTGGAGTAGAGATTGCGCCGCTCGCGGCTGCAACGGTCGTTTCGCTTTTGCCGGTTTTCGTGCTGCTGCCGTTGCTTCGCAAGCACCTCATCAAGGGACTATCACTTGGGGCCCTCAAGTGAAGGTCATGCATCAACCGTGGGCCAATCTGGGAGGAGGTTTAGCATGTTGAGACGATGTTGGCTGGGAGCAGCCTTTGCCGTGGCGTTTTCGGCTGAAACCTATGCCGAAACCGTCAATATTCTCATGGAGACCGTGCCGGATACAGAATATGTCAAAACTCTGCTGCCTGAGTTCAAGCAGGCAACCGGCATCGATGTGAACTTGGAAGTCGTGAACTATGCCGAGATGCACACCAAACTGGTGCCTCAGCTCGTGGCGCCGAAAGGCAGCTACTCGGCGATTGTGGTCGATTTCTATTGGGTGGGCGAGTTCACCAAGGCAGGCTGGCTACAGCCGCTCGACGAACGCATCAAGGCGGACAACATCGACACGTCCGTCTACGTTCCCAAACTCATGGAGCTGGTCGGCACGGTGGACGGCGTGACCTACATGCTGCCCTTCTACAACTATGCCATGGGGCTGCTCTATCGCAAGGATCTGCTGGCGGACGAGAAGAACCAGGCCGATTTCAAGGCTAAATACGGGATCGATCTGGGGCCGCCGAAAACCTGGGACGAATATCTGAAGCAGGTGGAGTTTTTCACACGTGACGACATGCACGGGGTGGTAAATCAGGGACTGAGACCCGACCCGATTGCCATGGAGTGGTCGAACTATCTATTCGCCAACGGTGGCGATTACCACGATGGCAACTGGACTCCGACGCTCAACACAGAAGCCGGAGTAAAAGCTGTGGAGCAGTATGCGACGAATGTGAACAAATATGGGCCGGTAGGTTCAGCGAGCTTCTCATTCGACGAAGCGTTTAACGTGATGGCTCAGGGCAAGGCCTACAGCTACATCACTTACAACTTCTTCCGTGCAGCGGTGGACGATCCGGCAAAGTCTGCCGTGGTTGGGAAGGTGGAAATCATGCCGGTGCCAGGACCCACGCCCGAGCAGGGCGGGAGCCTGAACGGCGCCTGGGGATGGGCAATTCCCAAGTCGAGCCCCAATCCAGATGCGGCCTGGACGTTCCTGAAATGGGTCGAGTCCAAGGATATTGCGAAGAAGCGCGCGCTGCAGGGTGGTTCTCCAACGCGCACCGACGTGTTCGACGATCCGGACGTGAACGCCAAATATCCTCACGCACAGGCGCTCAAACAGATGCTTCTCACGAGCCATAACTTTCCGGTTTTCACCTACACGCCACAGCTGGTTGAAGTGCTGGGGAGGGAGCTCAGCCTGGCGGTGGCGGGAGAGAAGAAGCCGGCAGACGCGCTAATGACAATCGATGCTGAAATGCTCGAACTTGCGAAGAAGGACGGCAAGATCAAGTAGGCACCGACCGGTGGGAGCACACATGAGCCAGCCAATCGCGATCGAATCGGCAGATCGTCGGTTTGGCTGGTTCATGGCCGGGCCAAGTCTTGCGGCGCTGTTTCTGGTTATTTTATTCCCCGTTTTCTGGGCGCTGTTCACAAGCGTTCATGACTACACGCTGATAGCTCCGAATTTCGACAACTTCACCGGCATCGGGAACTTCACCAAGGCTATCGAGGACGCCGAGTTCCGCCACAGCCTGGGCTTGACGGCATTCTTTGTACTGGCGGTCGTTCTCATCGAGTTCGCGATCGGCTTCCTCATTGCGCTCATGCTAAATACCGTTGAGCGATTCAAGCCTCTCTACTACGGCATTCTGTTATGTCCGCTGCTCATGAACCCCGTCGTCGTGGGACTGATCTGGCGGATGTTCCTGCATCCAACGCTCGGCATCGTGAACTACCTATTGAGTTACGTTGGCGTGGGCCCGGTCAACTGGCTCGGCAGCACAAAGGTTGCCATCTGGACCATCATCCTGGTCGACATCTGGCATCAGGTATCGTTCATGATCGTGCTGCTTCTCGCCGGGCTTTCCGCGCTGCCGAGAGAACCATACGAAGCAGCGCGCGTCGATGGCGCAAGCCCATTGCAATCGTTTTGGCATATTACCTTGCCGCTGATGGGGCCGGTTATCATCGTGACCATGCTCATTCGTCTTATCTTCGCGGTGAAGACGTACGATCTCGTATATATAATGACGCGCGGCGGTCCGGGTGTGGCGACCGATTTCATCAGCTATTTCATTTACCGAACGGCATTCGTCAGCTTGAATATCGGTGAAGCTTCCGCAATGTCGGCAATTCTGCTTGCCCTCGTTCTTCTGCTTACTGCCTACTTGCACCGTTACATGCGCATCGTTCGCTGAAGGCCTGCCATGGCGTCGATCAAGCTTGAGAAAGTAAGCAAAGTGTATCCCAACGGCGTGGAAGGGGTGCGGAATGTCTCGATGGATATCAGAGACGGCGAGTTCATGATTTTGTTGGGCCCGTCAGGATGCGGAAAGTCAACCACGTTGCGCATGATTGCCGGGCTGGAGACAGTCAGCTCGGGCGACATCTTTATTGGAAGAGAGCGGGTCAACGATGTTGATCCGGCCGACCGCAATATTGCCATTGTCTTTCAGAACTACGCCCTCTATCCGCACATGAGCGTGGCGGAAAACTTGAGCTTTGGCTTACGCCTTCGCGGCGTTGATCCACGCGAAATCGATGGCCGACTGAAAAGAATTGCGGCCATGCTGGGGATCGGCGAACTTCTAGACCGCAGGCCTGCGCAACTTTCGGGAGGACAGCGGCAGCGTGTTGCGCTCGGCCGCGCACTGGTGCGCGAGCCCAAGGCGTTTTTGTTCGACGAACCTTTGTCAAATCTGGACGCCAAGCTGAGGACGTCGATGCGCACGGAGCTTATCAAGCTTCACAGAACAGTTGGGACGACAATTGTGCACGTGACGCACGATCAAGTGGAGGCGATGACCATGGGCCAGCGCATCTGTATCATGAAGGATGGCAACATCGTGCAGGTTGGTGCGCCAATGGATGTTTATCGAAGTCCCGCCAATACGTTTGTGGCCGGATTTCTGGCGAGCCCACCGATGAATCTTCTGCCGGGCCGCCTAGAGCCCAATTCAGCCGGTGAGCTACAGGCGACGACGGGATCAGTTGCACTTCCGTTACCTGCAGCATTGCAAAAATCCTTTGCGAGCCACGCGGGCAAAGAGGTGGTGCTGGGGCTGCGGCCGGAAGACTTCAGCTCCACAGGGCAAATGAAACATTCCACGCCCGCAACGGTTTTTGCGGTTGCACTCGAGGTGCTGGGACCTGAGGTTATTCTGGTTGGCAACTTTGGCAATTCCGACGGTCCGGAAATCATGGTTCGCTGCGAACGTGATTTTCATGCTGATCCCGGCCAACCGGTGCAACTTCACTACGACGCTTCTCAGCTACAAGTTTTCGACAAGGTCACGACAGCCGCTCTGAAGCGGCCAGATGGAATGCGAGATCTCAATGCTTAAGGAGACGTTCGGCTCGGAGAAACCCATTGTGGGAATGATCCATTTGCTTCCATTGCCGGGATCGCCGCTTTATGACTCGGATGGCGGAATTCGAAAAATCGTCGACCATGCAGCAAAGGATATTGCCGCTCTGGAGAGAGGTGGCGTTGACGCCGTGATGTTCGGCAACGAAGGGGACCGCCCCTATCTTCTGAAGGCGACACCGGTCGCTCTGGCGAGCTATGGGGCGGTCGTCGGAGAACTGCGAGGAACCCTACGCAAGCCTTTTGGGGTCAACTATCTATGGGATCCTGTCGCCAGCGTGGCACTGGCAGTCGCTTTGGGTGCCAATTTTGCGCGCGAGATATTTACGGGCGTCTATGAATCAGACATGGGGCTTTGGGCACCCGACGCGGCCTCAGCCCTGCGATTGCGCTCGGACGCCGGGCGAAGCGATTTGAAGTTGATGTTCAACATCAATGCCGAGTTTGCCTCACCTGTTGGAAGCAGAACGATTGCCCAGCGAGCCAAGAGCGTGGTGTTTTCATCGCTCGCGGATATTGTCCTGGTCTCCGGTCCGATGACCGGGGAAGCGGTGGAGACAACGAATCTCACTCAAGTCAAGAATGCCATCGGCGCGATTCCGGTGTTTGCAAATACGGGAGTAAACATCGACAATGTGGAAAAGATTCTCTCCATTGCCGACGGAGCAATAGTGGGAACTCATTTCAAAGTCGGTGGTGACACCTGGAAAGCTGTTGATCCCGAAAGGGTGAAGCGATTTATGGATCGCGTTCGCAAGCTGCGTTGAAACGATGCCGATTTTTTTGGGCCTTGATATCGGAACCACATCGACAGTCGGGATTCTAATTGACGAGGCAGGCGGTATCATCAAGGTGGCAAGCAGGCCAGCCACCCTTCATTCCATGCATGCCAATTGGGCCGAAGAAGAGCCGGCCGAATGGTGGCGGAATTGTTGCGAGATCACCCAGCAGCTGTTGCAGCAATCCGGAGTCGCGGCCAGCGAGATAGCTGGAGTGGGCGTGACGGGCATGCTCCCGGCCGTCATTCTGCTCGATGCCGAAGGCGGGTCGATCCGTCGCAGCATTCAGCAGAACGACGCGCGGGCGACGGGAGAACTCGAAATTTTCCGGAAAAGCATGGACGAAGGGGAGTTCGTCAATCTCACAGGAACGGGCTACAGCCAGCAGTTGGTCGGGCCGAAACTCATGTGGCTAAGAACGCATGAGCCGGAGAGCTTCCGACGTACACGGTGGGTCATCGGGGCGTGCGACTACATCACTTCGCAGCTTACCTCGACCTATCAGGTCGAACACAACTGGGCACTGGAATCGGGGTTCGTGAACATTGCCACTGGCGACTACGAGGATCGCCTAATTGACTTGTCGGGAATCGATCGAGGCTTATTGCTTCCCATTCGGCAAAGTCACGAGGTTGTCGGAACTGTTACCAAAAGTGCCGCGCTCCAACTGGGACTGGTTGCGGGCACTCCGGTGGTTGCCGGTTGTGCCGATCACGTGGCATCGGCTTTCGTCTGCGGCGCGACGCGGGACGGTGACCTCGTAATCAAGTTCGGGGGATCTGCCGATATTTTGCTGTCCGCAACGCGGCCGGTTAAGGATCGACGATTGTTCATCGATTATCACATTGTGCCCGGCCTTTACTTTCAGAATGGGTGCATGGCAGCAGGCGGCAATCTTTTGAACTGGATCGTGCACAACTGGGGCAGCGTCGAGCTGGAGCAGGCGAAAGGAGCGGGTTTGACCGTCCACCAACGGCTCGACCAAATGGCAACGCAGGGTGATACCGAACTCCTCTTTCTGCCGTACGTGCTTGGTGAAAAGACTCCTCTCATGGATCCCTGGGCACGCGGAACCATTGTCGGACTTGGGTTGCATCATCGACTCCCGGATGTCTGGCGGGCGGCGCTGGAGGGGATCGTTTTTGGCATGCGGCACCATGTGGAGACTTTCGCAGAGAACGGCCTTGGCGTTTCGCAGGTGTTTGCAGCGGATGGGGGCGCGGCGAGCGATCTTTGGCTGCAGATTGCAGCAGACGTTCTCGATCAGCCAGTGAGACGCATACTCCGCCACCCGGGATCGTGCCTGGGGGCGGCATTCGTTGCGGGAGTAGGCACAGGTTCTATCCGCCATTGGTCGGATATCGCTGCTTATGTGAAAGAGGATCGTGTGTTTGTCCCGAAAAAATCATCTGCACGGCGATATGCCGAGAAATATCAGCTTTGGCGCGAGACTTATGAGCGGCTAAGGACGCTTTACCCCCGCCTGCACGCCCAAAGCTTGGCCGGGGAACAGTCGTAATCAGGCAAGAGGGAAAGCGCGGCCGGTCTCATGACCTTGTCATCTCAAGGCAGTTGCCGAAGATCGTCGTAATGTGCCACTGATCGAGTCGACTGACACAAAAGCTGACGGAGGATAAGAATCATCACCGAAGAAGAACAACCGGTCGAGCGCAAGCTCGTTGCTGTGTTAGCCGCAGATGTCGAAGGCTACAGCCGGTTGATGCACGAAGACGAAGCAGCAGCACTGGCCACGCTGTCGGCACATCGCTCCATCTTCGACGACTTGATTGGGCGCTTCAGCGGTCGTGTCTCGGGCACGGCCGGAGACAGCGTCATCGCCGAATTTTCCAGCGTCATCGATGCGGTGAACTGCGCGGTTGCGATACAGCAGCACATTCACAAGGCCAACAAAGGGCTGCAAATGGAACAGCAGATGTATTTCCGCATCGGAATCAACGTGGGCGACATCATGGTGAAAGAGGGGGATCTCTACGGCGATAATGTCAACGTGGCGGCACGCGTGGAAAGCGTTGCAGAAGCAGGCGGAATTTGCGTGACGAGAGCGGTACGCGACCAAGTGCGTGATCGCGTCGAATTCGAGTTTGAGGATCTCGGCGAAAGGCAAGTGAAGAACATAAGCCGGCCAATTCGCATCTTTCGTTTGTTGTTCGATCCCGAAGGGGAGCCTAATGTGCGTGCTGGCGAAGGTCAGCCGGATGAGCCTGAAGGGCCATCCATGGACCCAGTTTCAGTGAGTATCGAGCTGGAGTTTTGGAATTCGGTCAAGGACAGCGAGGATCCTGCCATGTTTCGCGCTTACCTCGAAAAATATCCAGAGGGAGAGTTCAGGTCGCTTGCGGAGATTCAGCTCTCGAAGCTCCGCACCAGATCGTGAGGTTTGAACCATGGAGCGGCGCGCTTTTTGCTGTTGTGGTCAATTGCAGATTATCTGCCATGGAGAACCGGTCAGGATATCACTGTGCCATTGTTTTGCGTGCCAGCGGCGAACTGGAAGCGCCTTTGGTTTCCAGGCGCGTTTTCACCATAGCCAAACCTCGACACGGGGAGAGGCCACACAATTCCGTCGGGTCGGCGATAGCGGCGGCTCGGTTACCTTCAACTTTTGCCCCGTTTGCGGCTCAACCGTATTCTGGCACCTGAGTAGCGCGCCGGACCTGGTTGCCGTGGCGGTTGGAGCGTTCGCAGACCCGCAGTTTCCCGCACCAAGATTCTCGGTTTATGAGGGAAGGCGGCACCACTGGATTTCACTGCCTGCCGGCCAAGATATTGAACATAGTGCTTAAAACTTTTCACACCATAAAATCGACTAGCTAACAACTATTTCCTGTGGGGTCATAAAATCGTCGTGCTTGGATGGTTAGAAAAACGCAAAATGATTCGCCGGGTGTCCAAACCCGGGATTTACAGTGAGGCCAGGAGCAGCAAATGCGTGCGGAATCTCATAATCGAGCTCGGAGGAGTTCGGAGGGACGGTCGGATTCCAGAAAGCTTGAATCAATTTTTAATGCTGTCTGGGGTGAGCTCGATGCGCCGTCCCATGAAACGGCGAAGGATGAGGTCGCAAGGCGAGTGATGATGTATTCTGACAGCGGTCTTCGCGATGCTGAACGAATTCGACTTGCAGTGCTCAACTCTTTCGGACGGCCGGGCTGAAGCGCGCCCGAAAGGCAGGTAGCTGGATGCGCCTTGCCAGTCGCCAAAATGTGCGGAAGCCAGCACGGATCAGTCGACCGCTGCCTGTCTGGCTGATGGCGACCGGGGCGTGTCTTGCAGCCTCGGCCTTTTATGTTCAATGGCGCTCTCGCAGAGCCGAGCGCAGAAACCCGCCAACTGGCAAATTCATGCACATCAAGGAAACACGACTTCACTATACCGACTCAGGTGGCACGGGGCCGGCGGTTTTGCTGCTGCATGGAAATGGTTCGATGGCGAACGAGATGGAGTGCAGCGGCATCATCGATAAGTTGGCGAGCCGCTATCGGGTGCTTTCCTTCGACAGGCCGGGGTATGGGTACAGTAACAGACCGAAGTCGGTCCGCTGGACTCCGGGCGAACAGGCTGATCTTTTTCGCGCAGCGCTGCGCGAGCTGGGAATTAGCAGCGCGCTCGTCTTAGGCCACTCGTGGGGAACGCTGGTTGCGCTCGAATTGGCTCTGCGTCATCCTGGGGATGTGCGTGGCGTTTTGCTGGTCGGCGGTTTCTATTTTCCGATCCCACGCTGGGACGCGGCGGCGCTTTCCCTCGGAGCCGTCCCTTTGATCGGCCATGTGCTGCGCTACACCATTGCCCCATTGGTCGCTGCGGCATTGGCGCCGACGGCCCTACGCATGTTGTTTTCCCCGCGTCCGGTGAGCGAGCGTTTTGCCCGCCAATTCCCAATCGATCTGGCGCTGCGGCCAGGGCAAATGTTTGCCAGTGCCGAGGAGCTGGGAATGCTCGTTCCGGCAACGGCGGCGTTGGAGACACGGTATCAGGACATTCGCCAGCCCACCATAATTGTTGCAGGGGCGGCCGACCGGATCGTCGATGTGGCTGATCAGTCAGTGCGCTTGCACGATGCGATTGCGACGAGCGAGCTTTATATACTGCCCAACGATGGCCATATGATCCATCACCACGCTCCTCTTACAATAGTGCAGGCGATCGAAAGGCTATTTGAACGTAGCCAGCCCTCAAGGGCAGTCGGCACAAACTAGCGGCAACTTGCTTCCACCTTTTCCGTTTGCTGCCGATTGCGGTATAGTATCGGCTTCAATGGTGCCGCTCCATGATCGGACCGATCTCTAGACTCTGTTCACTGACCTTGGCCTTAACCGCTGTTGGTGGGTCATGGGCGGGGCAGCTGTCGCACTTTCCCTCGCCCTATGAATCCTGGACGACGAGTGATTACGTCGACTTCTATTTCGCTCATTTCAATGGGAACCGCGCCCTGCCGCATTTGCGCACCGACGAGACGCGGAAGCTATTCCGACGCATCGTCAACCGAGAGAACGTGCTGCGTATCATGCATGGTCCCGCAACAGAACGCCGGAAACAGCTGGATATCGCCATGATTCTAGCGACCATGGGTGAAATTCGCGCTGCCTATGGATATGCGGTGTTCGTCGGGGAACCGCTGCAAGAAGAGTTGACGCATATTCAGTCATTCATTCTCTATTTGATCGATTCAGCGGTGACGCTTGGCGCAGACACCGACGATGGTCCTGGTGGCCGCTCCGCATGGAAGACCGCGGTTTGGAATGTGGTGGGATCTCTTTCAGAGCGTAGTAATTACTCAAGCGAGCAAATTGCCTTTCTGTCGAATGCTCTAAAGGTCCATTATCCGGAGATCAGCGTAATTTTTTCCGAAAGGGACAAGCGACAGCTTCGTGCCCGAATCGGTAGCATTGCGGCAGCGGAGCCCAACGCCGAGGCCCAAATAGCTCATTTGCAGCTCTTGCTCACGGCAATGAAGTATTGAGCTGGATGAGAACAAAAAACCACTTTCCTTCTGCGGCAGAATTGTCGCCGGTATCGCCTTTCAGAGCTCAATTCGGCAGAATGCGATGTACACGTCGAGAGGAGCTTCGGTCGTCAACGTGGAGGGCAAAATGGAAATAGAGAAGAAACTGAAGGCGCTCGGCATCACGTTGCCGGATCTGGGCAAGTGGGAGGCAAAGCTTGGCACCGCGGAGAAATATTACGGTCAAAAATACGGTAAAATGAAACCCTTCCACCGGATGGGTAATCTTCTGATGTTATCTGGCCATGTGGCCGATCTGGAAGATGGCACGCCGATGCATCCAGGACGGGTGGGAGCGGAAGTCACTGTCGAGCAGGCATACCGGGCTGCGCGGCAAACGGGCATCAACTGCCTTGCGGGCATCAAGCAAGCGATCGGGGACCTCGACAGGGTGGTGGCATTGGCGCGAACGCTGAACTTCGTGGTTTGCGCGCCGGGATTTACTGATCCCAACCTTGTCTCGAGCGGCCTTACCGATCTTTTTGCCGAGCTGTTCGGTGCAGAGAAGGGAATCGGCTGCCGGGCAACGATCGGTGTGATGTCGCTCGCCAACAATCACTGTTTTGAAAGTTGGATGGACGTCGAGGTGCGCTGAGCCGATGATGCGATATACCAAGGCACTAATCGTCGGGGCAGGGCCAGGGCTCAGTGCATCGCTAGCACGCGTCATGGCAAGGGAGGGTCTCAAGGTGGCGCTGGCCGCCCGCGATCCGGCCAAGCTTTCGACGTTAAGCAAAGAGATCGGCGCCGATTCGTTTTCATGCGATGCAACAGACCCCGGACAGGTCAGCCGGCTGTTCGAGGAGGTCGAGCGCAAGACCGGCAGTCCCGACTTCGTCATCTACAACGCCAGCGCACGGGCGCGAGGACCGTTCATCTCTCTTTCTGCCGATGACGTCGAAAAGGCACTTCGCGTCAGCGCTTACGGCGGTTTCCTCGTGGCTCAACAAGCGGCTCGGCGAATGCTGTCGCTTGGGTACGGCGCAATTTTCTTCACCGGGGCTTCTGCGAGCGTCAAGGGTTATCCTGAGTCGGCGCCGTTTGCGATGGGAAAATTCGCCCTGCGCGGGCTTGCACAAAGCATGGCGCGCGAGCTTGCACCGAAGGGAATTCACGTAGCCCACTTCGTCATTGATGGCGGAATAAGAAGTAGCGCCCGGCAAGAATCGCCCGACAAGCCTGACTCCATGCTCGATCCCGATGCTATCGCAGAAACCTACCTGTGCATCCTGCGCCAGCATAGGAGTGCCTGGACGTGGGAGGTGGAGCTTAGACCTTGGCTGGAGAAATTCTGAAAGGCCGAAGTCTTGATCAAGGCGTTAGTTATTCTCGGAGTTGCCTACACACTGGTCATCATCGCGATAGCGTTGGCACAAACGCGATTGCTCTTTCCTGCTGGCATGGCGGCCACTTCACAGGTGCAATTGCCGGAGACCGCTCACCGGCTCATATTGACGACGAAAGACGGTGCACACCTTCACGGTGTCCATATACCCCCTACGTCGGTTCGACTGCCGGGCGCAGCCCTCTTGCTGGGTTTCGGCGGCAACGCATGGAACGCAGAAACACTTGCTGCATACCTCAGCGCGCATGTTCCGAACCGGGACGTGGTTGTCTTCCACTATCGCGGTTACGGACCAAGCGAGGGAAGCCCAAGCGCTGCGGCCCTGCTGGAAGATGCGCTCGCCATCCATGACCATGTTGCTGCGACGATCGGGCCGGATCGTATTGTTACTATCGGTCTGAGCATAGGTGCCGGGCCCGCCGCGTATGTTGCCCGCCATAGAAACCTCGCAGGCGTCATTCTCGTTACGCCATTCGACTCGCTCAAAGCCCTTGCCAAGGATCACTATTGGTGGGCTCCCGTCGGGCTCTTGCTTCGCCATCACATGGAAATTGCTGCCTTGGTGAAAGAGATTGAGGCGCCGGTTGCCATCATTGCAGCGGAACGGGACAGGATTGTTCCACCGCCCCGCACTCAGTCACTGCGAGCAAGTTTACGCCGAGTGGCTCTTGATCGAACCATCGGGGGTGTCGGCCACAACGATATCTACGATCATCCGGAATTCGCAGCTGCTCTGCACGAGGCGCTTGACGCTATGGACCGACGCATCCTTTCCCACGGGAACCACTAGCGGCCCTGTGTGTAGGCGTCTCTTTTCCAGACTTCCGCATACTCGCCAAGCCCCGGGATCGAAGCCGGTTCAACCGCTATAAGTGAGAGCTCAATCCGCGGCAGCTCACCATCCGGCATGAGCGCCAGGCAGGCGGCGCCTGCCGTCGTGCCGTCGCGCAGATCAGAGGCCAGAACCCGCTGCCCGGATCGAAGGCGTGCCAGGATTTGGATGAACACTGCGTTCTTCGAGAAGGGCCCATCGACGATGATGTCATGTTTCGATCCTATGGCATCCAGAGATTCGGAGACCATCAGTGCGCAATAAAGCGCGGCCAAGGAGGATTTTTCCATTGGCGAAGCCGCGGGTGACCCGCTGATGTGCCCCTTGCCACCGCTCTTCGGAACTGGTCCGCCGGAGTCTGTGAAAGAGGGGAATGCCATTGTCCTGCGCGAGACGAGGTGCGAAACGATTTCAATGGAAGCTTCCTCGGCTGGCGAACCCTCCGACAAAAGTTCGAACTCGCGTCCCCCGTAGAAACGGCAGCTGGCTACCTGCCTTCCGAATATGTCGGTGTTGCTTGCCGTGTCCCGTTCCTTGTTGAGTGACGAGATCGGTGTTGAACTGTCGAACCCTATGATCCAGGTACCCGACGACAGAAGCGTAAACCGAGTCAACCCGGCCGCCAGATAGCGGAGGTAGTTGGCATTCGAATCGTGCACACCTGCGAGCACCCGACCTTCGCCGCGAAAACCTTCTCCCCGAAATTGCGCTTGAAGCGTGCCGATTGTTTCCCACGCATTGGCCATCGGTGCAAAAAGGCGGTCCCACCCGCGCGATCGCGCAAGCGTTGAAAAGCGGTTGGCAGCGACGTCCATAAGCTGGGACTGGCAGGACAGGCTGGAGATTTCGCTCACGGCATTGCCGCTTAACAGGAAGCCGGCATATTGGATCCAGGTAATGATGGTCTTGACGTTGGCGAATTGTTCTGGAAACGCCCGCTCCTGCCAATGGAGCTGGAGGGCGTGTGTTATCGCCATAGGAAGAAGTGGACAGAAGACCTCCGAGAATGGCGGTTCGATCTGACGATATTCAGCAACAATTTCGGGGGGCGGCTCGGCGGTGTAGTCCATTACGGGAAGCGCCAGCGAGCCATCTTGTGCGAGGCAGGCTAGGGCTGCGCCGTGGGCACACGGCACCACCACATCTATCGGGGCAATACGATCAAGTTCGGGCAGAGCTTCGCGACAAAGAGCGGCGAGCGGCTCGGGATCGATATGGCGATAGGGGGGTGGTTCGAAATGGCGAGTGCCGATTTTTCGCTCGGCCAATGGAGTGCCGTTGCCTGAAAAAAGCACGATCTTCGTGTTCGTTGCTCCTGCGTCGATGACTGCAATTCCCCGTGGGGGTTTGCTCATATCAGACGACTCCATCAACAGTCGCGCCCAGGCCGGCGTCGCCCAAGCTTACCTAGCACGGCGGCGCTTGACACGGGCATTACGTTTGGCGTCTTTCATGCGATTGCCGCCAGAAACAATCGAATGGAAAAGGCATGCCGAAGATCAAACATCTTGCCTTGCGGAAAAAAATCATTGCGACCTGCCTGCGGATGAACAGTGAAGGCATCAATCGGGGAACATCCGGCAATGTCAGCGCGCGAATTGAAGAGGGTTTCCTTGTCACGGCATCGGGGGTGCCTTATGCCACTATGAAGCCCGAGCATGTGGTTGAGATGGATCTTGATGGCGGCTACAGGGGCGACTATTTGCCTTCAACGGAATGGCGTATGCACCTCGATATCTATCGCAACCGACCCGAGGCCAATGCAGTGGTCCATGTTCACTCGATCTATGCCACTGCTCTTGCTTGTCTACGCAAGGAAATACCGGCGTTCCACTACATGATTGGATGGACTGGGGGCATTTCGCTCAAGGTTGCGACCTACGCGGAATTCGGGACGCAGGGATTGTCCGATGCCATGCTGAAGGCGCTGGAGGGACGAACGGCATGTCTGCTCGCCAATCATGGGCAAATTTGCCTCGCCCCTGATCTTGACCGAGCATTCTCGCTGGCTCGCGAGGTAGAGACGCTTTGTCAACAATATTGGGCGGCATCCGTT
Organism: Aestuariivirgaceae bacterium; assembly: GCA_036555325.1. Classification (GTDB taxonomy): domain Bacteria; phylum Pseudomonadota; class Alphaproteobacteria; order Rhizobiales; family Aestuariivirgaceae; genus DATBLQ01. Next base: position 20,774 of record DATBLQ010000037.1, on the reverse strand, counting down.
GCAGGCGATCCCGTCATTTTGAGCGAGGAGCAAATGTCAAGCGTGCTCTCCCGCTTCAAAACGTATGGGAAGCAGCAATCGCAACTTGACGAAGGCGACATGCCTGCGGTCATGGCGCCGAAACGGCGCGATGTTGCCAAGGCCACACGGCGCAGGCGATAGGTACACGTCTTGCGCATCCAGTTGCGTTAGCTAAACTCAGCGAAAAAAGGACAGGTTGGGGATGCGGGGATGAAGGCGAAAAGCCAACTCGAGCCGGTTATCACTCTTTCGCATATCTCGAAGTCATTTGCCGGACTCAAAGCCGTCAAGGACGTGAGCTTCGATGTACGCGCGGGCGAGGTGCATGCGCTGCTTGGGGAGAACGGCGCGGGCAAGTCGACCTTGATCAAGATAATGGCGGGCCTCTACCAGCCAGACGAGGGTGAGATTTATATCGATGGATCGGCAACCAAGTTTTCCACTGCGGGCGAGGCGCACGCCGCAGGTATCGCCACAGTGCACCAGGAACTGTTGCTGTTTCCGGAGTTGACCGTTGCGGAAAACATCTTCCTGGGACAATCGCCAAAGACGCACTGGGGCGCTCTTGATTGGCCGGCCATGCGCAGACGGTCGCGCCAACTGCTCGATTCCCTCGACAGCCATGAACTTGATATCGACTTGAAGGTGGGAAATCTCTCGGTCGCCAACCGCCAGCGAGTCGAGATTGCGCGCGCCCTGTCGCAGGATGCGCGAGTGGTTATCATGGATGAGCCAACCGCTGCGCTTGCCGAAGGGGATGTTCAGCGGCTCATGGATATCGTGCGGCGGTTGAAATCACGCGGGGTGGCAATTGTCTACGTCAGTCATAGACTGCCGGAAATTTTTGCACTTGCCGACCGGGTAACGGTGCTGCGCGATGGCGCGCATGTCGGAACCAAGAGCATTGCGGACGTTGATGAGACGGTGCTTGTCAACATGATGGTGGGACGGGCGATCGATCGGCTCTATCCAAAGAAACTTGGCGAGAGCGGAAACGTCGTTCTCGAACTGCGCGATGTTTCTTACCGAACCAGCGTGCGTAACGTCTCGCTTGAGCTAAAGAGCGGAGAGATCTTGGGGATCGCCGGGCTCGTTGGGTCGGGGCGAACGGAACTAGCGCTGACCATTTTCGGCATTACTCCGGCTAGTTCGGGATCCATTCTGCTGGACGGGAGAGTGGTTAGGGTGGCGAGCCCTGAGATTGCGCGCGACCTGGGGATAGCCTATGTTCCGGAGGATCGTGGCATACAGGGTTTGATCCGTACACAGACAATTGCGGAAAACTTGGCGCTTGCGAACCTGAAGCATATGTTGCGCGGCTTGTTCGTCGATGTTTCCAAGGTCATGCGGGTCGCCCGGCAAGCAATCGAAAAATTTGGCATAAAAGCGCGCGGGCCCGGACAAATCGTGCGCGAGCTGTCAGGGGGCAATCAGCAGAAGGTGGTTTTGGGAAAATGGCTTTCTACGAATCCGCGAATCCTCATTATGGATGAGCCTACCCGCGGCATCGATGTCGGAGCGAAGGCTGAGATTCATCTTTTGATGCGCAGGCTCGCCGCAGACGGAATGGCAATTCTGATGATCTCGAGTGAGTTGCCGGAAGTGTTGGGAATGAGCGACCGCGTCCTGGTTATGAACGGTGGTCGGGTGGTTGCGGCTTTTGAGGAAGGGAAGGCAACGCCAGAGGCGGTAGGTGCAGCGATGACTCATGCAAATTCCAAAAGATCAGCGGCATGAGTACAGCGGCGGCAGTTCTTCCGGTGGGCCGATCAGCTGTTCGACGTTTTCTTGCTGCCTACGGACAGGAAATCGTCGTGCTGTCCTCAATCGTTGCGCTGTTCCTTGTCGTCGGTAGCGTTAACCCGCGCTTTCTGTCCGATACCAACATCAACAGTATCTTTGCCGGCAACGCCTACATCGCGGTTGCCGCGATTGGCATGTCGATGGTGATCATCTCGGGCCATATCGATGTTTCGGTGGGTTCGCTGATCGGGGTGATTGCCACCATTGCCGGCACGTTGGCCGTGAGCGGCTATCCGGTTTGGGCGGCGTGGTTGGTGCCAGTCTTATTTGCGGTGGCCGTCAATGCTTCCGTGGGCGCACTCGTTGCCTACACCCGTATTCCCTCTATCGTCGTGACACTCGGCATGCTGTCGATCCTAAAAGGCGGTTTGATCAGTGCGACTGCCGGCGCGTGGATCACCGACATGCCCGCTGAGTTCATGATCGCCCAGAAGCGCATTTTCGGCATCGCGTCGCCCGTCTATTTCATGGTGGTCCTCACCATCGCCGCCGCGTTGTTCATGCGATATAGCGATTTTGGCCGCGCAGTCTATGCAGTCGGGGGCAATATCGAAGCGGCGCGGGCCGCCGGATTGAACCCTGAGCGTACTGTCGTCGGCGTCTTTGCCCTTCACGGGCTATTTGCGGGAATAGCAGGTCTGCTCTTCGCCACACAGCTACAGGTGATCCAGTCGACCGTTCCCCCTAATCTCGAGCTCACGGTGATCACGGCATCGGTCATCGGCGGGGTATCGATCCTGGGCGGAACGGGCACGGTCATCGGATCGACCTTAGCCGCGATCCTGTTCGCCGCTATCGGCTCTTCCCTGATCTTTCTCAACGTCTCGGCCTATTGGCTGCGCGCGGTTCTCGGCCTCATGATCCTTGCTACGGTGCTGGCGGACATGGCGCGGCGGCGGAGAGCGGTATGACGGCCTCGGGGCTTCTTCGCCACGAGAGCGTTCTGGCGGCGCTCATAATCCTCGCGCTGGCCATTCTCGCCATGCTGTCCGATCGCTTCTTCACGCCTGAGAATCTTCTCAACCAAGGGCGGCTCATGGCCGAAGTGGGCCTTGTGGCGCTTGCCATGACCTTCGTGATCGTTACAGGGGGAATTGATCTGTCGGTCGGCTCGATCCTGGGTTTAACAGCAATTCTCTTCGGCGTGTTCTGGCAAAACGTGGGGATGCCGCTTCCGGTTGCTATGCTGGCTGCGGTTGCAAGTGGGACGTTAGCCGGGCTGGGCAACGGTCTCATCATAACCCGATTTAGCGTGCCGCCTTTGATCGCCACACTGGCAACACTTGCGCTCTACCGCGGACTAGCCGAGGGCATCAGCCAAGCCCGCTCGGTTCGCGGCTATCCCGAATGGTTTTTCTTTTTCGGACAGGGCGAGGTGTTGGGCGTGCCGTTTCAATTGTGGGTGCTAGCCATTGCAACTGCTGTCTGTGCAATCATCCTCGGGCTCACACCTTTCGGAAGGGCGACATACGCGATCGGTGCCAATGAAACCGCCGCCCGGTTCTCCGGTATTCGCGTCAGCGCGACAAAGCTATGGATATACGCAGGCGCCGGGTTTCTGGCCGCGCTGGCTGCCATCATTTTCGTATCGCGCGTCACTACCACCCGATCCGACATGGGAACCGGTCTCGAGCTCGACGTGATCACTGGCGTGGTGCTTGGGGGAACAAGTATTTTCGGCGGGCGCGGCACGATCGTCGGCACTGCCCTTGGCCTTGTACTGATACAGGCGCTCAAGAATGGTCTTGCTCTTTCGGGCGTAAAGGGTGACGGTACAATTGTCGTCATTGGTGTCGTGCTGATCGTCGCCATCCTGGTGAGCGCCATCATTGACCGGAACAGAGGCGGCTGAGTTTGGGAGAGAGCCGGGATCGAACCGCCAGAAATCCCGGAAAAAATGGAGCGTTCAATATGACGAAGCTAACTGTGGCCGTGGCCCTCTGCCTCGGCCTCATGAGCGGAACAGCGTTTGCGGCCTCAGCGTGGACAGGAGGCGATGATCTGCCGACCAGTCCACTTTCATGTGACGGCGCCGCAGCTGCACCGGCAGCAAAGCCCTATGATGGTGCGGAGCCTTCCAGCGCGCCGGACCGAGCGGGTAAGAACATCACTGTCGTCGACATACCTAAACTGATCGGAATCGGCTATTTCAACGCGACGAGCAAGGGTATTCAGGAAGCTGCTACCGAGCTAGGGAATGTCGAAGCCAAGACCGACGGTCCGACCAAGGCCAATATCGACGAGCAGATCACGTTCATAGACAACTACATCACTTCAGGTGTGGATGGCATCTTGTTCGCTGCCAACGATCCGGTGGCAATTGCTCCGGTGCTCAAGAAGGCCTTGTCGAAAGGCATTCTCGTCGTGGGGTATGACGCCAATTCCACGCCGGATGCGCGGCAGTGGTTCGTAAACCAGGCCGAGTTCAACGGGATCGCTAAGTCGTTGCTCGACAACATGGCGAAGGAAATCGGTGAGGATGGGGCTTTCGCAATTGTCACATCGACGTTTACCACGCCAAACCAGGCGAGATGGATTGCCGAAATGGCGGCCTATGCGGCTGCTTGCCACCCGAAGATGAAGTGGCTTGAAACGGTCGAAGCACAGGAAGACAACAATCTGTCATTCAACCAGGCGACCACGCTCATCAACAAGCATGGTGATGAGCTCAAGGGTATCTTCGGCATGACGTCGGTTGCAACGCCTGCCTCGGCCGAGGCGGTGACGCAGGCCGGAAAATGCGGCCAGATCGCGGTGGTCGGGCTTGCAACTCCCAACGCCATGAAGCCCTATGTCGAAAAGGATTGCGTGAAGTCAGTCGTATTGTGGAATCCGGTCGATCTCGGATACGCCGCCCTGCAAGTCATGCGCGCGGTGGCCGATCAATCGCTAAAGCCGGGAGCTACAACCGTGAAAGCGGGCAAGTTGGGTGACCTGCAAGTCATCAACGGATCGGAAATCCTTTTGGGCCCGCCCTTCACCTTCACAAAAGAGAATATCGGACAGTTCGACTTCTAGATCGCATCACTTTTCGTCGGGCGCGCCGTCCACACTGGGCCGGCGCGCTATTTTTCTCCTACGCATGACCGAACATGAGCGACGACATTAGCATTCCATCCCTTTGGGACGATGCCAAGGCAGCTTCCCTGGATGAACCAAACCTTCTCCTTTACCGCTCCAATCTTCTCGGCGCGGATTTGCGCATCACGAATTTTGGCGGTGGAAATACTTCGGCCAAAATCGAGATGCCGGATCCGCTGACGCAGAGGAGAGTTCAGGTCCTGTGGGTGAAAGGTTCGGGGGGCGACCTTGGGTCGATGACTCTCGACGGCTTTGCCACTCTTTACCTTGAAAAGCTCGCTTCGCTCAAACCCCTCTATCGGGGGCTGGCCCACGAAGACGAGATGGTCAGGTATCTAGACCATTGCACGTTCAACCTGAATCCGAGAGCTCCGTCGATCGACACGCCGCTGCACGCCTTTATTCCCGCAATCCATGTGGATCATGTCCATTCCGATGCCGTGATTGCGGTTGCAGCATCGAAGGAGGCGGAGCGCCTGACGCAAGAAATCTACGGGGACGAGATCGGGTTTCTTCCTTGGCAGCGGCCGGGCTTCGATCTCGGTCTCAAGCTTGGAAAGATGGCGAGCGAGAACAAGCGGTACCGTGGGGTCGTGCTCGGTCAGCATGGGTTATTCACCTGGAGCGACGATGCCAAGGGCTGTTACGAGACGACGCTGCGCATCATAAACAAGACCGCGCGGTGGATCGAAAATAGCGGGAAAAAACCGGCATTCAAAGGTGAAGCAGTCAAACCTCTGAATGAGCGGGAGCGGGAACGTACGGCGCGGCAGCTGATGCCGCGAATACGCGGTCTGATATCGGGGGGAGGGCAAAAGATCGGCCATTTCACCGACACGCGCGAAGTTCTGGAGTTCGTCAATTCGAAAGCGCTGAACGAACTCGCTCCTCTGGGCACATCGTGCCCTGATCATTTCCTTAGAACGAAGATTCGACCCCTTATCGTCCCGCCTGATGCCGATGAGGCGCAGTTGAGTAAGCTTATCGGAGACTATCGGGCATCCTATGCAAGCTACTATGACCGAAACAAGCGGGCCAATTCACCGCAAATGCGAGACGCCAATCCGGTTATCTATCTCGTTCCGCAGATCGGCATGATGGCATTCGCCAAAGACAAACCCACTGCACGCATTGCATCGGAATTCTATCGCAATGCAATCAACGTGATGCGGGGGGCATCGAGTGTATCATCATATGTAGGTATCCCCGAGAGGGAGGCCTTCGACATCGAGTATTGGCTGCTCGAGGAGGCGAAACTGCAGCGGATGCCGAAAGCCAAGGCGCTGGCGGGTCGCGTCGCATTTATCACCGGTGGCGCAGGCGGAATAGGCTCGGCAATTGCCCGCAAGTTTCTTAGCGAAGACGCCTGCGTCGTGTTGGCGGACATCGACAAGGAGTCGCTCGACGATGTGGTCGCTGCGCTTGCTAGGATCTTCGGAAAAGATGCTGCGAAGGCAGTTTCGTTGGATGTGACACGAGAAGATGCTGTAGCTGCCGCAATCGATCAGACGGTATCGGCCTTTGGGGGTCTCGATATCCTCGTGAACAATGCGGGTATTTCTTCCGCAGCGCCAGTTGAGGAAACAACGCTCGAATTATGGAACAGGAACATGTCGATCCTTGGCACCGGGTATTTCCTGGTGGCACGGGAAGCCTATCGACTGATGAAGCAACAAGGCCTCGGAGGTTCCATGGTTTTCATCGCCTCCAAGAATGCCATTGCGGCTTCGGCTGGCGCGTCGGCTTACTGCACGGCAAAAGCTGCCGAAGTGCATCTCGCCCGCTGCATGGCGCTCGAGGGGGCAGTCCACGGTATCCGGGTGAATGTCGTTAATCCGGATGCAGTGCTGCGCGGCTCAAAGATCTGGCAAGGCGAATGGCGCAAACAGCGCGCAGCCTCCAATAAGATCAGCGAGGAGGAGTTGGAGGAACACTATCGCAAGCGATCGCTGCTGCAGCGCTCGGTCTATGCAGAAGACGTGGCAGAGGCCGCGTATTTTCTTGCATCGGACCTTTCGGCGAAATCGACCGGCAATTTTATCAACGTCGACGCCGGCAACGCGCAGTCGTTCACGAGATAATTCATGAGCTTTGCCATCTCATCTTCCCTGGTTGGCGACGAGAATAGAAAAATGGAAACGGCGCTCGCGGACGACTACGGTAGTCTTGGCCGTCAGCTTGAGCGGCGCGGCATAGATATCGAAAAAGTCACCAATCGCGCCATGGAGTTTTCCGTCGCCGTCCCAACCTGGGGGGTGGGCACGGGTGGTACGCGTTTCGCGCGGTTTCCGGGACCTGGCGAACCGCGAAGCATTTTCGACAAGCTGGAGGATTGTGGGGTGGTGCATCAGCTATCGTGCATTACGCCCAGAGTTTCGCCGCATTTTCCCTGGGACAAGGTTTCCGATTACAGCGCGCTTCGCCAGGCGGCAGCCTCGCATGGGCTCGGTTTCGATGCAGTCAACTCGAACACCTTTCAGGACCAGAAGGAGCAGCGGCTTTCCTACAAGTTCGGGTCGCTAACGCATCCCGACAGCGCAACGCGCCAACTGGCCATCGAGCACAATATTGAGTGCATCGAAATTGGCCGGAAGCTTGGTTCGACTGCAATTACCGTCTGGATCGCAGATGGATCGAATTTCGCCGGCCAGTCGAATCTGAATGCCGCTTTTGATCGCTACATCAAATCGATGGCAACAATTTATGATCGACTGCCGAAGGATTGGTCCGTGTTTCTCGAACATAAGCTGTACGAGCCGGCGTTCTACTCGACGGTCATCGCCGAGTGGGGGTCAAGCTTAATGGCGGCATTGGAATTGGGGCCGAAGGCCAAGTGTCTTGTTGATCTCGGTCATCATGCGCCCAATACCAATATCGAGCAAATCGTTGCGCGCCTGATCCGCGTTGGCAAGCTCGCAGGATTTCACTTCAACGATTCCAAGTACGGTGATGACGATTTGGATTCGGGCTCGATCGATCCCTTCCGTCTGTTTCTGATATTCAACGAGCTCGTGGATGCCGAAGTGCGCCTGGCGCAAGGATTCTCGCCATCCTATATGATCGACCAGTCGCACAATGTTACGGATCCTATCGAAAGCCTAATCGCGTCAGCGATGGAGATTTTGCGCGCGTATGTGGGGGCTTCACTCATCGACCGCGAAGGGTTGGCCGCAGCGCAAGAGAAATGCGATGTGATGTCGGGCCATCAGATCGTCAAGCGGGCATTCAATACGGATGTTTCGCCGGTCCTGGCTGAAGCGCGTCGGCGAAAGGGTGGAGCAATCGACCCTTTGCATGTCTACCGAGCCAGCGGTTACCGGGCTGCCAAGGCAAAGGAACGCCCGAGGTCGACCGTTGTGCAGGCTGGAATCGTCTAGAAGCCGCCTTCCTCCTCAAGAATGGCTCTTGCCTTCAACTTCGCCTGATCGAACTCTCGCCGGCGGCGATTGATCTCTTCGGGCGTCAATCGGGCGGCATTGCTGTAGTCAAGCTTCCAGGTGGAATCTGCGCTCCATCTCAGAGGCGATTGCACTGTTGTGCGGGCGGCGGGTGCATGTTCCAAGAGAGCCAGGGCCAAGTCGAGTGTCAGCGCCTGGGATGCTCTATCCCTTGGCCTCCCGGCCGAGTTTCCCAAGGGAAAATCCGAGAACAGAAGGCGCGGCACGCCGATGTATTCCACAATATCCTTGGCGCATCCCATGACAACGGTGGGAATTCCGCTGGTTTCCAACATTCTCGCAGCGAGGCTCATCGTTTGGTGGCACACCGGACAATTGGGAACGAGAATCGCGGCATCAACACCGTCTGCCTTGCAACGCGAGACGATTTCAGGGCAGTCCCTGTCGATGGTCATCCGTTGGCTGCGATTGGTCGGAATACCATGGTAGCGCGGGCCAATGGCGCCAATGCGTCCTGATTTCGCTGCGTAGCGAAGTTGGGCAAGGGGAAAATAGGTGCCCTGGTCCTCGGCCGTGGTGTGTTGGCGGTCAATGGCGATGTGCGAAATCCGCAGGTCGGGATCTGTCGCGGAATCGCCGGAGTAAACGCCGAAGAATTTGGCAGCGGAGTTGTAGGGTGCCCCGGGTCCCTGGTCGCCCTTGTCCGGTTGATAGGGTGCAGCCGTGGTGATGATAGTCAGCACGCATTCGGAGAGAGGTTTGGAGAGAGGCTTGAACGGCACGTCATGGAAGTGTGCCCACCGATAGGGCTCGCCATAGCCAAGCGCGACGTAATAGTCGCGGATGCGTTGCAGATAGGCGATGGGCGGGTCGGCGGGATCGAATTCGGTTCGGTCAGAGAGCTTAATCATGTTCGGTCATCGCATCCTTCCAGTATCGGCGGGCCTCGGAGGCGACAGGATTTCCCGCGCTCTCTACCAGCCTTTCGATCTTGTCACGGAAATGCTGCGCTTCGTTGCCGCCCGCCAATAACAAGAGAGATCGAATAATTCGCGTTATTCGCAAATGGTTGTGGTCGCGGTAGGCGAGCCATCCTTTGTTTCTCTCATAGAAGCCTTCCATGCGGCGGGCCGCTCTCACAAGATTGGCTTTCGCGACGGAGCTGGCCTTCAGCGCGGCAATATCGCCAGCTGAAAGAACGGGTGCATGGGGGTTGAACGCACTTTGCTCAGGAAGGGGGAACAGCCACTGGATATAGTCATGGACCGATTCGAGCGCGGAATCGTCAAACTTCAGAATATCCTCAAGCTTGCGGCCTCGGTGATCCGCGCCGCTACCTTCCAGAAAGGATTGGATGACATTTGTCACTGGTTTCTCAAAGACGCAGCGCACCTTTAATGCGGTCCTGGAAATAGTGGACACCCGCCTCGTGACGAGGCGATAGGGGGCCGGAGTCATAAGCGCCAGAGGAATAGTTCCTGTGCGTTTCAATGCAAATTTCGAAATCCTCCCGCACGATCGCGAGATTGCGGTCTATCGTATCATCCTGAGACACCGCTGCGAGGGCGTTCGTGTCAAAATAAAAGTTATAGATAAGTTCGGTTCGCTGATGGTCGATGGGGTTGATGCGTGATGTATTCATTCCGCCCTCAAACAGCGAGAGGGTCCAGTTTGGCCACATCCAAAGCCACTGGCCGCGATAGAAAAGCCCTTCCTTCGGCGGCGCCGTCATGCGTACGAATCCTCTATGCGCCGTTGTCTTGAATTCCTCGAAGTCGATTGCGTCGAAGAAGGTCGGATGAATGCCTGGAATATGATATCCCTCGACAAAGTTGTCCGTATAAATTTTCCAGTTTGCGTCGAAACTCAGCCGCTCTTCCCGAACGGGTAGGTAATTTTCAATGGACTCGTCCTGGAGCTCGCCGATGAGATCGCCGAGCTGCGTTTCTAGATCTTGCTGCGGGGATATCGATACAAAAACAAGGCCACGCCATTCGCGAACATGGACTTGATGAAGAGGCCAGTCCTGTTTGTTGAAGGTCGGATCCTCGCCAAACCACGGCACCGTAATGAGTTCGCCTTTGTCGCCATAGGCCCAGTTGTGGTACGGGCAGCGGATAGGTCCGCAACGACCCACGCCCTCCGGGATCAGCCGTGCCCCTCTGTGGCGGCAGACGTTGCGAAAGCCACGCAAAACGCCGTCTCTTCCGCGTAACACGAACACCTTCAACCCGGCAATTTCGGCCGCTGCATAGCTGCCCGGCTCCTGGACGCGTGCCGTGGGGGTGAGCAGCTGCCAGGTGCTGCTGAAAATCAGATCACGCTCCTTGGCGAAAACTTCCGGCGAGGCGTAGAGCGAAGGGTCGAGGTTCAACATGAGCGTCTCCTGGATCGGTCTTGCATGTCCTACGACGCAGATAATGCCCAAAAGGGGAAGCAATGGCGGGACTCGCAAAAAGCTGGCTGTGGACGAGCAAGCATTCGCTCAATCATGTGCTTGGCCAACAGAATCCGCTGGTAGGACTGCCTTATCCGCGCTTCCGCAATCTCTCCGCGAGCCACAGCGACAGTGATCGCGGCGGTTATTCTGGCGACCACATAAGGATCGGGCATCTCCCTGTTGGAGACGATAATCAAGTCATTTCCGGCAGCGACAGCTTTCACGACTGCCTCTTCAATTCCATAGCGTTGGCGCACCGCCGCCATCTCCAAATCGTCCGTTACGATCAGTCCCGGGTATCCCAGCTCGTTGCGGAGAATTTGGGTCACGGCCAGGTGAGACAAACTCGCCGGAGCGTCTCCATCGGAGAAGCCGACCAGCACCTGGTGCCCGACCATTATCATTGGCACCGGTCTTGGGTCGTTCATCAACGCATTGAAGGGCTCCAACTCTTCGACTTTCCAGCTATTGCTTACGTTTAACGTGGCTTCGTGCGGATCGGTCGAGCCGGACCCATGGCCGGGGAAATGCTTGGCCGCGGTCAGTACGCCTACATCGAAATGCGCTCTTATGAAGGTGCGGGCATATCGGATGACGGTTGAGGGCATCTTGCCGAAGCTTCGCTTGAGTTTCGCGATGACCGGGTTTTGCGGGTTTATGTGGAGATCGACGACGGGGCCGAGGTTGACAGTGATGCCTGCGGCGGCAAGCTGGCGAGCCTGGTGCAGGTAGAGGCGGAATGCCAGGAGGGGATGCATCTCGGCAACGTCTTGAGCTGCGGGCAAATGCCGAAATCCTTTGTGAGTGGTGAGGCGCTGAACCGCGCCACCTTCCTGGTCGACCATGATGAAGGGCTTCACCTCGCTTCCCGTAAGAGCAAGCGACTTGGTAAGTGCCCGAAGCTGTCGAGGTGAAACGATATTTCTGCTGAGCAACAACACCCCGCCGATTTCGCCGTTGTGGATCATGCACCGCACGCGGGATGGCCAATCTTCCGATATGGAGACGCCGGGAAATCCAATGATCAGCATTTGGCCGATCATGCGTTCGAGAGTAGGTGCAGAAACGCCAGGGGTGGCTGCAAAATCACCCGCACGGGCGGGCAGCGAGGCGAGGCCCAGAACCAAGACCAGGAATACAGCGAGCACACGTCGTTTCATTGACGTTATTGTAAGGTGCTCGCTCGCCACCACAAATAAACTTTGCCAGAGCGGCGGCCAAGGCAAGCCCTCGGCTGTTGAGAGCCGAGGGCAGCTTTCTCATGGCAAGGGAGTTCAAAAGGTATTTACTCGTCCCAGAATCGCTTCAGTCCTTCGCGGGTAATTTCGTGCCTTTGCAGTCCGATGTCCTTCAAAATGTAGTCTGGCTGATCGAGCAGGGCCATGAGTTCGCTTCTTTCACGAAGCCGGCGAGCCCATTTTGCAGGCAACGCCGATATGGTGGCCAATCCTGTGTGAGCTATGTTCATGCTTGTCATCTTACTCTCCATCCATGGAAACGTGTCTTGATGGGCAGAATATGGAGAAGAACATCGCCTGCGACAAACGAGTAATTGGCCGTGGATTTGTGAGTACAGCTCACACATAAGCCCTATGATTTCTCGCCAATTTGGGAGGGCGCATCGAGAGCGAATTATGCAGGAGAAGTAGTGGAGGGGTCTCCAGCGGCCGAACAGGCGCGCGATACGAAGCTGTTTCAAAATAGTGCATGATTATTTTTCGAAGGGAGTCATGTCCCAAAAAAAATACTGTATAGTTCGCTTCGAGCTATGGTGAGTACAGGTCTAGGCGGCGAGACGTGTCACCCGTAGTTGCTCGCCCGTTCCAGCTGTATTCAAGCATGGCTGAAAGTTTCAGCCATTTTTAGTCAGTGGGCGGGCGGGTCCAGTGAAACAGGTGTTTGTTGCGTTTCTTATGTTGCAGTTCGTGGTCGGCTGTGTCGCCACGAGTAATGATTTAAATGGGCTCCGGGCTAACGTTGCCGACGATAGACGGAATAGCCGCGCCGAGCAGGAGGAGTTGCAACAACGCGTAGCCCAGCTAGAGGCCAGGCTTCGCAAATTCGAAAAATCCAACTTTAGAAACGCTACACATGAGGGCTTCGTGGAGCGGATCGCGGCGATTGAAGCCGAGCTGAAGAAGATCGAACAAAGCAGCGCGCTCGGCGTGCAGATGGGATTGATCAGCACCGTTCATGCGGACCGCAATGAGCAGGGCATCTCAGGCATTCGTACCGAGCTTAACCGGCTATCCGGTGACATTCATGCACTGCAGGCGCGCATACTTGAAAGCGACAAGCAATTGGAGACCGGTTTGCTACAGCTCAAGGACCTTTCCACAAAGCTCAAATGATGCACGTCATGTCACGCGTAACGCTTCTCTTACTGTTTGTCTTCATTAGCAGCTGGACCGCGCATGCCAAGCCTGCCATCGCCATATCGGTGGAGCAGATACAAGCTTTGCGTGACGCAAATAAGCAGTCGCAAAAGGTCTGGGACGAATACCTACGGCTGCAGGAAGTGGCAATCGAGAGACTATCAATTGAAAACCCCGCCGTCCTGAGAGAGGCAGCGCAGCTTTACGAGCGCTTTCCCGAGATCGTGGTGCACATGAGAAACGATGCTCTGGCCACGGGCGCCAGGGGAATTGTCGTGGAGCCGGAGGCGGAACTGGAGCAGCTTGACACCGCAGTCGAACATTGGCTCGGCGAAAAGACAGCTTCTGTCGAACGAGAGCTGCAGTTGGCCATTGAGGAATTGAAGATTGCCGGAAAGGCATTTGAACCTTTGCCCGACCTGGTGAGCGCGCGTGAGCGCAAACAGAAAGTGATAAGAGACGTGGCGCTGATTATTGTTGAGGTTTTGAAACAGGACTCAGAAGAAAATGGCGAACAGGAGCCAGACCAGGAAAAGGGCAAGACCGACAGACTCACCCCAAGTGCCCGGCAGGGGACCGATGCAGTGAACCGGTTTGCAACGAAGTAGCGCCAATGGCCAAACGGTCGTTGATAAACTCAGCCCAATCAATTTCCACTGGTTTCGTTTCCCAACTGCCCGAACTATGTTTACACTCGTGGTTCCCAGCACGCCGGGTGTAATCGTCGCGCCCATTTCGCCTATGGAGAGCTGACATGTGGAAGGAGTTCAAGGAATTCGCGTTGAAAGGAAACGTCTTCGATCTTGCCATCGCAGTGATCATTGGTTTGGCGTTCAGCAAGATCGTGGATTCGCTCGTCAACGATATTTTCATGCCCATCATTGGCGCCATCACCGGCGGACTGGATTTCTCCAACTATTTTGCGCCGCTGTCGTCGTCCGTTAATGCAGAGAATCTCGCTGCCGCAAGGGAGCAGGGGGCCGTGCTGGCGTACGGTAATTTCCTCACCGTAGTTGTGAATTTTCTGATTGTTGCGTTCATCCTATTTTTGGTGGTCAAGGCTCTCAACAGATTCAAACGAAAGGAGCCGGTTCCTGTTTCGACGCCACCCAAGATTGAAGTCCTGCTTGAACAAATTCGCGATCTCTTGGCTGAGGGTCGATCTGCCAAAAGCGTCTAGCATGAAAAGTGTTTTGCTTTTCCGGAACTTTACAGATGATTCCGCGTTCGACGGTAGTGCTGGAGCCTTGATGGCTTCAAGAACGTATTGTGAGATCCGGGGGAAGGAGTCTCGGCATGCGTATGTTGATTTGGATGAGTTGCGCCGCCGCAATCGGTATAGCCTGTCCTGAAGCAAAAGCTGAATATTTATTGAATTGCCGGTTGATGAACCCGGGTCATCCTCTGTTTCGCCAGCATTGCAAAGCCGAAGTGCCACTCATCACCACTGAAATCACCCGCTATTTCTGTTTCACCAAGCAGCAATGCATGAAAGTGAAGAAGAAGAATTTCAGCAAGTACAAATACGTCGCCGTTCCAACGGTTTCTACAGCGCCTAGCCGCGATGGCTCTGCAAGTAGTGACTCTTCCTCGGTCACCGCCAGCACAGGAGGTTCCAATACTACAAGCGGGGTGGGCGGAGCTGTCTCAACGACCTCCGACGGGGCCGGGGGAGCCGTTTCAGATACCGGAAATAGTGTCGGTGGCACCGTTTCAGGCGCCGGCGATAGCCTTGGTGCTTCGAATGTCGGAAGTGCTGCCGGTGGGACTGTTTCGAATGTCGGAAATACAGTTGGTGGGACTGTTTCCAATGTCGGAAGCACTGCCGGAAGCCTGTTGAGATAGAGACCTATTTTCGGCACAACCTGCGGCGTCCTTGATAGGGCTGATAGGTGCAATCAAGGGCGCGAAACGAGCTATAGGTGGCAGCGCAGGCATCGTAGTTGCAAGCCAAGTCTCCTATGTGACCGGCATACTCCTCTTCATCGACGTATTCGTCTTCGTCGACATACTCCTCTTCGTCGTCATAGGCCCCTCGATCCACGCCTTCGTCATAGGGTTCTTCATCGAACCCTGGTCGCTGCGTTATTTCAGCGGATGCTCGCCGCTCGCAGATCCGACGGGGTCCAATGTAGGGCTGATATGAGCAATCTTCCGGGCGGAAGGATCGGTACGCCCTGCTGCAGGCGTTGTAATCGCATTTGTTGGGCACAGAGAGTCCGTACTCATATCGCTCTCCGGCGAAGGAACCGCTGATAGACCCTGCGGTCGCCTCTTCGTCGTCGAAACTGTCGTAGTCGTCGTTGTTCTCGGCAAGGTCGCGACCGGAGCTTAGGATTTGGTCCCAGCTTGCTGCTTGTGGTGTTTCGTGGCGGACTCCGTACGCCGAAAGGACAGTAACCGTGTCGGCGGGTTCCTCAGGTTCGAGTATTTTAGAGGCTTCGGACATGAATTCGCGCCAAATGAGGGCTGGAAGTTTTCCCCCGGTCACCTTTTTCATGGGCTTGTTGTCGTCGTTACCGACCCAGACACCAGCCACCAAGTTATCGGTGAAACCGACAAACCAGGCGTCGCGATAGTTTTCAGATGTTCCTGTTTTTCCCGCTGAGAAGCCGTCCAAAGCGGCGGCGCGACCGGTCCCATATTCGACCGTACCTCTGAGGAGTTCGATCAGAGACTGTTGGTAGGGTCGAAGGTTCGTGCTCGCTCGTGCTGGCCCGGTAGCTGCGACGGGTTGCAATTGCGGAAGCTTTCGCATTTCCGCAATGCCCCATGGCTCCACCGGGGCGACGCCGGCAAGAACCGACGCATAAGCACCAGCGAGGTCGACAAGGCTTACTTCGGAGGCGCCAAGCGCGAGGCTTGGAGTTGGTGAAAGCGGGCTATCGATACCCAATGATCGCGCTGCTGCAACGACCTGATCGATGCCGACTTCTTGAGCAAGTCGCACTGAGGCGGCATTGTAGGAGTGTGCAAAAGCTTCAGCCAAGGTGACGGTGCCGTGGTATCGCCCATTGCTGTTTTCGGGCTGCCAGCGGCCAATGCGTATCGGCGCATCCTCGATATTGTCATTTATCAACCATCCATTGAGCAGCGCCGCGTAGTAGACAAACAACTTGAACGTCGATCCGGGCTGGCGTCTGGCTTGGACGGTGCGGTTGAACTGGCTTTCCTCATAACTACGTCCGCCCACCATCGCGAGGACAGCCCCATCGGGACGCAGTGCGACGAGTGCGGCCTGAGATGCACCACTGGCCTTTCCATGGCTCTTTAAAACATTAGAGACGATTTCTTCAGCAAGTGCCTGGAGCTTGGGTGAAAGTGTGGTGCGCACCTGAATGGTCCCGAGATTGTCATTGCCAGCCGCACGGGCCTTTTTCAGTGCCTCCTCGTAGGCCCAGTCGCCAAACCATGAGCCGCCCGCCGACGGCAGTTGGGATGGCTTCAGCACCGCGGGGTTCGATTTTGCCGCTTCCGCGGTCTTGCGGTCGACCTTGCCGCTCTCGACCATCTTGTCCAACACGAGGGCCGCTCTCTTGCGCGCCAACTCAATATTTCGAATGGGATTTAGCTGCGAAGGGGCACGAACCAGGCCAGCCAGCAGGACCGATTCTTTAAGCGAAAGCTCACTTACGGGCTTGCTAAAATAGAGCCGTGCGGCTGCCGATATTCCCGTGACGCCCGAACCGAAATAGACATTATTCAGATAACGGACCAAAATTTCGTCTTTACTCAAACTGTTTTCCAGGACTACCGCCAGGACCGCCTCGCGTAGCTTGCGCTTGATACTGCGCTGATTTTCAAGATTGAGAGTCTTGACGAGCTGCTGGGTGATGGTGCTGCCGCCTTCCACTATCTCTCCGGCGCGCAGATTACGAAGGAGGGCCCTGAGGATTCCCCGGTGGTCCAATCCGTGATGTTCGTAGAACCGCTGATCTTCAATCGCCAGCACCGCATCGACGAGATGCTGCGGAAGCTCTTTGCGACCGACGGGCACTCCCCGCAGCGGCCCCTTCCGGGTCAGCCGATGACCTTCGCCGTCCTCGAGAAGAAGTATGGGTTCCGGTACCGCAAGCAACACTCTTGCGGTTGAAATATCATGCAAGGTCCAGACTGTGATTGCAGCGAAGAAAACAATGGCGATCGGCAAACCTACGTGGATGCCCTTGAACCGCCGTGCGGACCCACGGCGAGGGGCCGGGGGCAGCCCCGCCATGGTTGTGCGAGGCCCAGACCCAGGCGCAGCTGAAAAAAAAGGCTGGGACTCGTTCATCAAGCATTCAACGCCAGTTGAATAGTGTGGGTTCCAGGGCCAATTGAGCAGGCGAAGGTGTGAATTTGAGCAATTGAGCTCCTCATCGGGAACCCACAGGCTCCGCCCTCCGTTGCAAGGGTTAGGTGTCCCCGATATAGTTACCGGAGATAGGCGAGTGCTGTGATGAAAATGCTGCGTGTTTGCGTAGTAGGAGTTGCAGGTGCGGTTATGTGCGGAGCGCTCGCAGTCCCGGGTTTAACCCGCGGCAATGACAATCTGCCTAGTGAACGGGCGTTCGAACGGGCTCAAGGCGGCGTCTACTATCAAAATTTCAACAATCGCCGGAAGAAGCTGCGCCGGCAGGACGACGATGAATTCCGATTCTTTTACGGGGATCCGGAATTTTTTCAGTACCGGCGATCATTCTTCGACAAGAGGCGCAAGAAGCGGCTGCTTTTCGAAGGAATCGACCCGGAGCCCGACCTTAGCCGCCTGCCGGGGAAGCCCAAATCGCCCGACAGCGGCTTTGAAAACTATCAACCAGTCAAGCTTGTGGCGTTGAGCAACCCGGACCTCGTTGCCCCGAAGCCCGACAAGGTACTGGCGTCGACAATTTGGGGAGAACTGCGGGATCGTGACAGTTCAGTGCGGGTAACCGCCAAGCAGCGCGACGCCATCATCAATTTTTATCGGCTGAACACTTTCCAACCGCTTTGGGTTACCTCGGAAGGATTGACGGAGAGAGCCAAGCGCGCTCTGGCGCTGCTCGCCAGGGCAGATGAGGAGGGATTGAACCCCGTGGAGTATCTTCCGCCATCGCTGGGCTCATTCAGCGACGACGGTTCGAACCTCCGGGGAAATGTGACAGCCCTTGCCCAACTCGACATCGGCTTCACCGCGATGGCTGTGCGGTATGCCGAACATCTGCATAGCGGCCGTATAATTCCCAAGAAACTGTCCGGCTATTACGATATCGAGCCACCATCTTTGGATCTCGGGCTGGTTCTGTACGAGTTGTCGTATCGCTCGCTTCCTGATTTGTACTTGTCCTCGCTCGCTCCTTCGCATCCCGCCTATGCAGCGATGAAGGCTTCTCTTGCGGAAATGCGGGCAAAAGAAGGAAAGGACGTTCTGCGACCGATCCCTCAAGGTGATGTCGTGAAACGCGGCGAGCAGGACGCACGCGTTCCCTTAGTAAGAGAGCGTCTGCTCAAGCTGGGTTTCTTGAGCGAGGAAGACGCGATGGCATGGATGCTTGGCCATCCGGCGGATGAGGCGAACGCAGTTAACCTCGAGGCCTTCGAGATTACGCTGGACAAGACACTGTCGGCGGCGCTCAAGGCGTTTCAAGCGGATCACAAGATCAAGGCCACGGGCCGAATCGACAAGGCCTCGGTCGCCGCGCTCAATGCCCGCGCCGCAGACCAGAACCATGAACAGAAACTCATCATGAACATGGAGCGCGTACGTTGGCTTCCGCGCGATCTTGGAGCCCGCCACATCATGGTGAACCAGGCGGCATTCGAGCTGCGGCTGGTGGACGGCAAAGACATCACGTGGAGCACAAAGGTCATCGTCGGAAAACCCGAGACTCAGACTTTCGTGTTCAGCGACGAGATGGAGATTGTCGTCATCAATCCCTACTGGGGAGTTCCACAATCGATCATTCGATACGAAATGATGCCCTACCTTGCGCGAGACCGAGGTTACCTCGATCGGCAGGGATACGAAGTCGTGAGCCCCAGTGGAAAGGTCGTGAGTTCCAGATCGGTCAACTGGTGGGCATATGGCAGCAAAATTCCCTACGGCGTCCGTCAACCACCAGGCGATGACAATGCCTTGGGAAGAATCAAGTTCCTATTCCCCAACTCGCATGACATCTACATGCACGATACGCCAACGAAGAAGCTGTTTGCCGAATCGGTGCGCGCCTTCAGTCACGGCTGCATTCGGGTGGAGGACCCGCGGAAATTCGCCGAGTATGTCCTGGGCTGGGACCGAGAGCGGATAGACGGCATGATCGAGACCGGTGAGAACAAGAACATCAGGCTCGATAAGCATATCCCCGTGTATCTCAATTACTTCACGGCGTGGCCTGATGAGTCGGGCAAGATCACATTCTATGCGGATATCTACCAGCGGGACGCGCGCCTGGACAAAGCTCTCAATACGATAGCCGTGGCTGCGAACTAGGGCGTGTACTCATAAATCCGCCATGTCCGCTTTGCGCCCATTAGCGGCAAAAACGCTGACATCGAATGATGTCGCAGAAGTGCCATAAGCGGTCATTCGCGGTGTCAGTCGGGTTGGACCTTCACGCTCATCTCAAATAAGATTGGAAGTTCTGACAGGCAGTCCGGCAATTCTGATTGGGCAGGCATGACAATCGGAGCCAAGAGCAAGTTGACATACTTCCAAAAGAAACTGCGCGGCAAGCTCGTGCTCCCAGATGACGCCGAGTATGACCGGGCACGCCGAGTATGGAATGGCGCAGTCGACAAGAGGCCCGCAATGATCGCCTACTGTGCCGGGCGTGACGACGTGATCGAGGCGATCACTTTTGCCCGATCAACGGGATTGGAGCTTTCAGTCAGAAGCGGTGGCCACAACGTTGCCGGGAATTCCCTGTGTGAAGGGGGTTTGGTGGTTGACCTTTCGATGATGAAAAAAATTGCCGTTGATTCCGAACGCCGTTTTGTTCGCGCTGAGGCCGGCTTGACCCTCGGGGAGTTCGACGCAGCAACGCAAGCATTTGGTCTCGCCACGACTATGGGGGTCAACAGCGACACTGGTATCGCAGGGCTAACGCTTGGTGGCGGTTTCGGTAAACTGGGTCGCAAGTTTGGATTGGCTTGCGACAACCTTCTTACCGCGGACGTCGTAACTGCCGATGGTCAACTGGTGCGTGCAAGCGCGACCGAAAATGCCGATCTCCTGTGGGGCTTGCGTGGCGGAGGTGGTAATTTCGGCATTGTTACGGCGTTCGAGTACAGTCTTCATCCAGTAGGTCCGCAGCTTTTGGCAGGTTCTCTGGTCTACGGAGGGGCTGAGAGGCGGGACGCGCTCAGGCGGTATTATGAATTCTCCCATAACGCTCCGGACGAAATAAGTGCTGATGCGGCTCTAATGACTTCGGAGTCTGGCGAACGTCTTCTGGGAATTTCGATCTGCTATTGCGGCTCGCTTGCGCAAGGCGAGCGCGTACTCGCGCCACTACGGAACCACGGTAAGCCAATCGAGGATCGATTTGCTGCAGTACCCTACCTCAGCATCCAGTCCGCTGGAGACAGCGTTTTCCCTCGCGGTCGCCGCTACTATTGGAAGGCGCAATTCTTGCGGGAACTCACCGACGCGGCTATTGACACCTTCCTTGCAGCTTACGCAGCCGCTCCTTATCCAAC
>DATBLQ010000028.1:0-152588 GCA_036555325.1 Aestuariivirgaceae bacterium | reverse complement strand
GGCTTCTTTGGCGATCGCGTCTTGAGTGTCAATCATGTCGCAAGACCCAAGCCTGCGCCTGATCTTTATTGTGAGGCGCTCGCCAAGGTCGGTATACCACGCCTTGAGACGCTCATTGTCGAAGACACACCAACCGGCATTGCCGCGGCCGTGTCAGCCGGCGTCTCCGTCCTTGGATTCGTCGGTGCCTCTCATAATTCTTCCGAAACGCCGGCTCAACTGCAGCAAGCCGGAGCCTTCGCGGTGATCGACGATATACGCAGGCTTCCCGCCATTCTCGCAGCTATGTGAAGTGGGATATAGGATTGGTGAACCGCGCCTCCGTAAGCCCCGGGAGTGGAATGTGGTCCGTATATGGACGCGCTTCACTTCCTTGCGGACTTCCTACCCCTCATCCGACGCTTCGCGTCATCTCTCCCTTGCCCCACACAGCGTGGCGACTAACAGTCTGATCGGCCGTGCCCAGAAGCTCGTAGATCTGCAATGGTTCTGTGCGACCTCGCACCGTGTCTTGGCCAAGAGAGCGCACCTCGATTGCGGACCTGCATAGCTTTTGCGTTGCTTCGCTAATGATCACTTCCACATCATAAGTCTTGCCTAGTCCTTCAAGCCGGCTCGCAACATTGACCACATCACCGATCGCCGTATAGCTCAAGCGCTCGACGGAGCCGATGTTTCCCACCAAAGCTGTACCGGAGTTAATGCCAATGCGCACGGCAGGTACTCCTTGCCGCCCATCAGGGCGGGGAAGTCTGTGCATCGCATCTCGAATAGCCTCTGCTGCCCGGCAGGCCCTAAGCGCGTGTTCGGGTTCGGACATAGGCGCATTCCATAGACCCATGATGCAATCGCCGATGAATTTATCGACGGTGCCTCCCTCGCGATGGATGATCTGCGTGGAAAGGGTGAGAAAGTCGGTGAGAAATGCTGCCACATCTACTCCATAAGTCTCAGTAAGCTTCGTAAATCCTGGAATATCGGCGAACATCACAGTGATCTCACGAAGCTCCCCACCAGGCTTGGGGTCGATACCTTTCTGGATCAGCGCTCGAACGATTTCGGCCGGCACGTAGAGACCGAATGCCTTCAGGCTTCCGGCCATGCGTTTGAGCGCGGATGATAGCTCATCGAGCTCTTTGAGTGTTGTGGGAAGGTATCGAACCGAACCCAGCGAGAAGTTTTCGATGTGGCGAAGTTCTCCCGCGATTTTCTGAATGGGCCGCGCAAAGAACAAATGAGCGAACAATGCCGCGGTGGCAGCACCCAGCAAGGCGAGTACGGCCACACCGGCCAGGAGCCATCTGGTATTGCGGTCGATCTCGGACGTGAATGCGGCACGCGGCACAGCCGTCAACAGTCTCCAGCCATTGAAGTCTAGCGCGGTGCTGGTCGCATAGTACAACTCTCCGTCCGAACTTCTGGCTGTCCCATCTTCGGCAATTCTGTTCTGCGCTGCCTGTCGCAGTACATCGACCAACGGACCGGCCATTTTGCTATCGTTCAACAATGCTGATTTCATATTGGGAATGGACGATGCAACGACCGTTTCACTGTTGCTGATGATTACTGCCGCGCCGGTCTTCGCCACTCCCAAGCCGGAAAGAAAACTCGAAAGCCGCTTCAAATTGAGCGACACCATCAACACCCCTTGAAGTCTCTTGTATTGTTCAAGTCGGGTCGATACCACGGCGGCCGGCTCGAAGCCGCTCGGCAGGATATCCACCATGGTCCAGACTTGGCTGTTGTTCACCAAGGCTGCGCGGTACCACTTGCTGCCGAGGGACACATAGGCGGTCTCTCCCTTTGTCCGCTCCTCGAAGAAAATGTCGCCTGGAATGGGATGATAACGATCGCGCCTGAGATAGCGGTTTCCAGAAGCCATCCTGTCGCCGATCTCCACCATCTCGATTTTGCCGTCATCGAGCGCATGTGAGCCGAAGAAGCGGCCGTCGGGAAAACCGAATCCGATCCATGATACTGCGGGGAGCGAGCGCAGGACCGAGAGAAACACGAACTCCCGCTTGACCTCGTCGTCAGCCTTGACCGCGCCTTGAAACAGAATGGAGCGGACGATTTCGGTCGCACCTTCCGAAGCCCGGAAAGTGGTGCCGAGCTCGTCGCGCACCGCTTTTGCGGTCTGAGCGTTGAGCGAATTGACAACCGTCTCAATATTGCGGCTTGCCGTCCACATCCACAAGCCGTGGACGACAAGGGCCGTTGACAGCACCGCCGTTAGGACGAGAGCGGTTAAGGCTAAGCCGAGTCGCAGCCTATGGCTAGGCTGCTTCTCAACCTTCGCGTCCGGTGATGAGGCGGGCATCGCGTTGGTAGGTAACATAGGACCAGATCCAGTCGAGAAAGACCGATACACGATTGCGGAAACCGACGAGGAACCAGATGTGGGCGAAACTCCACAAAAACCAGGCAGGAACGCCGGTAATACCAAACCGTCTGATCTGAACTACTGCAGATTTGCGGCCGATGGTAGCGAGATCGCCGTAATCACGATAAACGAAATGCTGCGTTTCTCTTCCTTCAAGCAGCGCGATGATGGCACGCGCAGCATAGCGGCCCATCTGTTTGGCCGCAGGTGCGACACCCGGCACCACGCGCTTTCTTGCATCGGTAACCGATGCGGTGTCGCCAATCACGAACACATTTCTGCGGCCCGGCAAATTGAGACGGGTTTCGACGATGATGCGGCCAGCTCGGTCGGTCGGGACCTTCAGCCACTTTGCGGCTGGGGAGGCCATGACACCGGCAGCCAAAATGATCGTAGCAGCGTCAATGCGCGATCCATTCCGTAGAGCAACTCCTTTCTGATCGCAGGCCGTCACGGCTTGGTTGACAACGGTCTGCACACCGAGCTTCTCAAGTTGTCGACGAGCCGACTCCGCCAAACGTTCGGAGAAGGACGGAAGTATGCGCGGGCCGGCCTCGATTAGAAAAATCCGCGCTTGGCCGGGATCGAAGTTGCGGAAGTCGCGAACCACAGTCTTTTTCGCAAGCTCGGCGATAGCTCCCGCCATTTCGACGCCCGTTGGTCCGCCACCGATGATGGCAAAGGAAAGGAGGCGGCGGCGGGTCTCCACATCCTCGGTAATTTCGGCCTGCTCGAAAGCGAGAAGAATCCGCCGGCGGATCTCGATCGCCTCGTCAATCTTCTTGAGTCCAGGCGCAAATATTTCCCAATCATCCTTGCCGAAGTAGGTATGGCGTGCCCCGGTGGCGACGATCAAATAGTCATAGGGGATACGGCGTTGGCTGGTGATGACCTCTTCCCGCGCAAGATCTATATCCCAGACCCGATCCATAAAAACGGTGACATTGCGCTGAGCCGCTACAATTCGCCGAATA
The DNA here is from genome assembly GCA_036555325.1 of Aestuariivirgaceae bacterium. GTDB lineage: Bacteria > Pseudomonadota > Alphaproteobacteria > Rhizobiales > Aestuariivirgaceae > DATBLQ01. The sequence goes on along the minus strand of DATBLQ010000028.1, from coordinate 149,231 downwards.
GGCGAGGCGATTTGTGCCGGCGACAGTCCGGCTGTTGCTACCTGATAGAGCAGCGGTTGAAACAGGTGATAATTGCGTCGATCGATCAGCGTGATATCGACGGGAGCGTGCTTGAGCGTCAGGGTGGCATTTAGTCCGCCGAAGCCGGCGCCAAGAATGACCACACGCGGGCGGCTTGCAACGTTCTTGTTCAGCTGAAGAGATCCCGTAACCCCGTGCATGGCTCACCGTCCTTGCGACATGAGCTGCTTCACGGCATGGTCAACCGATACGACGCCCGCGCCGCGTGCAAGCAACAGAAGCAGCAGACTTGCCCACAAAAGATGCTCACCCCAGTGTCCAGGAAAAACGAAGAGTTGAATGACCGCAACAACGCCAAGAAGTGCGAGGGCGGCGATTCTGGTAAGCATCCCGAACAACACGAGCACCGCTCCAGCCAATTCGGTCGTTGTCGCCAGAATTGCGGCTAGATCGGGAGGCAGAAGAGGTACGCGATACTCGAAGGCGAAAAGCTGAAGCGTCACTGGCCAGCTCGCCAGCTTCGATTGGGCGGAGTTCCAGAACACGTGAGCGATGGCCACGCGAGCGGCAAGCTGAACGAGCGAGAGTGGGATACGCTCGGCCAGCGAAATGAGATATCTGTAAGCTGCCATGGGCGTTCGTGCCGGCGCTGCCGTTGCAGTCGAATACGACATGATCTGGCCTCCTCTAATGTGCCTTGGCAGATTCGACGCCCGTGACAAATCCGGCGCGAAACAGCATGACAATCTCGCCGACCAGATCGAACTGTGGATCCCGCGCGATGGCGCGCATCGTTGCGTGGTCGAGCGGAGCTCCTTTCGCAATGCTGCGCCAGAAGACGAATCGCGCCGAAGGCAAATCGAAAAGGCGAACCTTGTCACCAGACCTAAGAACGGCAATTCGACTGAGCCTTGGGCGCAGCGGACTATCGCTGCTGCCGTTCATCCGCCAAAGCGGGATTAGCGGCCACCGGGAGAGTGTGAAGTTCAGCGAGGGTTGAAGCACAAGGCGAGCACCGCTTCCTTCAAGAGGGACGGCGCTGCTGAGCGTGTTTGCGCCAAGCGGAGGCTTGTCTTCGCTGGTGAGGGCGGACTGCACCGCCCATTCCAATGCAGCCATTTCGGAGAGAATGGGAGCATCCCGGCAGGGCGCAAAGCGCGAGAGGAATTTGGCCAGGCCGGCGCCATACGCCGAAAGCCGCGGTTCCGAGGGCGGAGACCGGCGGATGAACTCATGCGCCGCATAGGCGAAGAACCTTTCATCGCCCAACCTTGCAGTTACAGGAAACACTGCCTTGAGATGATTGGTAAGCGAGAGCAGAGTGTTGTTTCGATAAATGGCGAATCGGCGACTCACGTCCGCATTGGATGTCTTGAGCTCCGAAACGAGCGAAGAGACATCGCCGCTGAGGATTGCCAGAGTTATTTCGCTCTGAAGTTCGGCAACGTTACGCATAGGCGACACTCCCATTCGTTGTTCTGGCTGCCGGATGATGATCACAAACCCCCACGGCGACGGAGCTCTGTCGGCTCGGCGGCATGATTCGTAGCTGTCTCCTGCTGGCTGCACCCTCGACCCTGAGCGAATTGAGCATCAGATCCGCCCACATGGCCTCGCCCAAAAGAGTTGCGAGCGGCGGGACATCGGAGTCCCATTCGATCAGCGTGGGCTTCGGGCCAAAACGTTCGATCGCAAACTGGTAGAGCGACCATACGGCAGGCGCCACCGCCGAAGCATGATCATCGATGAGGACGGGGCCGTCTGCCGTCTCGTTCGCTGCATGGCCGGCCAGATGAATCTCTCCGATCGCTTGCTTCGGTAGGGCCGCAACATAGGCCTGCGGGTCAAATCCGAGATTGTGGGCAGAGACATAGACGTTGTTGATGTCGAGCAGTAGGCCGCAGCCGGTCCGCTTCACGATCTCACTAAGGAACTGCGGCTCGGCCATAGTGGAGCGCGCAAATCCCATATAGGCGGAAACATTTTCGATGAGTATCGACCGTTTGACACCGTCCTGGGTGCGCTCGATATTGCGACAAACGATGTTCAGAGCCTCTTCGTCATAAGGCAGCGGCAGAAGATCGTTGAGGTAGATGCCATCGCCGACCGACCACGCCAGATGCTCCGATAGCTGGGCCGGTGCAAACCGGTCGCAAAGCTGAACGAGGCGTTGCAGGTGACTTTGGTCGATCCCACGAGCTGAGCCGAGAGAAAGGCCAACACCATGAATCGATAGGGTGTAGTGATTTCGCATGCATTCGAGAGCGGCCGTCGATGGAGCAGAGCTCATGAAATTTTCAGCATGCACCTCAAGCCAACCCACCGAAGGACGCTGCTCAAGGACTTGTGCCATGTGGGGGCCGCGCAAACCGATGCCCGCTGCGGGAGGGAGGGTGGTGCTTGCGGAATTGGCGGACATCAGCTCGTCCTCTGATGGGTTGACTTGATTAGCGGAACACTTAGGCCTTCGGTTCAGTGCTGCCGCCGGTAAGCTTTGTGCATGTGCCGGCGGGAACATAGATCCACGCATCCCCCTGGTTGTCGGCCGTCGCTGTGCCGGCACAGGAATGCGTATTGGTCTGGCAGTCGTTCGTTCCCGCCTTAGACACGCCGTAGCATTTCTCGAAGGAGAAATCGGGCTGCGGCGCAGGCCCCGCTTGAACAGCAGCGGCAGCAGCAAGGGAAGCTACTGCAGCAAGGGTCGAAGCCGTGAGATACCTTTTCTGCATCCTTGGATCTCCGTTGATGTGTTGTTAGACAGCTGCTTATCTGTCCCTTAATCTTTCGGACACGGCCGTCCTAAACTGAAATGCCGTCTCCGCATGATTACGATAGCGGGCTCCTATCAACCGCACCCAATCACGCCCGATCAAAAGAAAGTGCCTTCCTGTGAGAGGAAGGCATTATAAGTTGGGAGGGGGAACAGACGGTTACAGATATGTCGCATCAAGATCGACGGTTGATTCCTTGCCGATACGATCGAAGTGGTCCTCAAGCCAGGCGCTGGCGCGCGCCCGGCCCGCATCGCGCAGGTCGGTTAAGAAACCCCAATCGGCATTGAGTTTGCTGGCAACCCCCAGCCCCAGCATGATGTCGTCGGCCGAGATTGAGTGAATGAGCATCCGCTTGAGCTTCATTCCGTTTACCGCTCCGCTGTCGATCAGCCGGGTGACGAAATCGATCGCCCGCATCTCGCGCATGAGTGATGAGTTGAAGCTGATTTCATTGACGCGATTCATGATTTCGGTTGCGGTACGTGGGAGCTCGGGGCGGAACATAGGATTGATGTGAACGATCAGCACATCGGACGAATCGCAGTTATAGATCAAGGGAAAGATCGCCGGATTGCCCATGTAGCCACCATCCCAATAAGCTTCCTCTCCTATTTCGACGGCTCGAAAGAGAAAAGGAAGGCAGGCGGAGGCCATGATCGCATCGCAACTGATCTCATCATTGGAAAACACCTTCACCTTCCCAGTACGAACGTTGGTTGCACAGACATTCAGCTTGAGCCTGCACCTTGAGGTTCGCAGCGCCTCGAAGTCCATTGATTGGTTGAGCACCTGTTTGAGCGGATTGAAATCGAATGGATTGAATTGTTGGGGGGACATCAGCCGGGTGACCAGATCGAAGAATATGTAGGGCGGCGAGTTCTCAAGGGATTTGTTACCACTGAGACGGTCAAGCGGCGTTGGCTGGATCGGCGAAAAAGCAGCTGCGTGACTGACGCGCCGCCAGAAATTCGCCAATGCCTTCTGCGCACCTCCGCGCCCTCCTTCGACAAGCCCATATGTCATGACTGCGGCATTCATTGCGCCGGCACTGGTCGCCACGACTCCTTCAAAATCAACCCTTGACTCTTCTAGCAGCCGGTCGAGCACACCCCAGGTGAACGCACCATGGGCACCTCCTCCTTGCAAGGCCAGATTGAGAAACTTCGTGGCACTCTTCTTGACCCTAAATTTCTTTTCGGATGGACCCCCCGAAATGATTGGTTGATGCATGTTCATCATTTCCTCCCCTTTGCCGACTCAATGTGCTGTCCAGCCGCCATCGACTGGAATCGCAGCTCCGGTAATCGAAGCTCCAGCGCTGCTGCTGAGGAAAACGGCAAGCGCTCCGATTTCTTCGACCGTGGCGAATCGCTTATTTGGCTGCTCCTTTAGCAGTACGTCGCGGATCACGGTTTCACGCGCAATGTTGTGTGCCCTGGCTTGGTCGTCGATCTGGTGTTCAACCAACGGAGTCCAGACATAACCGGGGCAGATCGCGTTGCTGGTCACGCCTGTCTCGGCCCCTTCGAGGGCCACGACCTTGGTGAAACCGACCATGCCATGCTTGGCGGCAACATAGCCGGCCTTGAACGGCGACGCGATCAGGCCATGTGCCGATGCGATATTGATGATGCGGCCGAATTTGCGCTGCTTCATGCCTTCGAAGGTGACGCGCACGAGGTGGAAGGCCGAAGACAAGTTGATTGCCAGAATCTGATCCCATTTTTCTGGAAGAAAAGACTCGATGGGCGCTACATGTTGAATCCCAGCATTGTTCACGACGATATCAACCTGGCCGAAACGATGTGTGGCCTGCTCAGCCATCAGCGCAATGGAGTCGGGTTTGGACATATCCGCATCGCTGTATGCCACGTCAACATCATGCGCATCAGCGAGTGACCGTCGCTTCATCTCGATGTCTTCCCGGTCGCCGAAACCGTTGAGCATTACCGCCGAACCGGCCTCTGCCAGCGCTCTGGCAATACCGAGCCCGATTCCACTCGTGGAACCGGTAACAATTGCTGCTCGGCCCTCAAGAGGACGGCGATCTGCGCGTGCGTTGCCTTGCTTAGTCATAACCAGCATAAGAGTCTCCAAGTAAAGTGTCTTGGCCGATGACCTAAGTTGCTAGCTTCGACAATTTACCGGCAATATGGAAATGCCTGACTGTTATCGGTTTCATGTGCATCGCGCATTGGCCTCCCGCACAAGAGAGCGATACTTTGCGTGTATGGAAGTCCATCAAATCCGGTATTTTCTGGCAGTCTGCGAAACCCTGAACTTCACCCGTGCGGCGGAGAAGTGCAATGTCACGCAGCCTGCTTTGAGCCGGGCGATCCAGCAACTCGAAGAGGAAGTAGGCGGGCTGCTCTTTCGTCGGGAACGCAATCTCTCTCACCTGACCGATCTCGGCCTGTTGATGAGGCCAAGGCTGCAGGAAGTCATAAATGGGTTGACAGATGTCAAGCGTGACGCCCGTCGGTTCCTTACGCTCGAACGTGCAGATCTGACACTCGGTATCATGTGCACGGTCGGCCCCTGCCGGTTCACGGGCATGCTCGCCGAATTTGCACGGCAATATCCAGGTGTCACGCTCAGGCTCGTTGAAGGCATTCCTGGAGAACTTGCCGAGCGTATAGAGCAAGGTGAGCTTGACGTTGCCATCATGGCCAACCCGAATGGATTCTCAGATCGGCATGAGGCCCACCAACTCTATCGAGAGCAGTTCCTTGTAGCCTTTCCAAAAGGGCATCGCTTTGCAGGCATGAATGGCGTGCCGATGCGCGAAACTAAGGGCGAAAACTACTTGCGGCGGATCAACTGCGAGTACTGGGATGAACTGTCGTGCATCGCTGATGAATGCCAGGCTGATTCGATGCCGACCTTTGCCAGCGAGCGGGAAGACTGGATCCAGAACATGGTCGCAGGCGGGCTTGGTATTTGTTTCATTCCGGAATTCAGTGCTGTCATGCCCGGCATTCAAACCCGACCGCTTGTCGAACCTGAAGTATCTCGCGATGTTTGCATGGTCTCGATGGCAGGTCGTCGCCACTCACCTGCCGTTGGAGCTTTTGTCAAGCTCACCAAGTCCTATCCCTGGCCGGAGGGCCAGTTTGCCACGACATCAGTGTCGGCGAACGCCATTGCCGCCGAGTGATAACCGATAAGTCATAGCTATCGAAATCAAGCCCACAAGGCATTTCTGCTGCAAGCAGCAATCCATCAATGTCTCGTCTTGAAACTGCGGTCCCTCCCAACCTTCCCGCAGTTTGAAAAGGAGATCACAATGGAGAAATTCAAACTCAAACCGCGCATTCATATTTCCATAGCCGCTATCGTTCTAGCGGCCTTTACCGGTGCAGCCCAAGCGGGCGAATGTCCTGCCGACAAAGTGAAGAACGGTGCTCTGACTACTGGAGAGATGATGCCCCAGGGAGTGACTGATGATGTGGTGGCATCGATTGACCTAGCGCCCAAGGGTTCTGGTTTCGAAGGTGAAACGCTGCGGCTGCGCAAGCTGGTGGTTCAGCCTGGAGGCGTTGTGCCCTGGCACGACCACAAAACGAGACCGGCCAACATCTACATCGTATCTGGAACGATCGAAGAATATCGCAGCAGTTGCGAGGTTCCGATCGTTCATAACGCGGGCGACGCCATTTCTGAGTTCGGTGAATCGCTCGCCCATTGGTGGAAGAATACCGGCAATGAGCCGGCGGTTCTTCTCTCTGCCGATATTTTCCATTCGGGCAAGATGGACGATCATATGATGTGATGTCGCCCTCGATTGGGGCATGTTCACCTTGGCGTGATGTGAACTGCATCACGCCAACTTCGTGAGCCGCATCGCCTTACCAACAGGAGCATTTCAATGAAACGCCTGGTCATCTCAACCGTCATCACAGCATTTCTGCTCTGCAGCTCGCAGCTGCAGGGAGCTTCTGCGACTGACAATGGAGTCGTTAGAAACAAAAGCGCCTATCCAATGGCGGAAACAGTCGACCGTCTCAAGAAAGACGTCGCCGCAAAGGGGCTCATGTTTTTCGTCGAGATCGACCAGCAGAAACTCGCAGCTGAAGCCGGCATAAAGCTGAGGCCTTCAACTCTGCTCATCTTCGGCAATCCGGCTCTCGGTTCCCAGTTCATCACATCCGAACCTACCTCCGGTATCGACTGGCCGGTTCGGCTTTTGGTCATCGAGGACGAGAACGGGCAGGTGTGGACCGTCTACGATGACTTCCACTACATCGCTCATCGGCATCGGATCACCGACCGCGATCAGGCCTTCAACAAGGCATCGGAGGTGATTGCCTCGATTACGTCTAGCGTCCAGCAGAATTAGGCAAACTGCATGGACCTAAGTCCTGACCGGAGCTCATACTCCGGCCCAATAATTCCAAAGTCAACTCGACTTCAGGTTCAATCGGCTGGCAAGTACAGCAGCAAGTACCAGCGCGACGCCAATGCCTGCGACGCACGAAACCCAGCCGTAGCGGTCAAACAATTGCCCCAGCAGGGCAGCACCGAACAGGCCTCCGAGATAATAGGAAGCAAGGTAAAGACCGCTTGCCGCCGCGCGGTCGGACCTGGCAGCTCGTCCAACGAAACCGGTGCCGATCGCTTGAGCGAAGAATGTACCTACCCCGACGAGCACCATTCCGATCAGCACGAATGTTAGATTGGGAACGAGCAAAAGAGGCAAGCCCAAACCGGCCGTCAGCAGACCTCCCCACAAGGCTGGGCGCGCTCCAAAGCGGAGAGCAGCCTTGCCAGCCGCGGGGGTAGAGAACATTGCAGGGAGAAATACGAAATAGACGAAACCCAGTGACATGCGGCTTACGGCGATGGGTTCACCGGCCAAGACGAAATTTACATAGGTGAAAGTGCCAATGAAGGCGAAAAGAATGAGAAATGCGATGCCGAAGCTTGCTCTTAACGCGGGATTGCGCAGATGCTCGCGCCAGCTCGCAAGCGGCGACCGCGCCATGCCGGGCGATGCCATTGGTGACATGCGATCGAGATTGAAGAATACAAGCGCCGCACCGGCCAGGTTAAGTGCTGCAAAGAGATAGAAGTTGTTTGCAAGTCCGAACAGATCGGCGACTGAAGCGGAAATCAGCCGCCCGACCAGGTTGCTCGCAACGATACCGGTGACATAGGCAGCAAGAGCTCGGGCGGTCTCTTCCTGGCTGCAATGCTCCGCGAGATAGGCCATGGTCAGGGTGAAGGCAGCTGCCATGAAGATGCCCTGAATAATACGCAGGGCGGTAAAAGTGGCGAGATCCGGCGCCAGCGCGAGTAAAGACGTGGGGATCGCCAGCAGCATGAGACTTATCCAAATACCGACGCGTCGGTTGAGGTGCCGGCTGATAAGCGCAACCCCCAGGCATGAAGCCGCCATGCCCATGGTGCTGGCATTCACGGCAAAGCCTATGGCGGCGGGTGCAACATCATAAGCTTTGGCGAGAGACGGCAAGATTGCTTGAGTTGCAAACAAATCAACCAGCGTGAGAAAGCCGATCAAGCCCACGATTGCAGATCGCCAAAAAGAGATGCGATCGGGAGACATGGAACTACTTTGTGCGAGAGAGACAGTCGATGGGGATTGTGCTTGCGTCATATGGTTTGCTCCTGCGGGAACACCACCTCAAATGCCTCAGTTGGCCTTTCCAGTGAAATGCCGCGTGTGCTTAGTATCGATGCATTTGCGCTATGTTGCCCATCATCAGGGGCATAACCATTGCCTATAGAATTGCTGCATACAGGGCATTTCCGGTTTTGCTGTCGGGGCCATACTCTGGGCCCCAGTACAGGCCGTATCGCGCTATGGAAACACCCGCATCCAACTTGTTAACTCCCGACGCAATGATCGGCCATTCGATCAATTTGACCGGGACGTTCATCGACCTATTTGGCGTCACGGTCATCGTGGCAGGTATCGTGTGGGCAACTGCCGGCTTCTTTAAGCATCACATGGGCGAACAGCACTACGACGCTTACAAGATCAGAATCGGCCGCTCGCTCCTGCTGGGGCTCGAGTTTCTGGTTGCAGCAGATATTGTGAAGACCATCGCCATCGAGCCGACATTTGGGAGCCTCGGCGTTCTTGCAGGGCTCGTGGTGGTTCGCACTTTTCTGAGCTGGACGCTTACACTAGAGATTGACGGCCGCTGGCCCTGGCAAAAGAGAGTGCGTTCCTCACCCGATAGCCAGGTCCTAGGCGTCGCACAAGCCAAGGGGAGGTAGCCCAAATGCCAAGGACATTCGACGCGATCATCATCGGCTCCGGTCAATCCGGACCCGCGGTAGCTGAGCGATTTGTCAAAGAGGGTATGCGGGTCGCGGTCATCGAGCGCAAATACTTCGGCGGCACATGCGTCAATACCGGGTGCACGCCCACCAAGACGCTTGTTGCGAGCGCCCGCGTGGCTCACATGGCACGGCGGGCCGCCCAGTATGGAGTCGACATCGGTGGATCTGTCACCGTTGACATGAAACGCGTCAAGGCCCGCAAAGACGATATCGTGATGGGCTCGCGTAATGGTGTGAAGAGGTGGTTGGAGGGACTCGACAACACCACCGTTTATCAGGGTCATGCGCGCTTCACCGGGGCGAAGACGGTGAGCGTGAATGGTGAAACTCTGGAAGCCGACAAGATCGTAATCAATACAGGCGGTCGAGCTGTTATTCCGCCGCTCCCGGGCCTAGAGAGCATCTCCTACCTAACCAACAGCTCGATGATGGAGCTCGATGAGGCACCGGAGCACCTCTTGATCGTCGGCGGAAGCTACATCGGTCTCGAGTTTGCCCAGGTCTACCGCCGCTTCGGAAGCCGGGTCACGGTGGTCGAAATGGCCGACCGGCTGATCGCTCGTGAAGATCATGACGTTTCGGAGGCCGTGCGCGAAATATTTGAGGCTGAAGGAATTGAGGTCCGCCTTGGCGCGAAGTGCCTGGCGGTCGAAAAGAGTGGAGACCTGATTTCCATGAATCTCGCCTGCACGTCGGGTGCGCCCAAAGTGGAAGGAAGCCATGTGCTTCTTGCAGTCGGTCGCAAGCCGAATTCCGACGACCTCGGTCTTGATAAGGCCAGCGTGAAGACAGATGCACGGGGCTTTATCGTTGTCGATGACCAGTGTCGAACCAATGTCGAGGGTATATGGGCACTTGGCGATGTGAACGGCCGCGGCGCGTTCACACACACCTCATGGAATGATTTCGAGATTGTCGCGGCAAATCTCTTTGACAAGGACCCGCGGCGCATTTCCGAGCGCATCCCGTGCTACGGTTTGTTTATTGATCCTCCTTTGGGTCGGGTGGGCCTTACGGAGAGCGAGGTACGGGCTAGAGGAATTGACGCTCTCAGTGCCAAGCTGATGATGACGTCTGTCGGTCGGGCCCATGAGCGGGGTGAGACAGCAGGCTTCATGAAAGTCATCGTGGAAGCAGCCACGAACAAGGTCCTGGGAGCTGCCATACTGGGAATCGGAGGAGACGAAGTGGTGCAAGCTTTTCTGGGAGTCATGAACGCCGGCGCACCCTATACCGCCATATCGCGTGCAGTGCATGTTCATCCCACCGTGGCAGAGTATCTGCCAGTCTTGCTGGGAGACTTGAAGCCCTTGGCTCAGGAGGCAGCACCGCTTCGTATGAGCGCGTAACCGCTTCATGGCTTATGCGGTTTAATGCTTTTTCATGGAAAAGACCGACATCGGAGTTGGCAGTGGGATGTCGCCTACGTTCCGGACGGGGACATCAGTCACCCAGCAGCGGAAATCACGTCGCTGCATTAGCGTAGATTTCCGAATGCAACGGACACCTTGGCCGCAGTTGAGCCTTCCCTGACCTCATGAACAAACTCAACAAAATCGCGCAAAGGAGGGGAGCAGGCACGGTGGCAACTCTTTTCGGTCAGACGGCTCGTGGACGAAAATGGGACTCAGGCGCGACGTGTTCCATAACTTGGGCGAAAGAAGGTGATGAAACACATTCTTGTGGCAGTCGGTCTGCCATAGCACGTTTCATTCAGCTCGATGGGGGCACTATTTGCTATTGGTGGCCAGAAAGCGGTCGAGACTGCCGCGTGTTCCTGCGAAACCAGGAAGGGTCCTACGATCAGCAGAATGAATTCTTGCTAGTGAGTCCCTGGTGGCGATTTCAATTCTCGATCGCAAAATAGACGTTTGCGTTTGCTTCCTTGCCTAATTGTGAACAAAAGCCGAAGGAGAGGATTTTTTAGCGCACTCTTTCCCCTTGGTCAGTGAAGGGGGATACTTGGGCGCTGCCCAAAACTGGACAATTTTGGCGCGTATCCGAGCGCCAATGGTCTATTCGACGGGGAGTCGAGAAAATGCGGACAAGAATTCTGGCGATTCTCTTTGCAGGCCTGTTGCCTCTGCCGGCCCTGGCGGCCGATGTCGAGGTGGCGCCCGAGCCTGAACCATTGGTCTATGACTGGACCGGATTCTACCTGGGTGCCCATGTCGGTTATGGCGAGGTGCAGGTTGATGGCCTCTACGACGATGGGGGAGCGAGCGACTTTACTTTCGGTCTGGAACCCAACGGCATCTTGGGTGGTCTCCATGCTGGTTACGATCTGCAGCTCGGCAGTTTCGTGATCGGCGCCGAAGGCGATTTCAGCTGGGTCAACTGGGACGACAGCATTACTGCCGGCGGACTCGTTGCCAGCGCCGAAGCCGATTGGCTGGCCACGTTGCGCGGGCGTTTAGGCGTGGCGCTTGACAACTTCCTGCTCTACGGAACGGTAGGTGCGGCATGGACCGACGCCGAGGCGTCCGTTACCGATGGGCCCACCGCGTCCGTCGAGTTTGACGATGTTGCCCTGGTGGCCGGCGGCGGCGTCGAATGGGGGTTCAATCAAAACCTGAGCGTCAAGCTTGAAGGCCTGTGGTTCAATTTCGACGAGTCAAACACCACCGCTCCTCCATTTCTGCCAGGGTCCGGTAACAATGACTTCATCAAGCTCGACGATGCCTGGGTTGTCCAGACGGGAGTTCGCCTGCGCTTCTAGCTGAAAACGCTGTTTGATCAGCGTAACACGCTGCGCAGCTCGCGCAGATGATCGAGAGATTCCTGTGCGCGCCGTCGCGTCTCATCATCCTTGGCATCGCCGACGTCTTCCTCCGCATCGCGGATCTGGTCGTCCAGCGCCTTTTGATCGAGCTCATCGAGCGGGATCGCCACTTCCGCGAGCACAGTGAGACCGTTCGGATTGACCTCGGCAAATCCTCCTCGCACGAAGATGCGCTGGTTGCCGCCATCCGCCGTCACGGCGTGAATAACGCCAGGTCTTAAGCTCGAAAGCACCGGCGCATGATCGGGAAGAACTGTAAACTCACCTTCGGTGCCGGGCACCGTCACCTGCTGGACAGCTTCCGACAAGAGCAGCCGTTCCGGCGAGACCAGCTCGAATTTCAAAAGTGCCATGGAAGAACCAGCCTCACGCCGCCTCTGCTGCTAAGCGTTGTGCTTTTTCCACCGCCTCCTCGATCGTCCCCACCATGTAGAAGGCAGCCTCGGGAAGATGATCGTAGTCCCCGTTGACGAGTCCTTTGAACCCTTTGATCGTATCCTCAAGCTGCACGAGCTTGCCGGGCGTTCCGGTGAACACTTCCGCCACGAAGAACGGTTGCGACAGGAAGCGCTCGATCTTGCGCGCCCTGGCCACCGTGAGCTTGTCTTCTTCGGATAGCTCGTCCATTCCCAGGATCGCAATGATATCCTGCAGCGCCTTGTACCGTTGCAGCACCTGCTGCACCCCGCGCGCGGTTTGATAGTGATCCTCCCCGATGACCCGGGGGTCGAGCATGCGCGAGGTGGAATCGAGCGGATCGACGGCCGGGTAGATGCCTTTCTCCGCAATGTTGCGCGACAAAACCGTTGTGGCATCGAGATGCGCAAACGACGTGGCCGGCGCCGGATCGGTGAGATCGTCGGCCGGCACGTAGATTGCCTGGACCGAGGTGATCGAGCCTTTCTGTGTGGTGGTAATGCGCTCCTGCAGGGTTCCCATGTCGGTGGCAAGCGTCGGCTGGTATCCGACCGCCGAGGGGATGCGCCCGAGAAGGGCGGAAACTTCCGAGCCTGCTTGCGTAAAGCGGAAAATGTTGTCGACGAAGAACAGCACATCCTGGCCCTGATCGCGGAAATGTTCAGCAACAGTCAGCCCGCTCAAACCCACGCGCGCGCGGGCGCCTGGAGGTTCGTTCATTTGGCCGTACACGAGCGCCGCTTTCGAACCCGCCCCTCCACCTTTTTTGTTCACTCCCGATTCGATCATCTCATGGTAGAGATCATTGCCCTCGCGCGTGCGCTCGCCCACGCCGGCGAACACCGAGAAGCCGCCGTGCGCTTTCGCGACGTTATTGATGAGTTCCATGATGATCACGGTCTTGCCTACTCCGGCGCCGCCGAACAGCCCGATTTTTCCGCCCTTCGCATAGGGAGCCAGGAGATCGACCACTTTGATGCCGGTGACGAGGATTTCCGCTTCCGTCGACTGTTCCACGAACTCCGGCGCCGACTGATGGATTGCACGCCGCTCTTTGGTTTTGATCGGTCCTGCCTCGTCGACGGGCTCCCCGATGACGTTCATGATCCGCCCCAGCGTCTCATCTCCCACCGGCACCGTGATCGGGCCTCCCGTATCGGCGACATCCTGGCCGCGCACCAGGCCTTCGGTGGAATCCATGGCAATCGTTCTCACCGTGCTCTCGCCCAAATGCTGCGCCACCTCCAGCACCAACCGGTTACCCCTGTTTTCCGTTTCGAGCGCGTTCAGGATTTCCGGCAGAAAGTCGTCGAATTGTACGTCGACCACCGCCCCCATGACCTGTGCCACGCGGCCGCGCGCCTTGCCTGAACTTTTCATCGCTTTTTTGGCCATTCTCGACCCTTTCCCTCGATGTTCTTTACAGCGCTTCCGCGCCCGAGATGATCTCGATCAGTTCCTTGGTGATCTGCGCCTGTCGCTGGCGGTTGTATCCGAGCGTCAGTCGGTCGATCATCTCGCCTGCATTGCGTGTGGCGCTGTCCATGGCGGTCATTCGCGCCCCCTGCTCGGAGGCCGCATTCTCAAGCAGCGCTCGGTAGATTTGAACCGAGATGTTGCGCGGCAGCAGATCGGCGAGGATTTCTCCTTCATCGGGCTCGGCGTCGTAGATGGCGCCCTGAAGTTCGGGCGCTTTTTCAACGTTCTGAACCTCTGCCGGAATGAGCTGCAGGCCTCTCGGCTTCTGGCTCATCACCGATTTGAACTCCGCAAAGAAAATTCTCGCAACGTCGAACGTCCCATCCTCGAACAGCCGCAACACCCGGCTGCCGACCGCTTGCGCCTGTGCAAAGCTCAAGTGTTTTGCTCCTCTGAAATCGATCGCCTCGATGATATAGCGACCATAGAGCCTCTTCAGCTGGTCATGTCCCTTTTTGCCGACGCAGAAAATCTTGACGGTCTTCCCTTCTCTCATCAACCGGTCGGCATGCTCGCGAGCGAGCTTGACAATAGAAGAGTTGAAACTGCCGCACAGACCCCGTTCGGCCGTGGCAACGATGATCAGATGCGTTTGCTCCTTTCCTGTCCCTGCGATGAGCGGCGAAACGTCGACGCGTCCCTCCATCGCCCGCGCCAGGTTGCCGAGCACTCCCGCCATGCGGTCGGAGTAGGGTCGTGCAGCCATCGCCGCCTCATGCGCGCGGCGCAGTTTCGCTGCCGCCACCATCTGCATCGCCTTGGTGATCTTGCGCGTTGCCTTCACCGATGCGATTCGATTCCTGAGGTCCTTGAGACTGGGCATTGCTCGAAGGCCTTGTTCCTTCCTCTCAAGTTCTAGGCCGCGAACGCCTTGGCATAAGCTTCGACAGCCGACTTGAGCTTGGCCCCGGTTTCATCGGATATCTGCTTTTCTGTCCGGATAGATTCCAGAATACCGGCATGCTCCTCCCGCATCAGGCGCAACAGCCCGTCCTCGAACTTCCTCACCGCCATTACCGGTAGCGGATCGAGGAAACCGTTGACCCCGGCGTAGATCACCACGACCTGCTCCTCTGCCTTGAGCGGCGAGAACTGCGGCTGCTTCAACAGCTCGGTCAGCCGCGCTCCGCGATTGAGCAGGCGCTGCGTTGCCGCGTCGAGATCCGAGCCGAATTGCGCGAACGCCGCCATCTCGCGATATTGCGCGAGCTCGCCCTTGATTTTGCCGGCCACCTGCTTCATCGCCTTGATCTGCGCCGCCGAACCCACCCGCGATACCGACAGCCCGACGTTCACCGCCGGCCGGATACCCTGGTAAAAGAGATCGGTTTCAAGAAAGATCTGACCGTCGGTGATCGAGATGACGTTCGTCGGAATATAGGCCGAAACGTCGTTGGCCTGTGTTTCGATGACCGGCAGCGCAGTGAGCGAGCCGGCCTTGTTGGCCTCGTTGAGTTTCGCTGCTCGTTCGAGCAGTCGCGAATGCAAATAGAACACATCGCCCGGATAGGCCTCCCGCCCCGGCGGCCGGCGCAACAAGAGCGACATTTGCCGGTAGGCGACGGCCTGTTTCGAGAGATCATCGTAGGCGATGAGGGCATGCATGCCGTTGTCGCGGAAATATTCACCCATCGTACAGCCGGCGAATGGCGCGAGATATTGCAAGGGCGCCGGTTCCGATGCTGTCGCGGCCACGATGATGGAATAGTCGAGCGCGCCGTTGTCTTCGAGAATCTTGACGAATTGCGCCACCGTCGACCGCTTTTGCCCGCAAGCGACATAGACGCAATAGAGCTTTTCTTTCTCCGGCCCGGTCTTGTGCACCGCTTTTTGGTTGAGGATCGTGTCGAGAATTATCGCTGTCTTGCCCGTTTGCCGGTCGCCGATGATCAGCTCTCGCTGCCCGCGCCCGATCGGGATGAGTGCGTCGATGGCTTTGAGGCCCGTGGCCATTGGTTCGTGGACCGACTTCCGCGGTATGATGCCCGGCGCTTTGACATCCACGCGCCGGCGCTCCTTTGTCCTGATCGGCCCCTTGCCGTCGATCGGAGTGCCCAAGGGGTCGACAACCCGGCCGAGGAGTTCCTTGCCGACTGGGACTTCCACGATTGCCCCGGTCCGCTTGACAGTGTCGCCCTCCTTGATGTCGCGGTCGGAGCCGAAAACCACGACACCGACATTGTCCACCTCGAGATTGAGCGCCATGCCGCGGATGCCGTTTGGAAACTCGACCATCTCGCCTGCCTGCACATTGTCGAGGCCATACACCCGCGCGATGCCGTCGCCCACCGACAGCACCTGGCCGATCTCGGCAACTTCGGCCTCCTTGCCGAACTCTTTGATCTGCTTCTTCAGGATTGAAGAGATTTCGGCGGCTCGGATATCCATCAGCCCACCCCTTTCATCATGATCTTGAGATTTTGCAGTTTTGTCTTGAGCGAGTCATCGATCATTTTGCTGCGGTATTTGAGGATCAGCCCTCCGAGAATTTCGGGATCCGTGTGCGTCGTGATTTGTACATTCTGCCCCAGCGTGGCGGCAATTTCGCCCTTTAGAATTTCCAGCTGCGCCGCTGAAAGTTGTTCCGCCGAGATGACGTCCGCCGCTATCTCGCCTCGCTCTTCGGCCAGCAGCTTGCGATAGGTCTGAATGATCTCTTCGATCTTCGCCAGACGGCGATTCTTCGCTGCGAGCAAAATAAGATTGGCGGCAAATCCGCCGATGCCCATGGCCTCTAGCAGCGCTTTCAGAGCCCCAACTTGTTCCTCTACGCTGTAGACCGGGCTCCTGACCAGCCGTGCCAGATCCTCCGAGGTCTCGATGAGCGCCTGGAATTGTTCAAGCAGGGCACCCGTTTCCTCAACTGCCTGGGCTTCCTTTGCCAGCTCATAAAGCGCCAGCGCATAGCGCCCGGCAACACCCGCCACAATTTGCTGCTGATGAGCCACTTGTCTCCGCTCTCGTGATTGGAAACGGATCGGGCACAATCACCATCCGTTGAAATCCAATGGCTTAGGAGGATACGAGGAAGAGGATGGGCCTCGGCCCCAAGCCGGGGCTTGCCTATCACAAGCCCCTTGGCGACGCAACGCGACCGTGATGACCGATTGCCGCAACTGGAAATGGGCGCATCGGCGCGAGGGGCAGGGAAGCAACAGCTCCATGGGTTGCACAGTCACCTCGGCCTATAGAAAACTATAGGGATCGATGTCGATATCGATTCTGAGCGACCCCTTGGGCCTCGCCGCTCGCAGCCAGGTTTGCATGAAGGCTTGCAGATTGACGTCTCGCTTGGCTCTGACAAGCAGCCGCCATCGATACCGCCCTCTCATGACGGTAAGCGGTGCAGGGGCAGGACCGAGTACCTCCACTCCATTGGCCTCGGGCGCCAATCGTCGGAGCGTGCGCGCCAGCCGTTCCGTTTCCATCGCGTCTGCACCCGACACGATCACCGCCGCCAGCCGTCCATAGGGTGGCAGCAGGGCCCGCTCGCGCATGAGCTTTTCCTGTGCGATGAAACCGCTCTCATCGCCCCGTTCGAGCGCTTTCATGAGCGCGTGATCCGGATTGTAGGTC
Organism: Aestuariivirgaceae bacterium; assembly: GCA_036555325.1. GTDB lineage: Bacteria > Pseudomonadota > Alphaproteobacteria > Rhizobiales > Aestuariivirgaceae > DATBLQ01. The sequence continues at coordinate 131,873 of DATBLQ010000028.1, read as the reverse complement.
TGTATCAGCGCCAGCCCCTTGCGGTCGCCGCGCCCCGCTCGTCCCGAAACCTGGCGCAGCAGCTGAAAACTCCGCTCCCCTGCTCTGGGATCGCTGGTCTCCAGCGCCAGGTCGGCATCGACGATGCCGACCAGCGTGAGATCGGGGAAATGATGCCCTTTGGCGACGAGTTGCGTGCCGACGATGAGATTGTATCGCCCCTCTTTCACTTCACGCAAGGCGTCCTTGATGGATTCCCCTCGCATCAGATCGCTCGACAGGACCGTCAACTTTGCCTCGGGAAAGCGCTCGACGACCTCTTCCGCCAAGCGCTCGACACCGGGGCCGCATGGAACGAGCGTTTCGTCCTTTCCGCAGGCCGGACAAGAGCTGATCAGTTTCTGTTGGTGCCCGCAATGATGACACAACAGCATGCGTCTGAAGCGATGCTCGACGAGTGACGCCGAACAATTGGGACATTCGAGCCGGTACCCGCAGTGGCGGCACAGCGTGAGCGGTGCGTACCCCCGTCGATTGAGGAACAAGAGCACCTGTTCTTCCCGTCCGAGGGTCAACCGAATGGCGTCCGCTAAAGGCTCCGATATCCAGCTTGCGCTGGGGCGTTGCGCCGCCCGCATGTCGATGAGCTCAATCGAGGGAAGGCCTGCCCGTCCAATGCGGTCCTCCAGCGCGATGCGCGCATAGCGGCCGCGATCCACATTGACCAGCGTTTCAAGCGACGGCGTGGCGGAGGATAGAATGACCGGAAACGATCCAAGCGCGCCATAGGCAACCGCCATGTCCCGCGCATGATAGGGGATGCCGTCTTCCTGCTTGAACGCGCCCTCGTGCTCCTCATCGACGACGATCAGCTTGAGCTTCTGCCACGGCAGGAATAGCGCCGAACGTGCCCCAACCACGATTTTCGCCTCGTTTAGGGCAACTGCGCGCCATACCCGTTCGCGTTCCCTTGGCCGCATATTCGAGTGCCACTCAGCCGGTCGTGCGCCGAAGCGATTTTCCACACGGTCGATGAATTCAGCCGTGAGCGCGATCTCTGGAACCAGGAGCAACACCTGTCCCCCCGCCGCCACGCTAGCCGCCATGGCCTCGAAATAGACTTCGGTCTTGCCGGAGCCTGTCACGCCGTCAATCAATGTCACGGAATGATTTGGCTCAACCGCCGCCTCCGCCAATGCTGCGGCCGCCATTTTCTGAGCTGCCGACAGTTCGACCCCTCCCTTGCCGGTGTCCGGCGCATCGAAGGAGCGAAATGCCGGCAGGTCCACCGTCTTGAGCACGCCGTCCTTGACAAGCCCCTTGATCACCGAGCCGCCGACCCCCGCGAGTTCGGCGATTTCCCTTCCCGTCATCGCCACCGGCATCTCTGCAAGCGCAGCGAGCACGCGCTCACGCGCCGCCGTCGCCCTTCCCGGTAACGTGCCGCTTCTCACATATCCCGTCCGCCCCAACGGCGGCTCGAGCGCGGCGGGAACCCTCAGCGCCATGCGCAGCACCATGCCTGCCGGCGCCACGTAATATTTGGCCGTCCAGTCGATGAACCGCCGCTGCAGCGGACACATCGGCGGATGGTCGAAAACCTCCTCGATTGTGCGCAACTTGCCCCTTCTGTCCGCTGGCGGTGCCTCCTCGTTGAGCCCCCATACCACGCCGATTGCGTACCTTGTCCCAAGGGGCACCAGTACATAGGTTCCAAGCTCGATCGCCTCACCTTCCGGTTTCAGATAGGAATAGGGGCCATCGAGCGCGAAGGGCAACAGCACCTCGATCACCGGCTGCTGCATCGTCAGACTGGCCTTTCTCGATCTTCTGTTGTATTGCGGTCTGGCGAAATGGGTTGATGCATGAAATTTTTCGTTGATACCGCCGACGTTGCCGAAATTCGCGAAGTCGCCTCGACGGGCCTCCTCGATGGTGTCACCACCAACCCCTCGCTGGTTGCCAAATCGGGGCGCGACTTTCGCGATGTCATTAAAGAGATTTGCTCGATTGTCGAGGGGCCGGTGAGTGCTGAGGTAACGGCCCTCGAAGCCGATGCGATGGTCGCAGAGGGATCGAGCCTGGCGAAGATCGCCAAGAACGTGGCCGTCAAGGTTCCGCTCACATGGGAGGGGCTGAAGGCTTGCCGCGCCCTGGCTCAGGCGGGCCATAAGGTGAATGTCACACTATGCTTCAATGCCAACCAAGCGCTCCTTGCCGCACGCGCTGGGGCATCGTTTATTTCGCCCTTCATCGGCCGGATCGATGATGCTGGCGAGGACGGTTTAGACATCATCAGCGAAATTCGCACGATCTACGACAACTACGATTTCGACACCGAGATTCTCGCCGCCTCCATTCGCACCGTCAACCATGTGCGCTACGCAGCCCTCGCCGGCGCCGACATCGCAACCGTGCCTGTCGCCATCATGAAGGCGCTGGTGAAACATCCTCTAACCGACAAGGGCATCGACTTATTCCTCTCCGATTGGAAAAAAACGGGCCAGAAGATTCTGTAGATTTGCGCTGTCCCATTTGCTCCGTAGGCGGACGAAGTGGGTCAACCTTCTCCTCCCTCGCGCGAGAGGCGAAGGTGCACGGAGGGCTATCCCACAGCTCATCATGCCCGGACCGGGCGTAAGCAGTGATCCGGTCATCACTACGCAAATTCACGTCATCGCCGGGTTTTGACCCGGCAATCTGGATGTGGGGATCAAATCCGGCCGTGACGGGTTGAGCAAGGTTCAACCCACAGCTCGTCATGCCCGGACTGGGCGCAAGCCCGTGATCCGGGCATCTTTGGCGGTTAAGGGTCAAGCGTGAGCAAGGCAGTCACCCCTTCTCAACTATTGTTCCCTAGACTCTACGGGGCATGGACCAGCCCATAAGCCCCGCGCCTCAACACGCATTTGCCGCCGCGCCCGACGCGGTTGCCGCCATTTCTGCCTGGCTTGGTCACCTCGCCGCCGAGCGCCGCGTCTCGCCCAAGACCATCGAGGCCTATGGCCGCGACCTCGCGCAATTTTCTGCCTTTCTGACCGATCATCTCGGCGACGCGGCCGGTCTTGCTGAGCTTGCTCGGCTCACCGCGGCCGATTTCCGCTCTTTTCTCGCATCGCGAAGGAACAGTGGGGCGGGCAGCCGCACCCTTTCCCGTCAGCTCTCGGCCCTGCGATCCTTCTTTCGCCATCTCGAAAAGACCAGCGTTCTCAAGAACCAGGGCCTCGCTGCCTTGAAGGGACCAAAGCTTGCCCATTCCGTGCCGCGCCCCTTGAGCGTTTCTGCTGCTGGGCGCTTGTGCAACGAGGATGTGGCAGCAGCCGAAACCCCGCAATGGGTGAAGGCGCGCGATCGCGCGGTCTTGATTCTGCTCTATGGCTGTGGTCTCCGCATCTCCGAAGCGCTGGGGCTCGATCGCCGCGACGCCCCGCTGGATGATGATACGCTCACCGTTCTCGGCAAAGGAAGCAAGACCCGCATCGTTCCGGTCCTTCCCCTGGCGAAGGAGGCGGTGCGTCAATACCTAGACCTCTGCCCCATCCCGCTTGCCCCCGGCGATCCGCTGTTCGTCGGCATCAAAGGCAAGAGGCTTAAACCCCGCATCATTCAACTGCTCATCGCGCGCCTGCGCGGTAGCTTGGGTCTCCAGGAAAACGCCACACCCCATGCGCTGCGCCACAGCTTCGCCACCCATCTCCTAAGCTCTGGTGCCGACCTTAGATCAATCCAGGAGCTTTTGGGCCACGCCAGTCTCTCCACCACCCAGATATATACCGAGGTTGACCGCGGCCATCTGATCGAGCAGTACATGAAGGCTCATCCTCGCGCCCGATCAATCTGACAAGTGCCTCATGCCCTCCCCTGAACGCCTAGAAGGCGACGCCGACCTTCCTGCGCGCACCAACGTCGTGATCATCGGCGGAGGAATAGTCGGTGTCGCAACTGCCCTTGAGCTCACCGAGCGCGGGATCGACGTTGTCCTCTGCGAAAAATCCGAGATCGCCTGCGAGCAGTCGGGGCGCAATTGGGGTTGGTGCCGCCAGATGGGCCGCGATGCGCGCGAAATTCCCCTGATCCTCGAATCGCTGAAACTCTGGCGGGGCATGAACGCGCGCATCGGCGCAGACTGCGGCTACCGCGAATGCGGCATCATCTACCTGCTCGCGACGGAGGCCGAAGTTGAATCGCGCATGAAGTGGTACGAGCGCAATGCCAAACCGTATGGCCTCTCCACCCATCCTGTAAGCGGAGAAGCGGCCGAACGGTTACAGCCGGGCGCTGCGGTGAAATGGAGAGGAGCGCTTTATTCGCCCCATGACGGCCGCGCCGAGCCCCATATCGCTGCTCCGAGGATTGCTGCAGCAGCCCGCCGCAAGGGCGCGAAGGTCTTTACGCGCTGCGCCGTTCGCGGGCTTGAAACCAAAGCGGGCCGGGTAAGTTCCGTCGTCACTGAGAATGGCCCTGTTGCATGTGATACCGTCGTCCTTGCCGCCGGGGCCTGGTCGCGCCTGTTCCTCGGCAACCTCGCCTTACCCTTTCCGCAACTGACCGTCATCAACTCGGTCATGCGCTCCAAGGTCCTCGAAACGGGTCTCGCGCTCAGTGCTTCCGGAGGCAAATTCGCCTTTCGCAAGCGGCTCGATGGCGGCTACACCATCTCTCACCGCCACATGTCGGTCGCCGACATCGTGCCGGATAGTTTTCCCCTGTTCTTCAAGTTTCTTCCTTTGCTCATTTTCGATCGCAAAGGGCTGAAGTTGCGATTTGGCCGCCGCTTCTTCGAATGGGCGAAACTTGAACGCCGCTGGCCGCTCGATCATCCTGCGCCATTTGAAGCACTCCGCGTGCTCAACCCCGAGCCCGTAGGATGGGTGCTGGCTCAGGCCGTCGCCAGCTTGAACGAATGCTTCCCCGTCTTCCGGGATTTGGAGATCGTCGAACGCTGGGCGGGCGTCATCGATGCCACCCCCGATGCTGTGCCGGTGATATCCCCCGTCGATGGCATGAACGGTCTCTACCTGGCGAGCGGTTTTTCCGGCCACGGTTTCGGTCTGGGCCCCGCCGCCGGCCGGCTCATGGCCGACCTCATCACTGGCAGCCCGCCCATCGCCGATCCCAGGCCTTTTCGCTATTCACGGTTCTTCGATGGTACTCCCATGCGGCCCACGGCGGGACTTTGATGCACGCCCCTTCTCCCTCGGGAGAGGGACAATGGTCTGCAGCACGCCATCGTCCGTAGGCTGAACACTGCAAATCATGCCGCCAGGAACTGCGCGTCCGACTGGTCGAGCCGCTGGCGAATCTGTGTGATGGAGAGGGCGGCATCGGGCACGCAGTTCGCCGATGTCAGGTACTCGCCAACTCCAATGGGCCTCACCACCTTTGCTTTTTCCGCCAGCCCGATCGGCAGAGCCCCCGTTCGCCGCGCCTCTTCCCAGCTCATCGCCCAGCCGCGATAGTCGTATTCGCCGATCCGGCCAAGCACATCTCCGGGTTTCAGATTCCGCTTGGCGACCGCGACCGCCTCGGCAACCGGTTCATCGAGCGGTTCGATGTCGGGCTTTCGATAGAGAACCGCTCGCGCCGCCGACAGGGGGGTCTCAAGACTTGTCAGGTGGAACGGCCGGTAGAGCGTGAAGAACGGACCCTTGCCCACTTTCAGATCCATCATTCGTTCCAGCACTCGCGGATGCTGCGTCTCGACAATGCAGAAAACTCCAGGCGCCACGCCCTTGCCGATCGAATAGTCTACAACGCCCCGCTTCGACAAAACCCCGCCATGCTCGGCTGGACAGAGCACCTGCGCCAACTCGCCGATGGCGGCGTTGGGACCGTGCATCCCGGGCTTGTCGGGCGCAAACCCCGTGGCGTTCGCGATGGCCGTCATCTCGATCATGGTTTTCGAGCCGTCCACGAATTCAACCAGCATGCGCGGGTTCATGTTGCGCTGGCGGGCCTCCTCCTCGTAGGCCGCAGGCGTTGCATCGAAACGCAGCGGATTGTTCTTGCCCTTGCCTGCCGCCACCACGGTGAGGCCCAGGCTTCGTGCAAATCCGATGAGCTCAAGCGTGGCAGCGGGCTCATCCCCGGAAGCGCCCGTATAAACCACGCCCGCCTTACGCGCTTCCGCCTTCAGGTAGCGTCCGATGGTGATGTCAGCCTCGACATTCAGCATCACGACATGCTTGCCGTGATGCATCGCGGCAAGCGCGAACGCTGTTCCGGTGTTTGGATTGCCGGTGGCGTCGATCACCACATCGATGCCCTCCGCCGCCGCAAGCGCTTCGAAATTTTCCGTGGTTGCAATCTTGCCTTGTTCGATAGCGTGCGTGACCGATGATGCAGTCTCAGCCGTAACGATATTCTCCTCCGCATGTCCGGCCATGATCGCCGCATCGCGCGCCGCATTCGGGCGGCGCTCGAACACCCCGCCAATCTTGAGGCCCGGCATCAGCCCCACTTGCACCACGATATCCGTACCCATCTGGCCGGCGCCGGCGAGGCCGATCGTAATCGGACCGTGTCGTTCGACGTGTTCGCTGAGATCGGCGATAAGCGAGAACGACATGAGATGATTTCTCCCACAGGTGAGGAACCTAACTGAACTATTCGAGCGATTATGGTCTCAAAGCTGCAAGTCGCACAAGTGCAGAAGGCTTAAACCGCGCCAAGCGCTCCACCTGGTTAATTTAATTCCTGCGCTCTGCGATGAAATGAGCGGCGGCTATAAGCATGGGGGCACCCCGCTCGAAAGGCTCGAGCGCGGCTTCAGCCTGCCGGACAAGCGCGTTCAATCTTTCCCTCGCCTTGCTCACGCCCAGCAATCCCACGAGTGTTGCCTTTCCGGCCGCGGCATCCTTGTCGGTGGATTTCCCGAGCAGCGCGGCACTGCCCTCCACATCAAGCAGGTCATCGGCAATTTGAAACGCCTGACCAAGTGCAGAGCCATAGCGACCGAGCGCCTTGCGCTGGTCCGGAGCCGCCTGCCCCAGCATGCCGCCAGCAAGACAGGCGTATCGCAGCAGCGCCCCCGTCTTCATCGACTGAAGCCTCGCAATTTCCGCTTCCGTCGATGCCGGTGTCCCCTCGATAAAGCGTCCCTCCGCCGCGAGGTCGAGCATCTGGCCGCCCGCCATGCCATCCACCCCTGCCGCCCGCGCCAAGCCTGAAATAAGTTCGATCCGAATGGCGGGATCTGGATGCGTTCCGGTGCGCGACAGTATGTCGAACGCGAATGTGAGAAGTCCATCGCCGGCAAGAATTGCGGTCGCTTCGTCGAAGGCCGTGTGCACCGTCGGCCGCCCGCGCCGCAACGTATCATTGTCCATGGCCGGAAGATCGTCGTGCACCAGCGAATAGCAGTGCACGCATTCGAGCGCAGCTCCTGCCATGAGCGCCCGGCTGCGGTCCACGCTGAACAGGGCTGCCGTTTCGATCACCAGGAATGGCCTGAGGCGTTTTCCCCCGCCAAGGCTTGCATAACGCATGGCTTCGATGAGCCGTCCCTCTCCGTGGCCTCCCGAGGGCTTCAGCAGCTCATCCAGCAGGCGTTCAAGATCTGTTGCCGCCGAATTCAGCCTGGAGAGGAATAATGTGTCCACATTCGGGCGGTCCGTCACGACATCACCACTTTACGGTCGATAACTTTCCCCATCATGCATCCACTGAATGTCGCACCAACTGTAAAAATCGCAAACATGGTTTACGTTGCCCACGATGCTGCAGAAGATTCTCGTACGAACAATAGACTTGTGCACCCGCCATGCCTGGATCGTCATTCTCGCGGCGGTGCTTCTGACTGTCGGCTCCACCGTCTATGCCGTTCGGCATTTCGCCATTAGCACCGACGTAAGCCAGCTCTTATCGCCCCATATTCCGTGGCGGCAGCGTGAAGCGGCGTACGAAAAGGCCTTTCCCCAGCGCAACGAAATCATCCTTGTTGTGGTTGAGGCGCCGACCCCTGAACTCGCCAAGCTGGCAAGCGAAAGGCTGGCTCAGGCGCTGGTCGACCGCAAGGATGTCATTGTTTCCGTAGCGGAACCAGGTGGCGGCCAATTCTTTGAAAGCAATGCCCTGCTCTATCTTTCGACCCAGGAAGTTGCCGGTATCAGCCAGAAGCTTGCGACGGCCGAGCCCCTGCTCAGCCGGCTGGCTGCCGAACCGAGCCTGAAGGGGTTGATGGAGAGCATTGGGCTCGCCCTCACGGGTGTTAGCGCCGGTCAACTCAAGCTCGACGATGCGGTCTTCTCCATGAACCTGCTGAGCGAAACGGTCGAGAATGTTCTGGCGGGTCGGCCGGCAAGTTTTTCATGGCAGGTTCTGATGAACGGCAGGCCCGCCACCCGAAGTGAACTGCGCCGCTACATCGAGGTGAGACCGATCCTCGACTTCACTCAGCTGGAACCCGGCCGTGCCGCAACAACTGCCATACGCCAGACGGCCACCAAGTTGAACCTCGCCTCTGAGCTTGGCGCCAAGGTGAAGCTGACCGGACCCATCTCCCTCGCCGATGAGGAATTTGCCACCGTCAAAGAGGGTGCTCTTGTCAACACCGGTCTAACCATCATTGCCGTGCTCATCATTCTTTGGCTCGCCTTGCATTCATTCCGCATCATTGGCGCTGTTTTTTTGAGTCTCATGGCAGGCCTTGCGATCACCGCCGCCCTTGGACTGATGATGGTTGGGGCTCTCAACCTGATTTCCGTGGCCTTCGCGGCACTTTTTATCGGTATCGGAGTTGATTTTGGCATTCAGTTCAGCGTCCGCTACCGAACTGAGCGTTATGCTCACGGCATCCTGAAGCCTGCGCTGCTCAAAGCTGGCGCCTCCGTGGGCGTTCCGTTGACCTTGGCCGCCGCCGCCACCGCCGCGGGATTTTTCTCGTTCCTCCCCACCGATTATCGCGGCCTGTCGGAACTCGGATTGATTGCCGGAACTGGCATGATCGTCGCGTTTATCAGCAGCGTGACATTGCTTCCCGCTCTGCTCTTCCTCTTCAACCCGCCGGGAGAGCCCGAGCCCCTCGGCTATGCCGCACTCGCTCCGCTCGACCGTTTCCTTGAGCGGTACCGGATACCCATCATTGCCGGCACGCTCATTGTCGCCACCGCCGGCCTGCCCCTGCTGCTCGCCCTGCGGTTCGACTTCAATCCGATCAACTTGCGGAATCCTAAAGTTGAATCGGTTGCAACCTACCTCGAACTCAGGAACGACCCCACGACCGGCATGAATTCGATCATCATCCTGGCTCCCTCGCTCCAGGAAGCCGATGCCATCGCCGCGCGCCTCGCCAAGCTTCCCGAAGTGGCGCGAACAACGACCCTCAGCGACCTTGTCCCCGCCGATCAGCCGCAGAAGCTCGAACTCATTGCCAACGCGGCCGAAAGACTTAAGAACGCTCTCAATCCCGGCGCACCTCGCGTCGCCAGCGATAACGACAACGTGCAAGCCTTGCGGATCGCTGCCAATGGGCTGTCGCAAGCGGCGGGAAGCGCCGACTCACCGGGGGAGGTTGCGGCGCGGCGCCTGTCCGCTGCTCTCTCTGCCCTTGCCGGCGCGCCCGCCGAAAGAAGAAACGCTGCGCACCAGGCGATCATTCCTCCGCTGCAACAGGGCTTGAGCGACCTGCGTATCGCCTTGACTGCCAAGTCCGTGACGCTCGACACGTTGCCTGCTGAGATCAAGCGCGATTGGATTGTATCCGATGGGCGCGCCCGCGTTGATGTCGCACCCAAGGGTGATCCAAACGACAACGAAGTGCTGCGCCGTTTCGCCAAGGCCGTTCTCGCCATCGAGCCGCGTGCGACCGGCACTCCCGTTTCCATTCAGGAATCCGGGCACACCATTGTCCGCGCTTTTATTCAGGCCGGGATATTTGCCCTGGTTTCGATCGCACTTCTGTTGTGGATCGTTCTGCGCCGATTGGGCGATGTTTTGCTGACACTCGTGCCGCTGATGTTGGCTGGGGTGGTGACGCTTGAACTATGCGTCCTCATCGGTCTTCCGCTGAACTTCGCCAACATCATCGCCCTGCCGCTCCTGCTCGGGGTCGGCGTCGCATTCAAGATCTACTACATCATGGCTTGGAGAGCCGGCCGCACCAACCTGCTGCAATCGAGCTTGACCCGCGCTGTCATATACAGTGCCATGACGACCGCCACGGCCTTTGGTAGCCTTTGGCTCTCGAACCATCCAGGCACTTCGAGCATGGGCAAGCTCATGGCCCTGTCGCTGGTTTGCACCCTGGCCGCGGCCGTGCTCTTCCAACCGGCGCTGATGGGCACCCCGCGAAAAAAGGCCTGATCAGTTCTGATCTTGCGCAACCGGCAGAGGCTCGCTTTGCCGGACCCAGTCTTCTCCGCCACAAAAGAGGCCACCCAATACACAGCCTTCTATTCGCAACACATCGGGCTTAACGAGGGTCAGATAGGCGAGATAGTTCTTGCCGTTCTTCGCGTTGTAGACCTCGCCCTCCCACTTGTTGTCGGATACATGCTTCATGCCCATCAGGATTTGTATGCCCACGATGTCGGCGTCTCGCTTTGCCGGGTCGGGATTGTTGCGATCAGTTCCGGGTTTCTTGACCCAGGCGATGGTGCCGCAGAGCGCCTCCTCACAATTCGCGATTCTGATCACTGCATCGCCGTCTTCGGTAAGCCAGTCCCCGGTCGGATCGCTGGCCCATGCCTTGCCTTGCACGGCCACGGCCAGCATCAATATCGCGGCAAGCGAAATCCAGCACTTGGTCACCGCCATTGGAACGCCTCCAACCTCCTCATGCTGTACATGCCAGATCAACTCCCTGTTGGCTTGAGGCCCTTCGGCCTGCTCGCGCCATGGTTGCCTAAACCCTCGAGATGTCATCACGATGGCAGCGAGAAGGCACGGGCGGGACAGCGGGTGCGTTCAATGAGCGCGGGCCCGCGTTGTAATTCTGACCATGCTCGACTATTCAATGGCCCGACGACAAATAGAGGAGGAGTGATGACAGCGGTGCTTGCCATAGCGGCGGCCATTTTTATGAGCTGGATCTATTTGATTGCCGCCCGCGGCAACTTTTGGCGCGCTCCGGTCTTTGAGGATGGGCCGCCAGTCAAGGAGCCTCGTTCTTGGCCATCGGTCGTGGCCATTGTACCGGCCCGCAATGAAAGCGACATGATTTCAAAATGCTTCGCCACTCTTCTCGATCTCGACTATCCGGGTTCCTTTCACGTGATCCTCATCGACGATCAGAGCATCGATGCAACCGCAGCCTCGGCCAGAAACATCGCGGAGGCACGGAGTCCCAACCTGCTGACAGTCCTGACTGGCCGTCCCCTCATGCCCGGCTGGACCGGAAAACTCTGGGCAATGCAGCAGGGGCTTGATCGCATAACGAATGTTCCCAAGCCGCCTCGCTACCTTCTCTTCACCGATGCCGACATCGCCTTTGCCGCGGACACGCTGAAACTGCTTGTGTCCCGCGCCGAGTCGAGCGGCCTTGTTTTAACCTCGCTGATGGCGAAATTGCGCTGCGAGAGTTTCCCCGAGCGGGCCCTCATTCCCGCCTTCGTATTTTTCTTTCGAAAACTCTACCCGTTCGAATGGGTCAATCAGCAGCGGCTGAAGATTGCCGCAGCAGCAGGAGGCTGCATGCTCGTGCGGTTGGACGCGCTCGCGGCCGTCGGAGGGTTGGCGAGCATTCGCGGCAATCTGATCGACGATTGTGCGTTGGCGCGACTCCTGAAGCCGCTGGGCCCGATTCGGCTTGACCTCACCGAGCGCGTGCAGAGTTTGCGTCACTATGCCCGAGTATGGGATGTCGACCGGATGGTGTCGCGTTCTGCATACGAACAATTGCGGCGCTCGCCGCTTTGGTTGGCGGGAACGCTGGCAGGCATGACTTTTCTTTATCTCGTCCCTCCGGGACTTGCGTTGTGCGCCGCCGGTCTTCCACAAGCATTGGCTGCCGCCTGCTGGATAACGATGGCCTTGGCCTTCCAACCCCTGCTGCGGTTTTATGGCGTCAGCCCTTTGTGGGGCCTCGCCTTGCCAGCAATAGCTTGCGCCTATATGGTTTTCACTCTTCATTCCGCCTATCAACATGCAAGCGGCAAAGGTGGGCATTGGAAGGGCCGGGCGCAGGCCAATGTATCGGAAGTCCAATGAAAGCTGCCGTCGACATGCGTTCCGGAAAGGGTCACTTGGATGAGAATTTTCCCGTAGCCTCTCGCCTCATCCATCCTCGTCACCGCAGCGCAATCCTGGCATTCTACGAGTTCGTGAGAACGGCCGATGATGTCGCCGACCACCCTTCCCTCGCTGAGCGTGACAAACTCGCTCTCCTCGACCAGCTGGAAAACGGCCTGCTTGGCAAGGGCAAGCGAAGCGCGGAGGCGGAACGGCTGCACCAAACATTGCTCGAACGCAACCTCACCCCTCGCCATGCGCAGGATTTGCTTACCGCCTTCCGCATGGATGTCAGCAAGTTGCGGTATCGCGACTGGGCTGATCTCATGAATTATTGCACCTATTCCGCCATGCCTGTGGGCCGTTTCGTGCTTGATGTTCATGGCGAGAGCCGCAAGACGTGGATATACTCTGATCCATTGTGCGCCGCGCTGCAGATCATCAATCACATTCAGGACTGCGCCTTGGATTATCGCCGGCTCGGGCGCGTCTACGTTCCGCTCGATGCGTTGGATCGTGCCGGTGCCAGCATCGACGATTTGGGTGCCGCCGCGGCTACGCCCGCCCTGCGCCGATGCTTCGATGACCTGATGGCGGGTATTCACGGTTTGCTTAACAGTTCAGAACTCTTGGCTCTAGCGGTCAGCGACCTGCGCTTGAGTTTCGAGATATCGATAATCCACCGGCTTGCCGAGGCGCTGCACGACAGGCTCGCCGCGCACGACCCGTTGAGCGAGCGGACTCATCTGTCGTCCTTGAGCGTTGCAGCGCTAAGCGTCGCAGGCCTCCTTCGCGGGGTGGGGCGGCGCGCGCGCCGCGCCGTGACCGCTCATAGGGAGTCGCCCGTTGAAGGATGATCGGTCTCCCGCCGCCGCACCGGTCGAATCGGCTGCCGCGCGCGCATCGGGCAGCACGTTTTACACCGCCATGCGAATTTTGCCGCCTATCCGCCGCGAAGCCATCTTCGAAATCTACGCGTTTTGCCGGGCCGTCGACGACATCGCCGACAGCAGCGGCCAGCGTGATGAACGCTTGCGCGAGCTCACAGGTTGGCGAGAAGATGTCGATGCGCTCTATGCCGGTGTCCCACCAACGCGCCTCCAAGCTCTGTCGAAAGCGGTGGAGAAATTTGAACTCGACAAGAAGGATATGCTCGCCATCATCGATGGGATGGAGATGGATGTCGTATCCAACATTCGTGCGCCCGATTTTTCCACTCTTGAACTTTATTGCGACCGTGTCGCCAGCGCCGTTGGCCGTCTTTGCGTGAAGGTGTTCGGCTTGGGGGCTGAGGACGGACATGAGCTGGCCCATCATCTGGGCCGCGCCCTGCAATTGACCAATATCCTTCGCGATCTCGATGAGGACGCGGACAACGGCCGACTTTATCTGCCGCTCGAGGCACTGAAGCGAGCAGGCATCTTCACCACCGATCCTCACTCTGCGCTGCGCTCGGAGCGACTTGCCGAAGCCTGTGCCCCCGTGACCGAGCGCGCACGCCTCCATTTTCGCCGGGCCGATGAAATCATGCAGCGCTGCCCGCGGCGAACCGTGCGCGCGCCAAGGATCATGGCCGAGGTCTATAAACTGAAGCTCGACGCGCTGGTGCGACGTGGCTGGTCCCCGCCGCGAGGTCCAGTGAGCATCAGCCGTCCCCGCCTTCTGTGGATCCTTGCCCGCTACGCGATCGTGTGATGGGCAAGCAAGTCGTACATGTCGTTGGTGCCGGATTGGCCGGCCTAGCCGCGGCGGTTCGCCTGATGGAGAACGGTGCTGAGGTGCGCCTGTACGAGGCGGCGGCCCAGGCTGGCGGTCGCTGCCGGTCATTCTTCGATCCGATCCTCGGAATGAGGATCGACAACGGCAATCATCTCGTCCTTTCAGGCAACCGTTCAACCCTTGCCTATCTTTCTGCGATCGGTGCGGCTGAACGCCTGAAAGGCCCCGCGGACGCCACATTCGATTTCGTTGATATGGCGTCCACTGAGCGATGGCGTCTGAGGCTCAATGACGGCGCAATTCCGTGGTGGATCTTCAACCGTCGTCGCCGGGTACCCCACACGCGCGCGCAAGATTATCTTCGGGCGGCAGCTTTGCTCTGGGCACCAGACGACCGCCCGGTCGGTCGCGCCATGGCGTGTAGCGGTCCTCTCTATGAAAGGCTGTGGAAGCCTATTCTTCAGGCAGCCCTGAACACTGACCCGGCCGAATCCTCCTGCGGCTTGGCCGCCTCGGTCCTGCGCGAGACGCTTGTGAAAGGAGGCCGCGCCTGCCGGCCGCTTATCGCCAGGGATGGGTTGTCGGAGGCCTTTGTCGATCCAGCGCTACGCGTTCTTGAGAAAGGCGGGGCGACGATACGCTATGGCCGTCGGCTGCGCTCCATCAGTTTCGCAACCCGCAATGTCGAGGAGCTCAACTTCGGTGATGAAGTTGTTCGCGTGTCGGCGGATGACTCTGTCATCCTGGCCGTGCCGCCTTGGGTGGCAACCACGCTCGTTCCCAACCTTCCCGCGCCAAGCGAGTTTCGCTCAATTGTCAATGCGCATTTCAAAGTTTTTCCTCCGGCTCAGCTTGCGCCTGTCATCGGTGTCGCGAACGGCACCATCGAGTGGATCTTCTCATTCCGCGACCGGCTTGCAATTACCATCAGCGCTGCGGACCGGCTGCTCGATGTCGCGCGCGAAACCCTCGCCGCCGCCTTGTGGCGTGAATTGGCTGCAGCAACCGGCCTCAATGGAGCCATCCCGCCGTGGCAGATCATCAAGGAACGACGGGCGACCTTCGCAGCACTGCCAGCAGAGAACGCCAAACGTCCAGCAAGTCTCACACGCTGGATCAATCTGGTTCTCGCTGGCGATTGGGTGCGGACCGGCCTGCCGGCAACGATCGAGGGCGCCATACGCTCGGGCCATCATGCCGCACAGCACTGTAGGGAACGTGTATAAGCTCATGGGCGCAAAGACCATCGACCAAAGCATCGCCGATCGCGCAGTGAAAGTTGCTGCTGCACCCGCCGAACCTGCTCTCGAGCTAGCCATCAGCACCGCCATCAGCGCCCTCCTCGATCGCCAACAGCCCGACGGCCACTGGGTGTTCGAGCTCGAAGCCGATGCCACCATCCCGTCCGAATATGTACTGTTCGGGCGCTATCTCGGCGAGCCAAGGAACGCTGCTCTCGAAGCAAAAATCGCGTCCTATTTGCGCCGCGTCCAGGGCGCACATGGAGGATGGCCGCTCTTCCATGCTGGCAAGTTCGATATGAGTGCCAGCGTCAAGGCGTATTTCGCCCTAAAGATGATCGGCGACTCTCCCATGGACGATCACATGCGCCGCGCCCGCGAAGCAATTCTTGCTCGCGGCGGAGCTGTTAATAGCAACGTCTTCACGCGGACCCTGCTTGCTCTGTTCGGCGTCCTCTCTTGGCGCAGCGTGCCTGTCATGCCTGTGGAGATCATGCTGCTCCCGGATTGGTTTCCGTTCCACCTGTCGAAGATTTCGTATTGGGCGAGAACCGTGATCGTCCCGTTGCTGATCCTGCAGGCGCTGAAACCCTCAGCGCGCAACCCCGACGGTATCGGCATCGATGAGCTCTTCACGTCCCCGCCGCACACCATACGCGCGCGATCGAAGGCGCCGCATCAGACGTGGCGGTGGTTCATTTTCTTCAGCGCCGTCGACGCCCTACTGCGTTTGGCGGAGCCGCTGATGCAGCAATCTCTGCGCCGCAGCGCGATTGACAGCGCTGTGGCCTTCATCAAGGAGCGGCTGAACGGCCTCAACGGTCTCGGCGCAATTTTCCCGGCCATGGTCAATTCCGTTATGGCATTCGATGCGCTGGGGTATCCTGAGGATCATCCGGACAGGGTCATGGCCCGGGCCGCGATAGACAGGCTCCTGATCGTCAAGGACGCTGAGGCCTATTGCCAGCCCTGCGTGTCGCCCGTCTGGGATACCGCCCTCGCCTGTCACGCTCTCATGGAGACGGGCGCGGACGCGGCACTCAAGCAGGCCGCCAGAGGTCTCGACTGGCTCACACCCTTGCAGATTCTCGACACCGTCGGCGATTGGGCCGCGCGTCGCAAGGAGGTTCGCCCTGGCGGCTGGGCTTTCCAATACGCCAACCCCCACTACCCCGATCTCGATGATACTGCAGTCGTCGTGATGGCCATGGATCGAGCTGCGTCTTCGCGCTTCGATCGCGCGGTGGCGAGAGGTCGCGAATGGGTTCGCGCGCTGCAAAGCGCCAACGGCGGCTGGGGGGCCTTCGACGCCGACAACAGTCACGAGTATCTCAACAACATACCCTTCGCCGACCACGGTGCACTGCTCGATCCCCCCACCGCCGATGTGACCGCCCGTTGTCTGTCAATGCTGGCGCAGCTCGGCGCCACGCTTTCCACCGATCCCGCCATGGCGCAAGCTTCTGAATTTCTACGCCGCACCCAGCGCGACGACGGCAGCTGGTATGGACGCTGGGGGATGAACTACATATACGGGACCTGGTCGGCTCTATGCGCCTTGAGCGCGGCCGGCATGGACCCGCGATCGCCTGAGATTCGACGTGGTGTTGATTTTCTCCTGTCGATCCAGAATGCCGACGGCGGCTGGGGAGAAGACGGCGAAAGTTACAAGCTCAGTTATCGGGGCCACGAAGCCGCTGAGAGCACCCCGTCGCAGACCGCCTGGGCGCTGCTCGGTCTCCTGGCCGCTGGTGAAGCGAACCATCAATCCGTCGAACGCGGCATTTCCTACCTCTTGCGGACTCAACGGCCTGACGGCTTATGGTCGGAAGAGCGGTTCAACGCGACAGGATTCCCCCGCGTGTTCTACCTGCGCTATCACGGCTACTCGAAATATTTCCCGCTCTGGGCCCTCGCGCGATATCGCAATTTGAAAGCCGGAAACCTTGGCCCGCGAACGCTTGGAATGTGAACACCATCGCACCCATCGCTCCCGTAGTCGCGGTAACGGGCCTGGCCTTCGAGGCACGGATTGCTGAAGGTGAAGGCGTCACCGTCGTCTGCACCTCACGCCCGCAGGCCTTGGAGGAGGCACTCAACGAGAAGGTGAGGAGAGACGTAAGCGGCATCTTGAGCTTCGGCACTGCGGCCGGGCTCGATCCCGCTCTGACGCCCGGTTGCTGGGTCGTCGCCAGCGCAATCATCTCCCGTGGAAAGCGCTACGGAACCCATTCGTCCTGGTCACGCAATCTGCTGAATTGTCTGCCTGGAGCTACCGAAGTCGAGATAGCAGGCGTGGATGTGCCTTTGGCCACACCTTTGGCCAAGCGGTCTGTCGGCCAGCAATGGCGGGCAGCGGCGGCAGATATGGAGTCCCATGTCGCAGCGGCGGTTGCCGCCGACCACGCGCTGCCCTTCGCCGCTTGCCGGGTGATCCTCGATCCGGCCGACCGAACCCTGCCCCCCGCCGCGCTCGCTGCTTCAGGTCCTTATGGGGCGCTCGACATCAAGGCCATGCTCGTTTCCCTAGCGCAATCGCCGTCACAATTGCCGACGTTGTTGCGCTTAGCCCTCGACGCCCATGCGGCCAGACGCGCCCTATCGCGCGGCCGCCGCCTGCTTGGCGCGGGACTGGGCTTCCCGGACTTCGGCCTGCTTTAGGGCAACGTGGCGGGCGAAGAGGAACTCGGCTGGCCGCTGGCCGCTGAGTGGAATTTCTGGCGCCATTGGCCCTTCGGTGCGCGCGCCCTTGAGACTGACCCCCAGGGCCTTGAGCGGATGCGCGATTGCGTCTGCAACCGCGCTTGCTTCGTAACCGCTGTGCACCATGCAGTCTGCGCACTTTTCGTAGTTGCCCGTCCCATAGGCATCCCAATTGGTTTCTTCCATCAACTCACGGAAGGTGGCGGCATAGCCCTCGCCCAAGAGGTAGCAGGGTCTCTGCCAGCCGAACACCGTGCGTGTCGGATTTCCCCACGGGGTGCAATGATAACTTTGGTTGCCTGCCAGAAAATCTAGGAACAGGCTTGATTGGCTGAACGACCACGCCCGGCCATTGCGGCCGCGGCGAAGAATTTCGCGAAACAGCTGTTTGGTTTTCTCCCGATTGAGAAAATGCTGCTGATCGGGTGCCCGCTCATAGGCATACCCGGGCGATACGGTGATGCCGTCGATGCCAAGCTCGCACGTGCTGTCGAAGAAATTCGCCACCTGCTCGGGCTCAGCATTGTTGAACAATGTGCAATTGATGTTCACTCGAAAACCACGCCGCTTGGCCGCCTTGATTGCTGAAACCGCACGCTCATAGACACCCGATTGACAAACCGAGCGATCATGCATTTCCGCATTCCCGTCAAGATGAACCGACCAGACGAAGAACCGCCCCGGCTCATACTGATCGAGCTTCTTTTCCATCAAGAGCGCATTCGTGCACAGATAGACGAACTTGCGTCGCGCGATGATCCCTTTGACGATTTGCGGCAATTCTTTGTGGAGTAGAGGCTCCCCGCCGGCGATCGAAACCACCGGCGCACCGCACTCGTCTACCGCCTTCAGGCAGTCGCCGAGCGACAGCCGCTGATTTAGGATCTCATCGGGATAGTCGATTTTTCCGCATCCAGCGCATGCAAGGTTGCAGCGGAACAGAGGCTCCAGCATGAGCACTAACGGATAGCGTTGGCGGCCGGCGAGCCGCTGCCGAAGCACATAACTGCCCACCTTCAGTTTTTGCGTTATTGGGATTCCCACCGCGAAACTCCTTGTTCACCTTGCCGCTCAAGCTGCGGCCATCTATCCGACGTCGGCCAGTTGACCAGGCAGGCGGAACTCGAGGTTCTCCTCCCGCCCGGCAAGCGTAGATATCTCAACCGGCTTGATGCGCTTAAGTGCCGCGATGACGTCCTCCACCAGCACTTCCGGCGCAGAAGCGCCCGCAGTTATCCCGATCGTCCGCATGCCTTTCATCCAGCTTGCATCGAGCTCGCTGCCATCGGCGATAAGATACGACGGGATGCCGGCCTCCTCGCCGATCTCGCGTAACCGGTTGGAGTTCGAGCTGTTCTTCGCTCCCACCACGAGGATGACATCGACGAGCTTGCTCAGTTCGCGAACTGCAGTCTGCCGATTCTGCGTGGCATAGCAGATGTCGCGTGTGTCCGGACCTACGATATCGCTGAATCGTCGCTGCAGCGCTGCGATGATGCCGCGGGTATCATCGATGCTCAGCGTCGTTTGTGTCACATACGCTACCGGCGCATCCGTCGGCAGGTCCAGCAGGTCCACGTCGCTTTCCGTTTGAACGAGGCGTACTGGCGAGGGGACTTGCCCCATTGTCCCTTCGACCTCTGGATGTCCGGCGTGCCCAATGAGGATCAAGGTCCGGCCGCGCGCCACGTAGCGTCGCGCTTCGTTGTGGACCTTGGTGACGAGAGGACATGTCGCATCGAGCACCGGAAGGTTCCGGTCGATCGCTTCATCGACGACAACCTTCGGCACTCCATGCGCGCTGAAAATGGTAACTGCACCGGGAGGAATCTCATCCAGATTCTCGACGAAATGAGCCCCCTTCGCCTTGAGCTTTTCAACCACGTGCCGATTGTGCACGATCTCATGGCGCACATAGACCGGCGGACCATATTTCTTGAGCGCCCGCTCGACGATCTCTATCGCCCGGACAACGCCTGCACAGAAGCCCCTCGGCTGAGACAGAATGACTTTGAAGTTTGCACCTGCCGCCTCGGCCGCTACCCCCGGCGAGTTCGTCATCTGGATGCCCGCGCTCATGCGACTTGCTCTCCCTTAAGAGTCGCAGGAGCCCCGAGCGCCGCTTTCACCTTCGCTGTGATGCTCGCTGCATCGAGGCGGGCAAAGGCATACATGCGCTCCGGTGTATCCTGATCGATGAATACGTCCGGCAAGACCATTGATCGAACCTTGAGCCCGCGATCGAGCATGCCGTGCTCTGCAAGGCTATGTAGCACATGCGAGCCAAAACCGCCGATCGAGCCTTCCTCGATGGTGATGAGCACTTCATGTTCCCGTGCCAGGCGCAGCACCAGCGCCACATCAAGCGGCTTGGCAAAGCGCGCATCGGCCACCGTCGTGGAAAGCCCGTGCGCCCTCAGTTCATCGGCGGCTTTCAGACACTGGCCGAGGCGTGCTCCGAAGGATAAAAGCGCTACTCTGGTGCCTTCGCGAATGATGCGGCCCTTGCCGATCTCCAGAGGTTTTCCATCCGCCGGCAATTCGACACCCGTTCCCTCCCCACGCGGATAGCGCAACGCGCTTGGTCGATCGTCGATTGCCGCTGCCGTGGCCACCATATGAACAAGCTCCGCTTCATCCGCCGCCGCCATTACGACAAAGCCCGGCAGGCAGCCGAGATAGGCAACGTCGAAAGCCCCGGCATGGGTAGGCCCATCCGCGCCAACCAGGCCGGCGCGATCGATCGCAAAGCGAACCGGAAGGCTCTGGATCGCAATATCATGAACGATTTGGTCGTACGCCCGTTGCAAAAAAGTTGAATAGATGGCCGCAAATGGCTTGTAGCCCTCTGCCGCAAGCCCACCCGCGAAGGTGACGGCATGCTGCTCGGCGATGCCCACATCGAATGTTCGCGAGGGAAATTCCTTCGCGAACATGTCAAGGCCGGTGCCTGATGGCATTGCCGCGGTTATGGCGACGATGCGCTTGTCCTTGCGCGCCTCCTTGATCAGGCTTTGGCCGAACACCTTGGTATAGGAGGGAAGGCTTGACGAGCCCTTGACCTGGGCGCCGGTCGCAATGTCGAACTTGACGACACCGTGATATTTGTCGCCCGAGGCCTCGGCTGGCGGATAGCCTTTGCCCTTCTGCGTAACGACGTGCACCAGAAACGGCCCGTTTCGGGCATCCCGCACGTTCTTAAGCACCGGCAGGAGGTGATCGAGATTGTGGCCGTCTACCGGACCCACATAGAAAAACCCCAACTCCTCGAATAACGTGCCGCCGGTCCAGAACCCTCGCGCAAATTTTTCAATGTTTGTCACGCGCTCTTCGAAATATTTGGGCAGATGTTTTGCGAGGTTTCTCCCCAGCCGGCGCAGCATCCGGTAGGTCCGGCTTGAAACCAGTCTGGCGAGATATGCCGACATTGCACCGACCGGCGGCGCAATCGACATGTCATTGTCATTGAGAATGACAATCAGCCGCGAATCCATCGCACCTGCATTGTTCAGCGCCTCATAAGCCATTCCTGCCGACATCGCTCCATCGCCAATGACGCAAACGATATTGTGCGGCTTTTGGTCGAGATCGCGCGCCACCGCCATCCCCAGCCCCGCCGATATTGATGTCGATGCATGCGCCGCGCCGAACGGGTCATATTCGCTTTCGGCGCGTTTGGTGAAGCCGGAAAGCCCTCCGCCCTGCCGCAAGCTGCGCATCCGCTCGCGTCTGCCCGTTAGGATTTTATGCGGATAGGCCTGATGGCCGACATCCCAGATCAGTCGATCGCGCGGTGTGTCGAATACATGGTGAAGCGCGACCGTAAGCTCGACCACGCCAAGACCTGCACCTAGGTGACCGCCCGTGACCGAAACGACCTTTATCGTCTCCGCGCGCAGCTCATCGGCCAATTCTCTCAACTGGCTTTGATCGAGGTTTCTAACGTCTGCAGGGTACTGTATCGCGTCAAGCATTACGCAACTCACCGGCTTTATGGGGAGACATTGCAGCAAGTGAAAGCAAGCCAACAAGGCAATTTAATGAAACACGTTCCGGAATTTGTAGTTCCCTGGCTCCGGCCCGCATGAGTTGAGAGAAAGTTCACAATATACAGTTAACCGCGGCACAGGCCGCTAATTCGCTCTGCTCGCGATTTTCGCTTTTGCGGCAATCCACTCCACGGACTCTGCCAGCGACTGTTCGATGGGCCGTACACTGGTGCCGAGCTCGTTTCGGGCCTTGCTGGTATCGATCGGCCGCGAGCGAAGCGCCAACTGCACTCCCTCGATGGTTGCGGCCGGCATCTTATGCGTGACGGTATTCGCCACCCACTCGCATGCCGCACCGGCTGCCAACGCCGGCAGTGACGGGATCCAGAACCTCGCCGGCCTTTTTCCGCTGAGCCGCTGAAGTAGGGCGTGCAGGTCCCGCATCGACATGTTGGTCCCGCCCAGTATGTACCGTTCCCCAACGCGACCGTGTTCTGCTGCACGAATGAACCCTTTCGCCATGTCCCGCACATCGGCGAGATTGAGAACGCAATCCATGGACACCGAGAGCTGCCCGCCAAGCAAGCGCGCCAGCATGGCCGTGGGCGGTGTCAGATTGTAATCGCCCGATCCTATGGGAAGGGTGGGATTGACCACCACCACTGGCTGCCCCGATCGAGCCGCTGTCAATGCTGCCTGCTCTGCTGCGAATTTCGATCGCGTGTAGGGTCCCGCCATGTCGGAAAGCTGCAACGAGACCGTCTCATCAATCGGCTCGGCTGACCGTTGTGGCGGCAGCAGAACGGCCTCGGTTGAACAGTGCACGACACGGGCAACCCCTGTCTCTGCCGCTGCGGAAAGTAATGTTTCCGTTCCCACCCGGTTCACCGAGTCGAAATCGCCAACCTGCCGGCACCATAGATGCGCGATGCCCGCCAGGTGATAGACGCAATTCACCCCTTTGAGCGCGGCGATAAGACTCGCTCGATCCAGTATCGAACCTTGCACGAATTCGGCTGACCCTGCGCTTGCGGCGGGAATTGCCTGATCGAATATGCGTACGCTATCGCCGTGGGCCGAAAGCGCCTCAACGAGATGTCGACCGATGAAGCCGCTTCCTCCCGTTACCAGCGATTTCGTCACATTGCCCTCTTATCCCTTGTCGCAACGACCGCTGCCTCAGGCGCCGAGCGCACAGGCATAACCAAGCCCTTCGCCCTAGGAATGAATTGGTCGACTCTCCACCGCCAAGGCTGCTTCCTTCACCGCCTCCGAGAACGTCGGATGCGCATGACAGGTGCGCGCGAGATCTTCCGCCGACCCGCCGAACTCCATCACCACCGCGCATTCATGGATAAGCTCCCCCGCCATCGGTCCTAGGATATGGACGCCGAGCAATCGGTCGGTTCTCTCATCCGCCAGCACCTTCACGAAACCGTCGCTTGAGATGTTCGCCTTCGCCCGCGCATTGGCGAGAAATTGAAACTTGCCTGCCTTATAGGCTGCGCCCTGCTGCTTGAGTTCATCTTCGCTCTTTCCCACTGCCGCGATTTCCGGCGTCGTGTAGACGACCGTGGGAATGACATCATAGTTCACGTGACCTGCCTGACCGGCCAGCAATTCCGCCAGCGCTATCCCTTCCTCTTCCGCCTTGTGGGCAAGCATTGGGCCGCTGATGACGTCGCCGATCGCATGGATGCCGGAAACGCTGGTCCGGAAGCGGTCATCGACGATTACCCGTCCTTTCTCATCCCGCTTCACTCCGACCGCCTCGAGGCCAAGGCCCTCCGTATACGGAATGCGGCCGATGGCGATCAGGACTGCATCGGCCTGAAGTTTTTCACTTGCGCCGCCCGCGACTGGCTCAAGACTGACATCGACCGAGGATCTGAGCGTTTCCGCTCTAGTCACTTTCGTGGCAAGTTTGAATTGGACCCCCTGTCTGGTAAGCAGTCGCTGGGCCTGCCTCGCTATCTCCAGGTCCATTCCCGGAAGAATCCGGTCGAGAAATTCTATGATCGTGACGTCTGCCCCGAGCCTTCTCCACACCGAGCCGAGCTCAAGCCCGATCACACCCGCCCCGACCACCACCAGATGCCGGGGAACCTTTTCGAACTTCAACGCCCCGGTTGACGAGACGATCCGTTTCTCATCGATCGCAACCCCGCTAAGCCTCGCGAAATCCGAACCCGTGGCGATGACCGTCGATGTCGGCTGCAACATCTGCTTGCCGCTTTTGCCGTTCACCTCGACCTCACCCGGCTTGGCGATGTGCGCTGTTCCCTCATAAGCGGTGATTTTGTTCTTCTTGAGCAGAAAGTCGATTCCCTTGGTATTGCTGTCGATCGTCTCCTGTTTGAACGACATCATCTTTTGCAAATCGGCTCTCGGTGCATCTACCAAAATTCCCATCCTGGCGAAGACATGCTGCGCTTCAACCAGCTTTTCCGATGCATTCAGCAGTGCCTTCGAGGGAATGCAGCCGATGTTAAGGCATGTTCCTCCGTGCGTGCTGCGTTTCTCAACCACGGCCACCTTCATGCCGAGCTGGGCCGCGCGAATTGCGCACACGTAGCCGCCAGGCCCGGTGCCGATCACCACAAGGTCATACTGCGCCATCTTATCTGCCGCTACTCCCGCTTTTCCGCCGGCGCTCCGAAGGACCAAACATGCCCAAATGGATCGCGCACCCTGCCATAGCGCATTCCCCAGAACATGTTGTCCACCGGCATGGTGATAATCGCCCCCGCCTTCGCCGCCTGCGCCATGGTCTGGTCAACGCTTGCTGCGTCTTTGAGATTAACGTGGATAGTCACGCTTGCCTTGCCGGCAGAAAGCGGCGAGACGACGTCCCCTGAATGCTCGGGGAATTCATCCGACAACATGACCTGTCCACCGAACATGTTCAGATTGGCATGCAACAGACGTACGCCATCGTCGGTTTTTTGTTTATAGGCTTCTTTTGCGCCGAACGCCTTCTTGTAGAACTCGATCGCCGATTCGCCTCCCTTGACTGTCAAGTAGACCTGGATCGGTGTCGTCTCACTCATCGCTCGCCTCTCACAAATCTATAGTTCGAGGATCAGTCGCTGTGGATCCTCCAGTGACTCCTTCACTCTTACCAGGAATGTCACGGCCTCTTTTCCATCGACAATGCGGTGATCATAGGTCAGCGCCAGATACATCATCGGCCTGATCACGATCTGCCCGTCCGCCACCACCGGACGATCTTGTATCTTGTGCATTCCGAGAATGCCCGATTGCGGAACATTAAGTATCGGAGTGGACATCATCGAACCGTATACCCCGCCGTTGGATATCGTGAAGGTCCCTCCCTGCAGCTCCTCCAGCTTGAGCGATCCTTCGCGCGCCTTCTTGCCCAGAGCCGCAACTTCCCGCTCGATTTCGGCGAGCGACAGTCGGTCGGCGGAGCGCACCACCGGCACCACGAGCCCTTTGTCGGTCCCCACCGCTACGCCGATGTGATAGTAATTCTTGTAGACGAGGTCCTCTCCATCGAGCTCGGCGTTGATCGAGGGGATCTCCCTCAGTGCCTGGACCGCGGCCTTCACGAAGAAGCCCATGAAGCCGAGCTTCACACCGTGCTTTCTTTCGAACACCTCCTTGTATTGTGTTCTAAGGTCCATGACCTGGTGCAGATCCACCTCGTTGAAGGTGGTGAGCATTGCGGCCGTGTTTTGCGCCTCTTTGAGCCTCCTGGCGATAGTGAGCCTCAAGCGTGACAGCTTCACGCGCTCTTCCCCGCCATCCTTGGTCGCTTCGGGAACACGGATGTCGCTCTTGGCCACCGCTGGCGTCGAAGCGGCCTTCGGCTGAGCCGCGGGCTCCGGCATCTTGGCGACCTGCTCGAGCACATCGCCTTTGGTTATGCGGCCCTGCTTGCCCGTTCCCTCGATCTTCTGCGGATCGAGCTTCTTCTCTTCTACTGCCTTGCGAACGGCCGGTGACAGGGGCGGTGGAGCCGCTTGCACGCGCGCCTCTGGCTCGCGCGCCGGTGACGCGCTCGCAGAGGAGGTTTGCGGCCGGCCCCCGCTGCCATCTCCAATCGCTCCCAGCACCGCGCCGACCTTTACCGTTTCGCCCGACTGCGCGCTGATCGTTTGGAGAACGCCTCCTGCCGGCGCCGGCACTTCGATAGTCACCTTGTCGGTCTCAAGCTCCACCAGGGGCTCATCGACCTTTACTGTATCCCCTTGCTGCTTGAACCAGCGGGCAATGGTTGCCTCGCTGACCGATTCGCCCAAAGCCGGCACCTTGATTTCGATCGTCATTGTCAGTGGCCTCCCGCCTTGCCGCCCGCAAAGGCGTCCTCCAGCAGAGCCTTGAGCTCCTGCTGGTGCCGACTCATGAGCCCCGATGCAGTCGATGCCGCTGAGGGCCGTCCTGCATAGGCTACGCGCTTGACCTTGGCGTCGATATACCCGAGCGCCCACTCGATATTCGGCTCTACGAACGTCCATGCTCCCATGTTCTGCGGCTCTTCCTGACACCACACCACGTCTGCCGCTGGAAACCGCGCAAGTTCCGACACCATCGTCTTGTGTGGAAACGGATAGAGCTGCTCCAACCTCATAAGATAGATATCTTTGATGCCGCGCCTGATACGCTCCTCGTACAGATCATAGTAGACCTTGCCGCTGCATAGGACGAGGCGCCGGATTTTTTCGTCGGCCACAAGCTTGATTTCGGCATCGTCGAGCATTTGCGCGTCGTCGTAGAGAACGCGGTGAAACGTCGTTCCTTCGGCCATTTCCTTAAGCTGCGACATCGCGCGTTTGTGCCGCAGCAGCGATTTGGGCGTCATCAGCACCAGGGGCTTGCGGAAGTCGCGCAGCAGTTGGCGGCGCAGGATGTGGAAATAGTTAGCCGGCGTCGTACAGTTGGCAACCTGCATATTGTCTTCTGCGCACAGCTGCAGATAGCGCTCAAGCCGCGCTGATGAATGTTCCGGGCCCTGTCCCTCGTAACCATGCGGCAAAAGCATGACGAGACCCGACATCCTGAGCCACTTTCGCTCGCCCGAGGAAATGAACTGATCGACCACCACCTGGGCGCCATTGGCGAAGTCGCCGAACTGCGCTTCCCACAAGACCAGCGCATTGGGTTCTGCCAGGCTGTATCCATATTCGAACCCGAGCACCGCCTCTTCCGACAGCATCGAGTTGATCACTTCCAGTTTTACCTTCTGGTCGCGCACCATATGGTTAAGTGGGGTGTAACGCTTATCCGTTTCCTGGTCGATCAGCACCGCGTGCCGTTGTGAAAAGGTGCCGCGCTGCACGTCCTGGCCTGAAAGCCGCACCTTGAATCCGTCGGTGAGCAGTGTGCCGAAGGCCAGGGCCTCCGCCATCGACCAGTCGATGCCTTGCTCTTCCTCGATCATTTTGCGGCGGTTGTCGAGGATGCGCTGCAGCGTTCGGTGCAGTCTGAAAGTCTTCGGCACCTTGGTCGCTTTGAGTCCAATATCTTTTAGCCGCGCCAGCGCCACTCCCGTCGTGCCGCGCCGCGGATCGTCATCGAGCCGCGTCGCCTTAAGATGCGCCCAACGCCCGTCGAGCCAATCCGCCTTGTTCGGCCGGAAACTTTCCGAAGCGGAGAAATTCTCATCCAACCGCTTGCGGTATGAAGCTTTCATGGCTTCCGCTTCCGCCGCCGACACCACGCCTTCCTGCTCGAGTCGTTTTGAATAGACCTCCACCACCGTCGGATGCTGAGCGATTTTCTTGTACATGATCGGCTGAGTGAAGGCCGGCTCATCCGTTTCGTTGTGGCCGAAGCGGCGGTAGCAGAACATGTCGATCACGACCGGTTTGCGGAATTTCTGCCGAAACTCGGTCGCAATCTTCGCCGCATAGACGACCGCCTCCGGATCATCGCCGTTGGCATGAAAAATCGGCGCTTCGATCATCTTTGCCACATCGCTCGGATAGGGCGAGGAGCGCGCATAGATGGGGCTGGTCGTGAAACCTATCTGATTGTTCACGATGAAATGCACCGATCCGCCGGAACGGTGCCCTCTCAGCCCCGACAGCCCAAAGCATTCCGCCACGACACCCTGACCGGCAAACGCCGCATCGCCATGGATGAGCAGCGGCATCACGCTAATCCGCTTTTCATCGTCTCGCTGGTCTTGCTTGGCGCGCGCCTTGCCCAACACCACCGGGTCGACGATTTCAAGATGCGAGGGGTTTGCAGTGAGCGACAGATGCACGCGGTTGCCGTCGAACTCGCGGTCCGACGAGGTGCCCAGGTGATACTTGACATCGCCTGAACCTTCGACGTCTTCCGGATTGACCGAACCGCCCTTGAACTCGTGGAAGATGGCGCTGAAGGATTTGCCCATTACGTTGGCAAGCACGTTGAGCCTGCCGCGGTGCGCCATGCCGAACACGATTTCTTTCACCCCCAGCGCACCCCCGCGCTTGATGATTTGTTCGAGCGCCGGCACCATCGCTTCCCCCCCGTCGAGTCCGAACCGTTTGGTGCCGGTATATTTCACGTTGAGGAACTGTTCGAACCCTTCCGTCTCGATGAGCTTGTTGAGGATGGCCCTCTTGCCTTCCGGCGTGAACGAGATGGACTTGTCGGCGCCTTCGATCCTCTCCTGAATCCATCCCTTCTGCTGCGGATCGGATATGTGCATGAACTCGACCCCGAGGGTCGAACAATAGGTCCGCCTCAGGATTTCCAGGATTTGCCGCATCGTTGCGGATTCGAGGCCCAGCACATTGTCGATGAACACCGGACGGTCGAGATCCTGCGGCCCGAAGCCGTAGGTTGCCGGATCGAGTTCGGGTTGCGGCTCGGGCTTCCTGAGCTTGAGCGGGTCCAGGTCGGCGGCGAGATGGCCACGCATGCGGTACGCTCGGATAAGCATGAGCGCCCGGATCGAATCGAGCGTCGCCCGCCGCACCTCGGCACTCGTCAGCGTATCGCCGCGCTCCTGCGCCCTCGTTTCGATGCGCGATGCAGTCACGCGATAGGCGGGCTCCTCGAGCCAGTTCCCGTCAACCGCCGCGATCAGCTCGCCGTTGCCTGACTGCCGCCAGTCCTTCGCCTCCCACGATGCGCCTCTTATCGACTTCTGGGCCTGCGCATCGTCCTCGCCCAGGCCGCGGAAGAAGTCGCGCCATTGCGGATCGACCGATTCTGGATCATCGAGGTAATGGGCATACAGCTGCTCGATAAACTGTGCGTTTCCGCCCCACAAAAACGAGGTCTTCTCGAATTGAGCGTTGAGATCAGTCTTGGCCATCCTATCTCCTCACCGCTTTCTGCCGGAAAGTGCCTTTTGCAGCGTCTCCCCCAGCTTGGCGGGCGATTCCGATACCTTGATGCCCGCCCGTTTCAGCGCTTCGATTTTAGATTGCGCATCTCCCTTGCCGCCGGCGATGATCGCCCCGGCATGGCCCATGCGTCGCCCCGGCGGCGCTGTGCGCCCGGCAATGAACGCCGCCATCGGTTTCTTGCGCTTCGATTTGCGAATGAAATCGGCGGCCTCTTCTTCCGCCGTGCCCCCGATTTCTCCGATCATGATGATTGACTTGGTCTTCTCATCGGCGAGGAACATCTCCAGGACTTCGATAAACTCCAGTCCCTTCACCGGATCGCCGCCAATTCCGACCGCCGTCGTTTGACCAAGGCCGATTTGTGTCGTCTGGAACACTGCCTCATAGGTAAGCGTTCCGGAGCGTGAAACAATCCCGACCGATCCTTTCTTGAAGATATTGCCCGGCATGATGCCGATCTTGCACTCAGCGGGCGTCAAAACGCCGGGACAGTTCGGGCCGATGAGCCGCGTGGCCGAACCCTCTAGTGCTCGTTTCACCTTCACCATGTCGAGAACCGGAATGCCCTCCGTGATGCACACGCTAAGCGGAATTTTGGCATCGATGGATTCGAGAATGGCGTCCGCCGCGAAGGCAGGCGGCACGTAGATCACGCTCGCGTGCGCCCCCGTAGCCTCTCGCGCCTCGCAAACTGTGTTGAACACCGGCAATCCAAGATGTTTTGTTCCTCCCTTTCCTGGCGTAACTCCGCCCACCATTTGCGTGCCGTAGGCCATTGCCTGTTCAGTGTGGAACGACCCCTGCGCTCCCGTTATCCCCTGGCAGATGACGCGTGTTTTCTTGTCGACCAGGATTGCCATTATGCTGCTTTCTTGACCGCCGCGACGATCTTCCTGGCTGCATCGTCAAGATCGACCGCCGCCGTGACGTTCAGCCCCGATCGGTCGAGCATTTTTCGGCCGAGCTCTGCGTTGGTCCCCTCCAGCCGCACGACCAGTGGCACCGTGAGCCCTACCTCCTCCACCGCCGCCAGCACACCCTCGGCAATGGTATCGCAGCGCATGATGCCGCCGAAAATATTGACCAGAATGCCCCTCACGCGTTCATCGGCGGTAATGATCTTGAAGGCGGCGCTAACCTTTTCCTTCGATGCCCCGCCCCCGACGTCGAGGAAGTTCGCCGGTTCGGCGCCATAGAGCTTGATGATGTCCATGGTCGCCATGGCAAGCCCTGCGCCGTTCACCATGCATCCGATCGTGCCCTCCAGCGCCACGTAGGAAAGACCATGCTTGTGCGCCTCGATTTCCTTCGGGTCCTCCTCGCTTTCATCACGCAGCTGCAGAATGTCCGGATGTCGTTCGAGCGCGTTGTCGTCGAAATTCACCTTTGCATCGAGGCACAGCAGATTGCCTTTGGTCACGATCAGCGGATTGATTTCGAGCAGGCTCATGTCTTTGGCTAGGAATGCCTGGTAGAGCTGCCCCGTGAGCTTCACGCAAGCTTTGACCTCATCGCCTTCGAGCTTCAACGCCTGCGCCAGGCGTCGGCCGACATAACCGCTGATGCCTACCGCCGGATCGACATGCACGGTAATGATCTTTTCCGGCGTTTTTTGCGCCACCTCCTCGATGTCCATTCCTCCTTCCGTCGATCCGATGAACGTGATGCGCGAGCTTCTCCTGTCCACCAGCGCCGACAGATAGAGCTCGCGCTCGATCTCCACACCCTTCTCGACATAAAGCCGGTTCACAACCTTCCCTGGCGGTCCGGTTTGCTTGGTTACGAGCTTCATGCCCAGCATGCGCCGTGCATGCTCACGAAGCTCCTCTATCGAACGCGCAACTTTGATGCCACCGGCCTTGCCGCGTCCGCCTGCGTGGATCTGCGCCTTGACGACCCAGGGCGGCGTGCCAAGCGCCTCCGCAACCTTGACCGCCTCTTCCGCGCTAAAGGCAGCCTTCCCATCGGGGACTGTCACGCCGAATTCCCGGAGCACCGCCTTGGCTTGATACTCGTGGATATTCATCTACTGAACGCCCTTGTCGGCTACCGAAATTCGATGATCAGTTGGCGAGATCCGGAGCGATTTTCTTTGCCGCTTCCATCAGTCCTTGGACGGCTTTCACCGAATTCTTGAACTGCGATTTCTCTTCTCCCTCCAGCCTGATCTCGACGATGCGCTCAACCCCGTTCTCTCCGATGACCACCGGCACGCCGACATAGAGATTATCGACGCCATATTGCCCGGTGAGCCGGGCCGCGCAGGGAAGCACCCGCTTCTTGTCCTTCAGATAACTCTCGGCCATGGCAATCGCCGAGGAAGCCGGCGCAAAATATGCCGAGCCGCTCTTCAACAGTCCCACAATTTCGGCGCCGCCCTCACGCGTGCGCTGGACGATTTCGTCGATCCTCTTCTGCGTCGTCCATTTCATCGCGATGAGATCGGGAATAGGAATTCCCGCAACCGTTGAATAGCGGACGAGCGGCACCATCGTGTCGCCATGGCCGCCAAGCACGAAGGCCGAGACATCCTCCACCGACACCTTCAGCTCGTCTGCAAGAAAATAGCGAAACCTGGCCGAATCGAGCACGCCCGCCATTCCCACGACTTTGTTGAACGGCACGCCGGAATATTTTTGCAGCGCCCACACCATGACATCGAGAGGGTTCGTGATGCAGATCAGAAAGGAGTCCTGGGCGTATTTTCGGATGCCGGCGCCGACTTGGCTCATCACCTTGAGATTGATCTCGAGCAGATCGTCCCGGCTCATCCCCGGTTTCCGCGGCACCCCCGCCGTGACGATGATGACATCGCACCCTTTGAGCGACTCATATCGGTTGGTTCCAATGAATTTTGCGTCGAACCCTTCAACCGGCGAGCACTGGGCAATGTCCAGGGATTTGCCTTGGGGCATGCCTTCGAGGATGTCGAAAAGCACCACATCCCCCAAATCCTTGAGCCCGATGAGCTGCGCCAGCGTCCCGCCGATCATCCCGCCCCCGACCAAGCCGATCCGTTTTCGGGCCATACCCCCTCCTACGAAGCGCGGCACGGGTGAATAAGTCAAAAGTTGCCGCAAACGTCAATTGACTTTGGGAAATACCGTTTAACGCAACGAACTCGCTCTCGCAAGAACATACCCGGGCGATTGCGAGGCAAAATGTTGACTCGCAAGTCAAGTTTGACAGTGCGCGGCCATCATTCGTCATCCGAGGAGAAGGTGGCGTCGCTATGCATCCCTCCCCCTTGTGGGGAGGGAAGCCGGACGCCTTCCGTACAAACTCGTCATGCCCGGACCGCCGCGCCAGCGGCGCGATCCGGGCATCTCTTGCATCCGCGTGAGAAAAGATGGCCGGATTGATCCCCGGATCAAGTCCGGGGACGGCCATGACGTTCTGAGAGGTGGGAAGGGTGCCCGAAGCGGGCCATGACGTCAGCTCAGAGTTTGATGTCGAAGCTCACGGAGCCGTTGAGTTCGCTGCTTTGCGAGTTTCCGGCGGCTTCCCCGCGGAAGGTGAAGGAAACAGTGTCATCGAGCATCAGGTTGAGGGCGGCGGCGATGAAGCCCGAGGTGCCGGGAAGCTCATGGGAGAAGGTGAGGCCAGAGACCTCCGCCTGCTGCTCACCCAGGAACTCATGGCGCAGACCGGCATCGAGGGCGATGAGGCCGCCACTTAGGATGTTGTTCTCGAAGCGGGCGGCGATCTCGCCGCGCAGGCTGTCGGTGTTGGAGAGGTCGATGGTGACGCCGGAGCTATCCTCGAAAGAGCCTGCCCAGGCATGGGCATAGCTCAAACGGGCATGGGGGATAAGGGCGACGACACCAAGGGGCAAACGCACCCCGGCTTCGAGCGAGCCACCTAAGAGATCGACGGCGAAGGGGGCTTCATCCGCGGCGGCACCGCTGAACTCAGACCATTGATGCTCATATTTGAGGAGCGCCTCGCCATAGACGCGGCCTTGGCTGTATCCGGCATAGGCACCGGCCAAGGCGGCCTCGGTGTCGACCCTGGAAGTCGTCGTCTCGAAATCCTGGTCATTGCGCCCATAGCCGGCGAAGAGGCCGAGGAGCAGGGTGCCTCCACCGGCATCGGCCTCGCGGTCGAGGCCTGCCTTGAGCTTGAGGATCGACTGGTCGAAGGAGGCGGAGCCATCGATCGACTGGCGGGCGGCGAAGATTTGCGCCCACGGGCGCCAGGCGCTCGCATAGGTCCACGCGGCAGGTTCGATTTCTTCTTGCGCGGGCTTCGGCTTTTTCAGGCGCTCATGCAGCGAGGACAGATCGGCGTTGAAAGAGAAAAGCGCGCCGGAGAGGACCGCCGGATAGTCGATCGCTTCGGCAAACGCTGAGGATTGAAGGAACCACGACGAGCTCTCGTAGAGAAGGTCGTACTCATAGGCCCCCGCAATCACCCGTTCGCCCAAGTCGAAGGCTGCGCCGTCTGAATTGTCGGTAGCGGCATCGATAAGGACGATTCGGTTGTCATTGGTTAGACCACCGAGACCACCGGCGTTCCGCACATAGACGAGGGTGGCGTTCGTGCCCATGACAGTTTGGAGATGGAGGATATCCGTCTGCGGCGAGCTTCCATCGTCGAGCACCGCATCCATATGGAGGGCACCCCCGTCGGAGACGAACGTGCCGGAGATGGTGAGCTGATCGCCGGCGATGCCGTCGGTCAAATCGATGTCGCCGCCCGAATTGTTGTTGAAGATCTCGAGATTCCCAAGCACGCCGGTCCATGTGCCTGAGGGGTTGGTCTTCTTCATGCTCAGCAGGCCGGAGTTGTTGAACTGATCGCTCATGCCGTCACCGAAATCCGCCTCGGGATCGTCGCTGGCATTGCGCAGATACCACTTGCCGCCGGTATTGTTGTTGAAAGCGTCATCGCCATCGCCATCGCCGAGGTCGACGATGCCGGTGATGGTGCCGGAGTTGTTGATAGTGAGATTGCTCTCGGCGCTGACAATGGCATTGTCGGACACAGCGCCCAACTTGCCGCCCATCGCTATAGAGATGATGGTGGAGGTCGCATCGTCGTCAGCGATCTTGACGCCGGCGCCAGTGTCTGAGCCGCCATAAGCGGAGCCGCTGATGTCGATACTCACGGCACCATAGTTGTCCTGCAGAGAAATCGCATTCGCAGAAGCCCCATTGGCGGCAACCGAGCCGGACACATCGATACCGACATCGCCGTAAGTCTTACGGACAAAGATGCCATGGGAGCTATTGCCATGGGTCGTGATGTCACCCGCAACATCAACGGTCACATAATCCGTGTCGCCGTCGCTCTGGATACCGGTACTCCAAATTCTGATGCCATGTGCAGAGGCACCGTAGGTCGTTATGGTTCCGCCGCTATCGAGGGTGGCCACAACGGATGACCATGTGCCGTCTATTTCTATGCCCGCACGGCCGGTGCTCGCTGGAGCAAGAGAGAAATTCTTTCCGGTGACGATATCGCCGGAGACGCTGACCGAGACAGTGCCGCTGGTCTTGGAAATAAAAACTCCATAGGCCTCGTCGTAGGTGGTGATCGAACCGGAGACACTGACGGCCATGTTCCCGGCAACCTCGGCCACGCCGATGCCGGCGGCAAATTGGCCCTTCGTTATAATGGTGCCGGAGACATCGACGGTCGCATCGCCGAAGGTCTTAAAAATGTAGAGTCCGTATGCGTTTCCCCCGCCCGTCGTAATGTCACCTGAGACGTCGACGGTTGCATTGCCATATGTCCGACGGACGTAGATGCCATGGGAGGTGTCGCCGTGGGTCGTGATGTCGCCTGAGACATCTACGATCGCATCGCCGAAGCTCGAACGCACGTCGATGCCGGGGAGGTGTCGCCGTGGGTCGTGATGTCGCCTGAGACATCAACGGTTATATAGTCAGTGTCGCCGTCGCTCGCGACACCGGTTCTCCGAATTCCGATGCCATATGCAGAGGCACCGTAGGTCGTTATGGTTCCGCCGCTATCGAGGGTGGCCACAACGGATGACGATGTGTCGTCTATTTCTATGCCCGCACTGCCCCTCGCTGGGGCGAGAGCGAAATTTTTTCCGGTGATGATATCGCCGGAGACGCTGACCAAGACAGTGCCGTAGGTATCGAGAATAAAAACTCCATAGGACCGGTCGTAGGTGGTGATTGAACCGGAGACACCGACGGCCGTGTCCCCGGCAACCTCCTGCACGGCGATGCCGGAAGAGTAGACGCGCTTCGTGACAATAGTGCCCGAGACATCGACGGTCGCATTGCCAGCGGTTCCATAGATGTAGAGTCCATATGCAGCTCGGCCGTCCGTCGCGATGGAGCCGGCCCATTCGACTGTAGCCGAGGCTGCATCCGAGATGTAAATGCCATCTGCATTGTCGCCGGTAGTTGGGTCGCCGCTGATCGAGATATAAGTCGTGGTGTCTAAGGACAGCACTTCGATATCGTAGCCATTGGAGGAAACCGACACGCCGCTGATGCTGGACGGGGTGCCGGAGACCGGTGTGACCGTGACGCCGGGGGCCAAGATCAAGGTCAGATCGTTCACGAGGTCATAGGCGATGCCGTCGGAATAGGGGTTGTTCGCCGCGGTGCAGGTGACGCTGCCGCTGCTGGCATCTCCGCATTCGTTGGACGTCCAGGCCGAGGATGAAAAGGCGAGCGAACCGGCAAGCGCAATGGCGGTCGTGGCGAGAAGCCATCTGCGCCGGTGGCGCGGTGTCATCTGACGGGCACCGGCGGACGGCAAAATGCAAGCGCTGTTCCGCGTCTTGTCCCTGCGTTCCACCTAGATCCCCCGATCGGTGATAAGGAATCACCACCCCGCGATTGTACTTACCGGATTGACACACCGCAATCTTAAATTACAGTTTACCAATGAACGGCAACTATAGATAGATTTCGAGTGTGGCCCGTTCCCGCGCGCTGTCTACGCCTGCGCAGGGGGAGGGTAAACATCAGCACCGACCTACGTCATACGCGGACTTGATCCGCGTATCTGCTACCCGCTCTGACGGTAGATCACCGGGTCAAGCCCGGTGATGACGAAGAAGGAAGCGCTGCCTAGTACGTCATGCTGAGACGGGGTGAAGCCCGTCGTCTGAGCATCTCCGTCACAGCCAGTGACTACCGCATCGTCGGAATGGCGAACTGCGCGCCTTCCTTGATGCCCGATGGCCAGCGTGATGTCACCGTTTTGGTCTTCGTATAGAAGCGGATCGCATCCGGCCCATGCTGGTTGAGGTCGCCGAACGCCGACCGTTTCCACCCGCCGAAGGTATGATAGGCCAAGGGCACCGGGATCGGCACATTGATCCCGATCATTCCCACCTGCACCTTCGACGCAAAGTCGCGCGCCGCATCACCATCGCGGGTGTAGAT
Organism: Aestuariivirgaceae bacterium; assembly: GCA_036555325.1. Classification (GTDB taxonomy): domain Bacteria; phylum Pseudomonadota; class Alphaproteobacteria; order Rhizobiales; family Aestuariivirgaceae; genus DATBLQ01. The sequence goes on along the minus strand of DATBLQ010000028.1, from coordinate 95,388 downwards.
TGCGACCCCATTGCCATATTCATGCTTGTTGGCGAGGTCGAGCCCTTCTTCATACGTCTTGGCCCTGACAACCGACAGCACCGGCCCGAAAATCTCCTCCTTGTAGATTCGCATCTCGGGCCTCACGTGATCGAACAAGCTGCCGCCGAGGAAATACCCGTTCTCATAACCCTGCATTCTGAAACCGCGGCCATCGACGGCAAGCTTCGCGCCTTCCTTCACGCCGAGATCGATGTAGTTTTTCACCTTTTCCAGATGTTGCTTGGTGACGAGCGGCCCATAATCGGCCTCCCGGTCGGTTGACAGGCCCACCTTGAGCTTTTCCACCCGCGGCACGAGCTTCTCGAGAAGAACATCGGCGGTTTTTTCCCCAACCGGCACGGCAACCGAGATGGCCATGCAGCGCTCTCCTGCCGAACCGTACCCGGCTCCGATCAACGCATCGACCGCCTGGTTCAGATCGGCATCCGGCAGGATGATCATGTGGTTCTTTGCCCCGCCGAAACTCTGCACCCGTTTCCCATGCGATGTGCCGCGCCCATAGACGTATTCGGCAATCGGCGTCGAACCGACGAAGCCGACCGCAGCGATGTCCGGATGATCGAGGATGGCGTCAACCGCTTGCTTGTCGCCATTGACGACATTGAGGATGCCCGGCGGCAGCCCTGCTTCGAGGAAAATTTCGGCAATGCGTAGCGGCACCGATGGGTCGCGCTCCGACGGCTTCAGGATGAAGGCATTGCCGCAGGCGATTGCCGGCGCGGCTTTCCATAACGGGATCATGGCCGGGAAGTTGAACGGCGTTATCCCGGCGGCGATGCCGACCGGCTGTCTCAGGGAGTACATGTCGATGCCCGGGCCCGCCCCTTCCGTGAACTCGCCCTTCATGAGATGCGGAACGCCGGCTGCGAACTCCACCACTTCCACTCCGCGCTGGATGTCGCCGAGAGCATCGGGAAGCGTCTTGCCGTGCTCCATCGACAGCATGCGGGCAAGGTCCTCTTTTTCCTTGGCGACGATTTCGAGGAATTTCATCATCACCCGGGCTCGAACCTGCGGGTTTTTCGCCGCCCATTGCGGCTGCGCCGACTTTGCCGCCGCGACTGCCTCCCCAACTTCATCGGGCCCTGCCAGGGCTACCTTCGCCTGCACCTCTCCGGTGTTGGGATTGAAAACATCGCCGAAGCGTCCGCTCTTTCCGGCGACTCTCTTGCCGCCGATAAAATGGCCTATCTCTCTCATATGTCCGAAGCCGCCCGGATGCGAAACACCAAAGGGCGGCGCTCCCTGTTCTAATGTGAAACCATTAAGCCGCCAAACTAACTGCCTTTCCTGATCCCAGCAAGAGCAGCAACCTTGGCCTTAGCTCCGCTTCAGCGCCACGCCCGGAATCCAGGCATAGCCCTCATCATCGATGATAATGCATTCGCGCAATCCATGCGGTTTGTCCATGCTCTGCGCGAGCACCGTGAAGCCCCCCTCGCGCGCTGCCGCCTCCGCCCGGTCCGGATCGCAGCCGTAGATGCGAAGCTCAACTCCCGCACCGCGCCCTTCGACGCCCGAAACGACGCCTGATAGCGGATTGTCCTGATACGCATGGTCGGCATGCAGCATCCATTCCGAGCCGCAAAGCCGTAGCACCGCGAAATCCTCATCCCAGTAGGTGGCAGTGGCACCCAGCACCTTTTCGGCGAATTCGACCGAGCGCTTCATGTCGCGGACAAGCAGATTGAAACCGATGCCGGGCTTCAGCATCCGTCCATAGTCTTCCGCCTTCATCCATGGCTCGCGGTCGGGCGGACGTTTCTTCAACTGTTCGAGAACTCCCTCAAGCCGGCAACGCGACCACCTCTTCGCCCCGTTCTATATCATAGCTGACCGAACAGGCGGGAATATCATCCGGGGTCTTGATGCCGTAACGCTTGATGGCGAGCAGAAACAGCACCGCCGCATCCGTGACGACCTCGCTCAGGTCGGCCGATTCGATGGTGTCCTCCAGGGCCTTGGCAAGCCGCTCGCCTGCCGTCCTGCACATGGAGGCAAGGTCCTTCATCGACAGCGTGGAACTCGTTTCCCAACTTTCAACGAGATCATCGCGAGTAAGTTCGGCCAACACCTGATCCCCAACCAGGAGCGGCAAATTTCCTCTGCGCCTGATATCGATAATCGTGGGCTCATCCGATAGTCGATCCGGACAAGTTACTGTTACGGAATTGATCCAGCCTTCAGTCTTGTCTTTTACGCGCGCCATACTCACTCACCTTTTAACGAACCCCGATACGCATTGTGGCCATGGCTCGATTGATGAATGGTTAAGTGCGCGTTGGCGTCATCAAACCCATTGCCCACTCACGCGGGCAAATGGCACACGGCCTCGATGTTATTGCCGTCGGGATCGAGCACGAACGCGCCGTAATAATTCTTGTGATAGTGCGGCCTCAGACCCGGAGCGCCATTGTCTTTGCCCCCCGCCGCGATTGCCGCCCGGTGAAACCGGTCCACGATCTCCCGATTTTTGGCGAGAAACGCCACATGCAGTCGCCCGCCGAATCTCTCCCCGGTTCCCACCCAAAAATAGGGCTTCTGATCTTCCCCGAATCCCAGATAGGCTTCCCCGTCGGTCTGCTCGGCGCTGATGTCATAGATCAGCATGATGCCCAGGGGCGATAATGCCTTCTGATAGAACTCCCGTGCCCTTTTCAGATCGCTCACCGCAAATCCCACATGATCCAGCATCGTTCCTCCCTCCGTTCGCTTACCGAAAGCGGTTACGCCTTTCTCGCCACCATCATTTTTTTTATTTCCGCGATCGCCTTCGCTGGATTGAGACCCTTAGGACATGCTTTGGTGCAATTCATGATCGTGTGGCAGCGATAGAGCCTGAATGGATCCTCGAGTATGTCGAGCCGCTCCCCCGTCGTTTCGTCGCGTGATTCGATGAGCCAGCGATAGGCCTGGAGCAGGGCTGCCGGTCCGAGATAGCGTTCTCCGTTCCACCAATAGGACGGGCACGACGTCGAACAGCAGGCGCACAGGATGCACTCATAGAGGCCATCGAGGTTGGCGCGGTCTTCTGGCGATTGGCGCCATTCTTTTTCCGGTGGAGGCGTTACCGTCTGCAGCCAGGGTTCGATCAGGCGAAGCTGCGCATAGAAAACCGATAGGTCGGGAACCAGGTCTTTGATCACCGGCATGTGCGGCAGCGGATAGAGTCTTACCGCTCCCGATATCTCGGCGATGGGTTGTGTGCACGCAAGGCCGTTCGTCCCATCGATGTTCATCGAGCAGGACCCGCAGATTCCCTCCCGGCACGACCGGCGAAAGGTCAAGGTCGGGTCCTGCTCGTTCTTGATCGCGATAAGGGCATCGAGAACCATGGGCCCGCAGCGGGAGGTATCGAGATAGTAGGTGTCGATGCGCGGGTTGCTCCGCGTTTCCGGGTCGAAGCGATAGATTCTGAATTCTTTGACCGCTGCAGCATTGCTCGGCCTGGGCCAGGTCTTGCCCTCAACGACCTTCGAGTTTTTCGGCAATCTGAACTGCACCATCCCTGCGCCTCAGTAAACCCGCGGCATCGGCGGGATATAGTCGATCTCGTTGGACATCGTGAACGCATGCACTGGCCGCGTCGCAAGCCGCACCGTGCGCTTTGCGTAGTCTGCCCATGCGAGAGTGTGCTTCATCCAGTTTTGATCGTCGCGGTTGGGGTGGTCCTCCCGCGCGTGTGCCCCCCTCGATTCGGTCCGGAACAATGCTCCTTCGACCGTAACCGCCGCTTGCGCGATGAGATTGTCGTATTCCAAGGTCTCGATGAGATCGGAGTTCCATATGAGCGATCTGTCGCTGACGTTGATGTCGCCGCTCGCCCGCCAGATGTCGTTGATTTTCTGGGCACCCTCTTTGAGGATTTGAGCTGTGCGGAACACTCCGCAGTTTCGGTCCATGGTTTTCTGCATGCCAAGCCGCAGCTCCGCCGTGGCGCTTCCTCCGCGCGCGAACCGGAAGCGGTCGAGCCGCTCGAGCGCTGCTTCGCCCGCCCGCGCCGGCAAGTCCGCATGCGGCGATTTGGGTTCGATCGTCTCTGCGCACTTCAGCGCTGCAGCTCGTCCAAACACGACAAGATCGCTCAGCGAATTGGACCCCAGCCGGTTGGCACCATGCACCGACACGCAGGATCCCTCTCCAAGAGCCATCAATCCCGGCACGGTCTTTTCCGGATCGCTCGGATCGCCTGCGAGAACCTCCCCATGATAGTTCGTCGGAATTCCCCCCATGTTGTAATGAGCCGTGGGCAACACTGGGATCGGCTCGCTCGTGACGTCGACTCCGGCGAAGATTTGGGCGCTTTCCGCAATGCCGGGTAAACGTTCGTGGATAATCTTGGGGTCGAGATGCTTAAGATGAAGATGGACGTGATCCTTCTCCGGTCCCACCCCGCGGCCTTCCCGAATTTCCACCGTTATCGCGCGGGACACGACATCGCGCGAGGCGAGATCCCTGGCGTTGGGCGCATACCGCTCCATGAAACGCTCGCCGTTGGAATTGGTGAGATAGCCACCCTCCCCGCGCACCCCCTCCGTAATCAGGACTCCGACGCCGTAGATGCCGGTTGGGTGAAACTGCACGAACTCCATGTCCTGCAGGGGAAGCCCGGCTCTGAGAACCATTGCATTGCCGTCGCCGGTGCAGATATGGGCTGAGGAGCATGTAAAATATGCCCGGCCATAGCCGCCGGTGGCCAGAATGGTCTTATGTGACCGGAAGCGATGAACGCTCCCATCCTCAAGCGACAGGGCCATTACTCCCCGGCATGCTCCATCTTCCATGATCAGATCGAGTGCGAAATACTCGATGAAGAAATCCGTCGAATATCTGAGCGATTGGCCATAAAGCGTGTGCAGCATCGCATGTCCGGTGCGGTCGGCGGCAGCACAGGTCCGCTGGGCCGGCGGCCCCTTGCCGAAATTGGTCGTCATGCCGCCGAAGGGGCGCTGATAGATCTTCCCCTCCTCCGTGCGCGAGAACGGCAGGCCGAAATGCTCCAGCTCGTAAACCGCTTCCGGGGAGTTTCGGCAAAGATATTCGATCGCATCCTGGTCGCCGAGCCAGTCGGCCCCCTTGACGGTGTCGTACATGTGCCACCGCCAATCGTCTGCTCCCATGTTGCCGAGCGCCGCGGCGATCCCTCCTTGCGCCGCCACCGTGTGCGAGCGAGTCGGAAAAACCTTCGTTATGCAGGCCGTGCGCAACCCCGCTTGCGAAGTGCCCATTGTAGCTCGCAAGCCCGACCCCCCGGCTCCGACCACCACCACATCATAGGTATGATCCGTGACCGGATAGGCTCTCCCACCTGAAGCCGTAGCCGTCTGGGGCGTAAGGGCCTTCTCCACTCGCGCACTGTCTTCCGCCATGTCTAGCTTGCTCCGAGGCCTAAACGGATGACAGCGTAGATCCCCGCCACCCAGAAAACCGCCACACTGAAATTATTCGCCAAGAGCAGCCACACCCTTGAGCCCCCATGCACGTAGTCCTCGATGATCGCCTGCATGCCCAGCTTCATGTGCCAGAACATGTTGCTTAACGCGATGATAAGCCCGATGGCGACTAAGGGATGGCCCAGTATCTCGATCGTCTCCGCATAGCTGCGCCCGGCAACCTTGCCGCCGAGCCAGATGAGGAAAATCGTCAGCGGAATGCTCGCCGCAGCCGTAACCCGTTCCTGCCACCACTGCTCTGTGCCCGATCTTGCGGCACCAAGCCCGCGCACGCGCGCAAGCGTCGATCTGAAGCGCATTGTGCCTAAATCCTCATTAAATAGGCTGCGACCCATATCGCGATGGTAATGACGATAGAGCCCGCAATGTTGAGCTGCGCCATGCGTTCGACCGTCGGCAGGTCGAAGCCGTGTCCCGTATCCCAGATCAGGTGGCGCATGCCTCCTATGAAATGATGCACCAGCGCCCAGCTGAACAGGAAGAGCACGACGAGCCCCGGCCATGAGCTGAAAATGCCCTGTACAAACCGGAAATAATCTGGACCCGTCGCCGCCGCCGTAAGCCACCACACCAAGAGAAAGCTGCCGAAGTAAAGCGCCGCGCCGGTGAGGCGGTGAGCAATCGACATCATCATGGTGAGCATCGGTCGGTAGATTTGCAGATGCGGCGACAACGGTCGGTGTACGGCGGGTGGCATGCTTCAACACTCTAAGCTCGAATATGGAGACGGTTCTACCCTTCCGGCTGCGGCAAGGCAAATGCGAGAATCTAAATCGGAATCAGCACCCAATAGTCCATTTCCAGGATCGCGCCGGGACCGTTTTCGCCTGCCGGCGTCGATGGAAATTTCTCCGCCGGCAAGTCGCGCGTGGCCGTCGTCACGATCCTCAATGCCGCCACATCATCCCGGTCTTTCAGCATCGCCTTGTCCTTCACCGCCGACCAGGCGAATACGGTGCCACCGGCGAACAGCGGCGCAATATGCCGTCCGGCGTTGATTGCCGCAATTTGGAAACCATTGGCGAATCCGTTGAAGCTCAAGGCGCGCGCGATGCTCATCACATGCCCGCCATAGACGATGCGCCGTCCGAAGCGTCCCGACTGTTCCTCAAATGCATTGAAATGCACCCTCGCCGTGTTGTGATAAAGCCTGGCCGCGAGCATGTGCTCGGCCTCTTCCACCGTCACCCCGTCCACATGATCGATTTTCTCGCCGACCCGATAGTCGGAATATCTATGGCTGCTGCCTGAAAGGTCAAAGTTCCAGCGCTTGGCATCGATGCGCGGGCAGCCGCCGCCCAGTGCTTCCGGCTCTACTTGCCCAAGCAGCGCAGGAACGCCAGGCGCGCCTGCCGAGGGCTTGTGCCCCCCTTTGCGAACCATCACCCAGCGGACGAATTCGACAATAACCTCATCGCGTTGATTGAAACCTGTACTGCGCACATAGACTATGCCGCTTTCACCTCCCGAATTCTCCTTGAGCCCGATGACCTCCGACTCCGCAAGTATCGTATCCCCGACATAGACCGGCCTCTGAAAGCGGCATTCGGCGTAGCCCAGGTTGGCAATTGCATTGAGTGAAATATCGGCAACCGTTTTGCCGAAAATCATATGGAAAACCAGGAGATCATCGACCGGTGCCCGCGGAAAACCCACGCTTCTGGCGAATTCTTCCGACTGATTGATGACGAAACGGCTGCCGTAAAGAGCCGTGTAGATAGCCGCATCGCCGTAGCTGATCGTCCTTGGCGTAGCGTGCCTTATGAGCTCCCCAAGAGTGAAGTCCTCGAAGAACCTGCCGTGAAATGCCTTGCTCATGCCTTGATCCGACTTGGAAGGGAGTGAACCTACTGAAGTAGCGCATATCTGCCAAGCGCCCACAGAATGCGAGCTTGTTGTGGAGGCTGCCTTCCGGCAAACTTGCGCCCATGCGTGTCGGAAGAGAAGCGAAGTGAAATCGGTCGATGTCGCGATTGTGGGCGGCGGCGTGGTCGGCAGCTCAACGGCCTTTCATCTTCTCAAGCATGGGTTCACCGGGCGGATCGCCATCATTGAAAAGGACGCGTCCTTTAACTACTCCTGCACGGCGCGTGCAGTGGGCGGCATCCGCCAGCAGTTTTCCTGCCCGGAAAACATTCAGCTGTCGCAGTACGGGCTGAAATTCATTGCCGCCCTAAACACCCAATTCGGCCCCGACGCCGATGTCGGCTTCCGCGAACAGGGATATCTGCTGCTCGCCTCTCCCTCAGGCCTTGCCGCACTCAAATCCAACGTCGATCTTCAAAGATCACTTGGAGCCGACATCGACCTTCTGGATCCTGCGCAACTCAAGAGCGTCTGTCCCTGGCTCGAAACATCGGGCCTCGCGGCGGGCGCCCTGAGCCGATCCGGCGAAGGCTGGCTCGATCCCGAAACCCTGATGACGCTTTTGCGAAAGCAAGCGCTGGCCAAGGGAGTGGAGCTCGTCAAGGACGAAGTGATCGGGATCGACCGAAGCGCAGCGGCGGTGACGTCTCTTGCGCTGCGCGAGGGCGGTCAGTTGATCGTCGGCGCGCTGGTCAACGCCGCCGGCGCGGGCGCCGGTGCCCTAGCCGCCCTCGCTGGCATTCAACTTCCCGTCGGGCCGCGCAAGCGCTATGTCTATGTGCTGGATTGTCCGGCCGCGTCCGAGGCTCTCCGTTCTGGCCCATTGCACGTCGATCCGAGCGGTTTCTACCTTCGCCCCGAGGGCCGTCATTTCCTTTCCGGTCTTTCTCCGGCACCAGATGAGGAACCTTCCTCCCTCGATTGGGACGTCGATTATTCCTGGTTCGACGAGCGCATCTGGCCGCTCCTCGCCGAGCGCATCCCTGTCTTCGAAACTCTCAAGGTCGCAAATGCCTGGGTTGGCCACTATGATTTCAATGCGCACGACGAAAACGGCATCATCGGCCCCCATCCGCTCATCTCTAATTTCTACTTTGCCAACGGCTTTTCCGGCCACGGCCTGCAGCAGGGCCCGGCCGTCGGAAACGCCATAGCCGAGCTCATCGTCTTCGGCGGCTACAAGACCATAGATCTTGAACGAATGGGGTATGAGCGGATTTTGCGCCGTGAGCGGTACGGCGAGACCAATATCATCTGAAAATGCCGAGCAGCGTGCTTTCGATTTCATCCCAGGTTGCTTTCGGTCCGGTCGGCAATTCTGCCACGGTGCCGGCCATGGAAGCCTTAGGGCTGACGGTGTTCCCTGTTCCCACGATCGTTCTTGCCCACCACCCGGGGCACGGCAAGCCTGCGGGCTTCCGCGTTCCCGCCGCCGATCTCGCCTCCATGCTCGAAGCGCTGTTGCAGCTCGGCGCTCTCGATGGCTTGACCGCCGTCCTTACGGGCTATTTCGCGTCCAGCGATCAGATACTTGTAGCCGCAGAATTCTTGGAACAGATGAAGCGACGATCGTCTGCGCTTTTCTATTTATGCGATCCGGTCATCGGCTGTGAAACCTCGAACCTCTATGTACCGCTGGCCGTCGCTGAAGCGGTGAAGACCGCGCTCCTCCCTTTGGCCGACATTCTCACGCCGAATTCTTTCGAGCTCGGCTGGCTGTCCGGCGCACCCGTCAAATCGGTTGGCGATGTCGAGGCCGCACGTTTGCGGTTGGAAATATCATCTCTCATCGCCAAATCGGTGCCGAGGGGGGAAGATCGACTGTTGACCGTCCTTACCGGCTCACTTGGTGAAGCCGTCGTCGAAACACGCCGCCTGTCAGGTGTACCCCATGGGACAGGTGATGTTTTTGCCGGGCTTTTTTTGGGTCACCTTTTGCAGGGGATGAATGGACCCGCCTCGCTTCAACGCACCATGACCGCGCTCAACACTGTAATCGATGTGAGCGCTGGGAGTACCATCCTCAACCTGTCAGTCCTACGCAAAATGCGGACCCGATGATCGCACGCCGCCAGATCGGCCAGACCTATGACTTGATTGCGCCACGCCTGCGTCGAACTCCCGTTATCGACCTCGCCGAACTCAGCGCCGTGCCCGTCACCCTGAAGCTGGAAACGCTTCAACACACCGGCTCTTTCAAGCCGCGTGGTGCCTTTGCCAACATGCTGAACGCCGATATTCCCAAATCCGGGGTGGCTGCGGCCTCCGGCGGCAATCATGGCGCAGCCGTCGCCTATGCCGCCTCGAAACTCAATCACAAGGCCCGCATTTTCGTTCCGCTGACCACTCCCGCGGCGAAACTGGCTCAGATTCGCTCCTATGGCGCCGAGGTTGACCAGGCAGGCGAAAACTATGCCGCGGCATTTGCTCTCTGCGTGCGTTATGCTCGCGAAAGCGGCGCAATGCTCATTCACGCCTATGACAGCGAGCCCACCATTACCGGGCAGGGGACCCTGGCCCTCGAGCTTGAGGAACAGGCGCCTGATCTTGATACCATTCTGGTCGGTGTCGGCGGCGGAGGGTTGATCGCTGGCATCGCTGCCTGGTACTCGAGCGGTCTTAAGATCGTCGGCGTTGAGCCTGAAAGCTGCCCCACGCTCGAACGCGCCCTCAAGGCAGGCCGACCGGTGGATATCAACCCTTCAGGCGTTGCAGCTGATTCTCTCGGCGCCAGCCGCATTGGCGAGATTCCATTTTCCTTGGCGAGTTCCTATGTCGATCGTGCCCTCCTCGTGCCAGACGAGGCAATACTGAATTCGCAGCTTTGGCTATGGCAGCACCTCCGCTTGTTGACCGAACCAGGTGGCGCAACCGCCTTTGCTGCTCTGGCATTTGGCTTCTACCGGCCCGACCCGCTGGAGAGGATTGGCATCATCCTCTGCGGCGCCAACGCCGACCCTGCGACATTCCAGATGAAACAGGCGGAAATCACCTCCTCGCCGCAGGTAAAAGCCGCGACACCACTGCCTGAAGTTGATCGCGGCTGAAGGGTTTCTGCAATACCGGCACCTCGCAATAGGCCGCCTCGATTCCGTTTCGGCCATATCCCGTGGTAAAAGCGAAAGGAATCGATCGCTCTCGCAATATGTCGGCGACCGGATAGGTCAAGACGCCGTTAAGATTGACATCGATGATCGCCGCATCGAACGAACCGCTGCGCGCTATGGCGACCGCGGCCTCGAGCTTGCCCGCCGTCTCGACCTGCTCCACGCCCAACTCTTTCACCATCGATTGAAGGTTGAGCAAGATAAGTGTTTCGTCTTCGACCAGCAGAAATCGCATCCCGCGTTCCAATTCCAACCGCCGTTTCAGGCACCGTGACTCTAGATACTCGCAAATCGCCGCTCAAAAGGTTTTACCGCTCGCCGATCGTTCGAGCGAGCAGCGCGGACGTGCGGAACTTATGACGCGAGCCGGAGTTTATAAAGGCCTAATCCCAAAGGTTTAACGATGAGCGATCGGTTTGGAACTTTCGCCGCCTGGGTCGCCCTATGGAGTGGAAAGCCCCAGGTCTTCGCCGCTGCGGTGGTGTTGTTGCTCGTGTGGGCCGTGTTTGGTCCCATCCTCGGCTATTCCGAACAATGGCAGCTCATCATCAACACCGCGACGACGATTCTTACGTTTCTCATGGTGTTCATCATTCAGAACACGCAGAACCGTCATACCTTGGCGCTGCAAATAAAACTTGATGAGGTGATCCGCGCTATCCGCGGGGCGAAGAATGAGTTGATCGACCTGGAAGATCTGTCGGAAGCAGAGCTTGAGACGTTGCGGCGTCGTTTCCAGTCCTTGGGCGAGCATGCGCGGATTGGCAAGGGCCGGGCGCAGACCAAGAGAACCAGAAGCTCAGCCAGTCGCAACCACGCCTAGCGACAGGCATCTTGGCAAGGCTTATGCCGCCTTTTGCAGCAATCCGCGGTTGATCAGGGCTTCGGCGATCTGGACGGTGTTGAGGGCTGCACCTTTGCGCAGATTGTCTGAAACGATCCACAGCGAAAGACCGTTCTCGATCGTTGGGTCTTCCCGGATGCGGGAAATGAACGTGGCATAGTCGCCCACACACTCCACCGGTGTCACATAGCCGCCGCTCTCGCGTTTATCGACCACCAGGCAGCCTGGCGCTTCACGCAGGATCTCGCGTGCTTCCTCTGCGCTCAACGGCCGTTCCAGCTCGATATTGACCGCCTCGGAATGCCCGACGAATACCGGCACTCGCACACATGTCGCGACGAGCTTGATCTTCGGGTCGAGAATTTTTTTCGTTTCGACCGTCATCTTCCACTCTTCCTTGGTGGATCCGTCTTCCATGAACACATCCACATGTGGAATCACATTAAACGCGATCTGCTTTGGAAATTTCTTTGGGCTTGGCGGGTCGGTGACGAACAGGCCCCGGGTCTGGTTCCACAATTCGTCCATCGCTTCCTTGCCGGCCCCCGACACCGACTGATAGGTCGCCACCACCACTCGCTTTATCCGCGCCACATCGTGCAACGGCTTGAGCGCCACGACCAGTTGCGCCGTCGAGCAGTTCGGGTTTGCGATGATGTTCTTCCGTGTGCGGCGGGCCATGTAATCCTCGAGCACATGCGCGTTCACTTCCGGCACCACCAACGGCACATCAGGGTCGTATCGCCAGCAGGAAGAGTTGTCGATTACCAGCCCGCCCTGAGCACCGATTCTCGGCGACCACTCCTTTGACACCGCCGAGCCGGCCGACATCAGGCAGAAATCGATATTGTGGAAATCGAAATGCTCAAGATCGCGGCATTTCAACGTTTCGTTTCCGAAGGAAACTTCGGTACCGATCGACCGTCGCGAGGCAATGGCAAACACTTCATCGGCCGGGAATTCGCGTTCCGCAAGAATATTGAGCATTTCTCGGCCGACATTGCCCGTGGCTCCGACGACTGCAACCTTGAACCCCATTGCGTCTCTTCCCTTTTCCCGCCTGGAGGGCAAAGCTGCCCTTCCCGTGTTCACGAAAGTTGATGCAACTCAACGCGCGAGGGCCAGCGCACCGGTGCCGTTTGTAATAGATGAAGCTTTTTGCGCGAACCGGCCACCACGCCCTGGTGCTGGCTTCTATCAGCTTCTTCGGCTCTGTCAATTGCTCCGCCTTGATTTGGTTCATGCGTTAACCTAAGTCAGCAAAGTCAAACCATAGTTGCTTTTGGGTGCTGAATGGCCGCATGGCTGGCGAGTGTTGACTGGTCGATTTGGTATGCATGGATGTTTACCATAGACGGCTGGATCAGCCTCGTCACCTTGTCCTTCCTCGAGATCATTCTCGGCATCGACAACCTCGTCTTCCTGACCATTGCCAGCCAGTCCCTGCCGAAACATCGCCGTGCCAAGGCGCAGCGCATCGGCCTGTCGGGCGCCCTCGCCCTGCGGGTCGCCATGCTGTCAACGCTTGTATGGTTAACCAAGCTCAAGACGCCGATTACGAACATCGGCGAGTTCACCTTGACCTGGAGTGATGTGATTTTCGTGACCGGCGGGCTGTTCCTTCTTTTCAAGGCCACGATGGAGATTCATCAGGAGGTTGAAGGAGGCACCGAAGGCCCCCAAAGAACCTATAGCAGCTCGTTTCCGGGCGTCATCGCCTTGATCATGGTCATCGACTTCGTGTTTGCATTGGATTCGATCATCACCGCCGTCGGTCTTTCGCAATTCTTGCCCGTCATGATCCTTGCCAATGTCGTTGCAATCGCCGTCATGCTGCTCGCGGCACGTCCCGTAGGGGATTTCATTGAACATCATCCCACGGTGAAGATGCTGGCCCTCGCGTTCATCATTCTCATTGGCGTGGCCTTGGTGGCAGACGGTATTCATATGCATATACCCCGGGGATTCATCTACTTCGCCATTGCCTTTTCGCTCTCGGTCGAAGTCCTAAACATGCTGGTGCGCCGCCGCGCCACGGCCAAAAATCAGCGCAGTAATGCCGAGACCGGCTGATCACAGCCGCAGTTTATCAGTCATCTTTGGTCCCGCCTGTTAAGTACGACTTTGTCCTAAGGCGTAAGCGGCATCAAGTTCGCCATGACGATTCTTAAGTCACGCTTGCGCTCTCAGCTCGGCCAGAACGGCCTCCCCCATGGTTCTGGTCGAAACCGGTGTCGCACCTTGCGCGATGTCTGCTGTGCGCAAGCCCTGCGCCAACACCGTGGCGATGGCCCGGTCGATGCGCGCTGCCCATTCCCCCACCCCAAAGGAATAACTAAGTGCCATCGCAAAAGACCCGATCATCGCGATCGGATTGGCCACTCCTCGCCCGGCGATATCAGGCGCCGAGCCGTGCACCGGTTCATACAGCGCCTTGCGCTTTCCTGTCTTTGGATCACTCGCGCCCAGCGAGGCCGACGGCAGCATGCCGAGTGAGCCCGTGAGCATTGCCGTCACGTCCGAGAGCACATCGCCGAACAGATTGTCGGTTACGATCACGTCATATTGCTTCGGCCTTCGAACAAGTTGCATGCCACAATTGTCGGCAAGCACATGCTCAAGCTCCACATCCGGATAGGACTTGTGCACCTCGCTGACCACTTCATGCCATAACACCCCGCTTTTCATCACATTACGCTTGTCCGCCGACGCAACTCGCTTGCGTCGCACCCGTGCCAGTTCGAACGCCACCCGCGCAATGCGCTCGATTTCGTAGGTGTCGTACACCTGTGTGTCGATCGCCCGCCTCTGGCCGTTGCCGAGATCCACGATTGTCTTGGGCTCCCCGAAATAAACTCCGCCCGTCAGTTCACGGACGATAAGTATGTCGAGCCCTTCGATCAGCTCCCGTTTAAGCGACGAGGCATCCGCCAATGCCGGATAGCAGATCGCCGGCCTCAAGTTGGCGAACAGTCCAAGCTCCTTCCTCAGCCGCAGCAGCGCTGCTTCTGGGCGCTTTTCGTATGGCACCTTGTCCCATTTGGGGCCTCCCACCGCCCCGAACAGCACCGCATCGGCAGCTTGCGCCCTCGCCATGTCCGCATCCGAAATCGCTTCCCCGTGCGCATCATAGGCGGAACCGCCCACCAGTCCGCGCTCGGTCTCGAATTTCGCGATGCCATTGGCAGTGAACCAGCCGATGATCGCTTCGACTTCCGCCATCACCTCGGGGCCGATCCCGTCGCCGGGCAGCAGAAACAATTTGTGACTTGGCATGAACGCCTCTAGAGCCAGGGCTGGCTCATCACCTGTCGTCTCTCGAAGCTGTCGATCTCCTGCACCTTCTCGAGCGTTAGCCCGATATCGTCGAGACCGTTTATCAGACAGTGCTTGCGAAAGGAATCGATCTCGAAATGGATCACGCCGCCGTCGGGCCCGCGGATCTCCTGCTGCGGCAGGTCGATTGTAAGCGTTGCGTTCGAGCCGCGTTCGGCATCGTCCATGAGCTTCTTGAGATCGCTCTTTGAAACGGTGATCGGCAGGATGCCGTTCTTGAAGCAATTGTTGTAGAAGATATCGGCGAAAGAAGGCGCAATCACCGACCTTATGCCGAAATCGAGCAGAGCCCAGGGCGCATGTTCGCGCGATGACCCGCAGCCGAAATTGTCTCCCGCCACCAGGATCTGTGTCTTGCGGTAAGACGGCTTGTTGAGCACGAAATCGTCCCGTTCCCTGCCCCCGGCGTCATAACGCAAGTCGTAGAACAGCGCCTTGCCTAGTCCTGTGCGCTTGATCGTTTTCAGGAACTGTTTCGGAATGATCATGTCGGTATCGACATTGACCAACGGAAAGGGTGCGGCGACGCCAGTGAGTGTGGTGAACTTTTGCATGCGATCTCCATAGCGCGTGCCCTCCCTCTTGCATAGGGGATAGCACCCCGCTTCCTGATCGGTTCGGGTAATCCAACCCCGGCCGCGCTTGCCGCCGTTCTCTTGATTTGGGTCGGTTCAGGCCGGCTCCAGGACGCGGCGACGCTCTGCCGCTTCCTGTGTTGCATAGAGCACCGTGAGCGGAACGTTGCTCGCAACCATACTGAGCACCGCTGAAGTGGCGTCAACCTGGCTCGCCGGGCCGGAGAGCTCTACCAAGGTCGCCTCGGCGATGTCGTCGAAATCATAGTCGTTGAACACCACGATGGACAAAGCTGCCTCAAGCGGCGACATGCTCGGATTGAAAGCGGCATTTTCGCCGTATCTGCCGGAAAAGATGCTTCCATCGCTCATGCGAAGAGCCACTCCCGCAAAGGTGGTGGCGTAGGGGCTGTAGGAGGCATTGGCCGCCGCCAGGGCAGCGATGCCGGTATCGTCGGGCGTCGGTGAAACCGTCAAACCATGATCCTGTACCTCCATGAGACCGCCGTTCTCCGGACCGAACGGGTCGGGCAAGAGAGTTGTCAGCAATTGGTCCTCCGTGTCAGGCAGGAGGATTGTCAGCGTCGATGCAGTTGTGAGTTCGTAGAGGAACTGCCGGCAATAACCGCAGGGTGCAGCCGAAACTGCCAGCGACGTCAGCCCTTCTTCGCCATGCAGCCAGGCATTGGAGGTCGCCGACTGCTCGGCATGCAGAGCGAAGCTCAAGGCTTCCCCCGAGATCTCGAGATTTGCTCCGTAGTAAAGGGCTCCGGTGAGGCCCAGGGCCACTGCCCCCACCTTGTAATCGGAAATAGGCGCAACCGCATAGAGCCGCGCGAACGGTACAAGTTCGAGCGCAAGCTCTGAAACCGTAATGCCCATTTGCTCGGCAAGATATGCGGCATCGGCGGCGCTGATCACGCCATCGAAGCTGTCACTCGCCATGAGCCTGCCAAGCGTCTCCCTCCCGCCAGCCGGAAATTTGGCAAGGATGCCGTTCAGCTCCTGTCTATCGATAGGCATAGCTACAATCTCCGCACCAACGCAAAAGTAGACTCGACCATAGATAGAGAAAACATGCAAGGACCTGCTGGAGTTGTAGACAGCTTTATCGAAAATCCCCCTGCAGCGAGGCCGCAAGGCCAAGGCTCAAGGTCCAATGACATACGTTGTGAGCAGGTGCCAGACGAGGTAGAGCGCAAGTCCGTAGCCGAGAGCTAGGCCGATCCGTCTTCCCCAGCGCTCGGTCCAGTCCTGCTCGGGCGGTGCTGCCTTGGGTGGCGCCATCGTCCTCTCGGCCTGATCCTCCAACCGGCGAAGGCTCGCCTCAGCCTCGGCGTGACGCTTGCTCTCCCCGCCCCGCCTCATTTTGCGCTCCTTTCGAGCTTTGCCATATCGTCATCCGAGAGGCCAAAGTGGTGGCCGATTTCATGCACCAGGACGTGCGTGACCACCTCCTCCAGGGAATCCCGATGTTCCGCCCAATAGGTGAGTATCGGCCGGCGGTAGAGAAAAACCATGTTGGGAAGACTGCCCGTCGCGCGCAAACCGCCGCCCTGCGCCAATCCGACACCTTGGAAGAGTCCCATGAGTTCCAATTCATCTTCGATTCCGAAGTGATCGAGCACCTCCTGAGTGGCCTCCTCTTCAACCTTGATCACCACATCGGAACAGAGAGTTCGGAACGCCTCGGGTAGGCCGTCAAAAGCCCGACGCGCCATGGTTGCAATCTCCTCGATCGATGGCGTCTTCGTCCTCGGCCAATCTGGGGATTGTGGAAAGGCCATGCCCTATGATGGCATGGCAGTCGTCAGAGCAAACACCTCTATTTGGTCATTTCGCTCTGAGCGATCAGCGCCCGCTCGGCCCTCACCGTAGCAAAGCCGGCCATGAGCCCGGTGATGAGTGTGGCCGCCACGAGCGCCATCAGGATGCGCTTCAGGAACCTTGCGTCCGCCTCAATCATCGTAATCATTTCTGCGTCCTCCGCTCGGCTGACTCACCGCCAGCTCATGTTGGAGCGACCGTACAGGAACAATCATGACCTTGGCCTTAATGCAGTGGTTAGCTGCCATTCATAGAAGAGGTCGTTGACCTCATCCAGGCCGACATTCCGCAATTCTGCAAATATGTGCCTTGACAGGTTTTGCTGCACACCCCAAGCAGCTCGAATCGGCAATCTGCGGTTTTCTTGGATGGTATCAGTAGCAACTGCCGATAATCACCGCCACGTCCGAACGTCCACGAACCGCCCGGCGATCGCTGCCGCCGCTGCCATTTGCGGCGAAACGAGGTGCGTTCGACCCTTGTAGCCCTGACGCCCTTCGAAATTGCGATTCGATGTCGAGGCGCACCGCTCCTCGGGCTTGAGCTGATCCGGATTCATTCCCAGGCACATTGAGCAGCCGGGCTCGCGCCACTCGAATCCAGCTTCGAGAAAAATCCTGTCGAGGCCTTCTGCTTCCGCTTGCGACTTCACCAGCCCCGACGCAGGTACGACCATCGCCGACACATTTTGATGCACCTTGCGTCCATGAACGACCTTGGCGGCGGCACGCAGGTCCTCGATCCGTCCGTTGGTGCACGAGCCAATAAACACCTTGTCGATCTTGATGTCAGTGATCCTGGTGCCAGGCCTCAGACCCATGTATTCGAGCGCCCGTTTTTTCGACTGTCGCTTGCTTTCATCGCCGATCTGATCGGGATCGGGCACCGCCCCTTCGATCGAAACCACATCCTCAGGGCTCGTTCCCCACGAGACGATAGGCGGCAATTTTGCTGCATCGAGTTGGATTGTGCGGTCGAAATGCGCCCCATCGTCGCTTTTGAGCCTTTCCCAGAACCTCACCGCCTTCTCCCATGCCTCCCCCTTGGGCGCCCGCGGCCGGCCCTTGAGGTAGCTGATCGCTTTCTCATCGGGTGCAATCATGCCGGCACGTGCTCCTCCTTCGATCGACATGTTGCACACGGTCATCCGCCCTTCCATGCTGAGCGCGCTGATCGCCTCCCCGCAGTATTCGATCACATGTCCGGTGCCGCCTGCCGCTCCAATTTGCCCGATGATCGCCAGGATGATGTCCTTCGCCGTGGCACCCCCGGCCAGCTCGCCCCTGACTTCGACCTTCATGTTCTTGGCCTTGGTTTGAATCAGCGTCTGCGTGGCCAATACATGTTCGACCTCCGACGTTCCGATGCCCTGTGCAAGTGCGCCGAAGGCCCCATGCGTCGAGGTATGGCTATCCCCGCACACGATTGTCGTGCCCGGAAGGGTGAAACCCTGCTCCGGCCCGATGACATGCACGATCCCCTGCCGCCGATCGAGCTCGTTGAAATATTCGATTTCAAACTCCCGCGCGTTGTTCGCCAGGGTCTCCACCTGCAGTCGGCTCTCAGGCTCGGCGATTCCATGGCTGCGGTCGGTCGTGGGCACATTGTGATCCACGACCGCGAGCGTCTTTTCCGGATGCCTGACCCGGCGTCCGCTCAATCTCAAACCTTCAAACGCCTGCGGACTTGTCACCTCATGCACGAGATGCCGATCAATGTAGAGAAGACAGGTTCCATCCGGCGCCTGGTGCACCAGATGGTCATCCCAGATCTTGTCATAGAGTGTCCGCGCAGCTGTCATCAGCCTTCCTCGAAGAACGTCGCATTGCCGCCCGGAACTTAGTAGCAGAGCTCGGTTTTGTCATCTTTTCTGATCGACGAAAGGCCCCCTGCGCTCTCGAACTGCCTATTCCTTGACGGCCTTCAACGAAAAAGACAGCGGCAACTGCGGAAAGTCCTCCGGCAGTCGGAAAAGCCCGTCTTCGCCCTTGCTCATATTGGGAAAGAGCGCCCAGGTAAGAGCGGCGTGTTCGTGGTACCAGTCGAGCGCCATTCCCGCTTTGCGCAACGCACCAATGATGTCGCACAAGGGGTGTATCCATTCATAGGTGCGGGTATTGGACAGCCGCTCGCTCGCGCCGTTGTAGGTGAACGGCAGATCGTTGGCGATCGGCCCGTCGGCCGAAGTCCGCCAGTCGTAGTGTGGTACTATGCGGCCATCGATCCACTCGAGACACAGCATTGCCGGGTGGCTTTCCGCTAGGTACAAGAACCCGCGCTTCTTCAACAGCGACGACACCACCTCCGCCCAAGCGACGATGTCCGGCAGCCAATTGATGGCTCCCCAGGTTACATAGACCATGTCGAACTCGCCCGTGAGCAGCCGGCGCGCCCCGTAGACATCGCCTTCCACGAATTCTGCATCCCGTTGCAAGGCTCGCGCGATCTTGCGCGCCTCGGCTATTGCTACGCTGGAAAAATCCAGCCCCACCACCTTTGCCCCGCGCCCCGCCAGGCAAACACTGTCGAGACCGAAATGGCACTGCAGATGCGCGAGTCTTAGGTTTCGGATGTCCCCGATTTCCTGTGCCTCGATGGCGCTAAGCTTGTCTTCCCCGCGCAGGACTTTATCAACCTGGTAGAAGTCGTGCGCATCGCGTCGGTGAATGGCCACGCGTTCGTCCCAGTTCTTCCGATTCGCCGCGAAATGGTCTTCCCTCCTCATATCCGTCCCCAACGCAAAAGGATCGGGCTTGCTTGGAAAAAAGCCTGGGCCGCGGGTCACGACCCGCGAACGGTGGAAAAAGCTCAGGCCTTGGCTTCGCCCTCGGGAGTGACTTCGGTGACCCGCACGGCGTCCGCTTCCCCCCCGCCAAAGAGCGCCCTCTGCCGCTCGGCTATGCGCGCCGATTTGCCCGTTCGCCCACGCAGATAATAAAGCTTCGCGCGCCTGACCTTGCCGCGCCGCAAAACTTCGATCGAATCGATCAGCGGGGAATAGACCGGAAAGACTCTCTCCACCCCTTCGCCATATGAAATTTTGCGGACGGTGAAATTTTCGTTAAGGCCTGATCCCGATCTGGCGATCACCACACCTTCATAGGCCTGCACGCGCGACCGGTCGCCCTCCACGACCTTCACATTGACCTTCACCGTGTCGCCTGGGGTGAATTGCGGAACCGCGCGCTTGGCGGAAATCGCCGCCGCCTGCTCGTTTTCGAGTTGCTGAATGAGGTTCATGATCTTGTCCTTTGGGTTGGCGGCGTCTTACCCCCGCTCCGGGCATAAATCAATCCTCCCCAGTAGACGTTCGCACATAGGCCTTCCATAGATCGGGCCTGCGGAGCCTCGTGAGATTTTCCGCCTCCTGCCGTTTGAAGCGCTCGATGGCTTGGTGATCGCCCGACAAGAGCACCCCTGGAATTTCCTCCCCTTCAAACACCCTGGGCCTCGTATAGTGGGGATGTTCTAAAAGCCCCTGCTCGAAACTCTCAACCTGCGCCGACAGCCGATCTCCCATTACGTTCGGGAGCAGCCTCACAACCGCATCGAGCAGCGCCAGCGCTGCCGGCTCACCGCCCGAGAGCACGAAGTCTCCAATGCTAATTTCCTTAAGCCCACGCTTCCGGATAACCCTTTCATCGACACCCTCGAAACGCCCGCAGACGATGACGACTCCGGGC
The DNA here is from genome assembly GCA_036555325.1 of Aestuariivirgaceae bacterium. GTDB lineage: Bacteria > Pseudomonadota > Alphaproteobacteria > Rhizobiales > Aestuariivirgaceae > DATBLQ01. Next base: position 74,655 of record DATBLQ010000028.1, on the reverse strand, counting down.
TCCGCTGCAATCCCCCTCACCAGGCTTTGGGTGAGCGGCTCCCCGCGCGGGCTCATGAGCAACCGCGGCCTGGGATCGCCCGGTGGGCTGGCGCGATCGATTGCGGCCGCAAGAACATCAGGTTTCATCACCATTCCCGGTCCGCCGCCCGCCGGGGCATCATCAACAGTCTTGTGACGATCGAGGGCCGCATCACGAATATTCTCTACCGTGAGCGACCAGATGCCCTCATCAAGCGCCTTTCCGGCAAGCGACAGACCAAGCGGTCCTGGAAACATGTCCGGAAAAAGCGTCAATACGCTCGCTTTGAACTGCTGCACGCCCATGCCTTAGCTGCCGTTTTGTCCACCGTCCAAGAAACCCTCCGCCAATTCGATCTTGATGGTCTCTCTGCCAAGATCGACCCGCGCTCCGGCGAAGGGAACAAGAAGCGTGTTGTCTTCTCCCGGGGCTTGAACCTCAAGCAGGTCGCCTGCTCCGAAGTTCAGCACTTGGACGACTTTTCCAAGTGATTGTTCCGCGCTTACAACCTCAAGCCCGATAAGGTCGCCATGATAATACCTGCCATTTTCGAGCGCCGGCAGCCGATCGCGTTTGACATAAAGATGAAGACCCTTGAGTTGCTCCGCTGCAGAGCGGTCGCTGATCCCTTCGAATTTCGCGATCATGCTCGTCCCCGCGAATCGAAGATGGGAAATCGTTAGATGCCGCGACCCGCTCTCTGTTTCGAGCGGACCGTAATCTGCAACCGCCTTTGGAGCCTCGGTGAAGCTGATGAGTTTCACCTCCCCTTTGAGACCGTGCGGGACGCCGATTTGGCCGACGAGGATTCGTTTGCCAATCATGAATTAGCTTTGCGGCGCCTGCCCTTCTTCCTGGCTGCCGCCTTCCTTGCTCGCTGCCTGCGCTTTTGCCGCCGCATCGGCCCGCGCCTTTTCCCGTTCCTGCCGCTTCTTCCCGGGCTGGCCTTTGATGGGATTGTTGCGGGGATCGCGCTTGGCAAGCCCCAGAGTATCGAGCATCTTGAGGACTCTGTCGGTCGGCTTGGCTCCGACCTTGATCCAGTGCTTCACTCTTTCTTGATCGAGCTTCAGCCGCTCCGGTTTGTCCTTTCCCAAGAGGGGATTGAAAGTTCCGATCTTCTCGATGAACCTTCCATCCCGCGGTGCAGTCGCTTCCGCCACGACGATGCGGTAATAGGGCCGTTTCTTCGCACCCGCGCGCGAAAGTCTGATTTTAAGTGCCATTCATCAAATCTCCTTTACAAGCTCTTGTGTCATTTTTTCTTCATGCCCGGGCCAGGAAATCCCCGGAACGGCGCGCCTCCCAGTCCCTTGAGACCGGGTTTGCCACCCAGTCCCGGCAGCCCCCCGCCCAATCCCGGAAGTCCACTCGCAACGCCCGGAAGCCCCTTCGTTCCTTGGGTGAAATCGGGCGCCTCCGGCAACCCGCCCTCTCCGAACCCTTTCATCATTTCTTTAAGCTCGGCAGGCAACGCACTGGGATCGAGCTTGGCAAGGTCCTCCTGTATTTTCCTGAGCTCCGTTTCGTCCGGCATCGCTGGGCCTTGGCCGAAGAGCTTTCCGAAAAGCCCCGGGTTGCGTCCGACCTTCTTCATCATGTCGGACATCTGCAAATGCATTTTCAGCAGCCGGTTGATTTCCTCTACCTTGGTGCCTGATCCTCTCGCCACGCGCCTCTTCCGCGCTGCATTCATCACCTTTGGATTTCGCCGCTCGAATGTTGTCATGGAAGAAATGATCGCGAGCTGCCGCTTGAGCAACAGATTGTCGAGGTCCATTCCCTCCAGATGTTTTTTCATCTTGCCCACGCCCGGCAAGAGGCCCAGGACGCCCGACATGCCTCCAAGCTTCCGCATCTGCTGCAGCTGTTCCGCCAGATCGTCGAGATCGAACGTCCCCTTCTTCATGCGCAGAGCGATCTTCTTGGCTTTTTCCTGGTCGATGCTCTGCGCGGCCTTTTCAACGAGGCTCACGACATCGCCCATCCCGAGAATGCGTCCCGCGATGCGGCTGGGGCGGAACTCCTCCAGCGCCTCGAGTCGTTCTCCCGTCCCCAAAAGTTTGATCGGCTTGCCGGTAACCGCGCGCATCGACAATGCAGCTCCGCCCCGCCCATCCCCGTCGATGCGGGTCAGTACGATGCCGCTGATGCCGATTTGCTCATCGAAGCTTCTGGCAAGCCGGACGGCATCCTGGCCGGTGAGCGCATCGGCCACGAGCAGCGTTTCTTTTGGGTTTGCGATATCGCGGACGGCCTCGACCTCCGCCATCAGCTCTTGATCGATGTGCAGCCGTCCCGCCGTATCCAGCAAAAGGACGTCATAGCCTCCGCGTCTGGCCTCGCTTACAGCCCGTCTGGCAATCGCCAGCGCATCTTCGCCTTTGATGATCGGCAGACTGTCGACACCGATCTGTATGCCCAATATTTCAAGTTGCTCTTGCGCAGCGGGCCGTCTGGTATCGAGCGATGCCATCAGCACCCGCTTCCTGTCATGCTCGACGATGCGTTTTGCGATCTTGGCCGTCGTCGTTGTTTTACCCGAGCCCTGCAGGCCCACCATGAGCAGTGGAACCGGCGGTGTCGCCTTGAGATTGATGCCTCCCTCATCGCCTCCCAACGTTTCCACCAGGGCATCGTGCACGATCTTCACGACCATCTGCCCCGGAGTGACGGACTTGACGACGTCCTGGCCAACAGCTTTCGCCCTGACCTGCTCGACGAAACTCTTCACCACCTCGAGCGCCACATCCGCCTCGATCAAGGCGCGCCGCACCTCGCGCATTGCCTGGTCGACATCGGACTCCGACAAGCTTCCCCGCCCGGTCAGCTTGTCGAAAATTCCCGAAAGTCGTTCTTGCAATGTCTCGAACATCGATATGCCTCACCAAACGCCTCGCGCACCCGCGGGCGAATATCGCTGGCGGATGCTGGCCTTGCCACACGCCGCTGGTGGGACATCATGTGTGGCAGGGCTTGAAAGCGTTCAAGCTTTAAGGTTGAAAGCGTGCGGTCCTTAGCCCACGAGTTCGATCAAGTCAACTTTGGCTCTGCCGTTCGGCCTTCGGCGCTTCGCTCAACTTGGCGGACAGGGCTTCGAGCGGTAGCCTCGGCACCGCCATCGGGCGTCGTGGTACGCTCTCCTTTTTCTCGCCTTTTTGTGTTTTCACCGTTCGCGAAACCAGGACCGCCTCTCGCGCCGGCCGCGACATCTTGTAAGTGCGATGCACATAGGTCAGCGCCATCGCGCTGATAAACAGGATGAGGGCCACCCCTGCGTAAGGCAGGAACCCGGTGACACCCGTGCCAGTCGCTCCAAGACTGGCGACCAGATCGGCAAACGTATTGAATTTTGCGATCAGGTAGCCGATGAGGCCGGCCAGCAAGATCTTCTGCAATTCACTTGGCTCCTCATCGTTCTTGTAGGGTGTCAGCAATATTCCTGCTCCCCACCCTGTCACCCCGCCAAGCGCGGCGGTGAGCAAGAGCGCCGGACGCGCCTCAGCCGAGGCCCCGAACCAGATGAAGGCTGCAAGCGCTACGATGGCGCCGAAAAAGATTATCATCGCCGCGCTCAATTCCGATCGGTCGCCACGATAAGGTTCATTCAACTCTTGGTCTATCATTCGGACCGGTTTGATGCGGGCCATCCTCGCCTCCACGCCACCTGTGTGCCGCCCAACGCGAATCGCAACGCCGAATGCTAGGCGCAAAATCGCCACAGTTGAAGCCTTTTTCCTTGAACGAACAGGCTCGCTCGCGGCCGGCGGCTACCTTGTTATCCGCTTCTCCCTGAACCGCTGAAACGACTGGTATTCTGTCCCAATTTCACCATATAAGGCGCGCCATGGTCGGCAATTCGATACATTTCCGCAAGATGAACGGACTGGGGAATGATTTCGTCATTCTCGATTCCAGAGCGCATCGCCTGCCCATGGATGATCGCTGCGCCCGCGCCATCGCCGATAGAAAATCAGGCATAGGTTGCGATCAGGTGATCGTTCTTGAACCGTCTTCCTCGGCAGATGTTCGAATGCGCATCTGGAACAGCTCCGGTGACGAGGTCGAGAGCTGCGGCAATGGTTCGCGCTGTGTTGCCGATCTCATTTTTCGCGAGACCGGCAGGCAGCAAGTAACGATTGCCACTGATGGCGGCGTTTTGCAGTGCACGCGCGCCGGTGAGGGTCAAGTCACCGTCGACATGGGTTCCCCGCGCTTCGGCTGGCAAGATATTCCGTTGGCTGAGGAATTTCGCGATACTCGGCACATCGAGCTGCAGGTGGGGCCAATCGACGATCCCGTTCTTCATTCCCCCTCGGTAGTCAACGTCGGCAACCCGCACTGCATATTTTGGGTCAAGGATGTTTCCGCTTTCGATCTCGCCCGGTTGGGTCCGATGCTCGAAAATCATCCGATGTTCCCTGAGCGCGCCAATATTTCACTGGCCCAGGTCGTCTCGCGGGACCGCTTGCTGCTCAAGGTTTGGGAACGCGGCGCCGGTCTTACCCGCGCCTGTGGCACCGCCGCTTGTGCTGCGGCGGTCACCGGCTGTCGCCTCAAGCTCGTCGGGCGGAAGGTCATCATCACCCTGCCGGGCGGCGATCTGACCATCGACTGGCGAAGGAGCGATGACCACATCTTGATGACCGGCCCCTTCACCTATGAATTCGAAGGCGAGCTTCCCGACCACCTTCTCGAGACAGTCTCATGACTATCCTCGACATCCGATCGTTTGGCTGCCGGCTCAATACCTACGAGTCAGAAGTCATTCGCGCCGCTGCCAAGGTCGCCGGGCTCAACGACGCTGTCGTCTTCAACACCTGTGCCGTGACAGCGGAAGCAATGCGCCAGGCCCGCCAATCCATCCGTCGCGCCAGAGCCGAACGTCCCGGGGCGCGGATCGTCGTGACCGGCTGTGCCGCCCAGGTAAATCCCCGGATGTTCGCTTCGATGCCGGAAGTCGACCTTGTTTTGGGGAACATCGAGAAGCTCTCGCCGCACAGCTACCGCGCCTTCGGCTTAGATGAGCAAGAAAAGGTCAAGGTGAATTCGATAGCCGAGGTAGCCGAAGTCGCCTCTCATATGGTCGGGAGTTTCGCCGGCCATTCGCGGGCCTTCGTCCAGATCCAGAACGGCTGCGATCATCGCTGTACCTTTTGCATCATTCCCTTTGCCCGGGGGCCTTCACGCTCCGTGCCGATCGGCGCCATCATCGAGGAGCTGCGCCGCCTCGTTCACGCCGGTTACCATGAGGCGGTTCTGACCGGTGTCGACATTACCGCCTATGGCGCCGACCTTCCAGGGCGTCCGGCCCTCGGAGTGCTGGTGCGAAAAATCTTGAGGTCACTGCCCGAGCTTCGACGCCTGCGTCTGTCCTCGATCGATTCCGTGGAGGCCGATTCCGATCTGCTCCGCGCCTTTGCTGAAGACGAACGGCTCCTTCCCCATGTTCATCTGTCCCTGCAGTCGGGGGACGACATGATTCTAAAGCGAATGAAACGTCGCCATCGTCGGATCGACGCATTGACCTTTACCGAGCGCTTGCGGCAGGTGCGCAAGGATATCGTGTTCGGTGCCGACTTTATCGCCGGCTTTCCCACCGAGACCGACCAGATGTTCTCCAACACCTTGAACCACATCCAAGAGTGCCGCCTGACCTACTTGCACATCTTTCCCTTTTCCCCGCACCCGGGCACGCCCGCCGCGCGTATGCCACAACTTCCAGCCGGCCTCCTCTCTGAACGCGCCGCCATTCTCAGAAACAAGGGCGCCCGTTTGCGGGCCGATTTCATGCAAGGTCAGATCGGCAAGACCCGGTCGGTCCTTGTCGAGCACGGCAACCGTGGCCATACCGAGCATTTCGCCCCCGTTCGCTTCGCCGCTCCCGTCGCCCCCCGCACGATAACCGAGGCGGCGATCACCGGCTGCACCTCCGATCATCTTCTTGCCGCTGTCCTCCGATGAGCCTTTTCAGGAAATTCATCGGCCTCGATCGCGATCCTGGGGTGCCTTCTCCGGAAGCCACGCCGGAAGAGGTTCAGCCGGACGATCTGGGGCCGAGTGCTGAGCCTTTAGACGCAGGCGAGCCGGCAATCATCGCCGCACCTCCAGTCGCCGACACAGGCTGGTTCACCCGTCTGAAGGACGGCCTTTCGAAATCGTCCCGCGCGCTGTCCACCAGCATCTCCGACGTCTTCACCAAACGCCGCCTCAATGAGGAAACCCTTGCCGAGCTTGACGACATTCTGATCGGCGCCGATCTCGGCCCCGTTATGGCCGGCCGTATCACTGCCGCTCTGGCCAGGGGCCGTCACGACCGTGAAATCGAACCCAACGACGTAAAGAAAATCCTCGCTGACGAAATTTCCCAAGTCCTTGCACCAGTCCAGCGGCCGCTCTCCTTTGATGCAGCCAAACGGCCCTTCGTCGTTCTCCTGGTCGGCGTCAATGGTTCGGGAAAGACCACCACAATAGGCAAGCTTGCTGCGATTGCACGCGGCGAAGGTCTCAATGTCACCCTTGCCGCCTGCGACACCTTTCGTGCCGCCGCCATCGAGCAGCTCAGCGTGTGGGGGTCGAGAACCGGGGCGAAAGTGATCTCGCGTCCAACCGGAGCCGACGCTGCTGGCGTGGCCTTCGAAGCCTTGACTGCCGCTCGCCAGCATAAGAGCGACGTTCTGATCATCGACACCGCCGGTCGTCTTCAGAACAAGGCCCACCTTATGGCCGAACTTGAAAAAATCATCCGTGTCCTGAAAAAGCAGGACCCTGCCCTCCCCCACGCCACGCTTTTGGTGCTCGACGCCACCACCGGCCAAGATGCCTTGCGTCAGGTGGAGATGTTTCAGCGGTCGGCAGGTGTTACCGGTCTCATTATGACCAAGCTTGATGGCACCGCCCGAGGTGGCATTCTGGTTGCCATTGCCGAGCGTTTTGCCTTGCCGGTGCATGCGGTCGGCGTTGGGGAGAGGATTGAGGACTTGCAACCGTTCGATGCCGCAGCATTCTCCCGCGCCATCGTCGGCCTGGAACGCAAGGAGAGGTGATGCCAGCAAACTCTGATACGCGTATGTCACCGGGAGTGCGGATTCTTGTCGAATGGGGCCCGCTCATTTCTTTTTTCATCGCCAATGCCAAGGGCGGGATCTTCTGGGGAACCGGTGTATTCATGGCGGCCACCACCATTGCTTTGGCGGTATCCCTAACCTTGACCCGCAAGCTTGCCATGGTGCCGTTGATCGGAGCGGTCTTCGTTGCCGTGTTCGGGGGTCTGACACTCTGGCTGCACAACGACACTTTCATCAAGGTGAAAGTCACGTTGGTGAACGCACTCTTTGGCGCAATTCTTCTGGTCGGCCTCTATTTTGGTAAGCAGTTCTTGAAGCTTCTCCTTGGCGAGGCTTTGAAGATGGACGATGCGGGCTGGCGCATTCTCACCCTGCGCTGGGGCCTGTTTTTCTTTGCTCTCGCCGGGCTGAATGAAATCGTCTGGCGAACGGTGAGCACTGATCATTGGGTGAACTTCAAGGTGTTCGGCATTCTGCCGCTCACATTGTTGTTCGCTCTGTCACAGGCACCGCTCATGCACCGTCACATGATCGAGACCCACTCGCGACAATAGCGCCGGCTTATTCTCGATTCGACTCCTTCGGCGGAAGATTCTATCAATAAGCGTTAACCGACTGTTGTATGAAGACTGGCATTTTGTGCCGGCCTGGTCGGACAGGCGTGTTAGGGACGATTCGATGCGGCATCGGGGCAAGCCGGGGTCGGAGCAGGGAACGGCATATGACGGCCAAGGATATCAGACAATTCACGCGTTCTCCTTACCACCTCTTGAAGCGGGCCGCACAATATGCGGCCGACATCTACATGGATGAGGTGGGAAAATCAGGGCTCACCCAGAGGCAATTCACCGTGTTGTTCGCCGTTGAGCAGAACGATGGCATTAGCCAGACATTGCTCGTTAAGCTCACCGGCATCGACCGGTCGACGCTCGCCGACCTCGTTGCGCGCCTGATGTCGCAAGGCTATTTGCAGCGCCGTCGCACACGCGATGACGGGCGCACCAACACCGTTCGCATAACCGCGGCTGGAAGAAAGGCTCTCAAGACCGCCCAACCCGGTGCTGATGAGGTGGACAAGGCGATTCTCGCCGTCGTGCCGTCCTCACACCGTCGGCCCTTCGTTGAATCACTTGCCGTTCTGGCGGGCAAACTCGACGAGCAGCGCGCCGAAAGAGGCGGCGCTGAGCGGAGCAAGCGGAAGCTGCGTTAGCCGAAATGGTTAAGTGGCGACTGGCGCGGGTAAGGTTGCTCGCCGTGCGCTTGGCTTCGCAATCGACTAGTCTTCTGTTTGCGCACGCCTTATGGCCGTCTCCAGCTTCTCGCGCGCCGCTTGATCGGCGATCGGACCTACCCACTTGAAGCGTACGATCCCATTGCCGTCGACCACGAAACTCTCCGGCACCCCATATACCCCCCAATCGATCGATGCGCGGCCCTTATCGTCCGCTCCGATCGCTGCATACGGCTGCCCGAAGCTTGCAAGGAATCGTCGCGCATTTTGGGGCTCGTCCTTGTAGTTGATGCCGGCAAGGAAGATGTCCTTGCGCTTGGAAAGCTCCATAAGTACCGGGTGCTCGGTCCGGCAAGGTCCGCACCACGAGGCCCAGACATTGACGACCGCGACCTTGCCCGTCTTCAGGTCCGCCGATTTGAGTCCCGCAATGCCGCTGCCTGCGAGAGGTGGAAGCTCGAACTGCGGCACCGGCTTCTCAACGATTGCTGAGGGCACGACTGACGGATCACCGCTCTTGAGCCCGATGAAGAAGATTACTATGAGCGCTGCGAAAACCACGGCCGGCACCAGCGTCAAGCCGAGCCGTGGCGAATTGAGCAACCCGGCTCTATCGCTCATGGACACTGCCCCTGCGTCGAGCTTGTCGTTCCTCGAGGCCGGTGAGCTGGCGCTCCTGCGTCTTGAGAAAGACAATTGTCTTGATCGCCAAGCCGATTAGGACGACCGCCGAAATCCCATAGGCTGCCACCACGAATCCTACATTTGGAGCGTGCAAATCCATCTTCTCACGCCTTGCCCGCCGCGGCGATTTGCATGTGCCGCACCCGACGCTTCAGGATTTCCGCCTTCATGCCGATAAGCCATAGCCAGATGAATAGCATCCCATAGGCCACAGCCATCGCCATCAGCGGAAGGAGCAGACTGCTATGGATCGTCGGCCCGCCGAGACGCAACACGCTCGCCGGCTGGTGCAATGTGCTCCACCAGTCGACCGAGAATTTGACGATCGGCACATTGATGAAGCCGACGATCGCCACGATGGCGGCGATGCGTGCCCCGCGCATAGGATCGCTGATGGCTTCCCATGTCGCCAGATAGCCCAGATAGAGAAGGAACAGAACGAACATCGACGTGAGCCGCGCATCCCCCCATTGCCACCACGTTCCCCACATCGGCTTGCCCCATAGCGAGCCCGTTGCCAGCGCCAGAAATGCAAAAGATGCTCCAAGCGGCGCTGCCGCTTTCGCCGCGACGTCCGCCAAGGGATGACGCAGCACGATTGCCGTACTGTGGGCAAGCGCCATGAAGCTGTAAACCAATAGCGCCAGCCACGCCGCCGGGACGTGGACGAACATGATGCGCACGGTTTCGCCCTGCTGGTAGTCCTGCGGCGCCTCCACGAGCGCGAGATAAAGGCCGCCGGCGAAGGCAATCAAGGTCAACGCGCCCGCCCATGGCAGGAGCCGGTCCGAGAGCTTGAGAAAACGCGTTGGATTGGCAAAGGTCTGCATATCGACGCTTCTAGCGCATATGGGATCGAAGTGCTGCCGCTGCGGCAATTGGTACCATGACAAGAGCAGCAAGCGACAATGCAGCGAGGGCCATCAGCGCCGCAGACGCTGCTCCTGGTACGAGATTGGAGCTCGCCGCCACGCCAAATACCAGGAACGGAACGTAGAGCGGCAGGATCAGCACCGCAACCAGCACGCCACCTCGCCTAAGGCCCACTGTGACGGCCGCGCCGAGCGTGGCAAGCAGCGATATGCCGAGTGACCCAACGATCATGGCCGCCGCCAGCGGAACGACCTGCTGCGGCGAGATATTGATGAGGAACCCTAAGCACGGTGCAATGACGGCGAGTGGCAACCCAGCCGCTATCCAGTGAACCGTCGCCTTGATGAGTATTACTGCTTCGAACGGCACTCGCCCCATTGTCAGAAGCTCGAGCGAACCGTCCTCGAAGTCGTCGCTGAATATTCGATCTGCCGACAACAGCACCGACATGAGGAGTGCGATCCACAACGCCCCCGGCGCTATTCGGGCGAGCAATGCCTGATCGGGTCCGAGACCAATGGGCAGCAACACGACTACAGTCAGGAAGAATCCAACCGCCGTCCCGAGGCTGCTCCCCTGCCGGAATGCCACCGCGAGGTCGCGTTTCATGAGCGCCGCTGCCGTCTTCATTTACCCTCAAGTTCGATGGTGCGATGTGCCTTTACTCCGAGATCGGTGTGCGCAGCAGCAACAATGAGACCGCCGCTCTTCAGATGCTCTCTCATATGGTTCGCAAGTTGGGCAAGTGACGCGCCATCGAGCCCCACATTCGGTTCGTCCAGCAGCCAGATCGGCCGGTAGGACAGAAATAGTCGCGAAAGGCTGAGCCGGCGGCGCTGTCCGGCCGACAGTACCCCCGCCGGCAACCCGGAAAGTTCGCCAAGCCCGAACGCGTCGAGGCAGGCCATGGCGCGATCTCCGCCGAAAAAGCCGGCCCAAAACTGCATGTTCTCCAAGACTGTGAGCGCCGGCTTGATGGCCTGCTGGTGTCCGATGAGATGCGCCTGCTGCCCGATCGTCAGCTCATCGTCACCGCCGGTGAACGACAGCTTCCCCGCCGCCGGCTCGAGCACCCCCGCGATGAGTTTGATGAGGCTTGTCTTTCCCGATCCGTTGGGCCCCGCGAGCAGAACGAGTTCGCCTCCTGCCGCCGCGACATCCACATCCCTGAAAACGCACCGTCCACCGCGTTCGACCGCAAGCCCTTCCCCGACGAGCTTCATGGTTCGCCGAACGTCAACGGCAACACTCTTGCGCACCGGGGATCCATTCTCGATGTGGTCAACTGCTGCGCTCTTTGTTGGACTGGTGAACCAGCCGAAAAACGATTATAGGGCATCACCAGATCGTCTGGAGTACCAAGGCCCCTCATGATGACGCCCTCTCTTGATAGTTTCAAATGCCGCCGGTCACTGAAAGTGGGCTCAAAGGTCTACAGCTACTATTCGCTTCCTGCAGCGGAAAAAAACGGGCTTCCCGGCATAGCCCGATTGCCCTACTCCCTTAAGGTACTGCTGGAGAACATGCTGCGCCATGAGGATGGCCGCACCGTCCGCAAGGACGATATCGAGGGAATCTCCGATTGGCTCAACAATCGGGGTCGCACCGAGCGGGAGATTGCTTTCCGTCCCGCCCGGGTTTTGATGCAGGATTTCACCGGCGTCCCGGCAGTCGTCGATCTTGCCGCCATGCGCGACGCCATGAAAACCCTCGGCGGCGAGCCGAAGAAAATCAACCCACTCGCGCCAGTCGACCTGGTCATCGATCATTCGGTCATGGTCGATTTTTTTGGCACCAGCAAATCCTTTCGCCAGAATGTAAGGCTTGAGTACGATCGCAATCTGGAACGTTACACATTCCTGAAGTGGGGACAGCGAGCCTTCGACAATTTCAATGTTGTTCCCCCTGGCACCGGCATCTGTCACCAGGTCAACTTGGAATACCTAGCCCGCACCGTATGGACCAAAAAACAGAAGATCGGCGGCAAGAGCGTAGAAACCGCATACCCCGACACGCTCGTCGGCACCGACAGTCATACCACCATGGTCAACGGGCTCGCCGTCTTGGGTTGGGGAGTGGGAGGTATCGAAGCCGAGGCGGCGATGCTTGGTCAGCCGATCTCGATGCTCATTCCCGAAGTCGTCGGCTTCCGTCTCTCTGGCAGCTTGCAGCAGGGAACAACCGCAACCGATCTCGTGCTGACTGTCACCCAAATGCTGAGGCGCACCGGAGTGGTCGGAAAGTTCGTCGAGTTCTTCGGACCGGGCCTTGGTAGCTTGACCCTCGAAGATCGCGCCACCATAGCCAACATGGCCCCCGAATACGGCGCAACATGCGGCTTCTTCCCCTTGAGCGCAGAAACCTTGGCCTACATGAAGAGCACCGGCCGCCCACCCGCGCTGTTGGCGCTTGCTGCACAATATGCCGAAGCCCAGGGCCTGATGTGGACCACCTCTGCACCGGAACCTATTTACACGATCATCGTCGAGCTTGACCTGGGCTCGGTTGAACCGTCGATTGCCGGGCCGAAGCGCCCGCAGGATCGGGTGGCTCTGAAGGAGGCCTCGGCCGACTTCGTGCGTGTTATGGCCGGCGACTTCAAATCCGGCGCCGGCATCGGCGTGCGCCACCACGTCGAGGGATCCAATTTCGACTTGGGTCATGGCGACGTTGTCATCGCCGCCATTACGTCCTGCACCAACACCTCCAACCCTTCGGTCATGATCGGTGCCGGTCTCCTTGCCCGCAACGCCGTGGCGGCGGGGCTTCGCACCAAGCCCTGGGTCAAGACTTCGCTGGCACCAGGGAGTCAAGTCGTTACCGATTATCTCAAATCGTCCGGCTTGCAAAAATATCTGGACCGCCTCGGCTTTGATCTTGTGGGCTACGGTTGCACCACCTGCATCGGAAACTCGGGCCCTCTTCCACAACCCGTCTCAGAGACGGTGCGTTCAAAGGATCTTGTGGTTGCTGCGGTGCTCTCCGGCAACCGTAATTTCGAAGGCCGAATCAATCCGGAAGTGCGGGCGAACTATCTCGCCTCGCCTCCGCTCGTCGTGGCGTATGCGCTCGCAGGCACCCTCAACACCAACTTGTTGAGCGATCCCTTGGGGATTTCCAAGGACGGACGGCCCGTCTATCTCGAGGAGATTTGGCCAACGAGCGAGGAGATTGCAACGCTGGTGCGCCAGCACGTGACGCAGAAGGCTTTCAAGACTCGTTATGGCGATGTCTTCAAGGGTGACGCCGAATGGCGCAAAATCAAGGTCAAGGGTGGCCTCACCTATCATTGGGACGTCAGATCGACCTATGTGCAGAATCCCCCCTACTTCACCGACATGTCGCTTACTCCTGTCCCCGTCACCGATATTGTTGATGCACGCATTCTCGGACTCTTTCTCGACTCGATCACCACCGACCACATCTCGCCCGCCGGCTCGATCAAACCTGATTCGCCCGCCGGCCGTTTTCTCACCAGCCATGGAGTGTCCGGCGCCGATTTCAATTCGTATGGCTCGCGGCGCGGCAATCACCAGGTGATGATGCGCGGCACCTTCGCCAACATCCGTATCCGCAACCAAATGGTCCCTGGCGTGGAAGGGGGGGTAACGATTCACTATCCTTCCGGCTCGCAATTGCCCATCTACGACGCGGCGATGCAGTACCAGGCCGAGAATGTTCCTTTGATCGTTATGGCTGGCAGGGAATACGGTACCGGCTCTTCACGCGATTGGGCGGCCAAGGGAACACGGCTGCTCGGAGTGCGTGCCGTCATCGCGCAATCCTTTGAGCGCATACATCGCTCGAACCTAATCGGCATGGGCGTATTGCCTTTGCAGTTCATGGAAAATAGCAGTTGGCAGACTTTGGGCCTCACTGGTTCCGAGCTGATCACCATCGAAGGCATTGCCGAGGGGTTGCAGCCGCGCAAGCTGCTGAAGGTCGCCATTGTCTGTGCCGATGGGTCACGAACCGACGCTGATGTGCTTTGTCGCATCGATACGCTCGACGAGCTGGACTATTTCCGTCACGGCGGCATCTTGCCTTACGTATTGAGAAATCTTGCAAAAGCCGCCTGATCGCTCTTCGTTCTTTGCTCCAATTGTCTCACTACAACGTGAATTTTCGTTGATTGAGCGTTGCGCCATATAGGTTTCATGTTTTCCCTGTGCGTTAGCAGGCGTTCCATGTTGGGTTTCGGCGCGACCGCGGCTGTGTCGCTCATCATGCCGCGCACTGCCAACAGCCGCGGGATGCCGGTGGTCGTCGAACTGTTCACCTCTCAGGGCTGTTCGTCCTGTCCGCCGGCTGATGCGTTCTTGGGCGAGCTCGTTGGCCGAGAAAACGTCATCGGCCTGTCACTCAATATCGACTATTGGGATTACATCGGCTGGCGCGATACGCTTGCCTCACCTGCCAACACCAAGCGTCAGCGCGACTATGCCCGCAAGCGCGGCGACAATCGCATCTACACTCCGCAAATGGTGATCAACGGCAACGCCCATGCAGTGGGCTCCGATCGCGCGACCGTCTTGCGAATAATCGATGAGGAATCCGCCCGCACCGAGCGCAGCATCATTCCAATCTCGATAAGAGATCGTGGCACGGAGCTTGATATTTTCGTTGGGGCTGCCTCGAACGACATCATCCGCAAGGAATCGACCATCCTGTTGTTCACGCTGCTTCCGGTCGTGACGGTTGAGATCGAGAAGGGCGAAAATGCCGGAAAGCAAGTGAGCTACTACAATGTGGTTCGCAAAATGATGCCGGTCGGCATGTGGCAGGGCGATCCGGCCTATGTGAAACTACCCAAGGAGGCGATTTTCTCCGATCCGCGGGAATGTTGTGTCTGTATTCTGCAGATTTCGAGCAGCGGCTATATTGTCGGCGCGGCCCCTTGGGGCTTTAAGAGCCGCCAAAGCCGGAACAACCAGCGAGAACTGCCTGCCCGCGCTTGATTCTTCCCCGAACATCACCTCCTCCGCCCGCAACCGCCGCGTCCTATACTGCCCTACGCATCAGTTCGGTCAGCCGTTTTGCAAATCCCGGCGGATCGCTGACCGGCTCTCCTTCCAGGATATGCGCTTCATCGAGCAGCAGTCGTGCAGCGTCCTCGAATTCCGGCGTTACTCCCTTGGCTTTGAGTTTTTCGGCGAGCGCCTTGACGAGCGGGTGGGTGGGATTGATCTCAAGAATCGCAGCACTCACCTTGATGCCGGTTCCCCCTTGCCGTGTCAGGAGCTTTTCCAGTGTTCGGTCGAGCCCCATCGTATCCGCCACGATGCAAACTGCGCTGTCGGTGAGTCGCGTCGACCTTCGCACGTCCTTTACCTGATCGCCGAGCGTCTGCTTGATGGCCGCTATCAGTGTCGCGATGACGGAACCGTCTTCTTCCGAGGTCTTGCTTCCATCGGCGAAGGGAATGGCATCGAGATCGGCTGATCCTTGTGTCACCGACTTGAAGGGTTTGCCCTCATAGCCGAGCGCGGTTCTTACCCAGAAGGAATCGACCGGGTCGGTGAGTAACAGAACTTCTACGTCGCGTGCGTTGAACCCCTCAAGCTGCGGGCTGCGTCTGGCACGTTCGGCGTCTTCCCCAGTGAGATAATAGATCGATGCCTGATTGGGTTTCATCCGTCCGACATAATTTTTGAGTGAGACGTCATTACCCTTGTTGCTCGCAAAACGGACGACCTCATAGAGCTGGTCGCGCCGCTCCATGTCCTCATACAGGCCTTCCTTGATAACCGGACCGAAGGCATTCCATATTTTCGCATAGCTCGCCTGGTCTTTCTCTGCGCATTTTTTCAGCTCGGCGAGCACCCGGCTGGTTACCGCCTTGCGGATTTGCGCCACTGTGGGGTTGTTCTGTAGCATCTCGCGCGAGATGTTGAGCGGCATGTCCTCCGAATCGATGATGCCGCGCACGAAGCGCAGATACGCCGGCAAGATGTCAGCATCATCCGTGATAAAGACGCGCCTGACGTAGAGCTTCAATCGCCCCCGCCGCTCAGGGTCGAATAGATCGAAAGGCCGTTCGCCTGGCACGAACAAAAGCACCGTGTACTCGTTCCGTCCCTCGGCGCGATAGTGCAAGGTGAGTGCCGGCTCTGAATAGTCGCCCGCCACATGGCCGAAGAATTCCTTATATTGATCGGCCGTAATGTCTGTTTTGGGACGCGCCCACAGAGCGCTCGCCGAGTTGACCTGCTTGCTCACCTCCTCTCCGATTGACAGCATGATCGGATGGGCGATGTGGTCTGAATAAGTCTTGGCAATCGTTTCGACGCGCTGGCTGTCGAGAAACTCCTCCGCATCCTTTTTCAGATGCAGCACGATCTTGCTTCCGCGCGTCAGCGCTTCGGCCGATGGTTCAATTGTGAAGCTTCCCCGCCCATCTGAGGACCACAGCCAGGTCTCTTCCTCTCCGGCCCGTCGCGAGATCACATCCACTTTCTCCGCAACGATGAAAGACGAATAGAAGCCCACTCCGAATTGCCCGATGAGATGGAGATCGCCGCTGCCTTGTTTAGCCTGCTCCACGAAGGCTTGCGTGCCGGATCGGGCGATCGTCCCCAGGTTGTCGACGAGTTCCTGCCGACTCATGCCGATCCCCGTGTCGGCGACCGTGATGGTTCGCGCTGCCTTGTCCGCCTTGATCGTTATCTTGAGATTGCTATCCCCGCTCAGGATTTGCGGGTTGGCGATCGATTCGTATCTGAGTTTATCCAGCGCATCGGCCGCATTCGATACAAGCTCGCGCAGGAACACCTCGCGTTCCGAGTACACCGAATGCACCATCAGGTCGAGAAGCTTTGAAACTTCCGCCTGAAAAGCGTGCGCCTCTGGTTGCTGCCCCTTCGCCTGCTTTGCCGTCGCCATAGAAACTGCCTCGCCCTTTGCTTGTGGCTCCGACTGGCGAATATTGTGGGCTGTATCTGAACCGTCAAGGCATGGGCGGAAAGCCAAAAAGCGGCGGTCAGTTAACCTGACCGCCGACTTCAACTCATCTACCCACTAACAGAATGGAATAGGTGACCCGGCAGTAAGCTGACCTCAGAAGGGGGCTGGGGGGCTTGAGTTTTCCGAAGTCCTGCACCACCGGGCCTAGAGGCAACATCGTTCATCTTACCCGCCAATGAGGAGGATACGGGGCCGGAATTGGGCAAACTCGTGAAAGCTTTCGCTAGGGATGTTTTCGACGGCTCCGACCGGTCTCGAAGCCGGCCCTTGCCAATCTTCCACCTGTGGGTCATCATTCCCTCAATCCTCATGCAACGTGTTGGTGCCCGGAAAAAACCCGTTGAGTGATGCCGAACCCATAGTTCCGATCCGGCTGCGGGCCGCTGACACCGCAGCCGTGGAAGTCCAGGTCAGGCCGGCAACTCCCCCACGCATTTCCTTTGACCGCGGCGAACTTGCTGCGATTCTCACCCTTTATGGACGCAAAGTTGCCGAAGGCGAATGGCGCGACTACGCAATCGATTTGAACCGCGACAAGGCTGTGTTTTCCGTTTTTCGCGGAACATCTGAAACCCCCCTTTTCCGCATAGAGAAGGACCCGAAGCTCAGCCGCCGCCATGGGCTTTACAGCGTGATAGCCCAAGGCGGCATGATTCTGCGTCGCGGCCATGATTTGACCCAGGTCTTGCGCGTGCTCATGCGTAAGCCGCGCCTCGTGCCGGTGTAAGGGAAAGATTGCCGCTCAAGTCCATTGACCAAAAAACAACGCCCCGGAAGCTTTCGCCCGGGGCGTCGTTGAACGGGTTGCGCGCTTGTTACTGATTTCTGTTTCCGAAGAGCTGCAACAGCATCAGGAACATGTTGATGAAGTCGAGATAAAGGGTGAGCGCGCCCATGATCGCCTTTCGGCCAGCAGTCGCCTGATCATCCTGCTCGAAATACATCTCCTTGATTCTTTGGGTGTCATAAGCAGTAAGACCGGCAAAGACCAGCACACCAATCACCGAGATCACGAACTGCATCCCGCTGCTCTGCAGGAACAGATTGACGAGCGTCGCAATGATGACGCCGATCAGGCCCATGAACAGGAACGAGCCCATGCCCGTGAGATCGCGCTTGGTCGTATAGCCCCACAGGCTCAAGCCGCCGAACGACGCCGCAGTTACGAAAAATACTCGCGCTATGCTCTCTCCGGCGAAAACGAGCCCCAGCGATCCAAAGCTCACTCCAACCAATATGGCGTAGACCCAGAACATGAGCTGCGCTGCTGCGACACTCATGGTGTGCACGCGGAAGGACAGGAAAAAGACCAGCGCCAGCGGCGCGAAGATCACCACCCATTTGAAGCCGCTCGCGAACAGCAGCTGGCCAAAGGCGGTGAGCTGGCCGTTGTCGACGGCTGCCATGAAGGTGGCGACCGCCGCCACACCCGTTAACCCGAGCCCCACGGCCATGTAATTGTAGATGCGCAGCATGTAGCTGCGCAGACCCTGGTCGATGACCTCGGCAGTCCGGGCAGAGGGGCGCGCGACCATTCTCTCGTTAAAATCAGCCATATGAATCTCCCTCGCACCTTTTGGTGGTGGCTGGAATATGGCCCGCGTGCCGAAAAGGTTCAAGAGGCGGGCACGAAGACGGCGCGCTCATCCCTATCCAAAGGTTAAAAACTATTCATCTTTTGGCTTCTCAACCTGCCGACGCGGCCCGTGCTTGCGGCCGCCGACATGACGAGATTGTGCGCTTGCTGGGCACGCGGCGAGGCTCACACTGCGACACGCCGCAAGTCGTAGGACTCAATGACGGCATACGGCCCGCCACCCCGCGATGGGCGCGACGAGTAAAGAACAAACCGTTGGATTTCGAACGGCCGGCTGACGAACAGATTTTGCCGCGCTAGAAACTCTTGCACATTGGAAAGGCTCGGCGACTTAAGCCTTGCCAGGGTGACGTGCGGGGTGAATTTGCGCCCCTCCGGCGACAATCCCAGCATCTGGCACTGCCGCTCGAGCGCCGACTGCAGCCGGCGAACCTCGCTCGATTCCGCCACTCCGGCAAAGATCGTGTGCGGATCATTTCCGCCGAATGCGCCAATGCCCTTGATCCTGATGGTGAAAGGCTGCGCCTCGACGGTTTCCAGGGACGTTCTGATTTCACCCGCTAGCCGCTCTTCAATATCGCCGATGAACCGGAGCGTAATGTGATAGTCCGACCGCTCCACCCAGCGCGCACCGTAAACTCCCCCCTGCAGAAGATTGAGTTCGAATGCGACGTCTTCGGGAATTTCAAGGCCGGTAAAAAGCCGCGGCATGGAAAGCCTCCTTCACTGCGGAGGTGCTGCAGACTGCAGCGACATTGGAGAGTTACACTGATTCGAATGACCTCGGATGACCTTTGTCGTAGTTTTGTGCTGATCGTTAATGCTTTACCATCCGCAGAAACTCCTCAACCTTGGGCAATATGCGTTTTACGATTTCTTCAACACCTTGCGCATTGGGGTGAATCCCGTCGTCCAGATTGAATTTGGGCTCGCTCGCCACTCCGTCGAGAAAGAACGGATAGAGCACCACATTGTGCGCCTTGGCAAGCGCGGGATAAATCGCGTCGAACTGCTCTTTGAACGATGCGCCGAGATTGGGCGGCGCCAGCATGCCGGCGAGCATTACCGCAACGTCGCGCTTCTTCAACCCTGCAATGATTTCATCGAGGCTCTTGTGTGTTTCGCTCGGGTTTACGCCCCTAAGCGCGTCATTGGCACCCAGCTCCACGATCACCGCATCCGCATCCTTGGCAACCGACCAGTCGACCCGTTCAAGCCCCTGGCTCGCCGTATCTCCCGAAACCCCGGCGTTTTCTACTACGACATGGTGGCCGCGCTCGATCAGCGCGGCCTCGAGCTTCGCCGGAAAGGCATCTTCCGCGTCGATGCCGTAGCCGGCAGTCAAGCTGTCACCCAAAACCACGAGCTTCAAAGGCTGGGCAGCAGCAGTAGAGCCGGCGACCATTCCCAACAGAACTGCCAGAAAAACCACAAGACGCATAGGAGTGTACTTAAGAATTCGCCCGACAGGTCACAAGCACCCTTCTCATAGCCGTCAAACCCGCCATATCTTCTCGGTGCGATGCCTCTTCGAAGTATGACTGAATGACAGACAGCTTTGTTTCCCTGACCGATGTTCGTCTCACCTTGCAAAACCGCGCCGGCAGCATCGAAGTCCTGCGTGGCATTAGTCTCACTGCGCAAGCCTCCGAGGCCATCGGCATCGTCGGCCCATCCGGCTCAGGCAAGACCACCTTGCTCCTTGTCAGCGGCGGCCTCGAACGTCCCACACGCGGCAAGGTAAGGGTGAACGGTTACGATCTCACAACGATGAGCGAGGATGAACTGACCGCCTTTCGCCGCGATAATGTGGGAATTGTCTTTCAATCGTTTCATTTGCTCCCCACCATGACGGCCCTCGAGAACGTCGCGATCCCGCTCGAGTTGAAAGGCGTAAGCGATGCATTTGCGCATGCCGAAGCAAGGCTCGTCGAACTGGGCCTGAAAGGCCGGCTTCTCCACTATCCGGGTGAGCTGTCGGGAGGTGAACAGCAGCGAGTTGCCATCGCCCGTGCCCTGGCCGCCGGTGCTCGCCTAATTCTTGCCGATGAACCGACCGGCAACCTCGATTCTGAAACCGGTCGGGAAATCATCGATCTTCTTTTCGACATGCAGGCGGCCTACGGCACCACCTTGCTCCTCGTCACCCACGATCCCGCCCTTGCCGCACGCTGCAGCCGGATCGTTGAGATTCGCGACGGAATGATCGCCGGAGGAAGCCCTTGATCGTACCCTTCCCTGTCCGCCTGGCACTTCGCGATCTAAGGTCAGGCCTTGCCGGTCTTTCGGTCTTTTTCGCGTGCATCATTTTGGGAACCGCCGCCGTCGCTGCCATCGGATCCTTGTCCGAGGGAGTCCGTCGGGGGATTGAGAGTGAGGGCCAGCCGCTTCTTGGAGGCGATATCGAAATTGCAGTCCCTCATCGCCAGCTGGCTGAGAGCGAGTTGCGATATCTCAAGCGTTTCGGCGACGTCGGCGTTGTTGCCACCTTGCGCGCCATGGCCGGTAGGAACGGCAAACATGCGCTAATCGAGATCAAGGCTATAGACCAAAATTACCCGCTCTATGGGCGCATTCAACTTGCCGGAGCCGTTGATTTAGGGTCCGCTCTCTCCTCTGAGCATGGCCGTCACGGCGTGGCGGCGGATCCCCTGCTCGCGGATCGTCTGGGACTAAAGCTGAAAGACGAGCTTCAGATCGGCGAAACGCAACTTGAGTTGCGCGCCTATGTTGAACGCGAGCCAGATCGGATCGGCGATGGTTTTGCGCTCGGTCCGCGGGTGTTGATGAGTGAAGCCGCTCTCTCCGACACGGGTCTTCTCAAACCTGGCAGCATCGTATCCTGGCGCTACCGCCTGCGGTTATTCAACCCCGACGCTCACGCGGAAATTGCCCAACGCATCAACCGCGATTTTCCAGAAACCGGTTGGCGGGTCCGCACCCGCCAGGACGCAGCCCCCGGCTTGGCCCGCTATTTCGACCGGGTATCGCTTTTCCTCACCCTGATCGGTGTCAGTTCACTTCTCGTTGGCGGCGTCGGAATTGCCAACTCCGTCGCAACCTTCATCGGAAGGCGACGACGGCAGATCGCCCTCTTGCGCGTGCTCGGCGCATCGGCTCGCACGGTCTTTGCGGTTTATTTATGCGAGGTGATGATCCTTGCCGCCGTCGCGATCGTCCTCGCCGCTGCGTTGGGCTACCTCCTGCCCCTGGCAATCTCAGTGGTCTTCGGCCACCTCTTGCCGGTACCGATCAGGCATGGACTCTATCTAAAACCTCTTGCTGTTGCTGCCGTTCTTGCCGTTTTGACCACCCTTCTCTTTTCGCTCTGGCCATTGGCGCACGCCAAAGAGATCGCTCCTATTGAGATCATTCGCCAACCGCGAACGGTGGCTTTCGCTCGACCACGTCCTGGCGATCTGCTTCTGCTCCTCCTGATTGCTGCAGCACTTATTGTCACGGGCTTCATCGCCTTTGACGATCCCCGCTTGGTCCTCTGGTATGTGCTGGGCGTTGCAACGAGCTTTCCGCTGCTTTTGGGGCTTGGTCTCTCTCTTGTCGCCCTCGCCAGGCGCATTCCCAAACCTGCCAATGCCGCCCTTCGTTTTGCCTTGTCCAATCTGTACCGCCCTGGAGCTTCAACGCTTTCTGTCACTCTTTCGCTTGGACTTGGTTTGACCCTGCTCCTCACCCTCACCCTGATTGATCGCTCGCTCACGCGCGAACTTCGGTCCGCCTTGCCGGTGAACGCGCCTTCTTTCTATTTCATCAATGTTCCTGGAAAGGATAAGCAGCGCTTCTTGAGCGCCCTTGACGAGGAGCAAGGCATAAGTGCCGTCGTAACCGCCCCGATGCTGCGCGGCCGCATCACCATGGTGAACAGCACTCCCGCATCCGCGGTCAGTGCCGCACCAGGTGGGGCTTGGGCACTGCGGGGGGACCGGGGCCTCACCTATTCCGATGCTGTTCCTCCAGGCTCGACAATCGTTGCCGGCGCCTGGTGGGCGAAGGACTACGCTGGTCCGCCGCTCGTATCTTTCACCGCCGACGTGGCGGAAGCAATCGGCCTGAGGCTCGGCGATACCGTGACTGTTAACGTTTTCGGCCGAGAACTCACTGCAACCGTTGCAAGCTTGCGCCATGTCGATTGGCGGTCGCTGGCGATGAATTTCGTCATGGTGTTTTCCCCCAATGCCTTGAGGGCCGCGCCCCACGCCAATCTCGTGACCATAAGCCTGCCTCCCGAGCGCGAGGCGCTGCTTCTCAATCGCATCGCCGCCGCTTTTCCAACCGTAACCGCCATCAGTGTCAAGGATGCGCTCGCCGTGGCGGGTGCCGTTCTGGAAAAGCTTCTCTTGGGGATTCGCAGCATGAGCGCGTTGACCATTCTGAGCGGTCTTCTGGTCCTCGCCGGCGCCCTCTTCACCAGTCTCTCTGCCAGGACCTATGATGCGGTAGTCTTGAAGATCTACGGTGCCACTCGCGCTCAGCTGCTTTTCGTGTTCTCTGTCGAATTCCTCATGCTGGGGCTGGCTACTGGCCTTTTCGCCATTCTTGCCGGCTCCCTCGCCGCCTGGGCGGTAACCCGTTTCTTGTTGGAAATACCATTTGATTTTTCGGTTTCGGCCACTATTCCGGGTGTCGCACTTTCCATGCTCGTCACCCTCGCAGCGGGCCTTGCCGGCGTCTGGAAGGCGCTCGGCAAGGCCCCGGCCGCTCTTTTGCGCGAAGACTGAGCTATTCTCCAGCAGGCATGATCAGGAGCTCAAACGATGATTGCTCTCACCCGCATCTACACCCGCACCGGCGACAAGGGCATGACTGCACTTGGCTCAGGCGAGCGTGTTTCCAAGTCGCATCTGCGCATCGAGGCCTTCGGTACCGTCGATGAACTCAACGCCGCGCTCGGGATCGCGAGGCTCTACACCGCTGCCCCAGAATTCGCCGAGCTTGATGCCATGCTGGCCCGCATCCAGAACGAGTTGTTCGATGTGGGGGCCGATCTCTGCCTTCCGGACAAGGGTAAGGGCCGCAAGGGGAAGAATCCCGCCCCGCTTCGTATATTACCTTCTCAGGTAGCCCGCCTCGAACGCGAGATCGATGAGATGAACTCGAACCTGCCGCCGCTGCGATCCTTTGTCCTGCCCGGCGGCCATTCGGCAGCCGCGTATTTGCATCTTTGCCGCACCATTTGCCGACGCGCCGAACGCCTCGTCGTGGCGCTGTCCAATCGTCGCGGCGAGCCCGTCAACACTGCGGTCGTTCAATATATGAACCGGCTCTCCGACCATTTTTTTGTTGCCAGCCGGTGGGTAAATGCCAAGACCGTCAAGGATGTGCTATGGTCGCCAGGCCTGACGCAAAATAGTTGAACGATGTTCATCCCCCTCCACGATGACACCCCCTTGCGGGTGATCCGTTTTCAGTGGATGACCGGCGGCATCATTCTGCTCAACATCCTGCTTTTCGTTTTCACCCACTACATTGCCGGAAGCGATAGTGAACTCGCCATCCTGTTCTTTTACGGCGTTGTTCCGGTCGAGCTCGTCGATCGCGTCGTGCCCTCAGGAGTAGGCCCGGTTCCTGAGCCCCTTACCATGCTCACCTACCAGTTCCTTCACGCTGGCTGGCTGCACCTCATTGCCAATATGGTTTTCCTTTGGGTCTTTGCCGACAATATCGAGGATGCCTTCGGCCGTGTTCCTTTCCTCTTCTTCTATCTTTTCTGCGGGATCGGCGCCGCCCTGGTTCATGCCTTGCTGGCGCCAAACTCGGACGCACCGTTGATTGGGGCATCGGGCGCGGTGGGCGGCGTGATGGCAGCCTATATGCTTCTTTATCCCCGTGCCCGCGTGTGGATCTTGTTGTTCATGCGGCTGCCGGTCAGAATCCCCGCCGCCTACGTGCTGGGTGGCTGGCTTGTGCTTCAGATCATCATGCTTTTTGTTCCTTCGAGCGAACCCTTCATGGTCGCCTGGTGGGCACATATCGGCGGCTTCGCGACGGGTTTCCTTTTGACGCTCTTGTTCCGATCGCGATTGGTGCTCGGCACCCCGTGACCCGGCGTCGCAAGCATGCTCTGGATGTTGGCGCCGACATTGACGGGGCTGTCCTGCCCAACTAGGGTCGCGCCGAATTTGCCGCGGTTGGGAGCGTCGGATGAAGATACTGGTCGCCGTCAAGCGGGTCGTCGATTTCAATGTCAAGATTCGCGTCAAGGCTGACGGCTCGGGCGTCGAACTCGCAAACGTCAAAATGTCGATGAACCCATTCGACGAAATCGCCGTGGAGGAAGCGGTTCGTCTTAAGGAGGCCGGCAAGGTAACGGAGATCGTTGCCGTCTCAGTTGGACCGCCCCAGGCGCAGGAAACCTTGCGCACCGCCCTGGCAATGGGCGCCGATCGGGCGATCCTTGTGAAGCATGACGCCTACGTAGAGCCTCTCGCCGTGGCCAAGATATTGAAGGGAGTAGTAGACGCCGAGAAGCCCGACCTCGTCATCCTCGGCAAGCAAGCCATCGACGATGACTGCAATCAGACAGGTCAGATGCTCTCTGCTTTGTTGGGGCTCTCGCAGGCAACCTTTGCGTCCAAGCTTGAGATCGACGGCAGTGAGGCAAGAGTGACCCGCGAAATCGACGGCGGGCTCCAGACGATCAAAGTCAAATTGCCATTGATCATGACAACCGACTTGCGCCTCAACCAACCGCGCTATGCCTCCCTTCCGAACATAATGAAGGCCAAGAAGAAGCCGCTCGAAGAAAAAACGCCCGCCGATTATGGTGTCGACGTCACCCCGCGCATCAAGGTCCTGAAGACCACCGAGCCGCCGAAGCGGCAGGCGGGGGTGAAAGTAAAATCGGTAAGCGAGCTTGTGAGCAAGCTCAAGGATGAGGCGGGAGTGATCTGATGGCTGTGCTTCTCATCGCCGAACACGACAATCTTCACCTCAAGGACGCAACCGCCAAGGCGCTCACCGCCGCCTTGCAGCTCGGCGGCGATGTTCATGTTCTCGTTGCCGGCAACAACGCCTCGGCTGCCGCTGAAGCTGCCGCCAAGCTGTCTGGCGTTGCGAAGGTTCTGCATGTTGAAGCTCCGTTCTTCGACCGTCCCTTAGCCGAGCCGATGGCCGCACTCGTCGTTTCACTCGCCGCTGATTACGATCACATTCTTGCGCCGGCTACCACCAACGGCAAGAACTATACCCCGCGCATCGCAGCACTTCTCGATGTGATGCAGATTTCAGAAATCACTGGCGTGACCTCCCCCGATACTTTCGAGCGTTTGATCTACGCGGGCAACGCGATCCAAACCGTTCAGTCGACCGACGCAAAGAAGGTGCTCACCGTCCGTCCCGCCGCCTTTTCCGCCACGCCAGAAGGAGGCTCCGCACCGGTCGAGAAAATTGCTCCTCCAGCCGATCCAGGTCTCTCCACATACGAAGGTGAAAATCTCTCCAAATCCGACCGGCCGGAACTCACCTCCGCGCGTATTGTCATTTCCGGCGGCCGCGGCATGCAGAACGGCGCCAATTTCGCTCTCTTGGAGCGAGTGGCCGACAAGCTGGGCGCTGCCGTTGGCGCTTCGCGCGCTGCCGTCGATGCGGGCTTCGTTCCCAACGACTATCAGGTCGGCCAGACCGGAAAGGTCGTTGCCCCCGACCTCTACATCGCCGTAGGTATTTCAGGTGCTATTCAGCACCTGGCCGGGATGAAGGACTCCAAAGTCATCGTCGCCATCAATAAGGATGAGGAAGCTCCGATTTTCCAGGTTGCCGATTACGGCCTTGTCGCCGACCTGTTTACCGCAGTGCCGGAGCTCGAATCCGAGCTCGGTAAACTTGGCAAGTGAATTGATGTTCGCCTTATCCGCGGGGCGGCGACTTTGCACCTGCGAAACAGACTTGTCCGCAAGCGTCGAGCACTATAGGCTCTCCGCCCCAATCACGGCAGGATAGAACCAGAAAATGCAAATCCGCAAGGTCGGCGTCATTGGCGCGGGTCAGATGGGCAACGGTATTGCGCACGTTTGTGCTCTCTCTGGCTACGACGTCCGGCTCAACGACATGTCGCGTGATCGAATTGAAGCAGCCCTTGCCACAGTCAACGGCAATCTCGCCCGCCAGGTTAAATCCGGCAAGATCAACGAAGAACAGCGCCGGGCCGCACTTCAGCGCATAGCCCCGGCCGAAAAATACGATGATCTTGAAGATTGCGATCTTGTCATAGAATCGGCCGTCGAGGATGAGCAGGTCAAGCGGAAGATCTTTTCCGAGGTGTCGAAAATTTTGAAGCCCGAAGGCCTGCTTGGAACGAATACATCCTCGATATCCGTCACGCGCCTCGCCTCCGCCACCAACCGCCCGGAAAAATTCATGGGAGTTCATTTCATGAACCCCGTCCCGGTGATGCCGCTTGTCGAGTTGATCCGCGGGATCGCCACCGACGATTCGACCTTTACCACCATGAAGGAATTCGTCAGCACTCTCGGCAAGACCATCGCCATTGCCGAGGACTTTCCGGCGTTCATCGTCAATCGCATTCTCCTGCCGATGATCAACGAGGCGATCTATACGCTTTACGAAGGCGTCGGCAACGTCGAGGCCATCGACACCGCCATGAAGCTTGGCGCCCGCCATCCGATGGGTCCATTGGAGCTTGCCGATTTCATCGGGCTCGATACCTGCTTGTCGATTATGCAAGTGCTTTACGAAGGACTCGCCGATTCCAAATATCGCCCCTGTCCGCTGCTCGTCAAATATGTCGAAGCAGGCTGGCTCGGCCGCAAGACCAATCGCGGCTTCTACGATTACCGCGGCGAAAAACCGGTGCCCACGCGTTAGCGCGCAAACCTTCCCGCAATCAGCTTCCCGTTTCGCTTTCGTTGATCGCCAGATTGATCAGCTGCAAGGCTTCTGGACTGGTCCAATCCGCCGGCCCCAAAAGCCGGCCGATCTCTCTCCCCCGCCGGTCGATCAGCACAGTTGCCGGCAGGCCAAGCGCGGTGATGGTCTCTAGCAGCTTGGCGCTGGGATCGACATAGAGCCTGAGAGTGCGCGACTGCGTTTCTTCAAGAAACTTTTGCGCAGCCTTCGCCCCGTCGCGGTCGAGACTCACCGCCACCACTTCAAAATCGCCCGAACCGAACCGTCGCTGGACCGCAGCGAGCGATGGCATTTCCTTGCGGCATGGCGCGCACCAGCTGGCCCATAGATTAAGGAGCACGACCTTCCCTCGCCAGTCTGCCAGGGAGCGCTGTTTGCCAGCGCCGTCATGGAACGAAAGTTCAGGCATTTGACGGCGATCATCCTTAACCACAAAAGCAGTTAGCGCACCTTTCGCCAGGTCCCGCGTGATCTTGTTGATTGCGGCTCCGTCAGCCTCCGGCATGGTTGCTTCAGAAGGCGTTCCTCGCCCGGTCTGCGGATTGCTATTTGGGCCGGAGACAATGTAAATGACCCCCACGCACGCAATGATGCCGACAATGGCTCCCAACACCCTGATGCCAGTCGATAATGGCGCTGCGTCAGTCATATGGTTGGACCTCCGGTAAAGAGCTGGATCGCTGCCGATGCCAAATAAGATATGGGGTGCCCGTTTCGGATCGGGTCCCGCTGATATAATGGAGGAAATCAATGCTTCCATTGATTTCGACCGCCGCCTGTTTGCACAGGACATAAGGGCCTCGAAAGCCCACGCCAGGATGCTTGCCAGACAGTCGATAATTTCCCCAAAGGACGCCGAGGAAATTATCCGCGGACTGGACCTGGTGCAATCCGAAATTGAAAAGGGCTCGTTCACTTTTTCGCGTGCCTTGGAAGACATCCATATGAATATCGAATCCCGGCTGAAGGATCTGATCGGCGAACCCGCCGGCCGGCTCCACACCGCCCGCTCCCGCAACGATCAGGTGGCCGTTGATTTCAGGCTCTACGTCAGGGATGCCGTCGACGCCCTCGACGAGGAGTTAAGGACTCTCCAGCGCTGCCTTGCCCGCAAGGCTCTCGACCATGCCGCAACCATCATGCCGGGCTTCACCCATCTGCAGCCGGCACAGCCCATAACCTTCGGCCATCACTGCTTGGCCTACGTGGAGATGTTTGCCCGCGACCGCGGACGCTTCTGCGATGCACGCAACCGTATGAACGAAAGCCCTCTTGGTGCCGCCGCCTTGGCTGGCACCTCTTTTCCGATCGACCGCAAGTTGACGGCAGCGGAATTGGGCTTCAAGGCTCCCATGCGCAATTCCCTCGATGCTGTTTCCGATCGTGATTTCGTACTCGAGACTTTGAGCGCCGCGGCCATCTGTGCCGCCCATCTGTCGCGCCTGGCCGAGGAAATCGTCCTCTGGTCGTCGGCACTTTTCGGCTTCATCAGGTTGAGCGATAAGTTCACCACGGGTTCTTCCATCATGCCTCAAAAGCGCAATCCTGATGCCGCTGAGCTCGTCCGCGCCAAGACCGGCCGAGTTCTCGGAGCGCTTGTCGCATTGCTGGTGGTCATGAAAGGCCTGCCCCTCGCCTATTCCAAGGATATGCAGGAGGACAAGGAGCCGTTATTCGATGCGCTGGGATCCCTGTCTCTTGCTCTCGCGGCGATGACCGGCATGGTGAGCGACATCACGCCCGACAAGGCTGCTATGCGCGAAGCCGCCGCACGCGGCTATGCAACGGCCACCGATCTCGCCGACCGGCTGGTCATGCACTTCGGCCTTCCCTTTCGCGAAGCTCACCACGTAACTGGAAAACTCGTGGCCCTGGCCGAAAAGCGCCGAGTCGATCTAAATGATCTGACACTTGCAGATCTAAAGGCGGTCCACAAAGGGCTCACCCCGGACCTTTTGGCCTTGCTCACCGTCGAAAAATCCGTCGCTTCGCGCCGTTCCTTCGGCGGCACGGCCCCTACCAATGTCGCCCGCCAGGCTCGGCGCTGGCTGAAGGCCCTTGCCTAGAGACACTTGGCCTCCGTCCCACCTTGCGATAGAAGTGGGGCTCGATTCGGAAGCTCGTCCCATGCACCGGTGGTATCGCCTTATCGTTTGGTCCGCAATTGCCGTGGTGCTCGCTGCCTGCGGCGTGCGCGGCGATCTCGACCCTCCTCCCGGCGCGGAGCCGAAAAAGGATGAGCCCATCATCCTCGACAAAATCATCTGAAGTTTTCTTCTGAGGAATATCATGCACCACTTCGCCTATGCCAACGGCGTGCTGCATGCCGAAAATGTCGATCTTTCAGATCTCGCCGATGACATCGGCACACCTTTCTATTGCTATTCCACCGCCACGCTCGAGCGCCACTACCGGCTCTTCGACACCGCCTTCTCCGGCATAGACCATGCGATCTTCTACTCGATCAAGGCCAACTCGAACCAGGCAGTGATCAAGACTTTGACCGACTTGGGCGCCGGCATCGATGTTGTCTCCGAAGGAGAGCTGCGTCGCGCTTTGGCACTCGGCATTCCCGGCCGCCGCATCGTCTTCTCAGGCGTCGGCAAGACCGCGCGCGAGATGGCGGCCGCCCTCAAGGAGTCGATTGCCGGCTTCAATGTCGAGTCCGAACCTGAGCTTGTGCTTTTGAACTCGATCGCCTTGCGCCTAGGCACCCGCGCACCGGTTTCCATTCGCATCAATCCCGACGTTGATGCCGGAAGCCACGAGAAGATAACGACCGGAAGAGCCGGTGATAAATTTGGCGTTCCCTACTCGTCGGCCCGCGCCGTTTATGCGCGGGCTGCGGATTTGCCTGCAATCGATGTTCAGGGCATCGATGTGCACATCGGCAGCCAGATTACGAGCCTCAAGCCCTTCGCCTCGGCCTATGAGCTCATTGCCGACCTCATCCTTGCACTGCGTAGCGATGGACATACCATCAACCACGTCGACCTCGGTGGAGGGCTGGGCGTTCCCTACCGCGGCGTCAATGATATTCCTCCCCATCCCGAAGAATATGCAGCTCTGGTTCGCCGCATCTTCGGCAATCTCGCCGTCAAGATTCTGCTTGAGCCCGGAAGGATGATTGCCGGCAACGCCGGAATCATTCTATCCCGCGTGATCTACGTCAAGCCGGGCAGTGGCAAAACCTTCATCGTCATTGACGCGGCCATGAACGACCTCATTCGTCCCACGCTCTATGGCGCCTGGCACGACATTCTCACAGTGGCCGAACCGGACGCCGCCGCGCTGACCCCCGTCGACGTTGTCGGCCCGGTGTGCGAATCAGGCGATATCATGGCCTTGAACCGCCCCCTGCCCCCTCTCAAGCAGGGCGATCTCGTGGCCATAATGACAGCAGGGGCCTATGGCGCGGTTCAGGCCGGAACCTACAATTCGCGGCTACTCGTCCCGGAGGTTCTGGTGAAAGGCGATCGTTTTTCAATCGTTAGGCCTAGGCAAACATACGAAGATTTGATCGGCCGTGACCGGCTTGCATCATGGCAGCTAAAGTCTCCCTGAGGGAACTTAACCCGGCACTTTTGGCTTGAAGCTGTGGTATATCTCTGATCATGAGTCGCGCCCCTACGAGCCTTCTTGCACGCAAGCTCAAACTTGCTTGGGCCGCTCTCGCTTTCGAGCGCGTGTGGTCGGCAAGTTTCTACCCCGCCATGGTTTTGGGGGTCTTTGTACTTTTGCTGCTGTCAGGGGTCCTCGGAGCACTGCCCGCCTGGGCAAAATTGCCGGTCCAAGCGCTCTTCGCTGGGGCTTTCATTTTCTCCTTGAGGCGGTTCAGGCGCATTCGCTGGCCGGATGAATCGGAGCTGTTGAGACGTCTTGAGATTCATTCCGTCCTTCGCCATCGTCCCCTCACCGCGCTGCACGATGAGATCGCTGGTCCCGTTGCTTCCAGGGAAACCGCGACTCTATGGCAGGCCCATCGCGAGCGAATGGCGGCCTCGATCAAGTCGCTCCGTGCCGGCCAGCCGCGCTCCGACTGGATGCCTCGCGATCCCTACGCCTTGCGCAATGGGCTAGCCATCGCTCTTTTTGCGCTGATCGTGTTGAAAGGGCACGACTGGCGCACGGAGCTGCGCAACTCGATTGCTCCCATTGCTCAGCAGAAGGTTGCGGCCACGCTCGATGCGTGGATCACTCCGCCCAATTACACGGGCAAGGCGCCGGTCCTGCTTACCAGCCCCGACACGCTTCGCCAGCTGGCGCAGGCGGGCGAAATCGTCGTGCCGGAGAAATCCGTCCTGATCGTCCGTTTCAACAATGCTCATTCCCCAGCTCTCAAATTGGCCAAGCCGCTGGAAGATGGATCTCCGGGGGAGACAATCGCCGAGCCGGCGCTGACCGAAAAGTCGGAGTCCAATGTTCACGAGACCAAGGTCACGCTCGACCGTCCTGTGACGGTGATTGCAGCCGAAGGCTCGCGCCAACTCCATAGCTGGCGCATCTCGCTCATCCCCGACACTCCGCCTGTCGCAGATATCACCGGCGAGGTCGCTACAACCGCCAACAACGCCATCAGCGTGCCCTGGGCTGCGGGAGATGACTATGGCGTCGTCTCGCTCAATGCCCGTTTCCGTCTTTCCGACGACCAGGAGGATGGCGAAGGGCTCGCCGCCGATGGCGTGTTTCTGTTCGACCCGCCGGCTTTCACCATCCAGCTGCCGAAGGTGGCAGCGAAGACATCCGACGGCAAGGCCATTCAGGATCTCACCGCCCATCCCTGGGCTGGCCTGATGGTCGAGTTGACCCTCCTAGCCCGAGACCAGGCGGGACAGACCGGTGAGAGCAAGGTCAAGCGATTCAAATTGCCCGAGCGCGAATTCACCAAACCGTTGGCGAAGTCGTTGGTCGAAATGCGCCGCGAGCTTGTGATGAATCCCGACGATCGTGACGATGTCGTGCGCCTTCTCAATGCTCTCACCATCTGGCCTGAAGGCGTGTTGGAAGACAGCGGCATCTACCTCGGTGTCCGCACCGCGATGACGCGCCTTTACCACGCCACATCCCACGAGGACGTCAAGCAGACGATCGAACTTCTCTGGCAGATGGCACTGGCGATCGAGGAAGGCGATGTCCCGGAAGCCATGCGCGACCTCGAGGCAGCGCGCAAAGCCTTGCAGGAGGCCTTGGCTGAGGATGCTCCGCCTGAGCGGATCGCTGAGCTGATGCAGCGCTTGCGCGAAGCGCTTGACCGCTATTTGAGCGCCATGATGGACCAGGCTCGCCGCAATCAGGCCGATCGCGGCAAACAGGAACGCCAGCCGGGCGAAATGATCGAAGCGCAGGATCTAAATCGCATGCTCGACGCGATCGAGAAGCTCGCGCGAAGCGGCGCAAAAGAGGCAGCCCAGGAGCTGTTGTCGAGGCTTGAGGACATATTGAGCAACCTCCAGCAAGGTTTTGCTCAGGAGGGCGAGGCGGGTGAAATGCCCCCCATGGCGGAGATGCTTGAGCAGTTGGGCGATATCATGCGCCGCCAGCAGGAGCTCATGGATGAAACCTATCGCTTACCGGAAAACGGTGAGCAGGGTGGGATGCAGAAACCCGGCGGTCAGGAGCCCGGTATGCAGGGCGGACGCCGCATGAATCCGGGCGCTATGGCCAAACGCCAGGACGAGCTCGGACGAATGCTCGAAGAACTCATGCGGCAGCTGGGTCAGAACGGCATGGCCGCCCCCGCTCCTTTTGGGCGCGCCCAGGACAACATGGAGGGATCGTCCGGCGCCCTCCGGCAGACCGATCGCAACCGCGCCCTCGGCGAACAGGGTGAGGCCATGGAGAATCTTCGTCAGGGCGCAGAAGCGGTCGCCCGTAACATGATTCAGCAGGGAAACGGCCAGCAGGGGAATTACGGCAGGCATGGCGAGGCGCGTGGGGATGATCGGGACCCCCTCGGCCGTCCGATGCCGAGCCGCGGGGATGACTACGGACCCGAGCGTGACATGCTGCCCGATGAAGCCGCAATTGAACGCGCCCGAGAGATTCTGGAATACCTGCGCAACCGCGCCAACGATGCCACCCGGCCCCGCATTGAGCTCGATTATTTCGACCGGCTGCTGCGCGGGCTCTATTGAACATCGCTCGGGCGGCCCAGAGCGCCCGCCGATAATCCGGCCAAGTTGTCCCTAGTCCCTGACCACGTAGCCCACGAACGGCAGTTCGCGGAACGCATGCCCCATGTCCATTCCGAAACCGACGACGAACTTGTCCGGACAATCGAATCCCTTGAAGTCCGCCTCGATGTCCGCTGCCCGGTGCCCCGATTTATCCAATAGGACCGATGTCATGACGCGGCTTGCTCCCCTCGCCATCAACAGATCCTTGGCATAGGCAAGCGTGCGTCCTGATTCCAGGATGTCGTCGACGAGCAACACATCGCGGCCCCGCACATCGGTTGCAATGTCTCGCAAAATATCAACCCGTCCGGAGGAGACTGTGCTTTCCCGATAGCTTGCAAGCATCATGAAGTCGACCTCGGGTGACAACCCAACCCGGTGGCAGGCGCGCATCAGGTCGGCAGCGAATACGAAGCTGCCCTTGAGTATGGGTACCACCAGCAGTCGAACAGGTTTCGAGCGTGCGATCTCGACCGCCATTCGATCGATCGCCTTCGCAATCTCCTTTTCGGAGAAAAGTACGCTGATCGAATGTCCGTCGATCTTGACCTCTGTCATGGCGTGGCATTTGAGCCCGTTTCGCCGTCGGGTGCAAAGCGAATCTCGATATACTTCGCCACTTCCGGCGGGGAAGCGACGCGTGTCAGAAATGTCGACGTCTCTCCCGGCCTGATCGGCCTCGCCGCAGAGTCCAGTCGCCAATCATAGACAGCTCTTTGCTCCCGATCCTTAAGATAGAAAGCCAACCGCGGTATCGTGCGCTCGCCTCTTGCCGTGTTGACGATCTCGCCTTGAACTGCGAGCACTTGAACGCCGTTGATGACACTGCGCTGTTGCCCGACATTGCGGAATTCAAGCCCCAACACGTTTACGTCAAGCCCGGCAATCGAATAAATCATCCTGGCCGGCGGAACTGCCCTTGCTATCTCGTTCGGCATTATCAACCCGACCAGCGCCGGTATGGCGATTGCCCCTAGGAGCAAAAACCAGCCCCGCAATTCCTTGCGCCTGCGATGTCGTTCCGCGGCGAATTTTGCCTCCGCCGCTTTCGCCGCCGAAGCCAGCCGATAAACCTCCCGGTCGGTGAGAACATCTCTTCCCGCCTCTCGCTTCGGTAGGAGCGGAACCACCTCGTGCAGCACCGGGACATCGACAACGCTGACTGCCCGACTTTCGATCCAGCTGTGCCCGCACACCGCACACCGGATCATTGCTCCGTCCACGCCGAGGTGACTCTGTGGAACGTCATGATGAGTTGCGCAGGTGGGACAGACGACTATCATTCTGCAATCGACGATTTTCTGATTCGGTTTCCCTCGGCCGAACCCGTTTGAGGCGTCGGCTCTAGGCATATAAGCGGCAACATGGTTAACGCTGGCTTAAGCCGGCGAATGACCAGGAGAACGACGTGGTTCGATTCGAGAACGTGGGCTTACGATACGGACATGGGCCGGAGATCCTTCGTGACATAACGTTCAGCCTGGAACGCGGCAGTTTCCGGTTCCTCACTGGTCCTTCCGGGGCCGGTAAATCGTCGCTTCTCAGGCTGCTGTTTTTGAAGCTCAAGCCCACGCGAGGTTTCATTCATCTGTTCGATCGAGACATTGCTTGCTTGCGCCACGCCGACTTGCCTGCCTTGCGGCGGCGAATCGGCGTCGTCTTCCAGGACTTCAAGCTTCTCGATCATCTATCCGCCTATGACAATGTCGCCCTGCCGCTTCGTGCTGCCGGCCTCAGGCCCGACGTCTATCGCTCCAATGTCCGCGAGCTTCTCGAGTGGGTGGGACTTGAAGGGCAGGCGGACATGTTCCCGCCGGTTCTCTCCGGGGGCGAAAAACAAAGGCTCGCCATTGCGCGCGCCGTTGTCGCCAAGCCGGAGCTGCTCCTGGCCGATGAGCCGACGGGCAATGTCGACCCTGCCCTGGCCACACGCCTCCTTCACCTTTTTCAGGAGCTCAATCGGTTCGGCACAACCGTGCTTATCGCCACCCATGATCCGCACCTTATCGCCACGACCAAGTTTCCGGTGTTGGCGCTGGAGAAAGGGCGGCTGAATTAAACGATGACCCCGGCCCCCATCATCCCGGTCGACGCGCAGCCCATGCGCACACTCACACTGTCGATGGCGGTGATGTGCTATCTCGCCACGCTGGCTCTTGGAGCACTGATGTTGGTCGAGGCGGCGGTCTCCCAGTGGACCTCCGGCATCGCTTCCGAGATCACCGTTCAGGTAAGGCCGTTGTCGACGCGCGACACCGATCACGAGGTGAACGAGGCGCTGCGGATACTTTCCACCACCAAGGGCGTGTCTTCGGTCCGCAAGCTCGATTCCACCGCCGCCGGCGAACTTCTTAAGCCTTGGCTCGGCGAAATTCGGATGTTCGATGAGTTGCCGCTGCCCGTTCTCATTGCCGCTGCCGTCGACCAGCATGAGCCGCCCGACTTGGCCGCCCTTCAAAAACGTCTGGCTGAAAAAGTGGAAGGCGCAAGCCTCGATACGCATTTGCGCTGGCAATCGCAGCTTGTGCGGACCGCTGCCACACTGCATCGCTTGAGCATTGCCATCCTCGCTTTGATCGCCCTATCCGCGACGGGCCTTGTGGTTTTTGCCACCCGCTCTGTGCTCGACGCCAATCGTCATGTCATCGAGGTGCTTCACCTGGTCGGAGCCAAGGACAGTTTCATCGCTCGCGCCGTCAAAGGCCGTTTCTTGAAAAGTGCATTCTTCGCCGGGCTAGTTGGAACCGTGGGCGGCATCCTAACCTTCGCCCTTATGGGAGCCTTCGGGGCACCGGTCGGCGATGCGAGACTAGCCGAAGCCAGCACCAATCTTCTGATTGCTCCGCCAACGGTGGCGCTCGCCACCTACCTAGTATTCTTCCTCGTTCCAGTTTGCGCCACTTTCTTGAGCCTCGTCACCGCCCACCTTGCTATTATGCGACAGTTGCGCGGCACTTGAAGCAAAGGTGTTTTGATGCAGGCGATACGCTCGGGCGTTTTCAACATCGCCTTTTATGTGACGTTGATCGTTTTCCTGCTTGTCTTCTCCCCGCTTCTCCTTGGCCCTCGCCGGTATGCGATGTGGGCTTTGAAACTCTGGGCGCGGACCTCGATCTGGCTCCTGAAAAAGATTGTCGGTACCAGCCTCGAAATTCGCGGCGGTAAGAACATCCCTCAAGGCTCCGGCATCGTTGCCGCGAAACACCAGTCCCTGTTTGAGACCTTCGCGGTCTTGCCCTATCTGCCCGACCCGGCAATGGTCTTGAAGCGTGAGTTGATGCTTATTCCGCTGTTCGGTTGGTTCGCCGGCAAGTTCCGCATGATCCCCGTCGATCGCCAGGCCGGAGCTGGCGCACTGAGGCGGATGCTCGTCCGCGCCGAAGAGGCGGTACGCGCCAGCCGTCAGGTGCTGATCTTTCCGGAAGGGACGAGAAGGTCCCCCGGCGCTCCTCCGGCCTACCGGCCAGGCGCAACCGCGCTCTATCTGAAACTTGGTGTTCCTTGTGTGCCTTTGGCCCTTAATTCTGGCCGGTTCTGGCCTCGCCGTAGGTTCATGCGGTATCCGGGTACCATAGTCTTCGAGTTCTTACCCCCCATTCCTCCCGGCCTGCCAAAGGCGGAATTCGCCGCAAGACTCGAAAAAACGCTGGAGTCCAAGACCGCCGAGCTCCTAAGGACCCCTGGGCATTGAGGCCGTCGGTCATTAAATGTATATTAGTACAAAACAGGAACACTCCCCCAGCGCCTGTCGAGGAGACATGAAATCGCCCGCCCTTGAGACCCTGCAGCCCATAGCCCAATCCATCTGGGAGATGAAATACCGTTTGAAGGACGCAGCCGGCTCGCCCGTCGACGAGACTGTCGAAGACACCTGGAGACGCGTCGCTGAAGCCGCGGCAGCACCGGAATCTTCATCGCATCGAGCGGAACTGGCGGCTCAGTTCTACCACGCACTCGACGGTCATAAATTTCTGCCCGCCGGCCGAATTCTCGCGGGCGCTGGCACCGGCCGCAACGTGACGCTCTTTAACTGCTTCGTCATGGGCAGGATCGACGACTCCATGAACGGGATCTTCGATGCTTTGAGGGAAGCAGCCCTGACGATGCAACAGGGGGGAGGCATCGGCCATGATTTCTCGACCCTGCGCCCGAAAGGCGCTCCCGTGCTGGGTGTTGGCGCTGATGCGTCGGGGCCTTTGAGTTTCATGGACGTTTGGGATGCCATGTGCCGGACCATCATGTCGGCGGGCTCTCGTCGCGGCGCCATGATGGCGACAATGCGGTGCGATCATCCCGACATCGAGGATTTCATCGCCGCCAAGCACGATCCGGCTCGCCTTCGCATGTTCAATCTTTCTGTGCTGGTAACCGACAGCTTTATGCAGGCCGTCGCCGCATCGTCGGATTGGCCGCTCATCTTCGGCGGGCGGGTTTACCGTACCGTCAAAGCTCGCGAACTATGGGACAGGATTCTTCATTCCACCTATGTTGCCGCCGAACCCGGAGTGATTTTCATCGATCGCATCAATGCTAAGAACAATCTCTCCTATTGCGAAACGATCGAGGCCACCAATCCTTGCGGCGAGCAGCCTCTTCCGCCCTACGGCGCCTGCCTCTTGGGTTCGATCAATCTCACCCGTTTCATCGCCGATCCTTTTCGCCCCGATGCAAAATTCAACTTCGCTGCCCTTGCCCCCGTCGTGGCTTCGGCGGTCCGGATGATGGACGATGCCATCGAAATATCCCGCTACCCTCTCGAAGCCCAAAAGTATGAGGCGCTCGCCAAGCGCCGCATTGGTTTGGGCGTGACCGGGCTTGCCGATGCCCTTGTCATGATGGGTTTGAAATACGGAACTCCCGAAGCCGCAGCCACCGCCGCTGGATGGATGGCTGCAATCGAGCGGGCCGCCTATGAAACGAGCGTCGACCTGGCAAGGCAAAAAGGCTCATTCCCGCTTTTCGATCGCGATGCTTATTTGGCCTCCGGCCATGTCCGCGACCTTCCTGAAACCTTGCGCGCCAAGATCGCCAAACATGGCATCCGCAACGCGCTTCTCACTTCGATTGCTCCGACCGGCACCATATCGCTCTTTGCCGGCAACGTTTCGAGCGGCATTGAGCCGATATTTGCGCTTTCCTATGTGCGCAAGGTGCTGCTTCCCGATGGAGGCCATCGTGACGAGCCGGTCGAGGATTATGCCGTGAAATTGTTCCACGACCTCCACGGCAGGGATGCGCCTTTGCCCTCAACCTTCGTGACCACCGAGGATCTCAAGCCCTCAGACCACCTCCGCATGCAGGCGGCGATTCAGGCGCATGTCGACTCATCGATTTCCAAGACCGTGAACGTGCCGACATCGATGGGCTTTGCTGACTTCAAGGCAGTCTATGACGAAGCCTATCAACTCGGACTGAAAGGCTGCACCACGTTCCGCCCCAACGAAATCACCGGCGCCGTGCTGTCGGTTCCTTCTGCCGAGCGCGGCGATGCTGAGGAGCCGCACCTGCCGCTCGAAGCGCCCGAGCCGCCACCCTTGCTTCGCTCAACTGAACCGGCCACCGGTGTCGTCTACATGCGCAAGCCGCTTGAGCGCCATTCCGTGTTGCCGGGCTTCACATATAAATTGCGGTGGCCCGAGTCGGACCACGCGATCTATATCACCATCAACGACATCCTTGAGACAGGCGGCCGGCGCCGTCCCTTCGAGATTTTCATCAACTCGAAGAACATGGAGCATTTCGCCTGGACCGTGGCCTTGACTCGCATGATTTCTGCTGTCTTTCGTCGCGGCGGGGATGTGGCGTTCGTGGTGGAGGAGCTGAAGGCGGTGTTCGATCCGCGCGGCGGGCAGTGGATGAACGGCCGTTACGTCCCTAGCCTCCTCGCAGCGATTGGCGGCATTATCGAGAAGCACATGATCGACACAGGCTTTCTCAAACCCGCCGACGCTCAGGCTCTCATCGCCAGGCGGGCGGTCATCGCCGCTTCTGGCGAACGGCTGGGGCGCTCCTGTCCCAAATGCGGCGAGATGACTCTTGTCTTTCAGGAGGGCTGTGACTCCTGCATGAGCTGCGGCTACTCGAAATGCAGTTGAGCGCTGAGTGTTGCCAAGCAGCCCTTAGCTTTTGTCGGACCTGATCTTGTTGGCAAGCCAGTGGAGCGTTGGGTCGTGAAGGCCGAGTTCGGTCAGATGATCGGCGGTATTGAGCACATACTCTGGATTTCTGCCCGATCTTCCCTCTCCCTGCAGCACGTGCGCAAGTTGCGATTCAAGTGATAGCTTGCCTGCGTATTGGGGATGCCTGCGATCGACCACGAACGTCACCGCCGAAACGCTCCGGCCATCCCCTTCGAGTCGAATGCGGCGCCGCGCCTCCTTGTAGACATGCGTCACCTGTTCTCGTGCCCGAAGATATTTGATCGTTTGGGTCCAATTCTCCGCCAGTATGCGAAACGCCACCCCGCGACACGCGCCACCATGATCCAACCCCATCACCAGGCCCGGCCGTTCTGGCGTACCCCGATGCACATGCGAGTAAACGCATAGACTGCGATGCAACCCGCTCAGTACGGCTTCTCGCCGTTCCTCGTAGTGGAAACCCGGCCGCCACATCAGCGAGCCATAGGCAAAGATCCAAAATCGGTCCATAACACCCATTGCCAGCTTGATCCACTCTTGGCCTATAGCATGATCCGCTTGCGGCCGTATCTCTGCCGACCGCCTTCCCATGTCCAAGCCACGACGACAATCGGCGCCGCTTACATTGCTGCTGCTCTGCTCGGCACTGGCAGTATTAATTATCGTATGGTGCGTCTACTGGTTCCTTGCACTGTCGCAATCTAAGCACGAAGTCGCCCGGCGCATCGAAGCTCTCCGCTCGGACGGGCTGAAAATTGACTGCACCAACTCTCGCTGGACAGGATTTCCGTTCCGCATTCACCTGTCCTGTTCCCCGCTGACGATTGAAGGGCTGGGACCTTCGGCCGGCAGCAAGCTCACTGTTCCCACAGTTCAATTTGTTGCTCAAGCCTACGACCTTCGCCGTGTCATCGCCCTGGCGAATTCTGCGCTGGCGGTGGGCGATCGATCCGATGAGCTGCTGCGCTTCACCTATACCAAGGCCGTTGCCGGCTATACCCGTGGTGAACCTGACGAATTGTCTCTGTATGTGGAGGATTTGGCGGACGGAACTTACTTTACCGCTGGCAAACTCAACAGTCATTTCCGTCTTGAGCGGATGTCTCCCCCACTGACCCAAGTTGCTCTTGCCTCGGACGCCGTTACCTTCATGCTGCCAAACCACGGCCGGCAAACCTTGGACGCAGTCGCTCTGGAGGGAACTATTCGCTGGAACGACGGACCCAACACGGTCTCCCTGTTGCGCTTGCGGGATTGGTCAGACCTCGCCGGATCTTCATTTGATCTGCAGCGCGTCGTAGCGCGCTCACAGGACATCTACCTTGAGGGTAAGGGGCGCCTTGCCCTCGATAGCGACGGGCAGCTTCAAGGCAAGCTCGCCTTGATGATTGAAAATCTCGACTTGCTGCTGGAACAGCTGATGGTCACCGGCGTGTTGTCGAAAGATGAGACGGAGGCGGGAACCTCGCTCCTCTCCTTCCTGGGTGGCGAGAACCGGAGAGTGAAGCTCGACCTCAAGATCGAGCACGGGGTTGTCTATCTTGGGCCGTTCAAGCTTGCTCGCATACCGCCCTTGAACTGAGGATCACGTCTTTTGACGCCCGAAATCTGGTGCGGCCGTATCTTGTCCGGCGGCAATGATGCCCCGGCGTATTTCTCTCGCCCGCGTGAAAAGCGAAACAAGGGTTTCCCCATCCCCCCACCTGATTGCGCGCTGGAGCGCCGAAAGATCTTCCGAGAAGCGTCCAAGCATTTCCAAAACCGCGTCTCTGTTGTTGAGGAACACATCCCGCCACATGATGGGATCGGACGCAGCGATGCGCGTGAAGTCACGAAACCCGCCGGCGGAATATTTGATAACTTCCGATTTCGTCACTTGCTCCAGGTCCGCGGCTGTTCCGACGATGTTGTAGGCGATGAGGTGCGGCAGATGGCTGGTCACCGCTAGCACCAGATCATGATGGTCGACATCCATGATCTCGACGTTCGACCCGCAGGCCCGCCAGAAACTCTCTAGCAGTGCAACCGATTTTTTGTCTGTGCCCTTCGGCGGTGTCAGGATGCACCAGCGGCTGTCGAACAATTCGGCGAAGCCCGCAAGGGGACCCGACTGTTCCGTCCCGGCGATCGGATGGCCGGGAATGAAGTGCACGCCTGCTGGAACATGTGGAGCAACGTCTCGCAGCACCGCCCCTTTGACTGAACCGACATCGGTCAGGATCGCGCCTGATTTGAGGTGCCCGCCGATTTCCTTGGCCACCTTTCCGCATTCGCCGACAGGAATGCATAGAATCGCCAGATCGGCATCCTCAACCGCCGCCGCTGCGGTCTCGTGAACGCTGTCCGTCAGGCCAAGACGTTTGATCGTCTCGCGGCTGGCACGCGTTTTCGCATGCGCCGCGATATGGTTTGCAAGCTTCCCGCGTCGCATGGCATGCGCCAGCGATGACCCGATGAGCCCGACGCCAATGAGGGCGACTCGGCCGAACAAATGGTCAGCCATGTGCACCGACCGCTGTCTTGGTGAAATCCTTGAGCGCTGCAATGCAGGCCCTATTAGCATCTTCGCTGCCCACGCTCATTCGCAGCGCATTTGCCAGGCCATAGACTTCCATTCGCCGCAGTACGAGCCCGCGGGACATAAGGAAGCTGTCGGCCTTTGGCGCCATTCCCGGTGGGAAATGTATGAGTAGGAAATTCCCCACGCTCGGAGTTGCGCGCAAACCGATTTGTTGAATTTCGCTCCGCAGCCATGCCATCCAGCGATTGTTGTGCTCGATCGCCCGCTCCACATGCGCCGTGTCTCCCAGTGCCGCCACCGCGGCGGCAAGCGCTACCGCATTGATGTTGAACGCCCCACGTATGCGGTTGAGCACGTCCGCCACATGCGGCGGGCAGTACCCCCATCCGATTCGCAAACCGGCAAGACCGTAGATCTTTGAGAATGTTCTCAGCATAACCACATTATCGAACGTCGCGACAAGCTCTATTCCCGCCTCATAGTCGTTTTGGTGAACGTATTCCGCATAGGCCGCATCGAGAACCAACAGGATATCCCTGGGCAGCCCGGCCTGCAGCCGGCGCACCTCGTCGAACGGCAAATAGGTTCCGGTGGGGTTGTTGGGATTGGCCAGGAACACCATTCTAGTTCTGCCGTTCACCCGCATCAGGATTTCGTCCACACTGGCCGTCAAATCTCTTTCGGGCGCCACCACACCCTTTGCCCCATTCGCTCGGATGACGATCGGATAAACGAGAAATCCGTGTGCGGAGTAAATGGCTTCGTCTCCATCCTTAAGATAGCCCTGCGCGAGCAGCGCCAGCAGTTCATCCGACCCTGCACCGCACACTATGTTTTCGGCGTTTAGGCCGTATCGCTCGGCCAGTGACTGTCGCAGCGCTGTTGCCGCACCGTCGGGATATCGTTCAAGCTCGAGTTCCGCAAGCTTCAGTGCCGCCATTGCTTTGGGGCTGGGACCTAAAGGCGACTCGTTGGAGGAGAGCTTGTAGGTTTTCACAGCTCCCGGAGCAACGCTCTTGCCTGGCGAATAGGCCTCAATCTCCAGGACGCCGGGGCGTGGCACCGGCATCGGTCGTGACGTGTCGTTCATACCGTTGCCTCGATCGGGCCTGGACAGTGTCCGACAATCTTCATGCCTGGCATCACACGTTCGAGCAGCACTGCCTGTTCGCTTTTCTCATACAGGAACCCTTCAATCGACACACAACTGTAGTTGCCTGCTTTCACCTCCCACAAATATTTGCTCGGTCGTCCTTCTCCACCGCATATCAAAAGCGTTTCATCATCTCCCGTGGTTTCCGCTTTCGCATGCCCCAGTATCAGGATTTGCGGCGGCAAATTGCGTGGTGCGATGAACGGCAGCATGCCGATCACCTTGACTCCCTTTTTCACGAGCGGTTCGACCCAGTCCGAGTTGATTGGCACCACGCCGACGTCCGCTCCGTTCTTGGCCAGTTCCTCGACGAGTCTGCTTGCGTCGCGTTGTGCCGCCATTGGCAGGCCCGGGTAATGGTCGCGCACCATGTCACGCAGATATGGATTCACCATCAGCTCATCCTCGACATGTACTCTTACGAGCGCCTGTGCCTGCGTAGCCTCCGCGATGATGCATCGCCAAAGCCGCACCATGAGATCAACCGGCAGCTGAGCTTGTCTGAGCCGGTGTAGGCGCTTCAGGATCTCCGCCTCCCGCGCCGGGCGCATCGGCGAGGCCGCTCTTGCGGCATCGTGTCCTTTTATCTTCTTTATCTCTTCGATGGCTTGGAACCGACGCTCCAATAACTCGAGCATCGCGCGATCGATCTCGTCGATTTCGTGCCGGATATGTTCAAGGGTGAAAGGAGCTAGGCGATTTTCCATACGTGCTAAATTTTGTCCGGTGGGACCTCGGTACTCCGGCTTGGGCGGCTATTCATAGGGATGAGGCCGCCGAAAAGCAAAGAAAACGCTAAGCATGTTCGATTCGGGGCTGCAGGATAGGCCGAACCCCCAATGCCGGCTTGAGGCTCGGCACGAGCTTCTTCACCCGCTTTCCGGATGAAATGGCATAGACCTGCTTCATTGCCTCGACCA
Organism: Aestuariivirgaceae bacterium; assembly: GCA_036555325.1. Lineage (GTDB taxonomy): Bacteria > Pseudomonadota > Alphaproteobacteria > Rhizobiales > Aestuariivirgaceae > DATBLQ01. Next base: position 30,426 of record DATBLQ010000028.1, on the reverse strand, counting down.
GGATAACCCCGGAAAACCCCCTCGAAAGCCATATGCCGAGACGCTCCCACGCAGGCGCCGAGCGCACGACATAACTCCGCTGAAGCGGCGGTACGAACAGCGCATGCGACCATCCGAGTGGTGAGAATTCCGCCTCCCTAAGCATCTGGGTGAGCTGCAGCTGCGAGAACGGGCGGCCGTGTCCAAAAGGAGTTGAATCAAAGCGGGCCCACACCCCTTGCCGGTTCGGCACGACGAACAACGCTCGTCCCTGCGGTGCAAGAACTCGCCAGATTTCCCTGAGCATGTCGAACAAGTGATCGGTGAGTTCAAGCCCGTGCACGACCAGTGTGAAATCGACCGAACTATTGAGAATCGGCAATTCCACTTCGTCCACCAATGCCGTGGCGCTTGGTCCCTCGCTCGGCCAATGGACGACGCCCTGCTCCGCTGGCATGAAGCCCACAACAGCCCGTGCCTCTTGGCGGAACATGTCGAGATAGGGAGTTGCGTATCCGAGCCCCAATATCGTTGCACCGTTCAAATCGCTCCATCGGCTGCGAATCCGACGCGCAATCAACCGCCGCGAAGCTTGTCCCAGCGGGCTTGCATAGAACTCTCTCAGGTCGACGACGTCCATGGCAAGCGACCCTAGCATGGAATGCTGGACCAGGGACCCTCACCGCACCTACAAATAGGGTTAAGGAGGTATCCATGTCCTCTCTGCAAGTTTTCCAGTTTCCTATTCTTTCCGACAACTATGGCGTTTTGCTTCATGATGGGGAGACCGGCCTGACAGCCACCGTTGACGCAGCCGATGCGAAGGTCATCCAAAGCGCGCTTGCCGAACGCGGTTGGGTTCTAAGCCACATCCTTGTTACCCATCACCATTCCGATCACACCGATGGGGTTCTTGAGCTGAAGCAAACCTTCCGTGCCAGCGTCCATGGTCCGGGTGCCGATACAAGGCCGATACCCGGCCTGGATCGCGCGTTTTCGGGGGGCGATCGGTTCGAGTTCGCCGGTCATCGGGTTGAAGTTATTCTGGCACCCGGCCATACCAAGGGACACATCGTCTACCATCTGCCTGCGGACAGGCTTGTATTTGTTGGCGATGTCCTCTTCTCGCTCGGCTGCGGCCGCGTCATTGAAGGCACGATGGAGGAGATGTGGGATTCGCTTGACACTTTGCGTCGCCTACCGCCCGAGACCGCCGTTTATTGCGGTCATGAATACACCCTGGCCAATGCCCGTTTCGCCCTGACCGTCGAGCCGGGAAACCGCGACCTCCGCCGGCGCGCCGATGAGGTGGCGGACTTGCGTGACAGATCTCTTCCCACCCTTCCCAGCACGATTGGTGCAGAGCGCGCAGCAAATCCGTTTTTGCGACCCGAAAGTCCGGAGATCAGACGCATTCTGGGGATGCCGGAGGCCAGCAACTCAAAGGTTTTTGCTGAGCTGCGGGAACGCAAGAACCGCGCCTGAACCTGCAGGGAATCTAGATCATGTACTGCCCGCCATTGGCAGCGATCGTGCTACCTGTCATGTAACCCGCCGCGTCATCGGCAAGGAACACGACGCATCGGGCGATTTCCTCGGGCTGTCCCAACCGCCCCGTCGGAATCTGCGGAATGATGGTCTTTTCCAGCACCTCTTTGGGAACGGCCATAACCATCTCCGTCGCGATGTAGCCAGGGCATATGGCATTGACGGTTATCCCCTTGCGCGCCGTTTCCTGCGCCAGAGCCTTGGTGAATCCGAGCTCGCCCGCTTTCGAGGCTGAATAATTCACCTGCCCCATCTGGCCTTTCTGGCCGTTGATCGAGGAAATGTTGATGATGCGGCCGAAATTGCGTTCGCGCATTCCCTCGATTACCTGCCGGCACATGTTGAACAGCGAACCTAAATTCGTATCGATGACCGCCGTCCATTGCTCGGGCGTCATCTTGTGGAACATTGTATCGCGCGTGATGCCGGCATTGTTGACGAGGACATCGACCGGCCCAAGGTCCGTCTCAACCGTCTTTATGCCCTTTGCACACGATTCAAAATTGCTGACATCCCATTTGTAGATCCGAACCCCCGTTTCGGTTTGGAACCTGTTTGCTGCCGCATCATTGGCGGCGTAGTTCGCCGCCACCTTGTAGCCGGCATCGTTGAGTGCTTTGGAAATGGCCGCACCGATTCCTCGCGTGCCGCCCGTGACAACAGCCACTCGCGCCATCCTTGCTTTCCTCGGTCTAGTCTCTAGTAACGCACATCGCGATACCCATGCCGCCGCCGATACACAATGTGGAGAGCCCTTTCTTGGCCTTGCGCCTTTTCATCTCGTAGAGGAGAGTGACGAGCACCCGCGCTCCCGATGCACCGATCGGGTGTCCGAGCGCGATTGCTCCGCCGTTCACGTTCACGTTTTGCGCGTCCCATCCCATATCCTTGTTGACCGCGCACGCCTGAGCTGCGAAGGCCTCGTTCGCTTCAATAAGATCGAGGTCTTCGACCTTCCACCGGGCTTTCTTTAGCGCCGCTCTCGATGCCGGGATGGGACCCGTTCCCATGATCGACGGATCAACCCCCGCATGCGCCCAGGAAACGATGCGCGCCAGAGGTTCAAGGCCGCGCTTCTCCGCAGCCTGCGCGCTCATCAGGATCACCGCCGCCGCGCCGTCGTTGATGCCCGACGCATTGCCGGCTGTTACAGTGCCATCCTTGGCAAACGCTGGCTTGAGCTTCGCCACTTGCTCAAGAGTCGCACCGGCCCGGATATACTCGTCCTGGTCGACAACGATATCGCCTTTGCGCGTCGCGATCCTCACCGGTGTAATTTCCTCCTTGAACTTACCGGCCTTTTGCGCCGCTTCCGCCTTGTTCTGCGAAGCCACGGCGAATTCGTCCTGCGCCTGCCGCGTGATCTGCCACTGCCGTGCCACGTTTTCTGCCGTGGCGCCCATGTGATAGCCGTTGAACGCGTCCCACAGTCCGTCCTTGATCATCGTATCGATCAGCTGAACGTCGCCCATTTTCACGCCGTTACGCAGATGTTGGCAATGCGGCGCCATGCTCATCGACTCCTGCCCTCCGGCAGCAACGATTTGTGCATCTCCGCTGGTTATCTGCTGCACGCCTAGCGCCACCGCCCTCAGCCCTGAGCCGCACAGCTGATTGACGCCCCAGGCAGGAGTTTCAACGGGTATCCCAGCGTTCACTGAGGCCTGGCGCGCCGGATTTTGTCCCTGTCCGGCAGTAAGAATTTGGCCGAGTATGACTTCATCGACCTGTTGCGGTTCCACTTTTGCCCGTTCGATGGCTGCCTTGAGCGCCGCCGTTCCGAGATAGGAGGCCGGTACCGAAGAGAGCGCCCCATTGAACGAACCGACGGGCGTTCGGGCGCCCGCGACAATAACCACGGTGTGATCGGCTGCCGCCATTTGACACTCCTGAGTGATGCTGCGTTGCAATGTGCTGCAAGTGTTCTACATGAAAGCAGCCCAACTGCAATGGCCCATGCACTCCCAGGGTAGCCGAAATTGCGTGGTATTTTGGGCTTGCTATTGTCCATCACGCCGCGCGACAATTATTCTGCATTGCACACTGGGGAACCCGAGCCCGCGGGACTACCAATTTCGGGTCGGAACCTTGGCAGCAGGGAGTAGCGCATTGAACGACCACCCCTCGGGCGAAGCCGTTGTCATAAAGAAGTATGCCAACCGCCGCCTCTACAATACCGCCAGCAGCACCTATGTGACGCTGGAGGATTTGGCCAACATGGTCAAGCAGGGGACGGAATTCACCGTTTACGATGCCAAGACGGGAGAGGACATTACCCGCTCGGTACTCACCCAGATTATCTTTGAGGAAGAGAACAAGGGGCACAATCTGCTGCCCATCAAGTTTCTTCGCCAGCTAATCCAGTTCTACGGCGATCAGATGCAGGCTCTGGTGCCGAGTTACCTTGAAATGTCGCTCGAACAACTCACCCGTGAGCAGCAGCGTTTCCGGGATCAGCTGTTGAACAGCCTCGGCGTAAGCCCTGAGCCCTTTAAGCTCATGGATGAGCAGGTAAAGAAAAACATGACGATGTTCGAAGACGCTATGAAGTTGTTCAATCCTTTCGCCGCGCAAAAAACCCAGCGCGCTGAGCCTGCCTCGGCCGCACGCGAGCCCGCATCCTCGACAAGTGAATTGAAGGATATTCAGGAACAGCTACGCGAGATGCAGCGGCGGCTAGAGTCATTGACCACCAAGAACTCTTAACCCTCACTCGCTGTGGGTTCACCCTTCCCCTTTTTGGTGTCAGCCGGACCAAAATGCGCATCGAGCGCATCGAGCGCCGTGCGCAACTTGGAAAAATCCAGCAACCCCTCGTTCGTGCTGGTGCCCCTGTCGCCCTCGGCAGTCACGCAATTCCGCGCGTCGACCCAATCCGTCCCAAGCATCGATGCATCACCACCCGCAACCTCGGCACTCCGAGAGACCGGTGCGGCGACAGGCAGCCGGCTGTTCTCCGGTTCTCTCGCTGCCCCGCCTTCTTCCGTCTCCGCTCCTCTGTACGCAGGATTTTCCCGGACTCGCTCCTCTCCTCCCGACCAGGGAGGTTCGCTCATCGCCTCCCCGAAAATATCTCCTTGCAAATAGTCGATTCCCCAGGTCGTGAGCAGCTGCGCGTCCTCTTTAGTTTGTACCCATTCGGCCACTGTTCGCAGATCGAACTTCTTCGCCAGATCGATGAGCGAACGGACAAAGAATTGATTCTCCCGGTTGGTCGACAGATTCTCGCAGAACGACCCGTCGAGCTTCACCATGTCTACGTTCAGGACCTTGAGATTTCTGAACGACGTATAGCCTGCGCCAAAATCATCGATCGCCACCGAACACCCCAATTGCCTGAGCGCCGAGACGAACCGAATGATCTCATTCAAATCGTGCAGCGCGGCCGTTTCCGTGATCTCTATTGTCAAACGGCTGACGATTTCTGCCTGTTCGGCCAAGATCGCGGTAAGCTGACCAAACCACCTCGGATCTGTCGCCGTTATTCCGGAAATGTTGAGTGTGAGGCGGGCTGCTGGAAACTGCTTCAACTGCTCCACCGCCAGCATTAACACCCGTCGGTCGATCAGCCGTATCAATCCTAGCTTCTCCGCGATCGGGACCAGATGAACCGCTGCGATGCTTTGTCCTTCCGGCAGTTGCATGCGCAACAGCGCCTCATACATCGCAGTTTCCCCGCTACGTGCATCGACGATTGGCTGAAACGCCAGTCCGAACCGCTCGTTCTTCAGCGCTGCAACGATCTCCGCCGCACACTGGGCGTTGAGGCTTCTTGCCGAAATTCTTTCCGCCGACGGCCGAAAAACCACGAACCCGTCGGTTGGGAGTCTCCTTGCCTCCGACAGCGCTTCCTCCGCCCTCGCCATCGCCAGATTCGGAGTGTCCGCATGCCGCGGCAAGATCAATCCGCCAACCGACAGCATGGCCCACACCGGCCCCCGTTCAGTCTCGATCACGCTTTCGCGCGCTACGCTGAGAAAGCGTTCAGCCGCTACCTCGAGATCATGTTCATCGCAATTCGTAAGGATGATGCCGAACTTCGCGCCCGAGTAGCGTCCGATTGCATCGCCCGCGCGGACCACTTGCCGCAATCGCCGCCCCACTGCGATGATCACTTCATCGGCGATATCGAACCCATACGCATCGTTCACGACACCGAGGTTTGCGATTGCGGCAATCAGAAAGGCGCAAGCCTGCCCCTCGCGTCGCGCCGCGGCGATCGTTTCCCCCACTGCTTCGGCCAGGCGTCCGCGATTCATCATTCCGGTCAGCGGATCGCAATTGCCGAGGAATCTCAACTGCTGGTCATGATGGTGCCGGTCATTGATCTGTCGAACTACCCCGAGCACGTCCTGCGGACGGCCATCGGGTCCGGCAAACCACCTGCCCGAATCTTCCAACCACATTCCCGATGGGTCGCTACGTCCGCGCGGCCTCAGCAAATATTCTATCTGGAACGCGACGCCTTCGCCCTCGTCGATGAGCGCGTTGTGCATGACTGCTTCATATCGGCTGGTGAAATTGTCGGGGTCGAGCAAGCTCGCATAACCGCGCCCGCTCTTGACGAGATTTCCGTCGCCAACTCCGAGCACATCGGTCGCGTTTGCGCTCCAGTCGATTTGATCGCTGGCAATCGCCCAATGATATGTTGCCTGTCCGACCGATGCCAGCGCATGCAGGATGAACTCGCGCTCCTCTTTGCTTCGTGGAGGAGCGACCGTGTCAAGCAGCCGGGCGCCGGCTTCAGCGTTGCGTTTCTGACTCCCGCTCAATGCAAGATCCCGTAAGTAGGCGCGCAGTATTTTGAGCCGCCCCAAGACCTAGGGCAGCAACTCGAAGGTTAAGGGATCAATCGTAAACAAACGCAAAAGGAACCTAGTATCCCAGCGCCAAGCCGTCCTTGCGCGGATCCGACCCTCCGACCAGGGTTCCTGAGCCGTAGTCGATTTCAATCATTTGTCCGCCCCCTAAGGGCTCTGCGGCGCGCACAACCCGGTGGCCCTTATCCTCGAGATTTCTGGCCGTCTCTTCCGCCACGCCGTGCTCGATGACAAGCATGCCGTCGGTATGAAAATACCGCGGAAAGTCAAGGGCTTCCTGCACGTCCATGTCGTAGGTGAGCCGGTTCACGGCAACCGACAAGTGACCCATGGGCTGATAGGAGCCTCCCATGACGCCGAACGAATGTCGGATGCGCCCGTTCTTCCTAATCATCCCCGGCATGAGCGTATGCAACGGCCTCTTTCCCGGTCCGATGCAGTTTGGATGCGTGGGATCGGTGACGAAACACGCGCCTCTGTTCTGCAGTGCGATCCCGGTCCTGCGCGTGACGATGCTCGATCCAAAGGAATCATAGAGCGAGTTTATGAACGACACCGCCATTCGCCGACTGTCAACGATGCTGAGATAGACCGTATCCGACGACGGCATTGCTGGAAGCCCTTCTGGACCGCTCATCGTTCGCCGATCGGATATCCGACTTGCTAACCGCTCGGCCGTCGCCGCGCTCAATAGCTTTTCGAGCGGCAGATCGACCCAGTCCATATCTGCCACATGACGATTGCGGTACATCCACGCCAGCCGCATGGCCTCCACTTCCAGATGAATTCGCTCTGCGCTGTCCGCCGCGTGCCGGTCGAGCTCGAACTGGCGCAATATGTTGAGCGCGATAAGCGTGGTGATCCCCTGCCCATTAGGCGGTAGCTCGACGATGTCGTGGTCCTGGAATTGGGTCGTCAGGGGTTCGACCCAGTCAGCCTTCGTCCGTTCAAAATCCTCTATTGTCAAAAGTCCACCGAGTGGTTTGAGATGCGCCACGATATCTTTGGCCGGCTCTCCGCAGTAAAATCCGTCCCGCCCCTCTTTGGCGATAATCTGTAGAGTCCTTGCCAATGCCGGAAAACGCATGACTTCGCCGGTTCTCGGAGCCTTGCCGTGCAACAGGAGATGCATCCGTCCTTCCTCGCTGTGTCTCAGCCGATCGCTTTCTTTCGCCCAGTCGGATGCCACGCGCGGGCTCACTGGCACTCCCTCCTCCGCCAGCCGGATCGCGGGTTGCAGCGCCTGGCCAAGGCTTATTGTGCCGTAACGATCGAGCAGAGTGCTCCACGCATCGACCGCCCCCGGAACCGTGACCGAATGAACCCCATGCGGATCGAACTCACTCGGCTTCAACCGCTTCAGCCAGTCCCCATCTGCGGCCATTGCAGCCCGGCCCGAGCCGTTCAGTCCCGCAATCGTCCCATCATTCTGCCCGACAAGAGCGAAGCAATCTCCTCCGATACCGGTCATGTGAGGTTCGGTAATGCACAGCACGGCCGATGCTGTGACCGAGGCATCGACGGCATTTCCGCCCGCTTTCAGCACATCGATTGCCGCAAGTGTCGCCAGCACCGAGGAAGTTGCGGCCATGCCGCCAGTCGAATGCACTGTCGAACGGCCCGGCAATTGGAAATTTCGCATGGGCTAGTCCCTATTGCACCACAAGTCGTAAACAGTAAAGTCGCAAGCCTTTCGGTCAACGTAGGTCTGCAAAAACGGCACCCTCGGTCGATACTGGTCGCGATTTCCCAAAAAGCGTCGCAGCCGGAACCGGCGGCCTGGCACGACCGCTATATCTGATTTGTGGCCTCCCAAATGGAGTCTCGTCAATGGTTAGCCTAAAGAGCGACATCGAAATCGCCCGCCAAGCCAAGTTGCTGCCGATTGTCGAAATCGGCAGAAAACTGGGCATCCCTGACGATCGTCTCATCCCCTTCGGTCATACCAAGGCCAAGATCGATCTCGACTACATCGACAGCCTCAATGCAAATCCCGATGGCAAGTTGATTCTGGTCACCGCCATCAACCCAACGCCCGCCGGCGAGGGCAAGACCACGACGACTGTGGGTCTTGGAGACGGCCTGAATTCCATCGGCAAGAAGGCCATGATTTGTCTGCGCGAGCCATCGTTGGGCCCCTGTTTCGGCATGAAAGGAGGTGCGGCTGGCGGCGGTTACTCGCAAATCGTTCCCATGGAGGATATCAATCTCCATTTCACCGGTGATTTTCACGCCATTACCTCTGCCCACAATCTCCTCGCCGCCATCATTGACAATCATCTTTATTGGGGAAACGAACTGGCTATTGATTCAAGACGCGTTTCCTGGCGCCGAGTCCTCGACATGAACGATCGCGCCCTGCGCCAGATCGTCTGTTCCCTGGGCGGTGTTGCCAACGGTTACCCGCGCGAGGCCGGCTTCGACATAACCGTCGCCTCCGAGATCATGGCAATCCTCTGCCTGTCAACCTCGCTCGCAGACCTCGAGCGCCGGCTTGGCCAGATTGTCGTTGCAGCGCGGCGCGACCGCGGGCAGGTCTTCGCCAAGGATCTGAAGGCGCCCGGAGCTATGACCGTTCTGCTCAAAGACGCCCTTATGCCCAACCTCGTTCAAACCTTGGAAAACAACCCGGCGTTCGTCCACGGCGGCCCGTTTGCCAACATTGCCCACGGCTGTAATTCCGTCATGGCCACCAGGGCCGCGCTCAAGCTCAGTGACTACGTGGTGACCGAAGCTGGTTTCGGTGCCGATCTCGGAGCGGAGAAATTCTTCGACATAAAGTGTCGCAAAGCAAAACTCAATCCTGCAGCGGCCGTCGTCGTCGCAACCATCCGTGCACTGAAGATGCACGGTGGCATTGCTAAGGACAACCTTAAACTTGAGAATCTCGCAGCTCTCAAAAAGGGACTTGCCAATCTCGGCCGCCACGTCGAGAACATCAAGAAGTTCGGCGTACCGATCGCGGTTGCCGTGAACCACTTCTTGACTGATACCGACGCCGAAGTTGAAGCTGTCAAGGACTTTTGCCGCGACCACGGTGTCGACGCGTTCAAATGCACTCACTGGGCGGAAGGCTCGCGCGGTGCCGAAGCTTTGGCTCGCCACGTTGCTATCCTCGCCGACAAGGGTGCGAGCCAGTTCAAGCCCATCTATGGTGATGACATTTCCCTATGGGACAAGATCAAGACCATTGCCCGGGAAATCTATCGCGCCGAGGATATCGTCGCGGACAAAAACATACGCGACCAGCTCAAGTCCTTTGAAGCCTCGGGTTATGGCAGATTCCCGATCTGCATGGCCAAGACGCAATATTCCTTTTCAACCGATCCCAATCTCAAAGGAGCCCCAACCGGACATGTTGTGCCAATTCGCGAGGTGCGCCTCTCTGCCGGTGCCGAGTTCGTTGTTGTGATCTGCGGGGACATCATGACGATGCCGGGCCTGCCGAAGGCTCCTTCAGCCGAGGTGATTGGATTGGACGAGGCCGGACGCATTGTCGGCCTCTTCTGATAGGTGACAGCCGCGCCCGACGGTTGCCGCACGCTCAAGCTCTGAGACGCGAATTCTCCGGATCGAACGGCGATTCTCCCACAACCGTAGCGCCGTATATATCTCCCAGGATCTTCACCTCGATCTCGCTGCCTTCCTCGCCAAACTCGGGCCTCACCATGCCAAGCGCCAGCGATTTGTTGATCCGCCACCCGTATCCGCCGGACGTACAGCGTCCAATCAACTTGCCTTTCTTGTTGTAGATAGGTTCGTTGCCCCGGGCATCGGCGTCGGAAATTCCGTGCACTTCCATGGTAACGAATCGATTGCTAAATCCTCTCTGTTGCCACTCAACGAGCGCATCCCGGCCGATGAACTCTCCCTTGTTCAGGTGCACGAAACGGTCGAGACCCGATTCGAGCGCTGCATATTCGATCGACAACTCGCGCGGGATGAGACGATAGGATTTTTCCAGCCTCAGTGAATCCATGGCCTTGATTCCAAATGGCTTGATGCCCATTCCCGCACCCGCATCTATGATGAGATCGAATATTGTGTTCTGCATCTCGATCGGGTGATGCAGCTCGAATCCAAGCTCGCCCACGAAGTTGACCCTTAGCGCCTGCGCCTGGGCGATTCCGACATTGATGAACTGTGCTGAAAGCCACGGAAACTTCGCCGTCGAGAGATCGTTGTCGGTGAGCTTCTGCAAGAGTTCACGCGAACGCGGTCCGGCCAGCACCAATACTCCTATTTGCGTGGTGATCTTTTGCAGCTGAACTCCCGTCGCCGGCAGCAGCTTGCAGAGCGTGTCGAAGTCATGGCGTTCGAAGGCGCCGGCACCGACGAGATAAAACCGTTCAGCACCGGTTCGGCAAACCGTGAACTCCGATCTCACCCCGCCGTTCTGTGACAGAAGATGACACAGGCCAAGACGGCCCACTTTTCTTGGAATGCGGTTGGCCAGCAGCGAGTCGAGCCATTCCTCCGCTTTGGGTCCGGAAACCTCGTATTTGGCGAATGCCGACATGTCCAGAAGGCCGACGTTGTCGGCAACGTTCTTGCATTCGTTTCCGACATGCAAAAAATAATTCGACCGCCTGAACGACCATTTTTCCTTGATCCTGCCATCCACCGCGGGGGCATGATTGTGATTTAGGAGCACGTTTTTCGGAGCGTTTAATTCACCATCCGACAGCGAGTAGTTTGGTGGTGCGAACCATCCCGGTCGTTCCCAACCGTAGATGCTTCCAAACACCGCTCCCAGCGCCTTCATCCGCTCATAGCAGGGAGTGCGCTTCAGCGGCCGTGCCTCCGCCCGCTCTTCGTCTGGATAATGCGGGGTGAATACGTTGCGATATGCTTCCTCGTTTTTTGCCTTCAGATAGCCGCGCGACGCATAAGGCCCGAATCTCCTCGGATCAACGCCCATCATGTCGATTGTGGGTTCGCCTTCGACGATCCATTCGGCAAGTTGCCAGCCGGCACCGCCTGCCGCAGTCACCCCGAAACTGTGGCCTTCATTGAGCCAGACGTTCTTTACATCCCAGGCCGGCCCGATCACCGGCGATCCGTCCGGCGTATAGGCAATAGCTCCGTTATAAACCTTTTTGATCCCTACTTCGCCGAAGGCCGGCACGCGCGTGATTGCAGTTTCAATATGCGGGGCAAGTCTGTCGAGATCTTCCTGAAACAGCTCATACTCGGCCTCCTTGTCAGGACCGTCGAGATAACAGCAAGGTGCCCCGCTTTCGTAAGGACCGAGAAGTAGGCCTGCATTTTCCTCCCGCATGTACCAGCTTGAATCGGCCTCCCTGAGCACGCCCATTTCCGGCAAGCCTTGTTGCTGCCGCGCCACGATATCGGGATGAGGTTCCGTGACGATATACTGGTGCTCGACCGGAATGACCGGAATGTCGAGTCCAAGCATTTCTCCCGTCCGGCGAACGAAATTGCCCGTCGCCGAAACCACATGCTCCGCGGTGATGTCGCCTTTGTCGGTCTTGACCAGCCACTCCCCGGATGGCTTTCGCTCAAGTGCCATTACGGTCGTGTAACGGTTGATTTCAGCACCGCCAGCCCGTGCGCCCTTGGCCAGGGCTTGCGTCAAGTCGGCGGGCTGGATGTATCCATCCTCCGGATGCTGGATGGCACCGACAATATCCTCCGTTTGGCAAAGCGGCCAGATTTCCTTCACGTCCCGGGGCGTAAGCACATTGACCTTGACCCCGATCGTTTCCGCTACCCCGGCGTAATACATGAACTCATCCCACCGGTCCTTTGTCCGTGCCAGCCTGATATTGGAAACCACCTTAAAGCCGACGTGCTGTCCGGTCTCCGCCTCCAGTTTCTTGTAGAGATTGACCGAGTATTTGTGCATTTGCCCCACCGAATAGGAAAGGTTGAAAAGTGGTAAGAGACCCGCAGCGTGCCACGTGGAGCCGGATGTAAGCTCTCTGCGTTCGACGAGCACCACATCGCTCCATCCTTTCTTCACCAGATGGTAGAGCGTCGAGACGCCCACCACGCCGCCCCCGATCACCACCACCCGTGCCTGTGATTTCATCTGAAGCCACTCCGTCTCTAAGCCGATGCTGCAATGATCGTCACATTAGTGAGCGAAATTCAATCACCAGCGCAGCGGGGCGACCAGCTCGCACGTGTTTCCGACACTATCCCGCAAATCCACCGCTCGCCAGAAACGCCAGTTCCTCTGGCGTGGATTGGCGCCCCAGCACCCGGTTGCGATGCGGGAAGCGCCCGAATCTCTGGATGACATCGAGGTGAAGCCGCGCCCATGGCACCATTTCGTTGAGGCCCATTGCCTGCAGCAACCCGACCGCCCGCCATTGAGCCTCGACATCTTCAGCATGTTCGAACGGCATGACGAACCATCGTGCTGAGCTCGCCGGCATCTTCTGGTGAAAGCCTCTAGCGATCGCTTGTCGCGCCACCCTCAACGCTTGAAGGTCCTGAGTAAACATGAGCGGACTGCCACGATATATGTTGCGGGAGAACTGATCGAGCAGAATGACGAGGGCGAGCGCCCCATCCGCATTCTCTGCCCATTCAGCAAACTTGCCCTCGCGCCCCCTAGTAAGCGCGCCTCCAAACTTCACCGACAGCATTCCATCGAAGGCACTATCCCTGGCGAACCATTTGCTTTCGCCTGCGGCCACCCAGAACCCGATGATATCAGCGGGCGTCAACGGCTAACTCCGAACTCGGCAAATGGGATGAATGCCACCATGTCTCCCTCAGCTACATCGGTCACGTGCTCCGGAATTTCGATCAGGCCTGTCGCCTGCCGCAGGCCGCTGATCAGCCCCGACCCATCACGCGGAAATTTCTTCACCCTTACACCGCCCTTAGTGTGCTCGACCCATCCTCGCCAGAATTCGCGGCGTCCGGCCTTCTTGCCCGCAAATGCAAATCCTGCCTCTATCGGGTAGCGCTGCGGCGGACGCCAAATCCTTCCCTGCAGCTGGGCAAATACCGGCAACGCATAGAGAACGAAAGTCACATAAACGGCTACCGGATTCCCTGGGAGTCCGAGAAAAACCTTGTCTCCGATTTGTCCGATGGCAAGCGGCCGCCCCGGCTTGACGGCTATTTGCCAGCCATGCAGCACGCCCCTTTCCATTATGGCCCGTACGATATGATCCGCCTCGCCGCGGCTGACGCCGCCAGTCGATAGGATCACATCGCTGTTCGCCGTGGCCCTCTCAATCACCCTCTCAACGGCATTGCGTTCATCCGCAACGATACCGTAATCCTCCACCCGTCCCCCTGCCGTTGCGACCAGGCCCCGCAACATGAAATAGTTTGCGTCGAACACACCGCTGCGCCCGAGACTCTCGCCCGGCCTTGATAGTTCGTTGCCCGTAGAGATGAGAGCAACTTTAAGCCTCTCAAAACATGCAACCCTGTCTCTCCCGATTGAAGCGATTGCTGCGACCTCCTGTGGGCGCAAAGTCTCCCCCGCCCGAACCACGACCTCGCCCGATTTCAGATCCTCCCCCGCCTTGCGCAGATTGGCTCCGCGCTTCAATCCCTGGCGTACAACGATGCAATCGCCCTCGAGGGCGACATCCTCCTGCATGATGCACGTATCCGCTCCTTCAGGGATGGCGGCGCCGGTAAAAATGCGCACAGCTTCTCCCCGCTTGATCGCGGTCCTTGCCTCCTGCCCTGCCGCGATCCTTGCCACCACTTTCAGTCTGGTATCGCCGCCCCTAAGCGAAGTGTGCGCGAAGGCATAGCCGTCGACCGCCGCATTGGCAAAGCTCGGCACATCCTTTGGCGCTATCAAATCTTCTGCGATGACGCGCCCTGGAACGTCCTCGAGCTTGACGATCTCGCTGGTGGCGATCCTTCTTACCCGTTCGAGGATTAGGTCGATCGCCTCATCGTGCCCCAATCGCTCGCTGTCGTGAAGAAAGCAATCATCGAGAAGTATCCGTGCCTTCTTCATCGCGGCGAAAGTCCCAGGCGTTCAACGATGAAATCTGCGATCGCCGAGACGTCTTCGCGGTCAAACACCGGAACCGGCGCATTCTTAACCGTTCCATTCGCAGCGATTGCGATCACCGTCTTATCCGCACCGGCAAGTTCCGGATGGTGGAGTGCGGTATTGCGGACTTCAATCTTCACATGGCTTTCTGATTTATAACCCTCCGTTATCACGAGGTCGCACGGCGAAAACTTTGCGAGGACTTCGGCAAGCAAAGGCTCGGCCTCTCCTCTGAGTTCATGCACCAGCGCCCAACGCTTCATTGATACAACTGCCACTTCGCTTGCTCCCGCCTGGCGGTGGCGCCAGCTGTCGCGGCCTTCATGATCAATATCGAAACCGTGATGGGCGTGCTTGATCGTCGAAATCCGGTAGTTGCGTTGGGTCAATTCTCTCACCAGCCGTTCGGTCAGCGTTGTTTTGCCGGCATTCTTGAACCCGGCAATGCCAAGCAGCTTCGGTGTCACGGCGCGTATCTGCTCAAGATGGCTGCGGCCTCGTTGAGATCTTCGGGCCTATTGGCATTGAAGAAGGGATCATACGCCTTGGGTCCGAATTGAGCTACCGCGAGCCTGTGGCGCGCAGTCCATTCATCGACCTTGCGGATGCCTTCTTCGGCGATGGCCCTGCGCAGATCCTCGCGCAGGGCCACGGGCCACAGTCCGAACACTGGATGATGCTGCGTGTCGTAGGCTGCCACTGCCAGCTCGGCATTGCTGTCCCTCATGCTGCTCTTGAGCTTCACCACGAGGTCTCGCGGAAAGAACGGCGTGTCCGTCGCTGCCGTGACGATGAAGTCAAAGCCAAGATTTGCCGCCCATTCAAGTCCGGCCAGCACGCCCGCCAAGGGTCCGACCGATCCTGGGATCGTGTCTGGCAACACCGGCAACCCGTAAGCTTGAAAGCGGGAGGCATCGCCATTGGCATTGATCGCCAAAGCCTCTGTCTGAGGTTTGAGTCTGGCGATCACGTGATCGAGAATCGGCTTGCCGCCAATACGAATGAATCCCTTATCGCCTCCACCCATTCGACTGGCAAGGCCTCCCGCCAGGATCACACCGGCAATCGCTTCAGTCATCGCTGCCCGCCGCCTTGCGCAGATACCTGCGCTCTTCTTCCTCGATGGCGAGCGGATCGGCATCGAAAACGATGCGCTCCTCTCCGGCCAGCGCGATGAATCGCTTGCCGCGCGCTCGGCCGATCAGTGTCAGATTCGCCTCTCTTGCAAGCTCAACTCCCGAAGCCGTGAAACCCGATCGTGACGCCAGAATGGGAATGCCCATCTGGACGCATTTGATCACCATCTCCGAGGTCAGCCTGCCCGTGGTATAAAAGATCTTGTCGCTTGCCTCTGTGCGGTTGAGAAACATCCACCCCGCGATCTTATCCGCCGCATTGTGCCTGCCCACATCCTCCAAATACACGAGCACCCGGTCCTCCTGGGCCAGCACGCAGCCGTGGATCGCACCGGCTTTGAGATAGAGCGACGGGGTCATATTGATGGTTTTCATCAGCCGGTAGAGCCAGCTTGTCCTGATGGTCGCCGTTTTCGACAGCTCGATCCGGGCAAAATTCTCCATGAGGTCGCCGAACATCGTCCCCTGTGCACACCCCGACGTCTGGGTGCGTTTCTTCAACTTGTTTTCAAAATCAGTCTGTTTCGGCGTTCTAACCACCACCACGCCTAGATCGTCGTCGTAGTCGATGCCATTGATCTCATCGCCTTTCTCAATCATGCCCTGGTTGGCGAGGTAGCCGATCGCGAGCCAGTCGGGATGATCGCCGATGGTCATGGCTGTCACGATTTCCTGCCGATTGAGATAGATGGTCAGGGGTCGCTCGGTCACCACGAACTGCTCGATTCGTCTGCCTTCCTGATCGATCCCGGGTACAGGCCTAAATAGGCGAGGGTCTTCGGGATCCGGCGCCACTAAGAAATCTCGAGTAGATATCTTCAGCATTTCGAGTTCGTCATCTCGTGCGAAACCGCATCATTCCGCCGCAGCGAGCTCAGGGCTCTTCACCGGCTCGAGTTTTACCGCGCAATATTTGTATTCCGGAATTTTTCCGAACGGGTCGAGCTTGGGATTAGTGAGAAGGTTCGCTGCCGCCTCCACATAGGCAAAGGGAATGAACACCACACTCTCTGGAACTGCCGAATCCGCCCGCGCCTGCAGTTCCACCGTTCCGCGCCGCGATGTCACCCGCACTGTGTCCCCAGGCTTTAGCCCCAGTCGCGCTATCGTAAGAGGGTTGAGCTGGGCCGTGGGTGAAGGTTCGATGGCATCGAGGTTTGCTGCCCGCCTTGTCATCGCGCCCGTATGCCAGTGTTCAAGCTGTCGCCCGGTTGACAAAATATAGGGATACTCCCGGTCGGGCAGCTCGTCTGGTGGAATCACATCCGCGGCTACGAACTTGCCGAGCCCATCTGCTGTCGGAAAGCCGTCCGAGAACACGATGTCAAGACCAGGATGCTCCGGCGACGGGCAAGGATATGTTACCGCCGATTCCCTCATCAGCCGGTCCCAGCTGATATTGTCGAGCGAGGGCATGGCGAGTTTCATTTCCGCAAAGACATCAGCAGGCCCGCTGTACGTCCACGGCAGACCAATCCGCCTGGCAATTTCGATCGTAATCCACCAATCGGGTTTCGCCTCACCTGGAGGGTCGAGCGCTTTGCGTCCCATCTGTACGGTGCGATTGGTATTCGATACGGTGCCGTTCTTCTCCGGCCATGCGCTCGCCGGCAACACGATATCCGCATACATCGCCGTCTCGGTGAGAAAAATATCTTGCACGACGAGATGGTCGAGCATTTCAAGCGCCGCCCGTGCATGGCTGACGTCAGGGTCAGACATCGCCGGGTTCTCTCCCATGATGTACATGCCCTTTATCTCGCTCCGGTGGATGGCGTCGACGATCTCTACCACCGTCAAACCTGGTTTGGGATCCAGTTCGACACCCCACAGTTTTTCGAATTTGGCGCGGTTTTCCTCAACTCCCACTCGTGCGTAATCCGGAAATACCATGGGTATGAGACCGGCATCCGATGCGCCTTGAACGTTGTTCTGCCCTCTGAGCGGATGCAGCCCGGTGCCCTCCCGTCCAACCTGGCCGCACATCAACGCCAGCGAAATCAGACAGCGGGCATTGTCGGTACCGTGAACATGCTGCGAGATGCCCATGCCCCAGAAGATGATCGCCGCTTTTGCCTGGGCATAGGTGCGCGCCACCCTGCGGATCACGTCGGATTCGATGCCGCAGACCGGCGCCATGGACTCAGGGGTGAATTTCACCAGATGTTCTTTGAGCTTATCAAATCCTTCCGTGTGCGCCTGTACGTATTGCCGGTCATATAGTCCCTCGCTGACGATGACATTCATCATCGCATTGAGCAGCGGCACATCGGTCCCGTTTCTGAACTGCAGCATATGCGTGGCATGTCGCGCCAGGGCCTGTCCTCGGGGATCCATTACGATTAGCGTCGCGCCCCTTCTTGCGGCCTGCTTGAAATAGGTCGCCGCTACAGGGTGGTTCTCGGTCGGGTTTGCTCCGATCACGATGATGACATCTGAGTCTGCTACTGCCGTGAAAGGTGCCGTCACCGCTCCCGATCCGATTGTTTCCATCAGCGCCGCAACGGATGAGGCATGGCAGAGCCGCGTGCAGTGGTCTACATTGTTCGAGCCGAATCCGGTGCGTACAAGCTTTTGAAAAAGATAGGCCTCCTCGTTCGAGCATTTTGCCGAGCCAAACCCCGCAAGCGACGACTTTCCGTGCTGGTCGCGAATCCTTTTGAGTCCCTCCGCTGCGGCATTGAGGGCCTCTTCCCAACTCGCTTCGCGGAAATGCGTCAAAGGATTGCGCGGGTCCATGTTCATTCCCTTTGCTGAACCCGCTTTTCTGATCAGCGGCTTGGTCAGCCTTTCGGGATTGCTCACATAGTCGAAGCCGAAGCGTCCTTTGACGCACAAGCGGTTTTCATTGGCCGGTCCATCGCGCCCCTCGACCCAGGCGATCCGTTCGTCTCGGATCTTGTACGTGATCTGGCAACCAACACCACAATAGGGACATACGGAATGAACTTCCCTGGAAGCTGTCCTGGCGCCTCGTCCCGCTTCATTGACGATCGACTTGGGCATCAGCGCGCCTGTTGGGCAGGCCTGCACGCATTCCCCGCATGCCACGCAGGTCGACGCTCCCATCGGATCGTCGAAATCGAAAACCACCTTCTCCTGTGGTCCGCGATAAGCCATGCCGATGACATCGTTCACCTGCACCTCGCGACAGGCTCGCACACAGAGATTGCAATGGATGCAGGCATCGAGATTAACCGCCATTGCTGGGTGCGAAAGGTCAGCCGGCGGATTGCCGTCCTTGGGAAAGCGCGAGATCTCCACACCCATCACTTGTGCCCATGTCCAGAACGGCGACACCGCATCATGTGCTCCTCCACGCGTTGGCTGGTCGGTGATCAGGAGCTCCATAACCAGTCCGCGCGCCGCTTTCGCTCTTTGCGTCGCGGTTGAAACCTTCATCCCTTGTGTCGGTTTGCGTATGCACGATGCAGCCAGCGTCCGCTCGCCCTCGACCTCGACCATGCACGCACGGCAATTTCCATCCGCCCGGTACCCAGGCGCATCCTTCCAGCAGAGATGCGGAATACTGATTCCCTTGCGCTTTGCCACTTGCCAGATCGTTTCATGTGGCTGCGCCTCAACTTCATTCCCATCGAGCGTAAATTTGATCGGTTCGTTCATCCTGCCACGTCCTCGGGAAAGAACTTCATCACCGCGCGGATCGGATTTGGGGCCGCCTGGCCGAGCCCACAGATCGAGGCATCCGCCATGACCTGCGCGAGTTCGGCGAGCAGCGCCTTATCCCACGTCCGTTCCCCGGTTAGCTTTACCGCTTTCTCGCAGCCGACCCGGCATGGGGTACACTGCCCACAGGACTCATCGGCAAAAAACTTGAGAAGATTGACCGTCACCTCTCGCATGTCGTCGCGATGCGACAGCACCACCACCGCATGCGAGCCGACGAATGCACCATGTTTTTCGAGTTGCCCGAAATCGAGCGGCAGATTGGCCATCGATGCCGGCAGGATTCCACCCGATGCTCCGCCGGGAAGGTAGCCCTTCAACCGGTGGCCTTCCGCCATGCCGCCGCACAGCGCGATCAGCTCATTCGCGGTCGAGCCGGCCGGCGCGATCACGACACCTGGCCGCTTTACCCGCCCCGACACCGAATAGGACCTCACTCCCTTGTGGCCGGGCTTGCCCTGCCGCGCGAACCACTCTGCCCCCTTCCTCAGGATTTCCGGCATCCAATAAACCGTCTCGACATTGTGGACGAGCGTCGGGCGTCCGAACAATCCGACTTGAGCCACATAGGGGGGACGATGACGCGGAAACCCGCGCTTTCCCTCGATCGACTCTATCATCGCCGACTCTTCGCCGCAGATATAGGCGCCCGCACCACGGCGCAGCTGGATATAGCCGCGCGGCGCTATGCCTTCCCGCTCGATCGCTGCAATCTCTCTGCGCAACACCTGACGAGCCGCAGGATATTCATCCCGCAGATACACATAGACGCCTTTCGCCTCCACACCCCATGCCGCAACGAGAACACCCTCCAGGAACTGGTGCGGGTTGTTTTCGAGATAGTGCTTGTCCTTGAAAGTACCAGGCTCGCCCTCATCGCCGTTGATGCACACATAGCGCGGCTGTTCGCCGGCGCGAACGAACTCCCATTTTTTCCCCGACGGAAATCCTGCTCCGCCAAGTCCCCTCAGTCCCGCCTCGCTGAATATCCCTATCACCTCATCGACGCTCTTTGCGCCCTTGCGCAATGCCGCGAGCGCCTCATACCCTCCGTTCCTCATGGTTTGTGCGAGAGATGGGTATTTGGGCTTTTCCGGCTTCAGCTTTCGGTTCTTTGCCAGATTCAGCAGCAGGGAAACCTCCGCCCGATCGACATAGTTCTTGCCGACTGCCGCGGCAGGAGCGCAATGGCATCGGCCCATGCACGGCGCATGCGCGACCCGCACATATTTCGGTGCCTTTGCCCGCAACGTCTCGATAAGCTCCTTCGCCCCGGTGAGTTCACAGGACAGTGAATCGCAAACTCTGATCGTAATTTCAGGCGGCATCGTTTCGCCCTCTTTCACCACATCGAAATGATGATAGAAGGTTGCCACTTCATAGACTTCCGCCATCGGCAGCTTCATTTCATGGGCAAGCGCCGCAAGATGTTTGGCCTGAATGTGACCGTATTTGTCTTGAATGAGATGCAGATACTCAATGAGCAAATCCCGTCGGCGGGGCGATTCGCCCAATAGGCGGCGGATGTCTTTCAAGGCCTGCGGCTCAATCTGCCGTCCCTTCGGGGTCGAGCGTGCCCGCCGCTTGCCGAAATCCACCCCCGGACGGACCGGTTTGCCTGCTCTGTTGTTTTCAGGTGCGCTCATACCATCGTGACCAATCAAGACCAATTTCGCCCAATTATTGACCGCTTGACAGTATACTGCCTCCCCTGTTCCTTGGCGATACCGCAATCGGCATGCTCGGCCGATGCATGCCCTTTGAGAACCTGGATGTGAAATGACCGATGCCGACGAGGAACTTGACGTTTCCGGCTACCAATGTCCCTTGCCGGTGCTCAAAGCGGCAAAGCGCCTTAAGTCCATGGACCCAGGCGCAACCCTGCGCCTGATTGCCACCGATCCGGCAGCGCCGATTGATGTGGCGCACTTCTGCACCGAGCAGGGGCACGAGTTGGTGAACTCGGCTTCGATCGAGGGGCGCCTCGTCTTTCTCATTCGCAAGAAAGCTCCACCCGGCGATTGACATCGCCTCGGGGAAATAGCACTCCGCTCCTGCCCTTAGGTTTTTTTCTTTTTCCTCTTGCTCTTGGGGCGCTTCTTCGTCTTTGCGGACGCTGCATCAAGTCGCGCCTGTTCGGCCATCTGCTTGAGGCTCTCAGGAGGCATGACTTGGCAGAATGCGTGCCGTTCATTGAGAAAGTCGCAAAGCGATCGGGCACCTTCCTCATCAAGGTCCCAAACCATAGCCAGATACCCACGACCTTTCGGCAATCGTACGATTCCCTTTGCCGCACCTTCCATGTGAGCATCCCCCGAGTCCGACCAGATTCTCAACACCTTCACCGCCCCGTCTCTTCCGGAAAATTCTCCCAGTGACGTCCCGTATCCTTTAAGCGAGGTTGCCGCAGCGAGCGCTATTCCGCGCCGTCCATGACAAACCTGCGCGCTGAGATCGGGGGGCTGACCGTCGAAGACCACATCGTTTCGTAATTCTCGCACCGTAGTCGGCCCGGGCGCGATTGCAGCACCTGACGTCAGAAGATTTTCCGCCCAGTCGGCGCGGTTCTTCCCACTCGAAGCTCCAAGCAAAATGGCCATCAGCCTCTTTCCCTCAATCGATGCCGTAGCCACTAGGTTGAATCCTGCCGGACAAACGAATCCGGTTTTCATTCCGTCTGCCGCCTGCATTTGCCTGAGCAGTCCATTTCGGTTGAGCAGCTTCCGTTTGCCGACCGCCACATAGTCCTGGCTGAAATAATGCCGGTGCTGCGGGAATTCTAAGTAGACCGACCTTGCCAGCAGCGCGAGGTCGCGAGCGGTTGAAAAATGATTGACATCATGCAGCCCGCTCGGGTTGAGAAAGCGCGTCCCCGTCATGCCGATCCGCTGCGCCGTCTTGTTCATTGCGACGATGAATGTCGGCAGATTGCCCCCCACCGCCTCGGCAAGCACGACCGCCATATCATTTGCCGACCAGATCAAAAGTGCCTGCAAGGCGAAATCGACCGTAACGCTGCTTCCCGCCCCGACACCCATCTTACTTGGTGGCTGCATTGCAGCCAGGAAGGAAACCGGAATTTGCTGGTCGAGCTTCAGCCGTCCCTCGCGCATTGCTTGAAATGTCAGATACGCCGTCATGAGCTTGGTGAGCGATGCCGGATACCACGCCGCTCCTGCGCGGTCCTGCGAAATCACCTTTCCCGTAAGTGGTTCGAAGAGGAGGCTCGGGCCAGCTGCCGCAGAACCGGCCAATATGCTGCTTAACGACAACAGCGCCATACAAATCTTGAGTCTTGACATGAGATCCACGAACCGCCTCGAAATGTTGCAGTTACGATCGCAGATGTTCAAAAACGCAGAGTCTGAAGTGTAGTTCCGCATCCTTCATTCCATTCGAAATCCGTTGTCGATGCTAGCGAGCAAGCGCTCGCTCAAGCTCCGGCATTGCAAATTTGGACTTCTCGAGCGCCTCTAAAAGCTTGCCTCGTTGTTCCTCGGTTAACCTCAAGAGCGGCGGCCGCACGACCGCGAAACTCTTGGTCCTGCCGTAATGCGCGGCGGCGGCTTTGAGGGCCGCGATCATCGGAAAGCTTTCGAAGATTCTCCGGATTTGCACCAACCCCGCCTGTGCCGCCTCCGCCCCTTCCTCCATCCAGTTGCGCCTAAGTCGCACGATCGCGGCAGGATTGACATTCGCCGTCGCCGAGATGCAACCCGCTCCGCCGTACCGCATCGTGGCGAGCAACAGTGCATCGCTTCCGGCATACACCTTGAAACCCCGAAAACGTTCGATGACCGATTTCGTGTTGTTGAGGTCGCCGGAAGAATCTTTCATGCCAATGACGGTCTTGGGATACCGTTCCACCAATCGACCGATCAGCTCCAGAGAGAGCGGAACTCCCGACACCTGCGGAATGTGGTAAAGCAGCATTTTGAATCGACTATCCCCGACCCGTTCAATCACTTCCGAATAGGCTGCGAACAGGCCGTCATCGCTGACCGGCTTATAATAGAAAGGTGGCAGCATGAGCACCCCGCTGCATCCCGCCTTCACCGCTGCCGTCGTCAGCCGTACGCTATCACCCATCGCGCAGGCTCCCGTCCCTGGCAGAAGTGCCGATGGCGGCACTCCTGCCTCGATGAGCGCGCCAAGCAGCTCCAGCCGCTCCTCAAGGGTAAGCGAATTTGCCTCCGAATTCGTGCCGAAGATTGCAAGCCCCACGCCCTGTGCGTGGAGCCATAGGCAAAAATTGACGAACAGCTCCCGATTGCAGGAATAATCATCTCTGAACGGTGTCAGCACCGGTGCAAAGACACAAGCAAGCTGGGAAGTTTCGCTCATGGCGCGATATTTCGTTTTCCCTCTGCTGTCTTATCATCCGCGTGCCATGGCAAGATCTGACAGCAGGCCCTGCGCGACCGAAAGTTTGGCGAGGTCGAAGGGCGCTTCCGCCAGCAGCTCCTCGATTGTCTTGGTCACTACACTGATCCGCTCCTCGTTGGCATCAGACCATGCTTGCCACGAATCGCCGTCACCTTGGTTGTATGCGAGCACCTGCCGAGTGACCGTCCGATGCGAGAGTAAGATCTGATCCATGGTGCGGTTGATGGCCAGCCGCTCGAACAAATCCCTGGCAACCAGGTCCAGAGCTCGCTCCGTGAGTTCATCGATGTGGAACCTCAGCCCTGAGGCGTAAAGCACCCTTGCCGCCACCGCCAGGCTGCAGCTCGTTTCCTTCGCCACCTGCACGATATCGGGCGCGCGTTGCAGATAAGCGAGGCCCGCAATGCGCCTGGCCAGTTCTCCAGGAACCCCACCTGCCTCAAGTTCCTTCTCATGTTTCCGCAGCGTCTGCCGCGCGACTGCCGGCAGAATCTCATGCAGAGTGTTCTTCAACTCTCCGATGCCTTGACGGAACCGCGATACGACATCGTTGATACCCAGATTTAGATTGGTGTTGCGCAGGAACCACTGGGTCGCCCGCCGCAATTGCGATTGCAGGTCAAGATAAAGTTTGATCTGCAGAGAACTGGCGATTCTGTTGTCCAGCGCATCAATGGCAGTGTTGTGCGCCGTAAAATCGAAGCTGTCCCGGGCAACTGCGAAAGCCGCTGCTATTTGAGCGGCGGTGGCCCCCGATTCGCTCTGCAGCCGCGCCACGAAACCCGGACCTCCCCGGTTGATCATGCTGTTCGAAAGCATTCTCGCCACGATCTCACGCTTGAGGCGGTGTTGCCTGATTTCCCCGCCGTGCCGCTGGATTATCTTTTGCGGAAAATACCGCTCAAGCTCCCGCGATAAATATTCATCATCGGGAACGTTGCTCTCAAGAAGATCCTGATGGAGAGCTATCTTGGCGTAAGCTAAGAGCACGGCGAACTCCGGTCTGGTTAGGCCTTCTCTGCGCGCATCTCTTGCCTTTATTTCCTGATCGGTGGGCAGACCCTCGATCTCGCGATCGAGCAGGCCGCGCTTTTCCAGCTGATGCATGAGCAGGATTGCATAGCCGGTTTCCTCCGTTCCACGTGCCACCGCCAAGCTGAGACTTAAGGTTTGCATATAATTGTTGCGCAGCACGAGTGCAGCAACGTCATCGGTCATTCCGGCCAGCAGCTCGTTGCGCTGCTCTCTGCTTATGGTTCCTGCCTGCTCGGCAGCGCCAAGTGGAATCTTTATGTTGACCTCCATGTCGGAGGAATTCACACCGGCCGAATTGTCGATGGCGTCGGTGTTGATTCTGCCTCCACGCCGGGCAAATTCCACTCTCCCTTTCTGTGTGACGCCGAGATTGGCGCCTTCGCCGACGACTTTCGCCTTGAGGTCTGCCGCATTAATTCGCAGCGCGTCATTGGCTCGGTCGCCGACATCGCTGGCGCTTTCCTCTGTTGCTTTCACATATGTGCCAATTCCCCCGAGCCAAAGCAGATCGACTTCGCTTTTGAGCAGCGCATGGATCAATTGGTGCGGCGTAACAGCAGCGGCGGTTAGGCCAGTCATAGTTCGCATCTGCTCGCTCACTGGAATGGACTTGAGCTGGCGGGAAAAAAGGCCTCCGCCGGCGCTGATCAAAGTCTTGTCGTAGTCTTGCCAGCTTGACCGCGGCAAAAGGAACAATCTCTGGCGCTCCGCGAAGCTCCTTTCCGGATCGGGATTGGGGTCGATAAGGATATCGCGGTGATCGAATGCGGCGATAAGCTTCATCTGCCTCGACAACAATGCCCCATTGCCGAACACATCACCCGACATATCGCCTACGCCGAGTGTCGTAAATGGAGTTGATTGGATATCGATGTCCATTTCGCGGAAGTGCCGCTTGACCGCCTCCCAGGCGCCCCGGGCAGTGATGCCCATTTTCTTATGGTCGTAACCCGCCGACCCGCCCGACGCGAAAGCGTCATCGAGCCAGAAACCGTGTTCGGCGGAAATCTGGTTGGCGATATCGGAAAAGGTCGCCGTGCCCTTATCGGCAGCGACAACGAGATACGGATCGTCCCCGTCCCACCGCACGACATTGGCGGGTGGTATGGTTTTGTCGCCCTTGAGATTGTCCGTGATGTCCAGAAGACTCGACACTAACGACCGGTAAGCACCTACGCCCACCGCTTGCTGAACCGTCAGCGGTGCTCCTTGGCGCAGCTTCTTCGGTACGAACCCTCCCTTAGCTCCCACCGGTACGATTACTGCATTCTTCACGTTCTGCGCTTTTGCCAGTCCCAGTACTTCTGTTCGGAAATCTTCAGGCCTGTCCGACCACCTGATGCCACCTCGTGCGATTCTGCCGAAACGCAGATGAATTCCTTCCATTTCCGGCGAATAGACGAAGATCTCGGCATATGGCCGGGGCTCGGGCAAACCCTCGATCTTCTTGCTGTCTATTTTGATGCTGATGGTTGAAGCGTGCGAATAATCCATCTCTTTTTGAAAGAAGTTCGTCCGTAGTGTTGCCTCGAGCAGATTGACATAGGCCCGGATGATGCGATCCTCGTCGAGCACCGGCACCTGCTGCAGTGCCTGTTCGATCTCCACAACGATTGAGCGGTCGCGCGCTTCAGTTTGCGTCCTGGTATCGAACCGGGCGTGAAAAAGCTCAACGAGCTGTCGCGCGATGGCCGGATGCTTTACCAGGGTTTGCGCCATGTAATCTGCGGAGAAATTCGTTGCTCCTTGCCGCAGATATCGCGCCAGTGTCCTCAGTAGGGCGATATCCCGCCAATCGACCATTTGCTTGAGCGTCAGAGCGTTGAACGCATCGTTTTCCGCCGCTCCGCTCCACACCGCCATGAATGTTGTTTCAAGCGCTTTCGCCGCTGCTCCGATGTCGACCGATTCTCCATCGGTTTTCAGCACCACGTCATGAATGACCGCGCTGGCTTCATGCGGCGAGACATTGAAAGTGGTCTCCTCGATCGCCTTGAAACCCATGTTTTCCAGGATAGGCAGCCGGCTGCTCAATGAAATGGGTTCGCCATGGTGGTAAAGCCTCAGGTTCACTTCATCCGGTCTGTTGGCCTGTACGAATTTTACTGCGACGCTGCCGTCCGGCGGCAGCGCTTCAAGCTCTGCGATATCCCTAAGTGATTGTTCCGGCGCCACACTGTCCCGATAACCTGCCGGAAATGCCCCGCGCCATTTTGCCGCCAAAGCGGCAAGTCCCGATTGAACCAGCGCTGACTGCAGCCGGTCATCCCAATTGCGCACCGCCTCAACCACTTCAGCTTCCAACTGGGCAATGTCGGGTTTGGGGTCATCGCCAGGCGCGCGCAGGACAATAAAATGCACCCGCACCAGTGTTCCTTCGCCGAAGCTCGGCGAAAAGCTCACCACTTTCCCGTGGAAAGCCTTGGCGATGATCTCGCCCACTCGCTGACGAACATCCGAGTTAAATCGGTCGCGGGGGATAAAGACAAAAGCCGACACAAATCGGTCGAACCGGTCGCGTCGCACGAAAAGCCTGGTGCGCGGTCGCTCCTCCAGTCGGAGGATACCATGCGCCATTTCCGCCAGCGTCTCAGTATCGATCTGGAAAAGCTCATCGCGCGGAAAAGTTTCAAGCACGTTGATCAGCGCTTTGCCGGAATGCCCGGCAGGATTGAAACCGCTCGCAGCAACCACCGCATCGATCTTGCGCCTGAGCAGCGGGATGGTGCTTGGGCTGCGGGTATAGGCGGTTGACGTGAAGAGCCCGACGACTCTGAGCTCGCCAGCAAGCTCGCCCTTGTCGTCGAACAGTTTGACGCCGACATAGTCCATTGCCGCCCGCCGATGCACGTGCGCGCGCACATCCGACTTGGTGATGATGAGAGCTGCGGGTTGCATCAAAAAGGCACGAACTTCGGGCGTCATCGAAACAAGCCCGCCCCCCTTGCGCAGCACTTTCATCTCGGGCCTCCGCAAGATGCCAAGTCCAGAGCCCTCGACCGGGATGAGCTGCCCCTTCTTGACCCCGCCTTCGAAGCGATATTCCCTCATCCCGAGAAAGGTGAAGTGGTTGTCGAGAAGCCATTGAAGGAAGGCGATTGATTCGCCCAGGTCCTCCACTGGTATGGGCGGCGGATTCGATTGATAATCCGCAATTGCTTGTTTGAGGCGGCCTTGCATTGCCCGCCAGTCGATCACCGCGGTGCGAACTTCGATGAGGACCGACTCGATTTCCCGCTGTATCGTTTCCCGATCGGGGTCCGAAAGCCGGCTGACATGAATGTGGATGAAGCTCTCGCGCATCACACTGCTGATGGCCGATGGCTTCTCCTCGAACTTGACCAGCTGTCCGGCGCTGTCCCGGGCAACATTCAGCACCGGATGAAGCATCAACGTGATCTCGTGCCCTCGCTCATTCAGCAGCGCCAGCACTGAGTCCACCAGGAACGGCATGTCGTCGTTGGCGATCTCGATGATCGTTACCTTGGAAAATGCACCGCCGGGGTTGCGAGTGCGCACCTTGGGACGGCCGGGGATGCGCGATGAAATGAAACTGAAGCTTTCGGCAGCGAGTTCAGCGAGCTCCTTTGGGCCGTAGGAAGCAAGGTCTTCGGGCAAGGCGGCGCCGTAAAGCGTGCGGCTGAAGCCTGCTGCATCGGCCCCGGCCGTATGCTTTTTTGTCTCCTTGACAACCTCGCGCATGATCGCTGCGACTTTGTCGCCAGCTGTCATGAAACCCCCTTAAAGGATGACTGCGTCGTTCGGTTCTGAAGCTAGGTATCAAAATTTTGTGGCAATGCGAAGAGCGCTCGCAAGGCCCCGGTTGCCGTTTTGCCTAACGGCTATTGCGATTGGCGCGGATCCTCCTTTGGACTCACATAATTTATTCCCCACGGACCGTTGACGCTGAGCTGAATCACCGTCTCCTCGACCGCGGCCGTGAAATGTGCCGTGTTCGGCGGTATGACATAAAAACTTCCAGCCGGCATCGTCTGTGCAGTTGCCTCGTCTGCTGTTTCGCCGATTCCGAGCTTCACAGTGCCCGAAAGCACGGTAATGACTTCGGGTTTAGGATGACTATGGGGCGGGATTTTGTACCCAGCGGGCATTTTCAGCCGCATGACGAATAGCTCTTGCTTGCTGGGGTCGCCATAGAGCAGGGCGACGTGCGCCCCCGGCGGGATCGAAGATGGCGCCTCGACCCATGGAACCTCCGTCGCTGGCACGACCTTCTGCTGGTCCTGTGCCATGGCCGCCAAAGGCCCCGCAAGCAACAGTCCTCCCATCGCAATAATGTAAACCACTCTCATGGTAAGTCTCCCGTTTTGTCCAATTTGCGAAAGCCGATCCGGTCGTTTCAATTTTTTGGTTAAACCGAAAGCGGCGGCGAAACAACCATGGTTCGCAAACTGGTTGAGGAAGTCCTGCTCGAATTAATCCAGGCGCGTCCTAGTCGCATTTTGCCCATACCGCTGGACGCTCTACAGCCTCTTTGTAGCCAGGCGAGCTCGCCACGTGAGCACCGGTGTTTCTAAGTTAATGGGCTATGGCCGTCACGATGGCCAGGGACATGTCGGGAACCTTACAATTTGACCTAAGTCTCAGTCTAAATATTCAGCCAACCTGCACCACGAAAACAGAAGACACGTGGGTTAACGATACCTTGCATGTAGTCTGACCCTGACAAACAGCGGAGGTTTTTCATGCAACGTGGTGTATCGACAGTGTTCGGTCTGGCATTGGGTGTGGTGATTGTGGCTGCGCCAAGCCCCTCCGATCTTGGCAGCGATAGCCATTACCCCGCGGCCCTTGCCGCCAAGGGAGGAAATGGACAGGGAAATGGCGGAGGAAACGGCAATGGGGGCAATGGCAATAGCGAAGCAAAGGGCGGCAACAAGAGCGCTGCCGCCAGCGCAACAGGCTCAGGCAAGACCAAGTCGTCCAACGGATCGATGGCCAGTAAGCTCGGTGCGCTGAACGCAGCGCACGCGTCGGCCAATGCGATGCTCCATGCATCGCCCTATTCGCGGGTCGGCCGCATAGCCGCCTACGGTCAGCAGGCTGCCATCGCGGAAGCTGCCCAGGCCGCGGCCGAAGCGGCGGCCGAAGCGGCAGCCCAGGCTGCCGCCGATTTCGCGAATGCGCAGGCTAATCTGGACATTGATCTGGCCAACGGCCTTATCACCCAGGAGGAATATGATGCGGCCATGGCAAACTTGGCCGATCCCGCTGCCTTGGCTGCCGAAGCCGACGCTCTTCAGGCCGCAGCCGATGCTGCGGATGCTATGGCCATGGACCTTCTCGAAGATGCCGCAAACAAGCCTGTAACCGAGGATGTGCGCGCCGCCGTCGACGGATTGCTGGAGGGTAAGATCACGCTCCCCGAGCAGCCCGAACTTCCACAGTAAGTTCTCAAGCGGAAGCCATGCCTTGGCCACCAAGGCATGGCTAATAGCGGTTGTTCACGCTGGTGAAGCTGTCTATCGAGGACAGTCGAGAACAATCCCCGTCACAAGAGCAACAAACTGGTGCCCTGGAAGGACTCGAACCCCAACGCCCTTCCAGGCAACAGATTTTGAGTCTGTTTTGATCTATTGTTACCAGTGTTGCTCTATTGTGCGCCTTTGCTGCAATATACTGTTTTGCAAGGCGTATCAACAAGGACGCTTGTTTGATGCATCAGGATGAGTTACGTTGCCTTCTGCTTACCCGGTGCTTACCCAGGCAGCCACATGACATAGGCAGCGCGCTCGGTCAGGCACGATCGATGTCCGCTATGCAGCTGATAGCGGCACTATATCGGACATCTCGGTCAGTCCGAGTTGTGCCAGAA
>DATBLQ010000009.1:0-15117 GCA_036555325.1 Aestuariivirgaceae bacterium | reverse complement strand
CTGCTTGGCGAGATCGATCTTGCCCATGGTAACATAGCCTTCGCCCAGATATTCGCGAGCCTCGGCATAGTTGGGATCAAGCGCGATTGCCTGCTGATAGAAACCGATCGCCTCCTTGAATTGCCCAAGCTTGCGGTTGGTATAGCCCAAACCGTTCAGGACTTCGGGCCTTTGCTTGTCGGCCACCGAGGAGAACAGCAGGCGGCCGGCTTCGAACTCGCCCTTGCGGGCCAAGGCCCAGGCCTGTTCGATCAGTTCGCTGTCAGGCAGAACGCTAGTCTCTGGCCAAACCGGTCGCGAAAACCAATGCGCTGAAGGAATTTTTCATGAGAGCCTCCCGAAACTAAGGGTTTGAGGACTCTACGCAGACCCCGGGGAAGGCCTTTCATGGCCGCAAAGTAAAATTGTCGTGTTCACCACATATGCGCGCTGGGCGGGCGATCCCCCTACATGAAGCGCACTGCTCCAATGCGCGGGTCGTCCGAATTAATAATTTGTTAACCAACTGGGCTGCACTTGGACTGTTGGGGATAGAAGAGCGCTGGAGGGGAACATGATGGGAGATGTCTTGAGTGTATTCCGCAGCCTTATTTTCTTTATCGGCCTGATTGTCGCAAATGCATACGTCCTGTTGCAGAGAAAATTTGGAACCGGGGAATTTTCCCAGACGGAAGCAGAAGGAAGCGCCGTCTAGGCGGCGCGACACGGGGCCATCCCTGAAACTGGTGGATGGACCTTGTCAGTACCGGCGTGCAACGAAACCTGCGCTGCTTTTGATGCGCCAGGGTGATCGCGCGCGGGCAGTCATGACAACATATCATTCCGGCAAACCAGCCTTGTGCATGCAATCGGCGTTGCTGAACGGCAGAGTTTTCGACTACGCGGTTTATGATTATAGTTCGGGCCAGCGTAGCTCGGTGAAGCATGATTGCCACTCACAAGCAAACCCATGACAAGGACATTCGAGCAGCGCATTCCAAGGGTATACTCCTCATCGCATTGTCGACCATTACCTGGAGTTCGGGCGGTCTGTTCGTCCGGTTGTTGCCATTCGAGCTCTGGACAATCATGTTTTGGCGGGGCCTGTTCGCTTCGATATTTATCGGCGCTTTCTTGCTTTACCGGTTTGGCAAGGAGACGTTTGACGTTTTGCGGGGCATCGATGCCCATGGCATCCTGATTACTCTGTGCTCGACCGCCAGCACCATTTTTTTTGTGGCGAGTGTTCAGCGCACCAGCGTTGCCAATGCCTTTACAATTCTCGCTGCGCTACCCTTCGTCGCCGCCGCCATTGCTTGGATTTGGTTGCGGGAACGCCCGTCTGGCCTGACACTGTTGGCAAGCGTCGTTGCGCTGGCCGGCATAGTCATAATGCTCAAGCCAACTGCCGGTGGTCCGAGTTTGGGCGACCTGTTGGCGATCCTGGGCACGATCGCGCAAGCCGTCATGACGGTCGCCATCCGCCGTAATCCCGATGCAAAAATATCTCCCATTGTTTGGCTATCGGTCTTTCTCACCGTGATCGTCGCATTGCCGCTGGGCGAAAGCCTCTGGACCCTTACGCCACGCGACTATGTGGTAGCGGCGGGCTTTGGGCTCATCGCCGTGACGCTTGGTCAAATGCTGTACATGGTCGGCTCGACGCTGATACCGGCCTCGCTCACAGCTTTGATTGGCACGCTCGAGGCTCCCATCGCAGCGCTGTGGGCATGGATTGGCGTCGGTGAGATACCGGCGACCGCTACTTTCATAGGCGGCTCCCTGGTATTTGGCAGCGTGTTTGGCCGCTTGCTTGTCGAACAGAACAGGTTCGACTGGATGATGTCGGCCCGCAGATAGCGAGGTATCGCGTGTACGAGTGGTCGCGTCGGTTCCGCTCATCGCGTCAACCTCCCCTCGTGGGACGCCGACCCGACGACCTAGTGTCGGTGTTCGTGGTGAGCATCAGGAAAGTGGCCGTGGACGTGGCGCAGGCGGGTGTGATCATGTTTGTGGGCGTGCGGCTCTCCGGCAGGATCATCAGGACCGTGTTCGTGTAGGTGGTGCTCATCATGGACATGCCAATGAGTATGCGTAAGCGGTTCATGCTCGTGTTCATGTTCATGATTTTCTGTTAGGTGAAGCCAAACACCAATTCCCATCAACAACGCCGCAAGAATGAAGGCCAAGGTAGGAGGGTCATTGAAGATGATTAGGGAGATCACCGCACCTACGAATGGTGCAGTAGAGTAGTATGCTCCGGTCCGGGCGGTCCCAAGCTCGCGCAGCGCCAGGACAAACAAAACAAGGCTTAGTCCGTATCCAAAAAAACCAAGGGCAGCGGCGTACCCTATTGAGGCGACGTCGGGGATTGAACCCCCTGCCAAAAGGCCACCCGCCAGGTTCACGGCACCGGCGACCAAACCTTTCAGCATTGCGATCTGGGCAGGATCGCTAAGAGCAACTTTCCGAGTGAGGTTATTGTCGACGGCCCATGCGAAACAAGCGCCAACAACGAGTACCGCGCCAGTCATGCCTGCTAAAGACACGCTCTCCTGCAAAGATAGAGCCAATGCCCCCGCCACGATACAGCCCATGCCCAGCGCAATACGAAAATCGAAGTTCTCGCGAAACACAAACCAGGCCAGCAGAGCAGTGAAGACGCCCTCGAGGTTCAGCAGCAACGAGGCGGTGGATGCAAGCGTATTCGTCAAGCCGACCATGAGTAGGAGCGGCCCCAACACTCCACCGGAGAGGATCGCTGCGCCCAGCCACATTGAGCCGCGCAGACCCAAGTGTTCATGATGTGACTGGCCAGCACCCGACAGGTTCTGCACGACACGGTAGGCCAAAAGGCCGGCACCCGACCCCAAGTACAGCAATCCGGCAAGCACCGCCGGATGGATACTTCCAACCAGAGCCTTTGCAAACGGCGTGGTTGCTCCAAACAGTATGGCAGAGCATAGGGCAAAGAGAGCCCCGCGTCGGGGCAACGCCGCCATCAGCAACTCCATTACACTCCGGCTACGTTGATCAAAACCAATCCCGCGACTGCACAGATCGCAAGAGTGCGGACCACTCCTAGATGTGCCCAAAACAACAACACCGAGGCCAGAATAAGGAGAATGATCGACACCGAGCTTACACTTGCAAAATCCACCGTCAGTCCCAAGGGAAGCGTTTCGACTTTGGAAAAAAGGACATGCACTGCAAACCAGACGGTGAGATTGAGAATCACCCCAACGACGGCAGCTGTGATTGCCGAAAGTGCTGAGGCCAGTCGCGGGATGGAATGAAGCCGCTCAATATAGGGTGCGGCGGTGAAAATCATCAGGAAAGAAGGTGCGAAGGTCACCCACAATGTGAGCAACGCGGCAGCGAGTCCTCCCGTCAATCCACCCGCAAACCGGTATCCGGCCAGGAACCCGACAAACTCTGTTACGAGGATGAGCGGTCCAGGGGTGGTCTCGGCAAGTCCCAACCCATCGATCATTTCCCCCGCCGACAGCCAGCCATGAACCTCGACTGCCTGTTGCGCCATGTAGGCAAGCACCGCATAGGCGCCGCCGAACGTGACAACGGCGAGTTTTGAGAAGAACAGCGCCGCTTGGGACAAGACGTGATCGGTACCCAAGGTCAGCAGACAAACGGCAACTGGCACAAGCCAGATGATGAGCCAGACCGCCGCTGTGGCCATGGTCGATCGCCAGCTCGTGGTGATTGCGGCCGCCTCAGCTTGCGAAGCAGTCGAGCTTCGCACAAGGCCGACCAGTGCTGCCACAAGAATGACGATGGGAAATGGCAAATGGAGAAAGAACAAGGCCGCAAAGGCGGCCGCGGCAACGGACCAGTCAAGCTTCGTCTTGAGCGAACGCCGCGCCACTCGCAAGAGAGCCTCGACCACGATGGCCAGGACCGCTGCTTTCACCCCCACGAACAGGCTCGTGACCAACGGCAGCTTGCCGTAAAGGGCATACAGCACAGAGAGACAAAGGATTACCAGCGACCCGGGGATGACGAAAAGCAGCCCAGCAACCAACCCGCCGCGCCAACCTTGCAGCCGCCACCCTGCATATGTGGCAAGCTGCATGGCCTCGGGTCCGGGGAGCAGCATGCAGAAGTTCAGCGAGTGAAGATATTGCGCTTCCGTCAACCAGCGCCGCTCATCCACAATGATCCGGTGCATGAGCGCGATCTGTCCCGCTGGCCCACCGAACGACAACAGACCGATCTTTAACCACACCGGCAACGTATCCTTGAAGGACACGCTCTTGTCCTTGCTGCCGGCCTTCATAGTGGCCGTGCCTTGTTGGTAGGCCAATTGTGCGTTTCCTCCGTCGCATCTCGGCACCAGCGGTAGAGCGCATCGTAGACGAGCATCCCGGCTTCAAGCTGTTCGAGATCGTCTGAGAACATTCGAGACAGACCCAGCGAGATCGCAAGCAGACCGCTGGCCTCTGCGACATGGCCGAGCGTAGCCGTGTCGGCTGCTCGCACAATCGAAGCCAGCCGCTTCAGTGGGTCGCTTGTAAGCCCGAACTCTTCCACCATCGTATCGAAGGTGCACCTCTGGCCTCTGTGGCTCCAAAAGGTGTCCTCGATATCGAATGCGGCTGCCCCGAAGCGTTCTGCCACCATCTTTACCTCAGATGGCGCCACAAAAAGGAATACGGCCGACGGGTCGACAAATCGGCGAATGAGCCATGGACAGGCTATCCTGTCGATCTTTGGACGAGAACGAGTAACCCAGACGGTTCTACCCTGAGCGTCTGCGGGCGGGAGTCTTGCCGTCGAGATAACCGGCCCTCCATTCTTGATCCAAGCCTCGAACCCCCCTTCAAGATTGGCGGAGTCCACCCCATGATGGCGCAACCACGCGGCAACCCCCTCGCTCAGTTTCAGGCCCTGCTGGCAGTAGACGATGGTTTCCCCTGTTACGGTGGGGGCCCAGTCTCCCACGGCCCGCCAATCTCTTCGCCTGGCCCCGGGGATGAGTTTGGGGTTCGCAGCAAAGTCTTCCTCCGTCCGCACGTCGATCAACTGCGGGCACTTTGGTAATCCTACGAAGCGGCTCAACTTGTCGACAGAGATACTGGTTGGTGACGGCATGGGCGCGTTCCTTCTGGCGAGAATGATTGTGGGGAACGCGATGCTTCAGCCTGTCGCCTTGTGGGGTGATCGCTGACCCCAAGACCACAGTCTGTATCGTGGCCAAGGCCCATGTCAATTGGGTTTCAGAACAGGGTCACACTGCAGTGAGCAGCGTCCTACACCGACGATGACCCCGCCCCGCTCGCATCGCCGATGAAGCATGCCTACCATGCCGGGAATGGCACAAACGCCAAATTGAGCGTGCCGGATGAGTGAGTGTGCTTGTGCACCATGATATCTATGGTGACGATTCCCGCCTTTTCAAACATCAACTCGCCGTCATATGCCTCATCCTCAGCGAGCTTCGATTTGATGTGGTGATAAACCAGCGGGATCAAAACTCGCTGGTTTGGTGGAATCACTACCTCGCCAGCTGTTTCAATAGTTACCGTTTCAGCAAACTCGGCTCGAATCGATAGCAGCTTCTCCGCTGACTTGCCTTCATTTCTAATCTCCATCGATCCTTGCGCTTTGGGTTGCCCCTTTGCCGCCTCATCCACGCTTGGATGGACGATAACGAGGGTCCCGGCTCTTATTTCATGGGCCTGGGCAGGAACAGCCAGAGCCACCAGCATGAATGGAACTATGAGGGTTTTCATAGACAGCCTCCAGATATCATCGGACCCACCGAAAGCGGCCGCTTCTCATTCAGGCAGCCCGGCTTTGCGCAATCCATCAATCAGGCGCTCCAGGTCGGCGGGATATTTGTAAGGCTCTATAAGCCTAACTTGTCCAAGCGCATAATCTGGACGCGCCTTCAATATTTCCTTTACGCACTCACGTGCTCGCTCCATGAGCCCTAGCTGAGCATAGGAGGCGGCGAGATATTGGTCGTCCCAATAATACCGAATGGGAAGACGGCTAAGTGCTTCGATCGCTGCTTCGTATTGTCGCCCCTGAAATAGAGCGATACCGCGAAAAGCCCAGAACCATGCAGGTGGAAATGGGTCCCGACGCAAGTCGGCATCGAGGCTGCGAACTGCCTCATCGCCCCGGCCTGTGAATGTGAGCCATAAGGCATGCTTCGACGTTATCCTGACATCCATTGGATTGAGTGCGATTGCTCTCTCGAGGTGGAGTCCTGCAAGATCGTGTTGGCCCTGGATCGACAAGGTATATCCAAGCATTGCATGACCAATTGCATCTGCCTCGTCCAGCGACACGGCCTTTCGAGCATTTTCGAGAGCCTCGTTTACCCATCCCAACTGCAAACTGACATGGAACATGAAAATGCAAACTCTCGCCAGCCACGCATAGGCCTGACAAAAATTGGGATCCAGCTCGACAGCGCGTCTGAGCAATCGCAGGGCAGTGTCGTGATCGCCGCGGCGTTCAATAGCTTCGCGGCCCTGCAAAAAACAATCGTACGCCTCAAGATCGTTAGTTGGTTTGCTGCGGGACCGCTCCGCGCCGGTGGCAGCCATCCGCCCTTCAACCGTCGCTGCAATCGCTTGCGCCAGTTCATCCTGAATGGCGAATATGTCTTGCATTTTCCGGTCATAGTGCTCGGCCCACAAGTGGCTTCCGCGAGCGTCAACGAGCTGTGCGGTAATGCGTATGCGGTCGCTTGATCTGCGCTTTTGGGAGCTCTTCATAAAGCAGGAATATCGTTAGCCTGATCGGCAATCCGCCACAGATGAATTGGCTGCGAGATCTCCGACCTGTGTTAAGGTGCCGATATGGGCTACACCACGGTTGTTACCGGTGCATCGCGTGGCATCGGGCGCGCCATTGCCGAACGGCTCGCACGAGAAGGGCATACCGTAGTCAATCTCTCACGCACCCATCCGGGCAAGGATTTTCCGGGGATCAGCTATTCGGTTGATCTGGACGATATCGACGCGCTCACGCGCACGCTGCAGAAATTGACCACTGAGCACCTGGTCGACAATCTCGTGAACAATGCTGCACCCGGAGAAGGTGCCCCTCTCGAGCAAATCAAGATGGCTGAGCTCGACCGTATGGTCGATGTTAATTTGCGCGCCCCAATCCTCCTTGCCCAGGCGCTCGTGCCTGCGATGCGAACGAAGAGACGCGGCCGGATCGTCAATATCGGGAGTCGCGCCGCACTCGGCAAGGCAGGCCTCTCCGTCTACGGCGCCATTAAGGGAGCGCTTGTCTCAACCACCCGCACCTGGGCTCTTGAACTCGCTGGCGACGGCATTACGGTCAATACTGTTTCGCCAGGTCCCATTGCCACTGAAATGTTCTACAATAATTTTCCCCCAGATAGCCCTGCTACGAAGGCGTTCCTTGCTGCCATTCCCATCGGCCGAATAGGTAGCCCGGCCGATGTCGCGGCAGCGGTAAACTTCCTGGTGAGCGATGAGGCATCGTTCATAACGGGTCAGACACTTTATGTTTGCGGAGGATTGAGCATTACCGGGCCTATTTGAGCCGAAGTTGCTCAGGTCTTTTGAATTCCAATTTTTGATCCACTCCTTGGCGTAGGCCTCGACCCAAGTTCGATCGATCATTTCGCCACTTCACATGAGAGAGAGAAAAGCATTGGGGTGCATAGAATCTGTCATACATTACAAATCTGTAGGAATACTGAAAGTTGACAGACAAACCGCTAAGACCAGACTCGTGTACCACCCAGAGCCCTGGGGTGCCGTTGTCATGCCAATATTTTGCAGGAGGCTGAAGCGTAACTCGACGTGCCTCGATGAGCGCGCCACGCACAGGCCTCGATAGGTGGAAGCATGCACTTGCTCTTGATCGAAGACGATCAACGGACCGCAGACTTTATCCTGCGCGGTCTTAAGGAGCATGGCCACGTGACGGACCACGCTCTTTCCGGCAGCGACGGTCTATATCTGGCCACCACGCAGAACTATGACGCTTTGATCGTGGACCGGATGGTCCCCGAAATCGATGGTCTAACCATCGTCAAGACCTTACGGGCTTCCGCCAATCACGTTCCGGTTCTTTTCCTGACGACCATGGCGAGTATTGATGATCGGGTCGAGGGCCTGGAAAGTGGAGGCGATGATTATCTTGTCAAACCATTCGCCTTCGCCGAGCTTCTTGCCCGGCTTGGCGCAATCATGCGTCGCCCGCCGCTGAACGATGTCAAAACATCTCTGGAGGTGGCGGATCTCAAGATGGATTTGCTCAAGCGCGAGGTGAAGCGGGTGGGCAAGCGAATCGATCTGCAGCCGCAGGAATTCAAATTGCTGGAGTATATGCTCCGCAACCAGGGTCGCGTTGTCACTCGAACCATGCTCCTCGAAAATGTATGGGAGTTTCACTTCGACCCGCAAACGAGTGTGGTAGAGACCCATATGAGCAGGCTCAGGGCGAAAGTGGATCGGGGATTTGATCGAGATCTCATCCAAACGGTTCGCGGCGCCGGATATTGCATCCGCAATGATAAGGCTGGTTAAGACATCGAGCTTCAAGCTTGCCGCAGTTTACGCTGCCGTGACTCTTTTCGCCTTTCTAACGCTATTCGTCACTGCCTATCTCATCACCACCAGAGCGTTGGATCGACAGATACGATTCGGTATACAGGCCGAGTACGAGAGTCTTATTTCCGCCGCCAAGAGCGGCCCAAGCAGTGGCCTCATCAAGGAAATCTCGGAGCGGGTGCGGTTGCCCGCGGGTACCGCTTTCTTTTATTTTCTCTCCGATGAATCTGGCCGCAAGCTGGCCGGAAACCTGAACGACCATCATCCCACGAATGGGTGGCAAACCATACCTATCTCGGAAGTGGCGGGAGGGCCGAGCATTTCTGCCAATGCGGACGACCACAGGCTTACGGCCTTGGGGGGATACCTTCCCGATCGCTCCTTTCTACTGGTGGGCGATGACAGCTACCGACTCTATGACGCCCAGGAGGCGATCATGGAGTCGTTTGCCCTGGCTTCCGGTTTGGTTCTGGCACTTTCCATTTTGCCGGGAATGATCATGGGGCAGACCTTCCTGCGGCGTATCGATTCGATCAATATCACCACGCAAGCCATCGTTAAGGGCCAGCTAAAAGAGCGCATTCCCCTCACCGGGCATAACGATGAACTCGACGAGCTCTCCCGAAACGTCAATCGGATGCTCGACAGCAATCAAAGTTTGATGGAGAGCCTCAGACAGGTCTCAAGCAGCATTGCCCATGACCTGCGTACACCATTGAGCAGGCTGCGACAGAATCTCGAGGAGGTACGGTTTTCGGCTTCACGACCCGCCGAGCTCCAATCTGCCATTGATCAGGCAATCGTTGAATCAGAGACGCTGCTTTCGACATTTTCTGCTTTGCTCAGGATCAGCCAGGTGGAATCGAAAAGCCGACGGTCGGGATTCAAGGTCGTCTACCTGTCTGGCATTTTCGAGAAAATTGTCGAGGCATACGGGCCCGTGATTGAAGAAACCGGCAAGACGCTCAATTCGAACATTGCCACCGGGGTGAGCTTTGTTGGCGACGAGGAGTTGCTCACCCAGTTGCTCGCCAACCTGGTTGAGAATGCCATCAAACACACCCCCACCGGAGCAGAAATAAGTGTTAGCTTGCAGGAAACCGATGTTGGCTTGTTTGGCTGCGTCGCCGATAACGGAATAGGAATTCCGGAAGTCGAACATAAGCGCGTGTTCGAGAGGTTCTATCGACTGGATCGCAGCCGCACCACGTCGGGCAGCGGCCTTGGCTTGTCCCTGGTGGGCGCGATAGCCGACCTGCACGCAATTTCCATCAGCTTGCAGGATAATCGTCCGGGCCTGCGCGTAATTTTGGGGTTTCCGCGCCCGCCACCGGATTGAGCCAAGCGGCCGCTTACAAAAATGTAAGTCGCAGGCAAGCGCTGTTCGAGTTCCAATCTTTATTCTCGCTTCCATGCACTGTGGCTGCCATCGGAGGAACTATGAGCTGGACTTGGACGTTTGTGCTCTTGCTAGCAGGACTGGCGCTGACAATCTTTCATCTTGTGCAAGCCAACAAGACCAGACGATCGTTCGATGTGTCGCTCGTATCGTCAACGGTGGTTTTGTTTATTGGGGTCCTTCTCATCATGATCGCAGGTTCTCACATGCTGACCCTCTTGGGAGTTCAGCACGGCAGAGGCCAATGGCGTTTTTGAGTTTCCACACTGTGACTATGAAGCGACTTGCAAATGACTGCCACCGCACGCGCCCGCATTCTGTCGGCTCTGCCAATCCTTATTGGACTGGTCGTGCTGCTGGCCGCCTTTCGGTTCATTGGCAGTGTGCTGAACACGACATCGCCTGCAGCGGTGATCGACAGGCTGCGCGCAGCTGATATCGGAGTCATCTTACAAAGCTGTGCCTTCACAGCGGCAAGTTTCCTTCTCTTGTGCGGTTATGATCTCCTCGCCCTGCGACTGGTCGGGCGAGCCTTTCCGCTACGGCTTGTCGCCGGAATAGCTGCAATGAGTTATGCCTTCAGTCAGGCGCTCGGTTTTGGAACGCTCATCGGAGGTGCCGTTCGCTACCGGCTCTATTCTCGCCGAGGCGTCCCTGCTCCGGAAATTGCAGCTCCCGGTGGGTTGGCCCTGCCGGGCATTATTCTCGACTTGGTTCTGCTAATCTCTCGGCCGCATCCCGTTCAAGCAAGGACGGATCACACGCCTTCAGGTACAGCCAGCTTACAAAACCGTAAGTGCCCTGCAAGGCCGGCTGCAGCTTTCACTCCTATAGTTATTCGATAGGCGGGTCCGTTGCCCGCCAAAGATCAAAACAGGAGGTTATGAAATGTCGCGCAAATTTGCTGTTCCTATTGTGGTGCTTGGCATTGTTTCAGCATCCGCAATGGCACTGGCTGCGGTTGAAACGAAGGTCGGAAACATCAAGACCATCGACACCGCCAAGCATGAGATCGTGCTGTCGACGGGAGAAACGTTTGAATTTCCAACGTCTGTCCAGCTGACGAGCTTTAAAGCCGGTGAAAAGGTAAGCATCGCCTATGAGCTGAAAAACGGAAAGATGATGGCCTCCAAGGTCGAGGCGGCGAAGTAACGCAAACTGTCACCGGGCCGCCGGGGCGGAGCGGCCCGGTTGACTTGCAAGAATTGAACACAACCAAAAAAATAGCAAGGACCTCTCATGCAAACTTCCATCTCAAAACTATCTGCGCTGGCAGCGCTCGCTCTCTTCGCCATGGGATCAGCCGGTCTTGCAGCGACGGCTCAATACCACAAGCCCATGACCCAGACCTGCGTTGATCAGAAGGATTGTCCTGCCAACGCACCGCAAACCAAGGCACAGACAGCCGCTTGGAAATTTGATCCAGCGAAACAGGAACGCAGCCGCCACAAAAGTGATCATTTCCGCTTTAGATTTGGCGACTATTGGTATCCGGCCCGCTATTGGATGGGTTATGGCTTAAGCTTGAGCCATCGCATTGCCTGCTCCGATGGCCGCGCCATCCTGCGGGATCACGGCTATTACCGTGTCAGGCCGATTGAATGTCGTGGCGGTGCCTTTACGTATTTGGGCCATCGTCACGGAGATAGCTTCCGCGTGCTGCTCAGCTCGCGCACCGGCCGAATTGTCAGCGTAAAGCAGGTTTGATTTCCTCGTGAGGCCGGCATGGAGCGATCTATGCCGGCCATTTCATTCAGCAACTTCGACTTTGTGAAATTTCGCCTATCAGCTCGTCTCCATCGGAAAGCGGCGGTTTACGTAATACACGATGACCAGCACCGCAAACGAACAGGCCAGCATCCCCGCTGATAATATGTGAGCTTCCCGATAGTTGAGTGACTCAACAGATTCATAGATCGCAATCGAAATCAATCTGGTCTGCCCCGGTATGTTGCCGCCGACCATCAAAACCACGCCGAACTCCCCAAGCGTGTGGGCGAAACCCAAGACGAAAGCGGTAATGTACCCTCGCATGGCCAAAGGCAAAACGACGGAGAAGAAAGAATCTACTGGAGAGGCCCCCAGCGTGGCTGCCGCTTCGACTGGTTTGGACCCGACGGCCTCGAAAGCCTGTTGAAGAGGTTGCACGACAAACGGCAAGGAATAGATCATCGAGGCAATCACCAAGCCCCAAAAAGAGAACGCCAGATGCGTGCCGGTGACCGTGGCAAAGAACCTGCCGGGAAAATTGTTCGGGCTGAAAAGGATCAGCAAGTAGAAGCCTAGGACGGTCGGTGGCAGCACCAGCGGCAACGCTACTATGGCCTCTATGATGGGAGCCAGGCGGCTCCGCGACCTCGACAGCCACAGAGCCACCGGGGTGCCGAGGACCAACAGGAGCACGGTGGTTATAATAGCAAGCTCCAGAGTGAGACGAACCGGCCCCCAGTCGATCATCGCGGGCTACTCTGCCTTTGGGCCAGCAGGCCGGCCGCACATATCCCGGCTTTCAAAGGAAAGCGCACGACTAGCCTTGACCTTTCGGGCGATCCCCAAGGCTCTCCGCCGTCTCGAAGTCGCCTGGCTGTGGTCGAGCGCTTGGAGTGAACTGACATCTGTCGGGCTTGATGTCCAGAAGCGGGGTGCCGTCGACGCAGTCGAGACCCTGGACGATGAGATTTGAACCATCGATTGCCACCAGCTTCACGAGCGCCGACGCTATGGGATTGGGCCGAACAGGCGAGCGCAGCGCGAATGTCCCCCGTGTCAACCCATCGTCTGCCGGACTTTGACGAACCAAATCCCGCCGGGACAAGTGCAGCCAGTAAAGCACCTCGAGCCTTTCGAACTCGCCAATACCGTCAAGGGCGGCGATCCATGGATCGAACAGAGTGATTGTGCAGCGAGGGCCATCCAGGCGCCCCTGGCGAGGACAGAGGAGACGCGAGCTCCACGGTGTCTCAATCCTCCCGATAAAGGTTAGATTGGCATCAACGATCGCCGGCATCTCAACGGCGACCTCACCCTTTCGCATTTCATTCTTTTCAACCATCCACCTCTCACGCTATACCTGTGCGGGAACTACGGCAAGGTGGTAAACTCCCGCGTCATCGCCATATCAGTCGTTTATCCAGGAAAGCATCAATGGTGGCTACCTTGAGCATTCGAATTGACCTCGCTCCTGACCAGCGCATTGGGCCGGGCAAGATCAAGCTGCTGGAAAACATTGCCGCACTTGGCTCGATTGCAGCTGGCGGTCGAGCGCTTGGCATGTCGTACCGGCACGCGTGGTTGTTGATTGATGAGCTAAATTCAATGTTCGGGCAGCCTGTCGTCGTATCCAGGACTGGTGGTGCTAAGGGAGGAGGAGCCGCCCTTACCCCGCTGGGCCTCTCGATCGTTGCCCGCTATCGGGCCATCGAGCAGGCCGCTGCTGCGGCTGCCCAGAACCACATTGTCGCCCTCGATACTGAGTTCACCGTTAGGCGCAAGACTCGCAGATAGCTCGCGGGAACCACCCCAACCTTGGCTCAAGCCTTCATCGGACCATTGACTCCGAAGCCCGTTTCCG
Source organism: Aestuariivirgaceae bacterium (assembly GCA_036555325.1). Lineage (GTDB taxonomy): Bacteria > Pseudomonadota > Alphaproteobacteria > Rhizobiales > Aestuariivirgaceae > DATBLQ01. The sequence continues at coordinate 1,604 of DATBLQ010000009.1, read as the reverse complement.
GCGACAGTCGTAATATCCAAACAAATACTTCGGGAGGAGTTTAATGAGGCTCCGCACTACAGTTTTCTTTTTGCGCCTTGCTCTGGCGGCCGTTCTACCTGCACAGGCAGCGGCAGGTGAAGCCTCCATCGCCGTGGCCGCGAATTTTGCCAGTACTCTCGCAAAGCTGCAAAAAGACTTCGAGGCGACCGGAGATCGCAAGCTCACACTGATCAGTGGAGCGACCGGCAAGCTCACAGCCCAAATCACAGAAGGTGCGCCATTTGATGTATTTCTCTCTGCCGACGACAAGGCAACCAAGAAGCTGGCAAAGGGTGGTCAGGCAGTACCAGAGTCTGAATTCACCTATGCGATCGGCACATTGGCCCTCTTCAGTGCTGACCCGCACCTCATCACGGATGATGGTGAAGCCGTCCTTAAAGCAGGCAACTTTTCAAAACTTGCCATCGCCAATCCCAAAGTTGCTCCCTATGGCATCGCCGCACAGTCGACTATGGCAAAGCTCGGCGTCACTGATACGGTCAAGGACAAGATCGTGATGGGCGAGAATATTGCGCAGACATTCCAGATGATCGATACCGGCAACGCACAGCTCGGATTTGTCGCTCTGTCGCAAGTGCTGGGCTCGGAATCCGGTAGCAAAGGCAGTCACTGGGTCGTGCCCGGCGATCTGCATGACCCAATTCGGCAAAATGCCGTGCTGCTCACCCGTGCTAAAAACAATGCCGATGCAAAAGCGTTTCTCGAATTTTTGCGAAGCCCGGAAGCTCAGGAAAAGATCAAGGCGGCGGGCTATGAAACCGTCGACGAATAGCTTCGAGGTCGAAGCGTCGTTTTCCACCCACAGCGCTTCGTTGCAAGGGACCCGTGTCACTCCCGCGGGTCCCCGAATTCTTGCGGAGAGGATGAGAGATGAAAATCAGCGCGCGAAATCTGCTCAAGGGAAAGATCGTTTCAGTCACCAAGGGCACAACCACCGCCCATGTCCGACTTGATATCGGCGGGTCAATCATAACCGCTTCGATAACCAATCAGGCTGTTGAGGAACTGAAACTCAAGGAAGGACTGCCGGCATATGCAGTCATCAAGGCCTCCGACGTAATGATTGCAATCGATGACTGAGCCGCTGTCGGCTCCGCGACCCCGGCACGCCTATGTCACAAATCGCACCCGCAATCTGCAGCATCTTCGTAATCTGAAATGAACGTAAGAAAAATACAATGTCTGCATAAGAAGCATCCACGTTCTTACCGATCATTGAGCGCCTCCCTCCGACCCTCCTGCGCGCGAGCGGGATGCTGATGAGTTGCCAGTCCGAGCACGGGCTAGGGAAAACGGGGACCAAGAGGCAAGTCTGTCTTTGCGACTTATACTTTCATCCCTAGACTGGCCCGCGAGGGGATATTTTTTTAGGATGGCCTTGGCCTGGTTTCACGAGAGTTCTGCCATCATGAAGCGACGATTGATCTATTCGCTGACTTTGCCACGGTGGGGAAGCCTGGAGTTCATCGCATTAATCGCGGGCGTGTGTGTTCACGTCCTTACCGTTTTCTTGGCCTATCGGTTGGGTGGATTTCTTAGCGCCGGCCTATCCCTCGTTTTCC
>DATBLQ010000007.1:0-47875 GCA_036555325.1 Aestuariivirgaceae bacterium | reverse complement strand
GGCTTGCAATGCCTCGAGCTGCGCCTTTAGCGCTGACAGCTCATCGGCATTTGCTCCAGTGGCCATGACGCTAAGCGCCGCACCACCGAGAAGCGCCCGACGGAGCCACTTCGTATTGTTCATTTGGTATCTCCCGAAATCATCCAGTTTAGAGATAACCCCCCGATCCCCTGCAAATTGGTCTGGAGGCAATGCACGATGAGTCGCGCACGAACGCTATAGAACTGTGAGGGCTGCGAACGGTCAATAATCAAAGGGTTGCGGAGAGAAGAATCGGAATGACTGTGCCAATTTCAGCACAATATACGAGGAAGAGAGTTGCGTTTTCACTTCCATTCCTGATTGAAATGGCAAATTGAAATTACATGAATATTCCAACTTGCCGAGAGTTCGACTGAGGTCTTCCAACTGAGTTTTGATGCAGCAGGGGGAGATCGCCGGCAGGCGACGCAAACGAGCATCGGGCAGTTGCTCCCACGACCTGGTTGAAATTGCGGCCGCGGATAGCCAAGTCGCCGGCAGGCGGCACCGGCAAGATCGACACCATGCGAAGCCTGTGGAGGTAGATGCCGCACCCATTGCGGGCGGATCGGCCAGGGTGGGAATGGTTGTGTGTTCAGTTTTCAGTTATCAGTCTTCACCTTCGGCAGGCGTCCGCCCATCGAGAGCTGAAAATTGCGAACAGGCAAATCATGAGCGTGGAGTTCCGATCGACTGTTGAGGGCATCGACTGGCCGGGAGTGCCGGACGCCCGTAGCGCAACCATCGGCGCACTGCTGCTCCAGCTTGAGCAGTCCCAGTGGTGGTCCCCGGAAGAACTGCGCCGGCGGCAGAACGCGCAGCTTCTTGAGCTGGTCGAGCATGCGCGTACGACCGTGCCATTTTACGCCCGGCGCTTCGCCGATCTGCCGCTCAGCATCGAGCTGGCGCTTGATCCCGAGGGTTGGGAGCAAATCTCGCCGCTGACGCGGGCCGACATCCAGGCCGCGGGCGATACGCTGCTGTCGGCGCAGCTCCCGGCGGGACATGGTGGCACGAACACGATGTACACCTCGGGTTCGACTGGCACCCCGATCCGGGCTGTGCGCAGCGAGTTATGGGAGATGTTCTGGGGTGCCTTTACCATCCGCGACCATCTCTGGCACCGGCGCGATTTCAGTGGAACGTTCGCCTCCATCCGTGAATCCGGCAAGGGCGTGCTGGCCTATCCGGAGGGGGGTCGCAGTCCAACCTGGGGCCGGTCCACAGGCGGGGTTTTCCAAACGGGCCCAGCGGTCGGCGTCAACATCCTGACGCCGCTTGACCAGCAGGCGGAATGGCTGGTGCGGCAGAATCCAGACTATTTGCAGACGCATCCGACGGTTGCTCATCGTCTCGCCGAGCATTGCCAGGCGAATGGCATTCGCTTGCCGAAACTGAAGCAGGTTGAGACCATCTCGGAAATTCTGCGCCCGGCGACGCGCGAGGTGGTGCGCGCCGCCTGGGGCGTCCCGGTGATCGATATGTACTCGACGCGTGAAGCGGGTTACCTTGCACTGCAATGCCCCGATCACGAGCACTACCACGTGCAGGCCGAAAGCGCGTTGGTCGAAGTGCTCGATGCGGCGGGCCGCCCGTGCCGCGCCGGAGAAACCGGCCGGGTCTATGTGACGCTGCTGCACAACTTTGCCATGCCCCTGATCCGCTACGACATCGGTGATGTCGCGGAAGTCGGGCCGCCCTGTCCTTGCGGACGCGGCCTGCCGGTCATTACCCGCATCCTCGGCCGTACGCAGAACATGTTGGTCCTGCCCTCGGGCGAACTACGTTGGCCGCTATTGTCCTCCAGCAATATCAAGACCCTTCTAGGATTGGCACCAATCCGGCAGTACCAGTTCGTGCAGCGAACGCCAGATGCGATCGAGCTGCGCTTGGCGGTCAGCCAACCGCTGACGCATGAGCAGGAAGAGAGTCTTCGAGCCTGGGTGCGTGAGAAGTTTGGTTATCCCTTTGCCGTCACGATTAGCTACCATCCCGAGCTGGCGCCGAAAGCGTCGGGCAAGTTCGAGGACTTCGTCTCGGAAGTGAAGGTGTAAAGGCTGCTGGTACTGTTTGGATGAACTTGCCTCCACAGTAGCGCAGTCTTCTCCCGAGTGTTTTCAACTCGTCTTCTGGTATACGAGCCAGCGCATCTCGATCGGGCAATCCTCGCGCTTGACATCGAAAACATCGAGGCCGCTAACCCACTCCGCATACCAGCTCGTGGGCGGCCAGGCCCCTTCGGGCAAGTGCGTTTTCTCGTACTCGTAGACAGAGTCGTCGGCAACGAGCTCAAGGGGGAGCTCGGCAGCCGCGGTCGCTATCTCGTGCCGCGTGAAGATGCTCGAATAGAGTTGCTGGCCGAGTTCGCGCGCGGCTTTGTCGGGTGTGTAACCATGGCGCGCCAGGAAGGCGTTGAACACCAGGCGTCCACCTGGTGCGAGGCAGTGGGTAGCGAGTTCGAATACTCCGCGCACCTGCTGCGTCGTCCGGAAATCAGAGACCACCTCGGAGAGCAGAATTAGCTGATAGTCCCGCCGCAGATCATCCATGGTCGAGAAGACGTCGCGCTGGATCACGCGCACATCGAGCACTTCCCGCTCGGCGTCGGCACGGATCATGTCGGCGAACTTGGGGGTCGATTCGACCGCGTCGACCGGATGGCCCCGTCGTGCCAAGCCCAGTGCATTGCGCCCTGTCCCTGCACCAATGTCGAGCACCCGATGCGTCTTGGGGTCGGCTGCCTCCTTTGCAAGCGCCCATACCCGCGCGTCCGGTTCGGAGCCAAACAGCGGCGGCTTGTAAATGTTAATCCAATTCTCGTAGGCCGCCTCGACCGTCCACAACTGGGGTTTGATGAAGTAGTCCAGCTTCGTGCCGATCGGCGCGTTGAACGAGATGGCGATATTCGAACGGGGAGAGGCCGTATAGGCCTTGGCCAACTGGTCCTCCAGAATCGTCCTCACTCGAGCGAGCTGTTCGGCTGTGAACCTTCTGCCCACGTCGGCAAATAGCTTGTCACACATTGCCACGTACTCGTCGATCATGCTTGGAACTGCGGGCAGCGTGATCTGCCCGGTGGCCACGGAGCGGCGATACAAACGCCGGGCCATGGATTTGCGCAAAAGCGCCGGATTGAATGATTTGAGAGGTGGCGTCGTCATCAGGGTTTGCAGGGAGACTGGTTACGTCGAACACTTCAGCGGAGTGACCTCAGCATCACCTCCGTGACAAGGCCCGCACTGAAAAGATTCAATATTTCCGAGGCGAGATCGACATGCGGCTCCCGTGCGAGCGCGCGAAGTGCCGCAACGTCAAGCGACTGTTCGCGCTCCAGTGCCCGCCACAGGGCGAATCGGGCGGGCAACAAGGTGGCGAATCGAATCCGCTCGCCGTGGCGATACACGCCAAGCCGCGTAATGCTGCGGGGCAGGGGCGAGCTTCCGTCCGCTTCGCCCGCCCATACGCTCAACAGCGGCCACCGCGACAGGCTGAAGTTGAGCGAGGGCTGCAGCTTAAGGCAGACCTCTTCGTTGCCGGGCTCGATGTCGCTCAACGCCTGTGGCGGAAGGGCGGGCTTTTCCTCGCTGATCAAAGCCGAATGGACAGCCCATTCGAGAGCCGCCATCTCGGCAAGGATGGGCGTGCCCCGACACGCCGGAAATCTTGCCAGGAACCGTGCGAAGCCTGCTCCGTAGGCTGAAAGACGCGGCTCATGCGGCGGTTCGGCCCGAATATATTCTTGCGCCACATAAGCAAAAAATCGCGCATCCCCGAGTTTGGCGGTTGTAGGGAAGACCGCTTTCAGGTGATTTGTCAGCGACAGGAACGTGTTGTTCCTGAAAATGTCGAAACGGCGTCTCGCATCTGCCCGGCCGGCAGTGATTTCATCGGCGAGCGGCGAAACATCACCCTTGAAGATTGCTGCCGTAATGGCGGCCTGGAGCTCGGCCAGGCTACGCATGAACCACCGTGCCTTTGGCAGACTTCGCCAGTGGATGGTGCTCGCAGACGGAAACCTGGGCGGATGCGGCGCGACTTTGTGGAACTTCGGCGGCTTCGGTTTCATCACCAGGGGCTTTCAACAACCTGTCGGCCCACCCCGCTTCGTTGAGCAGCGTAGCGAGCGGCGGAATATCCGTGTCCCATTCGACCAGAGTGGGCCTTGGACCGAAGCGTCGAACCGCGAAACGATAAAGAGACCACACATCGCTCGCAACGGAGGAGCCGTGGTCATCGATGAGAACCCACCCATCCGCCGATTCCTTGCTCGCATGCCCGGCGAGATGAAACTCTCCAATGGCGTCGGCCGGCAGGCCGGCGATATAGGCTTCCGCGTCGAAGCCCATATTGTGCGCGGACACGTAAACATTATTTATGTCCAGCAGCAGGCCGCAGCCCGTACGCTTCGCGATGTCCGTCAGAAACTCGGGTTCCGTCATGGTAGAGCGCGCGAAGCCCACGTAGGTAGAAAGGTTCTCGATAAGAATCCGCCGTCCGATTGCCTCCTGCGTGCGCTCGATGTTGCGGCAAACGATGTTCAGGGCTTCCTCGTCGAAAGGCACCGGCAGGAGATCGTTGAGATAAACGCCATCGCCAACGCACCAGGCGAGATGCTCCGACACCACCACCGGCTCCAACCGTTCGCAGGTGGTCTTGAGGCGGGCAAGATGCGTTTCATCGATACCGCCTGCCGACCCGAGAGATAGTCCGACACCATGCACCGCCAGCGGATAGTGGCTGCGCGCCTGCATCAGCGCCGCTGTCGCAGGACCGAAATTCATATAGTTTTCGGCGTGGACCTCGATCCAGCCAACTGGTGCACGTCCTTCCGAAAGCTGCGCGAGGTGCGGCCCCCGCAAACCGATACCGGCAATTGGCGGAAGCGGTGAATAGAGCGCCGCCGGATCGAGCCTCACGCCTTCGGCTCCGTCGAGCCTCCTGTTAATTTTGCGCAGGTGCCCGCAGGAACGTAGACCCACGCATCGGCCTGGTTATCCTTGGTCGCAGTGCCGGCGCAGGAATGAGTATTGGTTTGACAGTCATTGAGCCCCGCCTTCGAAACTCCGTAACATTTTTCGAATTGGAAAGCCGGCGGCTCCGCTGGTGCGCCCTGAACGCTCGCCGCGGCCGCCAGCGAAGCGGCGGCGGCCAGCGCCGAACTGATGAGCAATTTAGCCTGCATGGGGAATCTCCTTTGGGTTGTCCCTTGAGCGTTTCATGATAATAGCGCTGGTAGAATCCCATGTTCAATCGTCATCAAAAGAAAGTGTCTGCCGCTTCATGTTTGCGCCTGTTGCCGAAGGAGCCGACAGGATAAGCTAATGTCATGGGCTTGAAGGGATGCCAGCAAGGTTCTCGAGTAGCACATTCGGGGATCGCGTGGCATAGTCTGAATTTCGCCCGAAGAGGAGAAATGCTCATGCGAAATGTGCTTTTGGCAACCGTCTGCGCGGTTCCACTCATGCTGCTCGGGACTGGCCCGGCATCGGCGATCGATCTGAACGTCGGTGTGGGAGTGGGCGTCGATCCCTATCCTTATGACGACGACGATTACGATTCTGATTATGATCGTCGCCGAGGCCGGTTGAAATGCTGGGAGGCAAAACAGCTGGTTCGCGACCGTGGCTACTACGCCGTCGTCACCCTCGATTGCGGCGGCCGGATTTACCGCTTCCGCGCCAAGCGGAAGGGGAAGGTTTATATTCTCGCTGTGAACCCTCGCACCTATGCGGTCTGGCGAGACTAGGCCTTAGGTTTTGCCTCATTGACAGGGGTGACTCGACTGTCACCCCTTTGCCTTTTCCATTCAGCGGCGGCGATCCTGTTCGCACGCCGGTCAAAAGGCGCCGAACTCAAAGACCATCCGTGAAACGCCAAGATCACGCAACAAGTGATCATCCAGATGGCTTGGGTGAACGTGGCGCCTGAACTTGGCTTTGAGGAACCTAATCGCGGTCGTCATGGCTAGTCTCCTCGATTGAACTTGGCCCAAGTTTGACCCATTCAATCGGAACGAAGGCTGAAACGGCCGTTCATGGGCCGTTTATCTATTGGAAATCTTGCGTGATCAATGAGATAGGCTTCATACAACCCCTGTGGCGCGGGGCCATTGGATCGCTCAAGCCTTGATGACCTTGCTGCTCGCGAAGCCATTGCGCGCAAGCACGTTGCGCGTATCGACGATGAGTCGGGCGTGCTCTGCGATGAGCTTGTAGTCGACCGCGTCATGGTCGGTCGCAATCAAGACGGCGCTGTAGCTGCCGATTGACGCTGCATCGAGTGCAACCGAGCGCCGTCCGGTGAGCGTGGGGTAGTTCCGGCTGGGGGGCAGAACTGTCACGTGCGGATCGTGGAAATCCACCTTTGCACGGCGATCCTCGATCAGCTCGATCAGGGTGAGCGCCGGGCTTTCGCGCATGTCCGCGACATTCCTCTTGTATGAAACGCCGACGATCAGAATTCTCGCATTGCTCAGCGGCAGCGACAGGCGCTGATCGAGCGCCAGCGCCAGTCTTTCGACCACATAGGCTGGCATGGACGCATTGATTTCGCCGGCGAGTTCGATAAATCGCGTCGAGAGATCGTATTCGCGCGCTTTCCAGGTCAAATAGAAGGGATCGATCGGGATGCAGTGCCCACCGAGTCCGGGGCCAGGATAAAAGGGCATGTAACCGAAGGGCTTCGTCTTCGCCGCCTCAATCACCTCCCAGATGTCGATATCCATTTTCGCGAAGAGGATTTTCAGCTCATTCACCAGCGCTATGTTTACGGCGCGAAAAATATTCTCCGTAAGCTTTACCGCCTCGGCAGTCTGCGTTGTCGAGACGAGCTTCACGTCCTTCACGAACGCGCTGTAGAAGCGGTGAATGAGGTCGCTCGCCGCTTCGCCCTCGCCAGCCGCGATTTTGGGAGTGCTGCTCGTGTCAAAGTCCTTGTTGCCCGGATCGCGGCGCTCCGGCGAATACCCCAGCAGGAAATCCTCTCCGCACATAAGCCCGGTCTTTTCCAAGATTGGCTTCGCCAGGTCACGCGTGGTGCCGGGATAGGTGGTGGATTCGATAATGATAAGCTGCCCGCGTCTTAGGTTCGACGCGATGGTGCGAGTGGTGCTTTCGAGAAAGGAAAGATCCGGCTCGCGGTGCTTGGAAAGGGGAGTCGGCACGCACACCACGATGACGTCGCACTGCGACAGCTCGCTGAAGCTCGCGGTGGCGCGCAACCGACCGCTCGCATGCAGACCTCGCAGCTCGTCGCTCGTTACTCCATTAATGTACGGTTTCCCCTCGTTCACAGCCTGCGCCTTGCTGTCGTCGATATCGAACCCGATCACCCCAAAGCCGGAGTTGGCTGCCGCCATCGCGAGCGGAAGGCCCACATATCCTAAACCGCATACGCCAATCGTCGCCGTCCTATTGTCGAGCCGGCCCATCAGCTCCCTGATCGGCGGCGCCATCTTCATCAGCATGATTTAGCTTTCTCCGCTAACGTTTCGATCATGCCCGACAGGGTTTCCGTGTCGAGATGTGCCTGCAGAATCTTCAGCAGTCTTTCTGGTTGAAACAAGCGGTGACCGTTGTTTGCGAAGAATGCATTCAATGCATCGAGCTTCGCCTGTGGGGCGATGTTCGCGACGCCGCGCTCATGACGCTGCTGGTAGGCTGAAAAGAGCCGGGGCGTGTGCATCAGATTCGAACCATGCAAACCCCGGTATGACAATACGCGATTGACGAATAATGTGCCTCCAAACATATGCGCACCCTGTGCGCAATAGGCATCGACCTGTTGATAAGTCAGGGGCTTGCGCGGGCGGATCAGTTCCAAAGCGTCTCGTCTGAACATGAGACTCGACGTGGCGCACCACAGCCAGCCGGGAGTCCAGGGTGGATAATACTCGCTGTATCCATGACGCTCGAGCACGTCGGCATGCTTTTGCGCCGTGTCATGTGCCTGCGAATCCCGCGCGAAGCGGGAAAAAACCTGGGTCAGGCGATCGCCGCCGATCCGGTAAAGCCCCATGTCACAGGTGGCAACGGCTGCGATTTGCACGCGGTTGAGATGAGCGGAAAGCATGCTGCCAAGGAATGTGGGGGCATAGATGTCGTCCGGATCGAGCATGGCAACGAAATCCGCCGTGCAGTGTGTCAGCGCTTCGAACACCGCTTGCGTTTGACCATAGTTGCGCGGCGCTTTCACAAGGCCGAAGCGGTTATCCCCAAGCTGGTTGACGATGTCCTCCAGCTTGCGCCGATGATTTTCGGTCGATAAATCATCGATGATGATGCATTCGAAATTTCGATGTTCCTGCTCGGCTACCGATCTGATCGCGTTCTCAACCAGGTGGGAATAGTTGTAGTGCGCCATGATGACGCTGCACTTCGGCAGCTTTGACAGGCTTGCAAAACTGGCCGATGGCGCCTGCTTGGTGGCAAGCCGTTTTTCTTCTTGTCGCGACACGGGGAAACTCGGCTCCTTATTTTGGCAGCCCTGCGGCGACGAGCGCCTCCAGATGATGCTCGGCATCTTCCGGGCGCATGTAGTGCAATGCCTGAACGTAAGAAGAGCTCGAGAACCCCGGTTCGCGGGCGAGAACCTCGCGGATATAGTGCGATGTCGCCGCCAGATTATTGAGCTTCGCTTCTATCGCGGCCATGAATGCGAAATGAAACTGGTCGGGAACCGTAATTCGCCTGAACGCGCCAATGGCGTCGTTGTAGCGCCGGGCCACGAAATAAGAGCGCCCCAGATGATTCCAAAAACGCTCTGGGTGATATGGGTTGAGGCGCATTGCCTTGAGGATCCAGCTGATACCTTCGTCCGCCTTGCCCATCCAGGTCAGGAGCTCCCCTTGCTGAACAACAATCAGGTCGTCGTTGGGGTTCAAGGCGAGCGCGCGTTCCTGGTGATACAACGCCCGTTCATGCTCGTTGCTGACCAGGCATACGGCCGCAAGCAACCGCTGGACATCGCTGTCGTTTTCATCGAGCGACATGGCTATTTCCAGCTCGCGGGTGACCATTGCCCACGTGGCATCTCGATCCGCACACCAGCCATTGGCCCACCTCTGGCCGATGACGCAGGCTTTCCACGCATGCGCGTGGGCATAATTCGGGTCGAGCTCGATTGCCCGGTCGAGCATTGCCTGGGCGGCTTCATTCGATTCGGCTGTCGATCGGTGATGCAAGGTCTTTCCCGCCAGCACGCACTCATAGGCGTGCAGATTGTCGGTCTGCTTTCGCGCCACGATATCTCTCGTCGCGGCCTCGATGCGCCCGGGAAGAGTTGCCACCACCGCCGTCGCGATCTCATCCTGTAGTGCAAAAATGTCGGTCAGATTCCGATCATACCGATCTGCCCAAACATGTTGATCGGTTTCCCCGTCGATGAGCTGGACGGTGACTCTCACGCGATCTGCGGTTTTCCGCACGCTTCCCTCGATGATGTAGTCAGAGCCCAGCGCGCGGGACACCTGCCGAATGTCGATCGGCTGGCCCTTGTATTTGAAAGTCGAATTTCGCGAGATGACGAGAAGTCCCCGGAACCGGGAAAGCGCAGTGAGGATCTCCTCTGTCAGGCCGTCGGCGAAGAACTCCTGCTCTGGATCGCCGCTCATATTGGCAAGCGGCAATACGGCAACCGACGGTCGTGAGCGCGTGAGCCGCTTCTGGGGGAGTGGCTGAACGGATTCGGTAGGGGTTTTTGAGGCGAAGCCGTAGACGCGCACTGGTTTGGCAAGATTCTTCACCAATTGCTCGCCCATGTCCTTCCATGTCCAGTTCTGTATGCCCCCCACATGCTCGTGCACCGCTGCCGAGATACATACCCCGCCCGGCTCGGCCAAACCCTGCAACCGCGCCGCAAGGTTAACGCCCGACCCGTAGAGGTCGCTTCCGATCGCGATCACATCTCCGAGATTCACGCCCGCGCGCAACTCGATCCGTCGTCCGTCAGGCCAATCCGGACTTCTGGTTGCGAGTGCATTTTGTATCTCAACTGAACATTGAACGGCATTCACTACACTGGGAAACTCGATTAGTGCGCCATCGCCCATAAGTTTGAAAATGCGGCCGCCGAACTGGCTGACAAGAGGTTCCACTATGGTGCTGCGTACTTCCCTCAAGGCCGCAAGAGTGCCGGCCTCATCCTCACTCATGAGGCGAGTGTACCCTACGACATCGACGGCCATGATGGTCGTCAGCCGACGTTCCTCATCAGCCTTCAGCACGATTGCGGTCTCCGACCCCGTTCATAGTATTCACTGCATCCGACAACAACAAGGCGGCGAGGGAGAACCTGCCTCTGCGTAGTTTAGCCATTATCGAGCGAACGCGGTTTACAGCCCATAGCGGGAATGTCAATGTGCCCCTGTTCGTCGTACCGCTTGTTGCATCATCCCCAGCTTGAGGGGTTGCTCTATGACGCAGCGTTTAGAACACGCACGCATTCTTATGTACAGTCACGACACATTCGGGCTGGGACACCTGCGCCGGTGCCGAGCAATCGCCCACTCGCTCGTGGAAGACTATCGCGGACTCAATATCTTGATAATTTCCGGCTCGCCGATAGCCGGTGCCTTCGATTACCGCGCACGTGTGGACTTTGTAAAGATACCCAGCGTCATCAAGCTGCGGAATGGGGAATATACTTCGCTCGATCGGCACATCGATTTGCACGAAACCCTGCAGATGCGGCAGTCGATCATTCGGTATACCGCCGAGACTTTTCAGCCCGATCTTTTTATCGTCGATAAGGAACCGATGGGTCTTGGCGGAGAACTGGAGGAAACCCTTTCATACCTCAAAACTCGCGCCACAACGCTTGTGCTTGGCCTTCGCGAGGTCATGGATGCGCCCCGCCTTCTTGACGCCGAGTGGAAGCGGCGCGACGTCATGCGCAAGATAGATTTGTTCTACGATCAGATTTGGGTTTATGGCCCAAGCGACTTTTACGATCCCTTGCGCGAGCTGGAAGTGCCTGCAACCGTGCGTTCGCGCATGAGTTTTGTCGGATTTCTCCCCCGTCATGTGCTGGCAAGCCAATTGCCAAGCCATCGGCCCGACAGCGACTATATCCTGGTGACAACGGGCGGTGGCGGAGACGGGGCCGAGCTTGTCCACAATGTCTTGGACAGCTACCAGCAGGATGCTTCGTTGCAGCACCGAGCGCTGATCGTGCTGGGGCCGTATATGCCGGCGAGGAAACGTCGCAAACTTTTCAAAAAAGGCAAGAAATGTCCTTGGGTGAAAATTATCGAGTTCGATAGCCACATGGAAAATCTGATCGCCGAGGCCAAGGGTGTTGTGGCGATGTGCGGATACAATACCTTCTGCGAAATCTTGTCCTTCGACAAGCCCGCCGTCATTGTACCGCGAGTTCGTCCGCGTGAAGAACAGCTCATCCGCGCCCAGCGTGCGGCGGAGCTTGGTCTTATCGATATGCTGTTGCCGGAGCAGGCCGCTGATAGCGCACTCTTCGCCACCGCTCTCAAGGCTTTGCCGAATCGCATGCGGCCATCGCAAGCTTCCACCAACTTGCATCTTGAAGGCTTGCAAAATATCACGCAAAGCGTCGGCACATGGCTGACACAGAAGTCCCACGCGCGGTTGAAGGTGGTGGAGAGCGGGTTCTGAAGGTTTTCCCGCGCCGAAAGATAGCCGTGCTGCTAAAGGGTTATCCGCGCTTGTCGGAAACCTTCATCGCCCAGGAGTTGCTTTCCCTTGAGCGGGCCGGGCTTGACCTCGTCCTGATATCGATGCGCCGCCCGACTGACGCCAAGCGGCACCCTGTTCATCAGGAGATCAAGGCGCCTGTACGCTATCTTCCCGAGTATCTGCATGAGGAACCGTTGCGCGTGTTCCTTTCCTTGATTAAGGCAATGAAGTTTCCTGGCTTCTGGCGGGCGCTGCGGGCTTTCGGTCAGAACTTCTTTGACGATCCCACTCGCAATAGTGTGCGCCGCCTTGGCCAGGCGGCGGTTCTTGCCGCGGAATGGCCGCACGAGGCGGAATGGCTCCATGCCCACTTCATCCATACGCCGGCCTCCGTTGCTCTTTACGCCAGCCTGATAACGGGCGTGCCATGGAGTTGTTCGGCCCATGCGAAAGATATCTGGACGACGCGCGAGAAGGAGCTCGCAAAAAAAATCGCCTCCGCCCGTTGGGTCGTAACCTGCACCAAAGCCGGACTGCAACGCCTTGCGAACCTGGCCGACAACCGGGCGAAAGTGACGCTGAGCTATCACGGCCTCGATCTCGACCGTTTTGGAGAAGCGTCCGGTCGGAAATCGCATCGGGATGGGTTGAAAGCCAACGATCCCGTCGTCATTCTCAGCGTCGGGCGTCTCGTTGAAAAGAAAGGCTACGATATCCTGCTCGAAGCGCTGGCCATGATCCCGCAGGGGCTGGCCTGGCGGTTTGTGCACGTGGGAGGAGAAGGAGAAGAGGGCCGTCGGGTGAAGGCCTTGGCCGCCTCACTTGGACTATCCGATCGCATCTCCTGGGAAGGCCCCCACGCCCAGGAGGAAGTGCTGATGCGCTATAGGGAGGCCGATCTGTTCGCGCTCGCCTGCCGCATCGGCAAGGATGGCGACCGCGACGGGCTGCCGAATGTTCTTCTCGAAGCCTCGAGCCAAGGATTAGCCTGCTTGTCGACCAACGTGTCTGGCGTAACTGAACTGCTCACCCATGATGTAAACGGAATTGTGGTCGAGCCAGACAGGCCAGATTTGTTCGCGAAGGCACTCACCCACGCGATAACCGACCCCGCCTATCGCGCCCGCCTTGGCGCAGCGGCTCAAAACTCCGTGCGGCAGCATTTCGATCATCGCACCAATATCAAGCAGCTGATTGAGTTGTTCAAATCGCAACGGCGGTCGGGAAGATGAAGACCGCGAAGGTATTCTTCTACGTCCAGCACCTTCTGGGGATCGGGCACCTTGTCCGCGCCAGTCGAATTGCCCGTGCACTGGCAGAAGACGACTTCCGGGTGACCATGATTTCGGGTGGAACTCCCGTTGCGGGTTTTCCCGGCCCTCCCATTGATCTCGTCGCCTTGCCGCCGCTTAAGGCTGCGCCTGGTTTCGCCGGTCTGGAAGACATGAACGGCAAGCCCGTCACGGAAAGCCTGAAGAGCATGCGGTGCGAGCAGCTGCTCGCTGCCCTCCGCAGGAATGCCCCCGATGCCATCGTTATCGAGGCGTTTCCCTTCGGACGCCGGCAGATGCGGTTCGAGCTCTTGCCGCTGCTCGCTGCTGCTCGCGAAATGCGGCCGCGACCATTGATACTCTGCTCAGTGCGCGACATTCTGCAGGATGTGCGTAAACCGGGCCGGCTCGAGGAAACTGCCTCGATCGTCCAAGATTATTTCGATCTCGTGATGGTCCACGGAGATCCGTCCTTTGCCAAATTCGATGAGACATTCCCTGCTGCTCATTCGGTTGCGGACCGCATCGCCTATACCGGTCTGGTCGCCGGGCCCACACCCAAATCAGCCGGGGAAAAATTTGATATCGTCGTATCTGCCGGTGGCGGCGGTGCCGGTCTTCAACTGGTCAAAACAGCAATCGACGCGGCGAGTCGATCGGAACGCCAACTGCACTGGTGCCTGATAACGGGGCCTCATTTGCCGACAGCAGATCTACAGGCTCTCTCGGCCAAGATCCCGCCCAATCTTCACCTGTTCGCCTTCCGCAACGATTTCGCCGAGCTCCTCGGCGCTGCTCGTCTTTCCGTCTCGCAAGCTGGATACAACACCGTTTGCGACATATTGCAGGCAAACTGCCGAGCGTTGCTGGTGCCGTTTGCCGAAGGCGGCGAGAGCGAGCAAACGATCCGTGCCGATAAACTTGCGGCTATGGATCAAGCTACGGTCCTGTTGGAAAAAAACCTTGCCACCGAGGCCTTGCTGAGAGCGATTGCAGCCTGTTTGATCCGCGCCCCGCCCAAGCCCCATGGCTTGAATCTGCGCGGAGCGGAAGGAACAAGGGAAATCTTGCGGCGGTATCTCACAAAAGACTAGTATCACCATGGCCTTGCCCCGAAGACTCAAGACAGCGCTCCGCATTAGGGTTTGATTCCCTACATGGAAAAAAGCCTCCTTAGATACATTTGGAAATATACGCGCAGCCAGCAGCTGTGGATCGTGATTATCGTTGCGGTCTCGATGATCCCTTATTTCCTCTCGCTCAACCTGCCGATCCGCATCGTCAACGGGCCGATTCAGGGTGAAGGATTCGAAAGGCCGGGCGCTACGCAGAACTTCCTGCCGATCGATTTTGACCTGCCGTTGATTGGTCATGTCGATATTTTCGAGGGTTTCCCGCTCGATCGCTTTTGGACGTTGATGGCGCTGAGCTTCGTTTTTCTGCTGCTCGTCGTCATCAATGGCTTGTTCAAGCTCTACATCAACACCTACAAGGGCCGGCTGGGCGAGCGCATGTTGCGTCGGATACGGTTCGATCTGTTTGACAGAATGGTCCGTTTCCCTCCCTCAGCGTTCAAGCGCATGAAGGCATCCGAAGCGGCAACCATGGTTAAAGATGAAGTCGAGCCGCTTGGCGGCTTCATCGGCGATGCATTCGTACTTCCTTCGATGCTCGGCGGTCAGGCGGCTACGGCGATGATCTTCATCCTCGTGCAGAACTTCTGGCTTGGAATAATTGCCGCCGGTATCGTCCTCGTGCAGGGAATTTTCATTCCCAAGATGCGCAAGCGATTGATCCGCCTCGGCCGGCAAAGGCAATTGACCGCGCGTGAGTTGGCGGGAAGGGTGGGAGAGGTATTCGATGGCATAAACGTGGTGCGCACCAATGACACATCGAACTACGAACGCGCCGACATTTCCCACCGGTTGGGGCGCATTTTCAAAATTCGTTATGATCTTTATCAGTGGAAGTTCCTGGTCAAGTTCATAAATAACTTTCTCGCCCAGGTAACCCCGTTCCTTTTCTATTCGCTGGGTGGATATCTCGCTCTCCAGGGAAGGCTCGATGTCGGCCAGCTCGTGGCGGTCATCGCAGCCTACAAGGATCTTCCTACACCGCTGAAAGAACTCATCGACTGGGATCAGGAACGGCAGAATGTCGAAGTCAAATACGCTCAGGTCACGGAGCAATTTACTGTCGACGGTATTCTTGATCCCAATATCCAGAAGCTCAACGGACAGCAGGTGCAGCCGATCACCCAGCCAATTTCCGCGCAAAACGTAACCCACACCGATGACAGCGGTACGCGGGTTCTCGATCAGGCGGCTTTCGCGATACAGCCGGGGGAAACCATTGCCGTTATCGACGCAGCCGGCTCCGGCGGAGAGGCATTGGCGGAAGCCTTCGTCCGGTTGATCCGGCCCGAGAGCGGCCAGATCACCATCGGCAAGGAAGATATCCAGGGCCTGCCCGAAGCCGTCACCGGCCGCAGATTGGCCTATGCTGCGTCGGATGCGTATATGTTTCAGGGCACCATGCGCGACAATCTGCTTTACGGGCTTAAGCACGCCCCGCTGCGGGAGAAGATCTATGAGGGCGACGCGGCGAAGGCTCGGCAGTGGGAAATCAAGGAAGCGAACACCGTCGACAATCCGACATTCGATGTGCACAGCGACTGGATTGACTATGAAGCGCTCGGAGTAAAGGACGCCGGTGAACTGCTTGCCGTGATGACCCGCATGCTCGATACGGTCGCCCTTTCCCAGGACGTATTCGAGCTGGGCCTGCGGTCTTCAATGAGTCCCGAACGCCATCCGAAGCTCGGCTCGCAGATCGCCAAGGTCAGGGCAGGGCTTAGGACGCGGCTCACGGCCGAGGGCCTCAACGAGGTCGTGGTGCCCTTCGAACCAAAGTCCTACAACTCGGAAGCCTCCGTCGGCGAAAATCTCGTATTCGGAGCCCCGATCGGCTCGGATCTGTCGGAAGAGAACCTGCGGACAAATGCCTATGTCCAATCGGTGCTGAAAAACAGCGGACTCGATGAGCCGCTCTACCGGATGGGACTGGAGATTGCTCAAAACGTTGTGGAGTTGCTAGGCGAGTTGCCAGCGGAGCATCCGTTCTTCCAGCAGTGGATGCTTATGACCCCCGACGAGATTCCCGACTACCGGGGTCTGCTGCAGAAACTCAAGGGCAGGTCCTACAATCAGGTCGCGGCCGCCGATGCGGCCAAAATCATTGGCCTCAGTTTTTCCTATTCCGAGCCGCGCTACCGGTTGGGCTTGCTTGACAGCGCCCTGATGAAGAAAATCGTCGAAGCTCGCAAGATTTTCCACGCTGGACTGCCGGAGAGCCTTAAAGGTTCGATTGAATCCTACGATCCGCAGAAATACAACTCTGCGGCAAGCCTCCTCGACAATGCGCTGTTCGGCCGAATTGCGCACCGCCAGGCCGATGCAGCAGAGAAGATTCGGACGATCGTTCGCGATGTCCTTCAAGAACTCGGCTTGTCCGCGGACGTAATTGACGCCGGCTTGGATTTCAATGTCGGCGCCGGCGGCAGAAGGCTGACGATAACCCAGCGCCAAAAACTGAACGTAGCGCGCGCCCTTCTCAAGCATGCGGACTACGTCATCTTTAACAAGCCGCTTTCGACGGTCGACGTGCGCACTCAGGAAAAAATAGTGCGTGCGGTTCTGGAGCTCGCCGAGGCGCAAAACCGCAAGCCGGCGGTCGTGTGGGTGTTGAGCACTCCTCAGATGTCGCGTCTGTTCGATAGGGTGGTCGTGTTCGAGCGGGGGAAACCGGTTGAAGACGGCAAGTACGATGTCCTGGCAGCGGGAAGTGGCACTTTCGCCGCCATGCTATCGAGATAGGCTGGGAGGAAGCGAACCATGGTGTTAAAGGACGAAGTTGAGCGACTTCGGCTGGTGCCGTTGTTCGGGAATGTTGCCGCCGCCAAGCTGAAGCTGCTGGCCTTCACATCGCAACGATTGAGTTTCCGCGAGGGACACATCCTTTTCCATCAAGGCGATCCGGGCGATGCCGCCTATGTCGTTTTGTCGGGAACGGCAGACGTGCTCGTCGGGTCCGACAGCGGCGAAATCAAGGTTGCCAGCGTCGGGCCCAATTCGATTATTGGTGAGATTGCAATTCTCTGCGACGTCAACCGCACCGCTACCGTGCGTGCCAGCGCTCCGCTCGAGGTCCTCCGCATCGATAAGGACCATTTCCTGGCACTGCTGGCCGAATTCCCCGAGGTGGCGGTTGAGATCATCCGCGTACTGGCCAACCGCTTAAGTCAAACGACCACCGAATTGTCCGAAGCGCGCAGCGCCATGATGCAACTATCGAACAAGCACAAACCGCAGTCACTCAATTAACTCCCGGGGCGAAACCCACCGATGTTGCCGGGATGCTGCGAATAGGGCTTCGAGAAAATCGAACGCTGCGTTGTCGTTTACCAGATGGTGCGACAGAATCCCCACCGGATAGCCGCCATGCTCGAAAGAATCCGATAGGGCTTGCGCAGTCTCGGCAGCCAGCAGGGCATGATCCCGGCATCTGCGTGTGCCGCGAAAATCGATGAGATCAACATGCGTGTTGATCTCGGCAATGGAGGCCTGCGCGTGCCTTGCCGGTCCAAATCTGGAAAGCGCCGCGTATCCGATACCACCGAGACTCGCAACGACATTCGGTGCAATCCGGTTCCAGGGCGGAACGAATATCGGAACGAGTCGTGATGGGTGGAGTTGCTTCATCCTGTGCAAGCCGCGCGCCAGGTCCTGCGTCATCTCCGCTAACGGCCGATGCGGACCGAACTCCTGCTTTTTTTCTCCTTCGCCGGCATAGTTGCGATGCGCCCACCCGTGAACCAGGGTTGAGACATGAGAGCGGCCCTCTAGCTCCTCCGCCAGGCCATGTCCGGTTTGCTCAGGCACGACGGCGAGAGCGACCGGCACCTCGAACCGGGCCGTCAAGGCGATCAATCGGTCAAGCCGCGATGAAGGCTCGACGGCATCATCGTCGCGCAGCCAAAACTTGGCGTGTAGACCGGCAGCGCTCCAGCGCTCTAGAGCTGCACCGACCGGCTGCCATAGTTTCGCATCTGTCATCTCGATACTGGGGTAGCTTCGTCCAACAAAGTCGATAGCAGAACATTGAGGCGGCTGGCGGCGTGCTCGACCGATCGTTCATTGAATACGAATTGCTGTGCGCGTCTTCCGAAGTGATCGGCCTTTGATGGATTGACGATCAGATCCCGCATAGCTCGCCCGAAAGCTTCGACATCTCCCTCTGGCACCAGAAGTCCTGTCTCTCCATCGACGACAACGGATGGAACACCGGCGGTATTTTGTGCAACGACCGGCAAACCCGCCGCCTGGGCCTCCAGATAAGCCAGGCCGTAGGCTTCACCACAGCCGGGCCAGACGAAAATTGCCGCTTTTGATAGATGTGTGGAAATCTCTTCTACCGCCACTTCTCCCGTCCAGGTGAGTCTGGAGCGCGGCAGTGGCGCAAAAAGCCCTCTCACCTCGTTTTCCTTGGGACCTGTTCCAACGATCGTGAGATGCCATGGCAGATCGACGATCCGTCCCAATGATGCGGCAAGCATCCTGTAACTGTCGAACTTGTCGCCGTCCCGCATCATGGCCACGGTTATCAGGGCGCCAGCGGCCGTTTGCGTCCTGGATTTTGTGCGTTGCAGGTTCGATACGTCGGTGAATGGCTTGATGTCGAAGAGGGTTGTCTTATCCACCACCGCCCCCAGGCCCTTTCGGTCGCGGTCGGTAAAGCACAGATTAAGGCGCGCTCCGCGCAGCCCATCTTTCAACAACTGCTGAGCAACCTTCCAATCGTCGCGATCGCGTTTTGCCGAATACGAAGCCTCGCACGTGACATAGGGTATGCCGAATTGGGTTGCGATCTCCGGGCCAATGAGGTCGGGTGCCTTGTAGTAGGGATGATACGAAAACCACAGATCGGCAGGACCTTCCACGGTCCATCGCCGAGCCAGGGCTGCCACCTCCTCGGAGCATCGTGCCCGTATCTCTGCAAGAGTTTGCGGTGATGGCTCCCTAAGGTATGTGCGCACGCGCGACTCAAGCCGAACTTCATGGCCGCCGTGCGTCAGCGCCTGCATTAAATGCCTTCCCATTTGACGGTCCCCCGACGGAACCGGATGATCGGGAGGCTTGAGCGGTGCATAGAAGGCGATTTTCATCCGGTCATTGGGTGGGATTCGAGCAAAGCTGATGGCGGCCAGTGCTGCTGCCTACTTATAGGGATCGGCCGCATCGCGCAGGCCGTCGCCCAGGAAGTTGAATGCCAGGATCACCAATATGACGGGCACCATTGTGAACAACAGCCACGGATAGAGAGCGACCACGCTCACGTTGCGCGCTTCCGTCAGCAGGATCCCCCAGCTTGTGATTGGAGGTCTCAGGCCCAGTCCCAGGAAGCTCAACGCCGTTTCGCCGAGGATCATGCCGGGAATGGAGATGGTGGCGGATGCAATGAGATGCGAGACGAAACCCGGAACGAGGTGGCGGCCGATGATGCGCTTCGGTCGCGCGCCCATCAGCTGCGCAGCCAGAACATAATCTTCCTCGCGCAGCGCTAGGAGCTTCGATCTCACCGCCCGCGCCAGTCCTGTCCAATCGAGCAGCCCGAAAATGATTGTAATGCCGAAATAGATCAGCAGTGGGCTCCAAGTTATGGGCATGATGGCGGCCAGTGCCATCCACAGCGGTATGGTCGGTAGCGATTGCAGAACCTCAATAATTCGCTGGATCACTAGGTCGATTTTGCCGCCATGGTATCCGGCGATACCTCCGATGATGATGCCAAGCACGAAGCTCACCGCCACGCCGAACAATCCGATAGTCAACGATACGCGTGCGCCATAGATGATGCGCGATAGGAGATCTCTGCCGAGCCGGTCGGTGCCGAGCAGGAACATCTGACCGCCCTCCGCCGGGCACGCGAGATGCAGATTCCCCTTCCACAATCCCCAGAATTCGTAAGAATCGCCTCTGCACAGGAAGCGGAGCGGATAGATCTTGCTCGTATTATCCGTGTACTCGCGTTTCAACGTCTCCATATCGAGTTTCATATCGCGGCCGTAGACGAAAGGCCCGATGAACTTTCCTTCGTGAAACAAATGGATCGCCTGAGGCGGGGAGTGGATGAAGTCGACGTTGCGCGTATGAAGATTGTAAGGAGCCAGGAACTCGGAAATTAGAATGGTTGCGTAAAGGATTGTGAGAAATACACCGGAGGCGAGCGCAATCTTGTGCCGCTTGAATTTCCACCACATCAATCGCCATTGCGAGGCAAGATAGATTCGCGCGTGCTCCTCTGTCATTGCCTCGATGGAGGTTGGATCGAATGGCGACGTCGATACGTAGTGACGGAGAGGCTGCCCGGGTGGCGGCAGCGGCGATGCTACGGACGGAGTCTTCATTTCGTGCTTCCCCCCTGCAACCTGATACGCGGGTCGAGCACCACGAGAGCCAGGTCGGAGATCAGCACCCCAATAACGGTTAAGAATGCGAGAAACATCAGGAACGAGCCGGCCAGATACATGTCCTGACTTTGCAGCGCCTTGATCAGCATGGGTCCGGTGGTCTCGAGCGACAACACGATAGCTGTGATTTCCGCCCCCGAAATGATAGCCGGAAGAATCGAGCCGACGTCGGAGATGAAAAAGTTGAGCGCCATGCGCAGGGGGTATTTTATCAATGCCCGCGTGGGGTGAAGACCCTTCGCGCGGGCGGTTGTCACATATTGCTTCTGCAGCTCGTCAAGCAGGTTTGCGCGTAGGCGGCGTATCATTCCCGCGGTGCCGGCCGTGCCGACGATGATCACCGGAATCCAAAGATGCTCGGCGATCGATTTGGCTTTCTCCCAGCTCATCGGCTCTCCGAGGTATTTTTGGTCCATCAGATGGCCGATGGTTGTGCCAAACCAGATGTTGGCGAAATACATGAGGATGAGAGCCAGCATGAAGTTCGGAATGGCAAGCCCGATAAGTCCAAGGAACGTCAGGCCGTAGTCGCTCCAGCTGTATTGGTGCATTGCCGAATAGATGCCGATCGGAAAAGCAATGATCCAGGTGAATATGATGGTCACGAACGATACGAGGATCGTCAGCCACAACCGGTCCCCCACAACCTCGCTGACCGGCAGCTGATATTCGAAGGAGTAGCCGAAATCGCCCTGCAGCATGCCCGTGAGCCAGTAGAAATACCTGACGAGGAGGGGCTGATCGAAGCCATATTCCAGACGCAGGGCCTCTAGCTGCTTCTCATTGACTCCTTCCCCTTGCGCCTTCAACTCGGCGACATAGCTCTCAAAGTAGTCGCCTGGCGGCAATTCTATGATTGTGAAGATCAGCCCCGATATGATCAGTAGCGTTGGGATCATCACCGCCAACCGCCACAGAACATAGCGCAGCATCGCCTTAGGCCCTTTCCAGCCAAAATGTATCCGGCATGTAGACGCCGAAATAGCAGGTTGGATTGAAACCGAAGAGGCCGGAGTCGGGCAGGTTCTTGAGTTTGGAGGAAGCCACGATCGGCTGCCATGTGGCGTTGACCAGTCCGATCGAGAAGACATTGTCGGTGAAGATGCCCAGCATCTTGTTCCAGATTTCGGTCCACTCCGCCACGCCGGTCGCCCGGCGCCATTGCTTGAGCAACTCGACAAGCTCAATCGCCTCCTTGAGATCGGGTGCGGTGCCTTGCTCTCCGCGCGATTGGTAGTGGAGCCCCCAGACCGGCCATTGCAACTGATCTTCCACCGTCGGTGCCAGCTCCGATGGGTTCATATCGGGAGTTGGGATTCCATTATCAAGTCCGCCCCAGATCGCCATCATGATTGTGCCGGCAACTGCGCGGCTGCGGAACACGTCTCGCTGTGAGACGCGAACGAAGAGATCCAGTCCGACTTTGCGCCAGTGATCGCCGACGAGTTCGAGAGCATCCGTTTCCAGCGTGCTTTCTCCGGCCGATTCGAGCGCGATCTGCGCCTTGCGGCCATCCGGCAAGAGCCGCAAGCCACTCTGGTCGCGCTTGGTAAGGCCCACCTCATCGAGCAGCGCATTGGCAAGATCCGGATCGTGCTGGATCCACGCCTTGGCAAACTCCTCTTTATAGAGAGAGCTTTCCGGCAGCACGCAATCGGCGCTCTCTTTCGCCAGACCGAAGAATGCCGCCATGTTGATCTCGTGTCGATCGATCGCCACCGAGAGGGCACGACGAAAACGCACATCACGCAAAAGGTTTCGCCAGCCTTCATCGTTGTAATTGAGGTTCGGCAGCAGCGCCAACCGCGACCCCTGCGTACGTTTCCACAGGTTCACCCTCACCGGATAGCGTTTTTCCGCCTCCTTCAGGAACGTGTAGTCGACGAAGTCGATGCCCGTTCCCTGCAGGTCGCTTTCTCCCGCCCCCGTCTTCGCCGGAATGATTGCCGATGAGCTGACGTTGAGGATAAAGCGATCGATATAGGGAAGCTGCAGTCCATTCTCGTCGACGCGATGGAAATAGGGATTGCGCTCGAAGATGAACTGCTCGGCCGGCGGTTCCGTAGTGTTGCGCCACGGGTCGAGCGTCGGAAGTTCGGGGTTCTCGGGGCGATACTGGCGCGCCATCTTGATGTGCAGCGAGGTCCACTTTTTCGCCTTGTTCTTCTCCATGAGCTCGGCAAGCTTTGCCTTGTCCTGGTACGTCTTGTGGAATTGCTTCAGATAGGTGGCCGGCATCACCATGCTGAGCGCCTGAGGCGCTGCAATCTGCTGCAGAAAGTCGGGGTTGGGCCTCTCCCAGGTGTAGCGCACCGTTAGAGGATCGACAATTTCAAACACCGGCGGCTTACCTTCGACCAGCAGATAGGTCGACAAGCCCCCCGGTGAAAGGTCCTTGTTGTTCTGCACATCCTCCCAGCAGTAACGGAAGTCTTCCGCCGTGAGCAGGCCACCGTCAGACCATTTATGCCCCTCTCTGATCTTGAATGTGAAGATGCGCCCCTCGGCCACATCGAAGCTCTCCAGAATATCCGGGTGAATATTGAGATGCTCGTCATATCCGACCAGGCGTGCATATCCGTAGATGGTCATCAAACGAATGTCTCTCTGGCCGCCGACTAGGATGCGAACGTCTCCCCCATGGCTGCCGGGAGCACGCCCCATTGCGCCCACGTTGACAAGTCGTGGAATGAGCGGCAGCCTTTCTATGAGTGGCGGCAGCTTGCCTTCGGCAAGCGCAGTCTTGAAAAATTCAGGCTCTATCGGGGCACCGTAGACGGCGCGCGGCACCAAGGTTGAAGCGAAAAGGCCGAGAACGGTACGCCGTGTCACCATGAGCGAAGGTCCTTTGTGTTGGCGTCGCGCCTGGCGAGCACCACATGCCCGCCTCCAAGATCCGTTGGCGCAAGCTCGACGTCATCCTCATCATAGAACAATTCGCCCCAGCCATTCGCCTTCAGATTCTTGCCCAACTGCAGCGTATCGAAGTTGAGTTGCCGGTCGAGATCCGGAAACGGAACGGCAGCGAGCAGCGCGCGCGTATAGGGATGAACCGGCTTGTTGAACAACGTTTCGCGCGGCGCAAGCTCGACGATACGCCCCGCATACATGACGGCAATTCTATCGGCCATGTAGTCGACCACGGCGAGGTTGTGCGAGATGAACAGATAAGTGAGGCCCAGTTCTCTCTGCAGATCCTTGAGGAGATTGAGGATCTGCGCCTGCACCGAAACATCGAGTGCCGACACGGGCTCATCACAGATCAACACGTCCGGCCGTAGAGCGAGGGCTCGCGCAATGTTGATCCGCTGACGCTGACCGCCGGAGAAGCTATGGGGATAGCGGCTCAGGAACCGCGGATCGAGCCCAACCGCCTGCATGAGGGTGCGAACCGTTTTGAGCCGCAAGGCCGCATCGCCCCGCTCGTGAATCTCCAATGGCTCGCTGAGGATATTCTGAATCGTCATGCGGGGTGACAGCGAGCTGAACGGGTCTTGGAAAACCATCTGGATTTTTGATCGCAGCGCCTTCAGCTCGCTACCCTCGGCACTCAGCACGTTGATCGGTCCGCTGCCGCCATCGAACAAAACTTCACCCGCATCAGGCGTGACGGCACGCATGATGATCTTGCTGACCGTCGTCTTGCCGCAGCCGCTTTCACCGACCAGCCCCAGGCACTCGCCGCGCCGGATTTCAAAACTCACGTCATCGACGGCGCGCACGCTTGTTACCGCGGAGGAGCGAAACAAACCGGTCTGCCTGGTTTCGAATGTCTTGCAGATATTGCGTACCTTGAGCACCGTATGCCGACCCGCTGCGACCGGCGTTTCTGACTGAAGCAGCATCTTGCTCGCGTGCACCGGGATTTCGCGCAATGCCTTGAGCCGCTCCCCCGGTTTCATATCGAAATGCGGCACCGCCGCCATCAGGCCTTTGAGATAGGGGTGCGTCGGATGGCGAAAAATATGCTCAACCGTGCCCGACTCCATGATCTCGCCATGGTAGATCACCGAGACTTCATCAGCGATGTTTGCCACCACGCCCAAATCGTGGGTGATCAGCAGCATCGCCATGTTCAGTCTCGTTTGCAGATCTTTGAGCAGCTGCAGGATCTGCGCCTGAATGGTCACGTCGAGCGCCGTCGTTGGCTCGTCGGCAATCAGCAGGGCAGGGTTGCAGATCAACGCCATGGCGATCATCGCCCGCTGGCGCAGTCCGCCCGAAAGCTCGAATGAATACATCTCGGCGGCGCGCTTTGGATTGGGGAATCCGACGAGATTGAGCATATCTTCCGTTTTCGCGCGCACTTGTGTCCGGCTGAGCGGCGAGCGGATGAGCAGAACCTCGTCGATCTGGTTGCCGATGGTATGCAGCGGCGACAGCGATGTCATCGGCTCCTGGAAGATCATTCCCATGCGTCCGCCGCGCAGCTTGCGGAAAGCCGGCCCGTCGCGGGGCAGGGCAGCAACGTCGATGGTGTTCGTGCCGGCCGGATCGGAAAACAAGATGTGGCCGTTGGTAATGCGCCCCGCACGCGGAAGAATGCCCATGATCGCTTGTGCGATGACGGATTTGCCTGAGCCTGACTCCCCCACCAGCGCAGTCACCTTGCCGGGAAGAATGCGAAAGCTCGCGCTCTTGACTGCCTGGATATCGCCCCCATGCAGACCAAAAGCGATTCCCAGATCTTCGATGCGAAGCAGATCTCTGTCCGTACTTTTTGAGGTCAACACACCCCCCTCGGAAGTTTCCGTTGTTGGAGAGAGACTAACTTACTCAATGACGGCTGCCTAGATCGCTGGTGGTTAAAACGGACAGGAGCCGTGCTTGAGCACGTCCGCACAGCGGGGACTGCGTCGAAAGTCATCGTAGTAGAGGGTCCACACATTGCCGTGCCCCGCGCGGTAGGGGCCGAATTTGAAGTACTGGAACTCGCCCAGGCCCTTTTCCGCATGCCCGATGCGGCCTTTGACGGTCGCGACCCAACTGTCGTTGGCGAAAATTTCGATATGACCGGTTCCCTCCGGCCCGGGCTTCGTGTAGATCGCGAAATCGATCCAGCCCGAGTTGGGCATCGGCAATTCGCCACCGCGGTCGATCACCACGATCTCGCGGGTGCAGGCGTTGTAGCGCGCGCTGTTTTCTCTCGTCCACGTGCGGTCTGCGGCAACGAGCGCGCGCGTTTGGTTCGTCGGCGGTCTGAGCCAGACTGCAGTTTCGCCCTTCTCGCACTGCGCCGCTTCGCCGGCCCGGCCCGTGTGGGTCGCCTTCACTAGATTTGTCTCTACGGTGGCAAACAATTTGCCCTTGTTCAGCCGCAACGCGAGAAAGGGGCTGAAATCGCCCTTGGTTCCCGAGATTTGCCGCTTCCACTGGGCGATAACATAACGATGATCGTCTTGCGGAATGGGGTCGGCAAATTTTACCGCAAATCCATACCAGACTCCTTGGCTGTAAGGGACCCACAATTCCCTGCGCTCCCAGATTTCCGCGCGTTCACTGCACTCCTTATCACTCTTGTCGCAAAGCGGTCGCACCGATAATTTCAGCGCGCCCTTTCCACTGTGCGTCACTTGGCTCTGAAACTCCACGGTCCCGGCTTCTTGTTCAAAGCTTTCCTTATAATACAAGCCGCCCGATTCGGAGAAATCGCTGCCTTCAAAACGGTCGATGTGCACATCGGGCGAGGCGGAAGAAGCATGCATGCCCGCAAAGTAGATCGTTGCAATGATGCACGCAGCGACGCCTGGCCAGTAAACCATCGTGTGACCCGTGGATATCGAAGATGTCCGGGAAAACGTCGATGTCAGATGCTAGGGAGATTTTTGCTTCGTCGTCAAGCCATTCAGGAAAACGAAGTCGGTGCCCTTTGGAATCCGGCGCAGCAAAACGCCACGCAGAAAATAGCGTGCGAGGCCCTGATAACGCGGGACATGCGCAAATTTGCAAAGTCGCGGAAACAATCTCGCTATCCGATACGTCAGAGACAGAGTTCGCAGGCGGCGCACGAACCACGGACCGGCGAGCGATCTTTCATAGAGCTGCGGATGAACTGCGCATTGCACTCCCTTGATGTCGTAGTTGGCAAATTTCGCAAGCTCGGCGAGCAGGTTGTATTCGTATCCCTCGATATCGATTTTGATGAAACACGGTCCGCTGCCCGCTTCTCGCATGATATCCTCGACCGAATAGCCTCGAACGATAACGGATTCGCCCTCTCCGATCGGCAGGGCGGTGGTTTCGGAGCTGCCGAATCCCGACACGGCGTTCACTTTCACCGTCGGGTCAGGAGACAGGGCGCCGCTGAGAAACGTTACATTCGGGTAACAGGCCAGGGATCCCCTCAAAATTTCGTTGCAGCGGGGGTCCGGCTCCACCGCCACCACCGACTTGGCCACCTGACTGGCCCAGTAGGAGGTAACTCCGATCCATGCTCCGACATCGACGTAGGTGATCGACTTGTCGAGATTATCGGCGAGGATTTTGAAAGTACGCGGTTCCCAGCTCCGCGCCCTTAGCTTATCGTAGAATTTCCGGTACTCGGGCAGTCTTGGCAGTCGAATTGGATGGCCAAACACGTCCATTTCGAAGAACTCGATTGAGCTCTGGCGATCGGACATTGACGTTCCGCGGAAGCGACGGGCCATCCTTGCATCAGGCTGACAATTTCAATAAGCCAGTAGCAGGCATTCTCACTTAGCCAACCGATATCCACAAGGGTTTCATGACCATTCTCATAACCGGTGCGGCTGGCATGATCGGCTTCCATCTTTGTCGGCTGCTGGCGCAGAAAGGACAAACGGTCGCCGGCCTTGATAATTTTTCCGAATACTACGACGTTCAACTGAAGCGTGACCGTGCAAAGCGCCTCGCCGATGAAACTGGCATTGAGATCAACCAGGTCGGTATCACCGATCATGCAGCCCTGGAAAAATTGTGGTCGGTCCTGAAGCCCCGGGTGCTTATTCATCTCGCCGCGCAAGCCGGCGTCCGCTACAGTTTCAAGAATCCCGCTGCTTATGTTGACAGCAACCTTGTCGGCTTCGGCAATATTCTGGAAATGGCCCGCCGTTCCCCGCTCGAGCATTTGCTCTATGCATCGTCGAGCTCCATCTATGGAGCCGATAGGAAATTGCCTTGGTCTGAAGACCAGCCCGCTGACACGCCTCTGTCGATCTACGCCGCCACCAAGCGCTCAAACGAGCTGATGGCGCACAGCTACAGCCATCTCTTTGGACTCCCGATGACGGGCCTGCGCTTTTTCACCGTCTACGGCGAGTGGGGGAGGCCCGATATGGCTATTCATCGATTCGCCAACGCCATCTATTTCGGTGAAGAGCTGGAGCTGTTCAATCGCGGAGAGATGTCGCGCGATTTCACCTACGTCGGCGACGCGGTGGAAGCGGTCGTGCGTCTCATGCAAGCAATCCCGCGCTCGCCGGGTGCGGATAACCAGAAGGCCAGATTGGGCTGCAGCGAAGTCGCACCTCACCGGGTGGTGAACATCGGCTGCGGCAGGCGCCACCCGCTGATCGACTACGTGCGTGCGATCGAAGCCGGTTTCGGCAAGTCGGCGCGATTGAAGTTCGGCGAAATGTCGGCAGGTGAGGTGCCGGACACCTTGGCCGACACGCGTCTTCTCGAAGCCATCACCGGCTATGTTCCATCGACCGAGTTGTCCGATGGTGTCTTGCGCTTTTGCACGTGGTTCGTTGACTATTATGGGCGACGACCGAAATCGGCGCTTCATTCTTCAAGGGAACGTCATACGCGGACTTGATCCGCGTATCTGCTACCGCTGTGACCGCAGGGCATCTCTTGCCTCACGTCACGGGAGATTGCCGGGCCGATCCCCGGATCAAGTCCGGAACGGCAATGAGGATTCATGATAAAATCAGCCTCGCATTTGCAGCTTCAATCCCTCGGCTGCCTTGGCGTACCCCCCGCCTGCGCCATCGATGAAGTGCAGGTGGTCTCGCAGCAGCGGGGAAGGGACGATGCAGGTCATCAGTGCTTGCGCTTGGCGGTGCAGCCCGTAATAGGCGATGCCCCTTTGCTTGGCATCTTCAAGCATGCGCGTGAGCCGCTCCAGACGCACTGCATCGAGATCGAGTGTCAGCTTCAGCCCGTCGTCGAATTTGCGGAAGTCGCTGTTGCGTGCCGTGTCGGCGCGATAGCGCTGTGGATTGAATCCTCCGACAGTCACATTGAATCGAAAGATGAGCCACCCGAACATGACGAAGAGAGCAAGTTTCAAATAGCGGAGAATGAACGAGCTCCTGCCGTGCGCGGCCAACACTTCATATTTGAGCCCTCTCGGCGACCAGCTGAATTGCAACGTGTTCGCGCTGACCGGCCGCGCCCCATCGCCGAGTGCCGCGGTCACGTCTCCGACGAGCTTTGTGAAATCGGCGTCCCTCGATTTGGCCTGCGGCACCACGAGAACCGACACGATCTCTCCACGCTCCGCGTTGATCGGCTGCCAGCGGCACGAGAGGCCGGCAAGGTCGGGACGAGAGCCCGGCGCAGCGGGCGCGATCAAATAATTGCCCGCTTTCATCTGAGCTTCTGCCCAATTGAGCCCGCCACCGCTGAACATCGCATAGAAAAGCTCCGGCGCAACGGCAAACCTTGCAACTGTAACGTCATGACCGGCACGCCGGATTTCATGCAGCGGCACCAATGCCACGCGTAACGAAAGGCCCATCTCTTCCGCGGCCCAAACTTGCAGCTCGGCACCAACATCGCGCATCTGCGCCTCTGTCTGCCCGGGAACAGCAAAGGCCGCACCATCTCCTCCGAACGCGAACGGGAAATCCCGATGCCCGAGCTTGTTCAGAACGGCGGAAATGACGCTGGCCCCCACCATGTTGACCGCCTTGTATTTGCCGCGTGCAATCGCGCCGGTCGAATCGACGACATCCGCTACGCCCACGATCCAGTCATCCGGCAACCGGCGATAGTGCGCCGCATCAGCAACTTCGCTGAAGCGGGTAAAGGGTGGAATGGAAACAAAAAAATTGTCGGATACGGTTTGCAGCACGGAATGAGCCTTTCATGCGGAGGCGAACGCGCCAACGAAGCCGTTGTTAGCTGAGGCCTTGAGTGACACGATTCAAGCGCAACGCCCAGATTTCTCACGCCAAAGTGAAAAATTGGGAAACTTGTTGAAGGAGGAGCCGAGATCAACGACATGCCCGGACGGGGCGAAGCCCCCGATCCGGGCATCTCTTGCCTCACGTCACGGGAGATCACCGGGTCACGCCCGGCGGTGACGAAGAGGGAAGAGCGCTCCTAGTAGTCATACGCGGACCTGACCCGCCCTCACCGTTGCCAGGCTGTCGTAATGGCCCCCGCCGAGCTGCAGGCCGGGCGTCATCTGCCAGTAGCCCCAGGCGATGTTCATCGCCGCATCGCTTCCATCGGTGCTCTGCAGGCGGATGATGCCCCCCACTTCGCCGATCGCCGTCTCGGTGTGGGCGTCGATCCTCAGCCTGCCGCGCGCCGTGAGATTGAAATAATCGTCTGAATACCCGAGCAATTCTCCCGCACCCGCAATGCTACCGTCGTTGCTGATGTCGATGCCTTCGTCTCCGAGTACAGCCGGATCCAGGTCAACCTCATCATCCTCGTCGTTGTTCTCCTCCGAGGTGAACAACAGCCGCGTCCGAATCTCGCCCGACACCGAAACTTCCGAAACCGGGGCCGGCATGTCGGCCGTGGGAGTAATTGCGATCGTGTAACCCTCCTCTTCCGACAGGGCGTCTTCTGCACGCATCGGCAGATCGAGCTGCGACGCCGCCTGGCCCCGACGGATCGTGACCAGTCTCTCTCCCGGACGCACATAAGGTGCCGGTACCGTCTCGAGCCTGCTCACCTTGGATTGCAGCACTTCAAGCTGGGCCTTCAGCGCCGACAAATCGTCGGCCGCTGCTGCTGCCGTCATTGCCCCGAAAGCCACGCCGCTGCATAAAAACCCCGCACTCCACCTGAAATAGGACATTGGTAATCTCCTGAAAAAAATTGCTTTTTTGGAAACCCAATGCGGGGGGGACAATAATGGGTTGTGTGCATGCCGCACACTGCGATCGACAGTTGCAGGGCTTCGCGCTATGAGTCAAACAGGTTGTAGGGCGCAATTGATGAATCGCAGAAGTTGTGGCAAATGTGCCACAAACGCTTAAGGCCGTGGCTCGGCTTGCCCTGTTAACAATTTTCTGAAAGGACGTGCTATCAACGGCGGAAGCGGCAGCAGGCAAGGCAAATGGATATCCAGTCTTACGTGAGCATCCTCGTTGAGACGGCTCAGCAAAACTGGGTTTGGCTGGCGGCGGCGCTGCTGATCGGCATCATAGTCGGGTGGATGAGCTACCCAGCTTCAAAACCCCGGCCCAAGGCCCGGCGATAGAATGTGAAAGGCTTGAATGTCTCTAACTCTCGAAATGGTCCTGTGGATCCTGCTGGCGTTTTTCATCGGCTGCATTCTGGGCTATGCGCTGCGAACAGCCCTCACGGGCTCGCCGAAATCGAAGAAGTCCTCAAAGCCGTCGCCTCGCGCCCAGCAATCCAAGAGCGGAACCGCGACGCTCAGCAAAGAAGCTGAGCCCGCTGTCGCGTCCCCGGAATCGCCCGAAGCGGTCACGGGTGAGGGGGAGGGCGCGCCTGCCTCGCCCAAGGTTCAAGTCGGCCCCCAGGCCGGCCTGAAGGGCCAGGCGCAGAGGTCAAAACCGCCAACTGCGCGGAAATCTCAACCGGCGGCCGGCACCCCCGTTCGCCCCAAGGCCATTCCCGCACCACGCGGCGGCACTCCTGACAAGTTGCAAAGAATTTCAGGTGTCGGCCCAAAGCTGGAAGGGGTCTTGCACAGGTTGGGGATTTTTCATTTCGACCAGATCGCCGAGTGGACGCCGGAACAGGAGCAGTGGGTAGACGAGCATCTCAAGTTCAAGGGTCGCATAGCGCGCGATGAATGGATCAAACAGGCGAGGCTCCTCGCCAATGGCAAGGAAGAGGATTTTGCCAGGCTCTACGGCACAGTGGCGGGGAACGCAAAGAAATCTGCAACACCGAACAAGAAGCAGATGAACGGCCGTTCAAGCAGCAAGGCTTAAGGATCGCAAGCCGCAGCGATGGTCTTTACCGCCGCGATGCATTCGGGCTCGTCGAGAAAAGGAACATGCCCCCGTCCTTTCACCGTAACGACGAGAAGGCCGGGATGTGCTGCAGCCATTCGGGTGGTTGTCGCCATGCTCAACAGGTCGGAATGTTCCCCGCGCAGCACCGCGCAAGGCCGGTCTTTCAGCTCCGCAAAAACCTCCCACAGCTGTGGCACGCGGTTTTGCAAGATATCCTCCGCTGTGGGAAAGGTGCGCATGATGTTCGGGTCGTAGTCTCCGACGATCCGCTCTCCCTCGGTCTTGAACACGCGTCTGGCGAAAAGCTCCCACTCCTCCTGTCCAAGATTATCCAAACCCGGATTCAACGCCTTCAAGCCGGACACCGCTTCCGGCCATGACCGGAACTCCAAAGGTCTCGCGATCTGTCGTGCGATCCGCAAGAGCCCGGTTGCCTCGAGCTCCGGGCCTATGTCGTTGAGCACTGCGCCGGCGAGGCGAGGTCCATGCAGCAATCCCATGAGCATCGCAATGATGCCGCCTCTCGATGTCCCGATGACGCACACGCGCGGGATCTGCAGATAATCGAGCAGCGCGATGGCATCGGCCAGCTCATGGCGCGGATTGTACGTGGTCCAGTCCGCTGCATACTGCGATCGCCCCCTGCCGCGATAGTCCAGCGCGATGATCCGGCGTGCGCCGGTAAGGCTCGCTGCGAGCGGCTCGAAATCTCTCGAATTCCGCGTGAGCCCTGGCAGGCAGAGAAGCGGTGTCAGGGTCGAATCGCGAGGCGCCCAATCGCGCGCGAAGAGTGAAAGACCATCGCTCGATGTGAAAGTGAAATCGCGCCGGTCCGCGGCCGAAAAGCTAGTCACAGACCGCGATGAGGGCTGCCATCGAGGCGACCGAAGTTCCGCATGGAACGGGCCTGCGTTGGGCGAGGAGAGTCGAATCAACCTTCCTGCCCGATCCCCGCAAGAGGTCGGCCGTCATGCCCCGCATCGATTTCGGATCGAGCCGCGAACGGTAGACATGGGTGTTCTGCAGCACCTTCTGCACGTAATAGCGCGTCTCGGTGAAGGGGATGGATTCCACCCAATCGACCGGATCGACGCCCTTGGCGCGCGGGTCACCATAGCGCTGCATCCATTCGAACGATCGCCGCGGTCCTGCATTATAGGCCACCAGCGACAAGATGTAGGAACCCTTGAACTCCTTCACCAGATCGCCGAGATGGGCCGCTCCGAGCTTCGCGTTGTAGGAAGGATCGGTCAAAAGCTTCGGATTGTATTTGATCTTGTACTGTCGGCTGACGAGTTTTGCCGTGCCGGGCATGAGCTGCATCAGGCCCTTTGCTCCAGCCTGGCTTCCGGCCTGCGTATTGAACTCGCTCTCCTGCCGGGTGACGCCGTAGACGAGCGCCTTTTCGACGCTCGGGCCCATATGCTTCCAATCGGGCATGGCGCGAATCGGATAGCCCCAATGGTCGATGTCGATCCCGTACGTGCCGGCTGCCTTTGCGAGCCTCACAGCCATGAACGGCCCGCCGTTATCCCACACGATCGACGCTGCCGCCGACATTTCCTCTTCGGTCTTGAATCGCTTGGCAATCGGCCACAGGAACATTCCCATTTCGCCTTGCCGGCCGGCACCGGCCAGCAGTCGGAACGAGCGGATGAGCTCATCCCCGGCCACATGCGACCGCACAGTCGCAGGCGGCGTGACTTCATTGACCGCGATCGCTTCCCCGCCGCGGCCGAGCGCCTCTTTGGCGAGCTGCCCGTAATAGACCGTCGAGTGGCGTGCCGCTTCGGAATAGGAGGCAATGGAAAGGTCGTTTTGCCCGAGCGCGCCATAGGTTCGGCCCAGCCAGTATTTGCAGCGGGCGCGGTCGGTTCTGCTGGTGGTGATCCCCTCGAGCTTTTTGAAATGCACCAGCGCCTGGTTTGCGTCTTTCAGGTACCGCAGCGCGATCCACCCGGCGAGGAACTCGCCGTCGACCGCGTTTGGTCCGGATTTGAAGCCGTGTCCGGCCGCTATTTTTTGCGCCAGCGGCCAGTTTTTCTTTCCACGCCGCGAAAGCAGATCGCGTGCCACAAGTCGTCGCTCGATCCACACTTCGTCGGGATTGTAGACCCGCTCGTGAGTGGCGGGCATCTTGGCGAGCGCCGCCGCGGCCTCGCTGTCTCGACCGGCTTTGCGGTGATAGCGCGCGAGCGCGTACAGCATTGCCGGTTCCGAACGCATGGCCGATGAGAGCTTGCCGAGGGATTGCTTCGCGCCGGAGTGATTGCGCAGCAAGAGCTGCGCAACTTTGGCGGCCTGCTGATGGTCGCCGGAGAGTCGCTTGGAAACTCGTATGGCCGCGTTGGTTTCTTGCGCCATGATTTTGGTCCACAGCCGCGCCTCGTGATCGGCAGTGGTGAGCAAGGAGCCGAACTCGGCCAGAACGGCAGACTCGGTAACGCCGTCGGCTTCTGTTTCGCGCCAGCCCCGCGCCGCCCAAGTCTTGGCGCCCTCGCGGTCGCCCGTGGAAAGCTTCGCGCGCGCCAGCGCCAGCATGCCCGCCGCGGTCGCGGGCTTCCGAGTGCTGAAATAGGTAAGGACCTCCGATGCGCCGGGGTTGCGCTTGTACAACGCTCGCTCCGCGTCGCGGCTGAACGCGTCCGCCTGCGGCCAATAGGGATTTTCAGTCGCGAACGCAGTCAGGCGCCGGTAATCGGCCTTGCTTCCGGTGTCCTTGAGATAAAGCCATTCCACGAGCTTGATGGCCACCTTGTCGCCGGTGGCCGCTACGATCCGTTTCGCGTCTCCATGATGTCCTTTGCCCGCCAACTCCACCGCCCTGGTGGCGGGATCGGTGGCGTTGCGCGCGACGGCCTTTCGGCCAAAGGTTTCATCCACCTTGGGCTCAGTCTCGACGCCGGAGGCTGCCAGCGCACTGGGAAGCGGCAGATGCGCTGCCTCGAAAACGAATATCGCGGTTGCGGCCGCGGTCATGGCCGCGATGCGGTATTTCAAGTTCATTCGGTTTTCCCCAAATGCCGACGCGCTTCGCCTACAACTCTATCCCTTTGAACTGCCCCAAGAAGGCAATTTTGAGGGCTAAATTGGCCACATGCAACCCCGTACGTGCCTTGCCGCCACAGGGGGTTCCGTCTAAGGTTGCCGTAAACATGGTTTCCAAACCGTTAGCGGGAGTAAAAAAGCCGTGCAAATCAAGGGTTCTATCACCGCCTTGATAACGCCAATGGCAAACGGCGATGTTGATGAAGCGGCATTTCGGCAACTAATTGAATGGCAAATCAAAGAGGGTACCCGCGGCATTGTGCCTGTGGGAACAACGGGCGAGTCCCCCACTTTGAGCGAATCCGAGCACAAGCGGGTCATCGAAATCGCCGTGAATACCGCCGCGGGGCGAGTCCCGGTGATCGCTGGAACGGGCTCCAACAACACCGAAGAGGCGCTGGAATATACGCGCCATGCCAAAGGAGCGGGGGCGGATGCAGCTCTGGTGGTCGTGCCCTACTACAACAAACCGACTCAGGACGGCCTCTATGCCCATTTCAAGGCCATTGCTGATGCGGTCGACATTCCGATCCTGGTCTACAATGTTCCGGGCCGCACCGTTGCCAGCATCAGCGTTGAAACTTTGGCGCGGCTGGCGCGAGATTGCGCCAACATAATCGGCACCAAAGATGCAACGGCCGACTTGTCGCGTCCCTCGAAGCAGCGGCTCCAGTCGGGAGAAAAATTCATTCAGCTGTCCGGAGAAGACGCCACCGCCTTGGGCTTCAACGCTCATGGCGGGGTAGGGTGCATCTCGGTTACCGCCAATGTGGCCCCGCGGCTTTGCGCAGAATTTCAGGAAGCGACCCTCGCCGGAAACTATCGCCAGGCCATCAAGCTCCAGGACCGCCTGATGCCGCTCCATATTGCGCTGTTCATCGAAACGAGCCCGTCGCCCGTGAAATTCGCAGCGAGCCTGTTGGGTCTGTGCCGTGCCGATGTCCGCCTGCCGCTGGTCGAACCGAGCGATGGTTGCAAGAAGCAGGTTCGTGAAGCGATGGTTCACGCCGGTCTGCTGAACTGAAGGTTTCGATGTCGAAACGCGGCGCCGTTTCCGATGCGCATCGCCCGGCGCGTCCGAAGCCCGGACGTACTGAGGAAAAACAGCGCAAGCTGGTCGCCGATAATCGCCGGGCGCGCTTCGATTACGAGATCCTCGATACCTACGAGGCGGGCATCGAGCTCAAAGGCCCTGAAGTCAAATCCCTGCGTGCCGGGAAGTCGAGCCTGAGCGACGCCTACGCGATTGTCACCAAGGGCGAGCTCTTCTTGATGAACGCCTACATTCCGGAATACCGCGAGGCGAACCGCTTCAACCACGAAACCAAGCGGCCGCGAAAACTGCTGCTTCATCGGCGTGAGATCGACAAGCTTGCGCAAGGTGTCCAGCGCGAAGGGTTGACCATCGTGCCGCTGAAGCTGTTCTTCAATCCTCGCGGACGCGCCAAGGTGGATATCGCGCTCGCGCGTGGGAAGAGGGCGCACGATAAGCGCGAGGTTCAGAAGGAGCGCTCCTGGCAGCGCGACCGTCAGCGGTTGCTGCGCGACCGCGGTTAGCCCTGCACGCGCAGAAGCGCGAAGCCGTCGTGGCCTTTGCTGCCGACCGTCTGCAGCGCCGTACCGGATACGCGCTGATCGTTGCCTGCCATTTCAAGGAAGCGCCGCACCCCGGCGATGTTCGGCTCCATCTTGTCGGTTTCGATGACGGCGCCGGATCGCACGACATTGTCCACGACGATGATCGTGCCTGGGCGGGAGAGCTTCAGCGCCCAGGAGAAATACTCAGGTATGTGCTGCTTGTCGGCATCGATGAAGATGAGATCGAACGGTTTCTCGCCGGCGGCCACGAGCTGCGGCAGTGTATGCAGCGCCTTCCCCAAGCGCAGGTCGATGATGTCGGTCAACCCGGCCTTGGCGAAGTTGTCACGCGCGATCTTTGCATGCTTGGGGTCGGCTTCGAGCGTGATGATGCGGCCGTGTTTGCCGAGGCCGCGGGCGAGCCAAATCGTGCTGTAGCCCGCCAGCGTGCCGATCTCCAGAACCCGCTGCGCGTCCTGAATCCGGGCGAGCAGCATCAACAGTTTCCCTTGCCCCGGGGAAACGTGGATCGCCGGCAGGCCCGCCGCCTCGCTTGCCTGAAGCGCATGCTCTAATGCATCTTCAGGACGCACGAGTGTTCGCGTCAGATACTGATCGATTTCGGTCCAGGTCTCTTCAGGCATCGAAGCGCTCTCCCAAGTACGCGGCGATCTCTTCAACGACCTTTTCGAACATTTGCGGGGTCAAACGTCCGGTATTGGTGTTGTAGCGCGAGCAATGATAGCTGTCGAAGAGTACGAACCGTTCAAGATCGTG
Source organism: Aestuariivirgaceae bacterium (assembly GCA_036555325.1). GTDB lineage: Bacteria > Pseudomonadota > Alphaproteobacteria > Rhizobiales > Aestuariivirgaceae > DATBLQ01. Next base: position 10,869 of record DATBLQ010000007.1, on the reverse strand, counting down.
CCGCTTTCCGTGCGCGAAGCTGTGCTGTGCGCGCTTTTCCTTCAGGGCTGCCAGCGTCGCGTTGTGGGCGATCTGGCCCAGGGCGAGCAACGCCTTCAGTCTGGGGAGAGCCGCGATCTGTGCATGCAGGAACCGATTGCAGGTGAGGATTTCCGCAGGTGTTGGCTTGTTTTCCGGCGGGACACAGCGCACTGCGTTGGCGATCATCGCCCCTTTGAGCCTGAGCCCATCATCCGGGCTTTGAAGATAAATGCCCGTGGCAAACCCGTACCTGAAGAGTGTTGCGTAGAGAAGATCCCCGGCGTAGTCGCCGGTGAACGGACGCCCGGTTCGATTTGCTCCCCTTAGTCCCGGAGCGAGACCGACGATCAGGAGCTGAGCGTCGGGGTCGCCAAAAGTGGAAACTGGAGCGTTGAACCAGGTTGGAAACAGTTGCCTGTTGGCCTCCCTGAATTGCGCGAGTCTCGGACAAAGCCCACAGTTTTGGTTCGGTTCGGCAATCGAGGTCATGGAAGGTTCGCTGTTATGGCCAAGCTTGAGTGTACTCAGTTGCCGCGTGAGCTTGCAACGAGAGCACCAGGATTATCGCCGGCATTTTTCCTTCTCCCCTCTGTGGGAGAAGGTGGCGAGCCGCTCAAAAGCGGCGAGCCGGATGAGGGGGTCCTAAGATAGCTCCCGCATATGCATCCCTCCCCCTTGTGGGGAGGGAGGCCGGAGCGGCAGCGACGGCAGGGTGGGGTTTCTCCTCGTCGTCCGACGACGGAGCAAGATGATTCTCCCCAATCACCCCACCCCCAACCCCTCCCCACAAGGGGGAGGGGAGCTTGCGGCAGCTCCAAATCAGCCCTTACTCGACGCTTCGTGTCATCCTCGCCCACGAGGGGAGGGGGAACGAGTGCCGTTACGCGCACACACCCACGCAACTGGGGAGCCGCTGACCTCAGATATTCGCGAAGTCCTCGAAATCGTCCGGCGTATCGACCGCTCTTTCCGGCCGGCGAACTTCGCGTTCGCTCGCTTCGCGGCCGATTTCGGCTTTCAAATCGTTCAGCTCGATGAACTGGTCGGCCTGCCGGCGCAGATCATCGGCGACCATGGGCGGTCGCGTCGCCATGGTCGACACCACGCTGACTTTCCGGCCCTTGGCTTGCACAGCCTCGACCAGAGAGCGGAAATCTCCATCGCCGGAAAAGAGAACGACATGATCGAGATTGTCCGCAAGCTGCATCATGTCGACCGCGATCTCGATATCCATGTTGCCTTTTATCTTGCGGCGGCCGAGGGAATCGGTGAATTCGCGCGCCGGCTTGGTGACCACCGCGAAACCATTGTAGTCAAGCCAGTCGATCAGCGGGCGCACCGGGGAATATTCCGCCTCTTCCATCAACGCCGTGTAATAAACGGCCCGGACCAGTCTGCAGCGCTTGCGAAACCAGCTCAGCAGTCGGCGGTAGTCGATATCGAAACCGACCGCCTTGGCGGTGGCATAGAGATTGGAGCCGTCGATGAAAAGGGCTACACGTTCATCTGGATAGAAATGCATAGTATTTGCCTCGAAATAATGACGCAGTATTTGCAAATCGAATACCGCAAAATTGGCGGAATCACTAATGCATATGCGACATGTGAGAGTAACGCCCCACCTTTCCCCGATCTACAAATCCTACGTTGCATGATTATCATTGCACTCGGCAGCAATCTCGCAGGACCGTGGGGCACTCCGCGCTCGACCGTCCGAAAAGCTCTACACCACCTGAATCGCGGGGGCTGCCGTCTCATCCGCGCCTCCTCGCTCATCGAAACCGCCCCGTTTGGAAAAACCGATCAGCCAAATTTCATCAATGCGGTCGCACGGGTGAAGACAACCCTGAGGCCCGCAGCGCTCCTGGCGCACCTGAAGCGGATTGAAAAGCTTGCTGGGCGACAGCCGGGCGAAAAATGGGGGCCGCGCCAGCTCGATCTTGACATTATCGACTACAACGGTGCCCTCCGCAGCCGCGCACCGCTCAGACTTCCGCACCCCAATGCTCACGAGCGCCCCTTTGTTCTCGAGCCCATAGCCGAAATCGCCCCCCGTTGGCGCCACCCGAGGCTCGGCAAAACAGCAGCCCAGCTGCTGAAGGGGCTGAAGAGCCCAAACGGGATGGCGACGCCCAACCGAACCCGAAGCTTGCAATTCCGGCGGTATCGGCCTATCTAGCGCCCCGAAATCGCATCATATCCAACAAAGGGAGACGAGCCTCATGGCGCGCGTCACCGTAGAAGACTGCATCGACAAACTCCCCAACCGCTTTGAGCTGGTCCTCCTCTCCGCCCACCGTGCGCGTATGGTGGCGCAAGGGGCTCCTTTGACCGTTGACCGCAACAAGGACAAGAACCCGGTCGTGGCCCTTCGGGAGATCGCCGAAGAAGCGATCAACAAGGACGATCTGAAGGAGAACTATATCCACTCCATGCAGAAGCAGGTTGAGGTGGACGAGCCGGAAGTCAGCGAGGCGCCCCTGATGATCACCAGCGCCGAAACGCCGGCCGGCGCGACCGCCCCCGCCAAGGATGACGAGCCGGAAATGGACCGCATGACCGAGGAAGACCTCCTGCGCGGACTTGAAGGCCTCCCGCCGGCCGAAAGTCCCGGCAGCCAGCGCTCCGGATATTAAGGTTTAGTTAATTTTCAGGCCATAACGCCATGCCGGACCGGGCAGGTCTGTGAACCGGGCATTTTCGCCCTTTCTCCTCCCGTACCGGCCCTATCCCGGTGGTCTGGATGGGCGGGTTAAGCCGGCCCACGCCGGCGGTTCAATCGAATCCATTTTTTGTTTAAGCAATTTCCGGCAATATGCCTGGCAGTTGCACGATCAAGCTTGTGTGCCGATGCGTCAGTTCGAACTCGTGGAGAAGGTCACATCCTACGACAAGGATGCGGATGAGAAGCTCTTAAACCGCGCCTATGTCTACGCCATGAAGGCCCACGGCACCCAGGTGCGCGCCTCGGGCGACCCCTATTTTTCCCATCCGCTTGAAGTCGCTGCCATCCTGACCGATCTCAAGCTCGATGACGCCACCATTGTTGCAGCACTCCTGCACGATGTCGTCGAGGACACCGAAGCCACCCATCAGGAGATCGAGGAGCTTTTCGGCAAGGAGATCGCAAGACTCGTCGACGGGTTGACCAAGATAAGGCGGCTTGATCTTGTCACCAAAGAGGCGGCCCAGGCGGAAAACCTGCGCAAGCTGCTGCTTGCGATGGCCAAGGATATCCGCGTTCTGCTGATCAAGCTCGCCGACCGGCTCCACAACATGCGCACGCTTCAGCACATGAAGCCCGACAAGCGCCAGCGCATCGCCCAGGAAACTCTCGACCTCTATGCCCCGCTTGCCGGCCGAATGGGCATGCAGAACATGCGCGACGAGCTGGAGGACAGCGCATTCAAGGTGCTCAATCCCGATGCCTACAAGTCCATTACCGCGCGGCTGAAGAAGCTGCACCAGGACTCCGGCAATATCCTGAGGGAGATCGAGCAGGCGCTGGCCGCGAAGCTGGCGGAGAACAAGATCAATGCTCAGGTGAGCGGCCGCGAGAAGCGGCCCTATTCGATCTGGCGGAAGATGCAGAAGAAGCATCTCTCGCTTGGCCAGCTCTCCGATATCTTCGCTTTCCGCGTCATGGTCGACACGATCGACGAATGTTACAAGGCCCTGGGAATCGTTCATCAGGCATGGCGCATGGTTCCCGGCCGGTTCAAGGACTACGTGTCCAATCCGAAACAGAACGATTACCGATCCATCCACACAACGGTGATCGGCCCGCACCACATGCGCGTCGAGATGCAGATCAGAACCCATGCGATGCACGAAGTCGCCGAGCGTGGCATCGCGGCGCACGCCTTTTATCGCGATATTCTCAATCCCGAGAAAGCCATCAACGGCAATCGCGTTCCGGTCGATGAGTCCAACGCCTACCGCTGGCTGCGCCATTTGATCGAGATGTTGTCCGAAGGCGATAGCCCCAAGGAATTCCTCGAGCATACCAAGCTTGAGCTGTTCCAGGACCAGGTTTTCTGCTTCACCCCCAAGGGCGACCTCATCGCTCTGCCCAAGGGAGCAACACCCATCGATTTTGCCTATGCGGTCCACACCAAGCTTGGCGACAGCTGCGTGGGATGCCGCATCAACGGCCGCCACGCATCGCTGATGAGCGAACTGGAGAACGGCGATGAGGTCGACATCATCCGTTCCAAGGCCCAGGTGCCGCCCGCGGCCTGGGAAGGTTTCGCCGTCACCGGCAAGGCGCGCTCGGCCATCAGGCGAGCGACGCGCAATGCCGTGCGCAAGCAGTACGCCGGATTGGGCAGGGAAATTCTCGGCCGGACGCTCGTGCGGTCCGGTCGCAGTTTCGTTGACAAGGACCTGGCCAACGCCACGCCGCGACTCGGCATGAAGAATTCCGAAGACGTTCTGGCAGCGATCGGACGCGGCGAAATGCCGGCAGTCGACGTGTTGCGCGCCATGGGCATCGACATCGACGACAAGAAGAAGAAACCGCTCAAGGCTGCCCAGTCCCGCAAGCGGCAGAAAAAAGGGGGAGCCACGAGCCCCGCTATCGCGGTGAGAGGCATCAATCGCGATTTGCCCCTCAAGATCGCACCGGAAACCGGTGCCGTGCCGGGCGACCGGATTGTCGGCATTCTTACCCCGGGCGAGGGGATAACCGTTTATCCGATATTCGCCCGTGCCCTGCAGGCATTCGACGACCAGCCGGATCGCTGGGTGGATCTCGCCTGGGATACGAGCGACGATACGCTGCGCTATCCCTCGCGCCTTGCAGTCAAAATTCACAATGAGGTTGGTGCGCTGGCGCAGGTCGCCCAGACGATCGGGGAACTCGAAGGCAACATCGATCAGTTGCAGATGCTGACGCGCGCAAAGGATTTCTACGACCTTGACATCGTGCTCGAGGTCAACAATCTAAAGCACCTGACATCGATCATGAACGCCTTGCGCAGCAAGCCCCTGGTCAGCGAGGTATCCCGGGTTACGGGTTGATCCTTCTGCATGAGTCTCAATCACGAAGAAGTGTTGGCAGAGTTTAGGGCCGCCGGTGCGCTGCTCACCGGGCATTTCGTCCTTTCATCCGGCCAGCACAGCGCCAACTATCTCCAATGCGCGCGCGTTCTGATGGATGCAAGAAGAGCGGAACGGCTGTGCCGGGCGCTGGCGGAAAAGCTGCGTCAGGAATCAGGCGCTCCCATTGAGATGGTTGTCTCCCCGGCGATGGGAGGAGTTATAGTGGGCTACGAAATGGGCCGGCAACTTGGCGTTCCGGCCGTGTTTTTCGAGCGTGTCGAGGGCAACTTTTCATTGCGCCGCGGGTTTTCAATCGATCCGGGTTCACATGTGCTTATGGTGGAAGACATCGTAACGACTGGATTATCCTCACGCGAGTGCATCGAAGCGGTCCGGAAAGAAGGCGCTCGCGTCGTAGCGGCAGCCTGCCTTATAGACCGCTCGGGCGGACGTGCTAATGTGGGCGTACCGCTGACGGCGCTTACACGACTTGATATTCCGATTTTTCCAGCGGATCGGTTGCCGCCGGAATTGGCCGCCATTCCGGCGACCAAGCCCGGCAGCCGCGGCATGAAGTAAGAGGTCATGTTCAAACCCAGACGCAAGCCAGGTTTACTGAGCAAGCTGCAGAACTCGATTTGGCCACGCTCTGGCTTCAAGCGGGCGATCCTTTATGTTTGGCACCGCGTGCGTCGCATAGGCGCAACGCCGCACAGCATTGCCCTTGGCTTTGCCACCGGCGTCTTCATGGGATTCAACCCCTTGCTCGGCTTTCATCTCCTTCTTGCCGCGCTGATCTGCTGGGCCATCGGCGGCAGCTTCATCGCGGCCGCGGTGGGAACGCTCGTTTGCAACCCTGTCATGTGTCCGTTGATGATGCTGGGCAACTATCAGGTGGGGATGCTGCTCATCGGCGAGCGCATACGGGAGGACTTCGTTTTCGAGGGACCCAAGCTGACGTTCGACTACTTCGTCACCGATCCGCTGCAGGTCGCAAGCGAGCTTTGGGATATCCTCGCCCCGGTATTTCTGCCGATGATGCTCGGTAGCATCCTTCTGGGGCTCGCCGTCGCTGTGCCTGTGTATTTTGCCGCCCGCGCTTTCGTTGACGCCCACCAGCGCCGCCGCCGCAGCCGTTTGCGCACCAGGGCGGCGCTGACCCGCGCCGCCTGAAATTGCGGAAATGATCATCGGAACCGGAAGCGACGTAATCGATATTCGGCGAATCGAAAGAACGCTGGGCCGGTTCGGCGATCGCTTCATCTCGCGGGTCTTCACCGAGGTTGAACAGAAGAAGTCCGAGCGCAGGCTCGCTCGCGCTGCCTCCTATGCCAAGCGGTTCGCGGCCAAGGAAGCGTGTTCGAAGGCGCTTGGCACCGGGTTTTCGCGAGGGGTCTTTTGGCGTGATCTGGGTGTGGTCAATGAACCCTCGGGTCGTCCGACCATGGTCTTGAGCGGCGGCGCCAAACAGCAGCTGGACAGGTTGATGCCCAAGAATCATCGTGCAGTTGTGCATTTGACTTTAACCGACGAATATCCCTATGCGCATGCGCATGTCATCATTTACGCGGTCAAGTTGACGTAGCGGGATATCTCGAATCGGAGGGGATGAATGGCACCCCTTACCGGGGCCTTTCCTCCGCGTACCTCATGGACAGGGGTCGAACAGTCCAATTGCGTAACCTCGGCCCACGGGCTATAGGCTCAAGCAAACGTGGATTTGGCAATGCGGCATAACCGAAATCATCCAAACATGGCGGCAAATGTGAGAGACCAGCGGCGAGAAGAAGGTGCCTGGGACGTCATCAAAACCGTACTGCAGGCCCTGCTTTTGGCTTTTCTTGTCCGCACCTTTCTGTTTCAGCCGTTCAATATTCCCTCGGGATCGATGTATCCCACCCTCATGATCGGCGACTATCTGTTCGTCTCCAAGCTTTCCTACGGCTACAGCAAGTATTCCTTCAACTTCTCGATCGATCGTCTCGGCGTAAAGTTCGGCCCTGTGCCGATCGACGGCCGCGTTTTCTTCGCCGAACAGCCCGAGCGCGGCGATGTTGTTGTGTTCAAGCTGCCAGCCGACAATGAAACCGACTATATCAAGCGGCTGATCGGATTGCCGGGCGATCGCATTCAGGTCATCGATGGAATCCTCAAAATCAATGGCACGCCGGTCCAGCGCGAACGCATTGCCGATTATGTCGATCCGAACGGCGAAGGGTCCGGCATGGCCGTGCCGCGGTATCGCGAAACACTGCCCAATGGCGTGACCTATGAGACGCTCGATGCGGTGAACGGATCGGCGGGCGACAACACCAAGGAATATGTGGTGCCGCCCGGACACTACTTCATGATGGGCGACAACCGCGACAATTCGGAAGACAGCCGTTTCCTGACGCCGGTGGGTTATGTGCCCTACGAAAATCTGGTTGGCCGGGCCGATCTGATATTTTTCTCCCACAATGGAACCGCAGGCATTCTTGAGATTTGGAAATGGCCGTTGGCCATCAGATGGGACCGGTTCTTCAAGATGGTTGATTGAAGTGCCTCGGACCAAGGGTCTTGCTGAAAAGATCGGTTATGAGTTCAAAAACAAGGAACTGCTCACCCGCGCGTTGACACACGCATCCTACGGCAAGGGACACGACTATCAGGCCCTTGAGTTCCTGGGCGATCGCATTCTCGGTCTGGTCGTCGCCGAAGAGCTATACCGGCGCGATCCGCACATGCGCGAAGGGCTCCTGACGCAAAGCCTCAAGACGCTGGTGCGCACCGAAACGCTGGCCGAGGTGGCCCGGCAGCTCAAGCTGTCCGACGCGCTGCGCACCGAGCCGCGCGGCACGCACACGGTTCGCGCCAGCAGCAACGTCCTGGCCGATGCCTGCGAGGCGTTGATTGCCGCCGTTTACCTGGACGGAGGCCTCGATGCGGCGCGCTCGTTTATCCTGAGGCATTGGGGCAGCCGGTTCGACGATGTGCGCCATGACGAGAAGGACGCCAAGTCGACCTTGCAGGAATGGACTGGCGCGCGCGCCATGCCTTCGCCGGTGTACACGATCATCGGCCAGAGCGGTCCCCAGCATGACCCCTTGTTTGTCGTCGATGTAGCGATTGAGAAGTATCCCTCGGCCAGGGGCGAGGGCAAGACCAGACGGCAGGCCGAGCAGCAGGCCGCCAAGGCGTTTTTGACGCGGACGGGAGTTTGGGTTGAATGAGGAACCGACCCGCTGCGGCTTCGTTGCCATCATCGGCGCGCCCAATGCCGGCAAATCGACGCTGATCAATTGCCTTGCCGGTTACAAGCTGGCGATCGTTTCTCATAAGGTGCAGACCACGCGCTCCCGCATCCGCGCCATTGTCATCGATGGCCAAAGTCAGATCATATTCGTCGATACCCCGGGAATCTTCCCGCCACGCCGCCGGCTCGACGAGGCAATGGTGGAAGCGGCCTGGGGCGGGGCAGGGGAGGCCGACATCGTGCTTCTGATCGTGGATGTGCGTGCCGGGATCAGCGAGGATGTCGCTCGCATTCTGCAAAAACTTGCCGAAGACAAGGCGAGGGCCGTTCTCGTTCTGAACAAGATCGACCTTGTCAGGCGCGAGAAGCTCCTGGACTTGTCGGCACGCCTCAACGAAGTGGTCCCGTTTGAGGAGACCTTCATGGTGAGCGCCAGGACCGGTGATGGGGTCGACGTCGTCCGCCGCCGTCTGGCACACATGATGCCTGTGGGGCCATGGCTCTATCCCGCCGACCAGGTCGCCGACGTTCCGATGCGGTTCATCGCTTCGGAAATCACGCGCGAAAAGATCTATGAGCGCCTGCACCAGGAGCTGCCCTATGCTTCAACCGTTGAAACCGAGAGTTGGAAGGAAAATCGCGACGGATCTGTCAGGATCGAACAGGTGATTTTTGTCGAGCGGGAAAGCCAGCGCAAGATCGTGCTTGGCAAGGGCGGGCAGAGCATCCGTGAGATCGGCAGGTTGGCGCGCGAGGAACTGTCATCGCTCCTGGAACGCAAGGTGCATCTGTTCCTCTTCGTCAAGGTGCGCGAGAACTGGGCAAGCGATCCCGAGCGCCTCCGCGCCATGGGCCTTGAGCCCTAGCCTTTGTGACATGTGTGTCCTTGCTCTCAACCGTCATGGCCGGACTTGATCCGGCCATCTCTTTCTCCCTGATGGCCATACACGCTCCCCCGTGTGAGGAGGGGTCGGGGGTGAGGTGAAGTCGGGGGTGGGCGATCGGGGAAACATCTTGCTCCGTGGTCGGACGATGAGGAGGAACCCCACCCTGCCGACGCTGCCGCGCCAAGCAGACGTTTGGTCCGCAACGATAGATGAAGAAGGCCCCACCGCCCGAACGGATTCCCGTCCCTCACTGATGTGGCATGAGTTTCGGTGTGGCGGGCGGTCGTCAGAGCGCACTCGCGGATGAGGCCTGGATCATGGCTGGGCTCGACTTGGGCCGAGGCAGCTCCCGGTCGTGTCGCGGCGGGACGTCCGGACAAAGGACGACTTTGCCCTCGAGACCGCCTGCCTCGAGACGGCGGTGTGCTTCGGCGACCCCATCGAAGGAGATCCGCTCGGCGACGCGCGGCCGAATGGCGCCACTTGCCAAGAGGCCGAAGAGCCGCTCTAGGTCCTCCCGGAACCAGGCGGGATGTCGCGCTCGCTTCATGTTGATCGAATAGAAACAGCCGCGCTTCCCGCCGGGCAGCCATCTCCACAGATAGAGCCGCGCAATCCACATGAAGATGGTGAGCATGCCGCGCTGTTCCTGCGCACCCGCCGAGTAGCCATAGGCACAGAGCAGTCCACCGGGCTTGAGTGCAGTGAACGAGCGGCGATAACCGTCCTCGCCGATGCCGTCGAAGATAACATCAAACCCGCCTGGTAGAACGCGCGTAAAGTCTTCGCGTTGGTAGTCGATCGGTGTAGCGCCCAGCTCGCGCACCAGCGCCGCGTCCTTGCCCCGCGCGGTGCCCCACAGCTCGAGGCCGGCCAGCCTGCCGAGGACGAGCAGAGCCTGACCGACAGCGCCAGCCGCTCCATGCACGAGAACGCGCTGGCCTCGCTGCACCCGGGCAGCGCGGTGCAGGAGCTGGTACGCGGTTGTCCAGCTTAAAATCAGTGTGGCCGCCTCCGCGGCGTCAATACCCGCCGGAACGCGACTCAAGTGGTCGGCTTGGAGAGTGCGATAGGCGACATTTGATCCGATCACCGTCATGTCAGCCACACGGTCGCCAAGCTGAAAGCCGCGCACGCCATTGCCGATCTGATCAATTTCCCCGACGACATCATATCCCAGCGTGAACGGCGGGCGGCGGTGTGAAGTTTGTGGGTAGAGGTGGCGCCGGATCAATACCTCGGTGTAGTTCAGGCTCGAAGCGAGCACGCGGACCCACACCTCGCCTCGACCAGCCGTTGGCAGGGGAGCGTCAACCACCTCCAGTTCTTCGGGGCCGCCGAAGCGCTTGAGTTGAACAACCCGGTTGCGCGGCTCTTTCATGGGCGCGGGAGGTGATAGATCAGATAGGTTGGCTTGAGCGCGGATGCTAGCCACGCCACTTCACTTTCGCCATATCGCATTTTGACCCACGTGGAAGTAGGGAATGCGGCGATACCAGCTGCCAACTGATAGGGTATGTCTTCCGTCAAAAAATCCTCCTATCCTGCATATTTTCCTTGACAGGTATTTTCTCTTTGGGTAGGAGTGTTCACCTTCCCCCGTGAAGGAGCGCCAGCCGGATGTCGCCAGCAGCGGGGGGAAGGCCGGCGCCTTGAGCCCTCGATGCTGACAGTCGAGGGGTT
>DATBLQ010000010.1:0-32143 GCA_036555325.1 Aestuariivirgaceae bacterium | reverse complement strand
GTTTTTTGCACTCAGTGCCTCTTTGGATCGGTTCCGTTGAGGCCAGGACAATATCCATCGGGGGAGGGAGATCGTGGTCTTCGGGGGCGAGGCCATGATCACCTCGGTGGCATCCGTTCCACCACGGACATGTCAAATCGCGGTACGCTGCCTTTGAGATAGGCTGCAACAGAAGTTAGCAGTTGATCCTTGGTTAGATTGGGCTCTGCTGCAGCCAGAAGCCACGCACCCTCCAATAGATTCCAGATCGTATGCGTTGTGGTTTTGACTTCGTTCGGTTCGACCAGCGATCGCAACGCGAACGCCACGTTTAAGCGTCCTCGTGCGTTGACTGCATTATAAGTGCGCAGAATGCCTTGATATTGAATCGCCGTTTCGAGAACCTGCAGGTAGTATTGCAGATGCATTGCCTGAAATACCTCCGATGAAAATTGGCCGTAGATTATTGTCCACAATCGCTCGCTTGGAGATTTTGACAATCTCAGCCGCTCGCGAATGCCGTCAGAATACACACGATTACCATGGCGCACGACGGCAGTGATGAGTTCCTCCTTATTTCGAAAATAGTGGTGAACAATGCCCTTCGATATGCCCGCATGTTGGGCCATGCGCGCAATCGTCAGGCCTCTGATGCCTGACTCTCCTATGAGCTCAAACACTACGTTCTCGAGTTCAAGTCTTCGGATTTGGGATATTGAGGCACGACGCACGTTCAACGCCTCAGTGCCGTGTAGTCAGTGCTGTGTAGACGTCAAACTTGGGAGCCCTGTGCCTGAGATATAGCAGAAAATGGTCCCGTTCAACCTCGGGGCTGCATTTCAACGCCATGAAACCGGCCCGATGTCTCATGCCTTCAAGGATCATCCTCAGCCCTAAAGCCTGTTCCTCCACATCAGTGTGGTGACCAAGTTGTCGAAGAGCATAAATCACGTTCGATCGTTCACGGCGACGCAGTATCTTCGCTAGCCTGGCAAAGGGGCGATGTTCCGTGGCTTGGGATGAAAGCGAAACCCAGGCCCTGCAAAACCCCGGCTCGAGATACTTTGCATCGAGATTGAGGCTTATCACCGCCCACAATCGGTCAGAAGGCGTTTCGGCACGATTGATCCTTGCCAAGAACCCCCTGTGTCGAAGGCGGAAAACCCGACGTCGTGAGAGCTCGATGAGTTCTTCCCTGCTTTTGAAATAGTGGTGAACGATTCCCTTGGAAACGCCCATGACATTCGTGATTTTTGGGATACTCGTTTCTTGAATTCCCTCGCGCTTGATCACTTCAAACGTCGCATCGAGAATCTGCTGGCGTCGAACGCTGTGAGGAGAAGCAAGAAGCATCCGCGTTATCTAGCAGCGTTTTACGCGAACTGCCTTCACATTTAGGTACTTGTGCAAATAGTTAGTCACTCGACCAATCGCGACCTGAGATCGAAATGGTGTCCAACCCCACCGATTCCCCTTTGTCCGTGCAATGTTGCCGCCAATATCCTGTTCTGTTATGAACCCATCATAGCTGAAGTCGGCAGGCAGTCAGCCTAATCGGTGTGTGCCGCTCAAGTGGGCGCGCAATGAGTCAAAATGGTGTGCGCTAATCTGAACGTCAACAACGGATGAGCGTCATGAAATTCGGCTATTTTGCAAATACCAACAACCGCGGCTTGAGCAAGCCGTATGGACAGGTTTTGAACGAAACAGTTGAGCTTGCTCAGTATCTAGACCGCAACGACTGGCAGTCCATTTGGTTCACCGAGCATCACTTCGGCCACGAAGGTTTCGAGGTATGTCCCAACCCGGTGATGATGAGCGCCTGGACCGCAGCCCGTACGAACAGAATTCGAATTGGACAGGCGGCGAATATCATTACCTTTTGGCATCCCCTGCGGTTTGCAGAAGACCTGGCCATGCTAGACCATATGTCGGGCGGGCGAGTGGAATGCGCAGTCGGCCGCGGGTTGTACGGACGTGAGGCGCTGAATCTCAACAAGTCCGCTGATACGCGGAATCCTGCGCAGAATTTCCGCATCTTCGCTGAAAGCCTTGAGATCGTCCGCCGCGCCTGGTCGAACCCGCATTTCGAATTCAAGGGTGAGTTCTTTCAGTTTCCCGACCTCGGGTTTGCCTGGGATCACGCGATGAGCCCGAAGTCGCCGGAGTACCAGGACATGGAAAGCTTTGAGTTAAGAAAGCTTTCTCTCGTCCCGCGCACGTTGCAACAGCCCACGCCCCCTATGCATCAGGTGGTTGACGGACATCTTGCTATCCAATTCGCCGCTGAAAACGCCCTCGGAGCGATGATGTGGATCCCGCCGACCGATGCATTAAAGCCGCGGTTTGAACTTTACCGCGACAAGAAGGCATCGAAGGAAGGCCGTAACGTCGCCTTGGGCGAGGGCATCATTCTCGTTCGCGACATGTTTTGCTGCGAAAGCAAGGCCGAGGCTCTTAAACTGGGCGGGGAGGGGATCGTCGACTATCTGAAATGGGTTTGCCATTGGCGCGGGCTTGATAATCACCGTCACCTGGGCGAGGAACTACCCAAGACACCGGGCAAGCTTGATTTGCTCGACGTTGATTTTCTCGATAACCGCAATCTGCTTTTCGGCACCCCCGACCAAATCTCCGACAAGATCGAAGAGTTGATCGAGGTTCTGAATCTTCAATACCTTCTCGTGTGGTCCCATTTTCCCGGCACCGACCATTCCGCGGGCATGCGGTCGGTGAAGTTGTTCACCGAGGAGGTGATGCCGAGATTCAAGTCTCGGCTCGAAAAACAGGCGGCCGAATAGCGCCGCCTTAACAGCCGCCCTCCCAGCGATAGACGATCTCCGGAATGGAGGGGCGGTCTGCTATTCGATGAACTTTCGGGCGAAAGCCGCACTTTTCATAGAACCGGCAAGCCGCATGATTTTCCTGTGCGCAGCGGAGCTCCAAATGCGTTGAATAGATCGACTTCGCGAAATCCAACAATGCCGTTCCAATACCGCCACATTGCCATTCCGGAGCAACGAACAGCTTGTCGACGAAGTTGGGAAACAGACCAAGCACTCCAGCAGGCGCGCCATTGGCTTCCGGCACCCAAAGAGTGCTACCTCTGGCCAAAGCTTCGATGAGGCGGTCGCGAGTGACTCCCAAAGGATGATCGTGCCCAAAAAAGGCATAGGCGTTGCGAATTGCGCGGTTTGCTGCATCGACGACATGGTTTAAGTCGCGAGGCTCATATGCTCTAATCTGAAACAAGTGCCTTGAACGCATGGCAACTGAAGATAAAAGCATTTTCCGCCAAAGCAATTTTACACTCGGCGACGGAACGCGTGGAACCGTTACGGGCAGCGGCCCTCCACTTCTATTGCTCCACGGGGTCGGGCTCGACCATCACATGTGGCAGGCGCAGGTCCATCGTTTTGCCCAATCCCACGCCGTTATTTGTTACGATCTATTAGGGCATGGCGAAAGCCCGAAGATTTCGAGCGCCGCCGTAATTGGGGATTTCGTTGCCCAGCTGGCGCGCGTTGTTGTGGAACTTGGTTTGCCCTCCGCCGTTGTTGCAGGTTTCTCCTTTGGTGGCATCATCGCACGCGAGTTTGCCGCTCGATATGGCGACAAGATCAAAAAGCTCGTCCTTCTCAGCACCGTCTATGAGCGTTCCGACGCCGAGCGTGAAGCGGTGATCGGGAGATGGGAAAAGGCGCGATCGGAAGGACCGCGAGCCATCTACCCCGCAGCCCTTGAGCGATGGTTTTCTCCCGCCTTTTTGGCGGGTCAGAAGGAGTTCGTTCAACAATTACTTCGCTCGATGATGCGAAATGATGATGCATCCTTTCTACGAGCCTATGAGATTTTTGCCCGAAGCGACACGGAGACTCAGTTCAGCCTCGATGCAATCCGTTGCCCCACACTCATCGTCACAGGTGAAAGGGATTCCGGCTCGACGCCGGCCATGGCTTGGCGAATGGCAAGCGAAATTGCGAATTCAAGGGTTAGCATCATTCCAAGCGGTCGGCACATGATACCCCTGGAAATGGCACCGGAGGTCAATCGGGAGCTATCGCGTTTCATCAACGGAGAATGAGCATGCAGCCTATGGAAAAATTTCGGCTGTATATCGGTGGTCAATTCTGCGATGCCGAAAAAGGCGCGACATTCGAGAGCATCGATCCATCGACCGAAAAGCCCTGGGCACTCATGCCGAGGGCGTCCGCGCAGGATACCGATCGCGCCGTAAGAGCGGCATGGGGGGCATTTACCAGCGGTCCATGGCCGGCCATGGCCGCTTCCGCCAGGGGAAGGCTTCTCTACAAGCTCGCCGATTTGGTCGCGCGCGATGCGCCTGTCATGGCCGAGCTCGAAACTCGCGATACAGGCAAGATCATTCGAGAAACCAAGGCGCAGATCGGCTACGCAGCCGAGTACTACCGCTACTTTGCCGGACTGGCGGATAAGATCGAAGGAGCGGTACTGCCGATCGACAAGCCGGATATGGAAGTCTACACCCGGCGTGAGCCGCTGGGCGTCGTTGCGGCTATCGTGCCGTGGAATTCGCAATTGTTCCTCTCGGCGGTGAAACTGGGACCAGCGCTCGCTGCCGGCAACTGCGTGGTGTTGAAAGCCTCGGAGGATGGACCCGCCCCGTTGTTGCATTTTGCAAAGCTGATCGACGAGGCGGGGTTTCCAAACGGTGTCGTTAACGTACTGACTGGTTTCGGCGAAGACTGCGGGGCAAGCCTCGCCAGCCATCCGCTCGTCTCGCGGGTTGCATTCACCGGTGGACCCGCGACAGCGCGGCATATTGTTCGTCATACGGCGAACAATTTCGCTGTGACGACCCTTGAGCTTGGGGGCAAGTCACCCGTTATCGTGTTCCCCGATGCCAATCTCGACAGCGCGACGAATGCCATCGTGGCTGGCATTTTCGGCGCTACCGGACAGTCATGCGTCGCCGGCTCGCGCTTGCTGGTACATGAGTCGATCCGTGATTCGCTGTTGAGTCGCCTGGCGGCTCGGGCGCCGCAAATTATCATTGGTCCTCCTCTGGACCCAGCCACCGAGATGGGTCCGCTTGCCACCCGCAAGCAGAAGGAGGAGGCCGAACGGCTTATCGCCGAAAGTATCAAAGGAGGTGCTAGACTTGTGACAGGCGGGGGTCCACCTGAAAATCAGCCCAAGGGATATTTTTTTGCGCCCACCGTTTTGGAGGCACCTCATCCCGGACTTCCCTGCGTCCAACAGGAGTTCTTCGCGCCAGTTTTGTCTGTGCTTTCCTTTAGCAATGAAAACTACGCCGTCGAACTCGCCAATGGTACCGACTATGGCTTTGCCGCGGGAGTGTTCTCCACAAATCTCGCCTTGGTCCATCGAATGGTGAAGCGGTTGCGAGCGGGAATTGTTTGGATCAACACCTATCGCGCCGTATCACCCATGGCGCCGTTCGGTGGTTTTGGAAAAACCGGCCATGGCCGCGAAGCGGGAATGGATGCTATCTGGGATTACACGCGGAGCAAAACAGTGTGGATCAACACCTCCGACACGCCGATGAGCGATCCATTCATCATGAGGTGACCAAGTTCATTGTCCCTTCCATACCGGCTTGCGCTTCTCGGCAAACGCACGCGCTCCCTCCAGCTGGTCCTCGCTTCCATAAAGCTTGTCGATCGTTTTCAGCTTCCGCTTGGTGACCAGATCGAAGGCCTGCTGGATCGGCAAATGCTCGGTTTCGCGCAGCGTCTCCTTGATTGCAGCAAAGACAAGAGGCGGCCCGCTCGCCAGCAGCTCAGCGATTTCACGAGCCTGTCTCATCAGATCGTTCTGCGGCACCACCTGGTTCACCAGCCCCCAATGCTTTGCTTCTACAACACTCATGCGACGGCCGGTGAACAGAAGCTCCACTGCCACGTGATAGGGAATGCGGCGAGGCAGCTTGATTGTCGCTGCATCGGCGAGCGTGCCCGACTTTATCTCCGGCAGGGCGAACGTGGCATGATCAGCGGCAATGATGATGTCGGCCGATATCATGATCTCCAGGCCGCCGCCAAAGGCAATGCCGTTGACGGCGGCGATGACCGGCTTGTTCAGCCCTGGCAATTCCTGCAGCCCACCGAAGCCGCCAATGCCGTAGTCGGAATCCGGAGCCTCACCTGCAGCAGCCGCCTTCAAATCCCAGCCGGCACAGAAAAATCTGTCGCCGGCAGCCGTTAGAATAGCGCAACGTAGATCCGGATCGTCGCGAAAAGCCGCGAAAATTTCCCCCATGGCACGGCTGGTCTTTGCATCTATCGCGTTCGCCTTGGGTCGGTTGATCGTTACTTCCAGTACATTTCCACGCTGCTCGGCTCTGATAGGGTCGTCACTCATGAGTTATTCTCTCAGCCTGATGAGGGCATCGACTGCCACCGCACCTTGACCTTCAGGCAAGACGAGCAGGGGGTTGACGTCGAGCTCTTCAATTGAATCGGCATGCGCTTCTGCAAACCTCGCTACGGCGGCAATGGCGTTGAGCGCTGCCGCTCGGTCGCCGATCTTTCCTCGATAGCCAGAAAGCAATTTTGCCACCCGTAGGCTGTCTAATCCCTCCTCGATCTCCCGCCGCGGGGCAGGGAGCAGAAGGGTCACCGTGTCGGTCAATAATTCGGCAAGTGTGCCTCCGGCTCCGATAACCAGCCCCAGGCCGAACTGCGCGTCGTTCTTTATACCGATGATTAACTCGCACACCGCGCCCTCTACCATCTGCTCGACCAAGACACGTTCGGCAATTCCTTTCATTCGACGCGTAGCGGCTCTCACCTCATCCTGCGAATGAAGGGAAAGTGCGACAGCGCCGGCTTCGGTCTTGTGGGCGATCGAACCGGATGCTTTTACAGCGACGGGAAAACCCAAGTTTTCCGCCATAACCGGTGCCGCATCCACGGGGCATTCGATGTTTTTGGGCACGGTCAGGCCAAACTGTTGTAAGCGGCGCTTGGCCTCATGCTCGGTAAGCAGCACCGCCAGTGATTGGCGCCGATCTACGGGCTGGGGCAGCGTTGGCACATCTTTATGCTCCCAACTGCGGCCGATGACGACCGCTGCCTCGAAGGCGGTTAATGCATCCTCCAGTCCAGCCATTGGCGCTATTCCCGCCTCCGATAATTCGGCGGCGACGTGTTCCGGCAGGCACTCAGACAGCGAAGCCACGAGTGCAGATCTCGCACCGGTAGCTCGCTGCGCCTTCATGAAAGCCTCGGCAGTCACAAGCCAGGTGTCAGGCCGCACTGACGCCACGGTGGGTATGTCGAGCACAAGCATCGCAAGATCGAAGCCGCCCGACAGAACCGCGGAAAAGGTGGTGGTGAGTTTTTCATCCTGATTCCAGATGAACGTATGATAATCGAGTGGATTGCCAATCGCAGAGTATTCGTTGAGGGTTTTGGCGATCCTCGCCTTTGTGGGGGCATTGAACTGCGGAAACTTGATCTCGCGACCTCCCGCCAAATCTGCGATGAGAGCAGCCTCCCCGCCCGAACAGCTCATAGACACCAGGTTGCTTCCCTTCAGCGGACCCCCGTGATGAAGGAATTTGAGCGCCTCGACAAAGGCCGTAACCGAATAGGTGCGCGCAACACCATGCCGTTTGAACATTGCGTCATATAGAGCGTCGCTGCCGGCGAGTGAGTTCGTGTGACTCAGGGCCATCTGGGCGCCTTGTTCGCTGCGGCCCGTTTTTAGTGCGACGACAGGCTTGCGATTAGATCGTGCCGTTTCAGCAGCAGTCGCGAAACGGCTCGGATCCTTCAGTCCTTCGATATGCACTCCGACTGCGGTGATGCGATCATTTCTTGCGAGCTCCTCCAGCAGTGCGGCTATGTCGACATCGGCCTGGTTGCCGACAGAGAAGACTGCCGCAAGCGGCAACCCGCGCCGGGTCATGGTGAAGTTGACCGCCATATTGCCGGATTGGCTGATGATCGCGACTCCGCTGTCGCGCACCCTTCCACCTTGCTCATCCGGCCAAAGGGCAACCTTCGCCAGGTAGTTCACAAAGCCATAGCAATTGGGCCCCATGATGGGCATGGATTTCGCCGCTTCCAGGAGAGAGGCCTGTAGCCGGCCTCCTTCCTCTCCTGTCTCGGCAAAGCCCGACGCGTAGACCACCGCCCCACCGCATCCACGGATGCTAAGGTTGGCGACGGTGTCCACTGCAAGTTCTCTTTTCACGGCAACGAAGGCGGCGTCGGGAGCATGCGGCAGATCATCCAGCGATCTTAGGCATGTGATGCCAGCAATGTCCGTTCGTTTGGGATGAACGGCAAAAATGCTGCCCTCATAGCCAAGCGCCAATGTTTGACGAATTGCAACCTCGCATTCCGAACCGCCAATGAAGGCAATCGAGCCAGGAAAGAGCAATCGCTGGAGTGGAGACATCCTTGCCATCCGCGGCGAACTATCCACCGAGAGGCCTCAATAGCGATCGGGAGATGATATGTCGCTGAATCTCGCTGGTCCCTTCCCAAATGCGCTCAACCCGCGCATCCCTCCAGATACGCTCAAGCGGCAGATCCTCCATCAGACCCATGCCCCCGTGAATCTGAATTGCCTCATCCGCGACCATGGCCAACATCTCGGTGGCTTTGAGCTTTGCCATGGCCATGTCCATATCAGTGACGATTGCTTGGTCATATTTCCATGCCGCTTCCAAAGTAATGAGCCATGCGGCCCTCAGTTCGGTTGCCATATCGGCAAGCTTGAAGGACACGCCTTGAAATTTTCCGATCTGTTGGCCGAACTGGGTGCGGTCCACTGCCCACTGCTTTGCGTGATCGAGAGCGCGCTCGGCGCGGCCGATGCATGTTGCGGCAACCTGCAGCCGGGTAGCGCCAAGCCAGGTATTGGCTACCTCGAATCCCTTGTGAACATCACCCAGCACCGAACTTGCAGGAACACGGCAATCAGTGAATTCGAGAATGCAATTGTTGTAGCCGCGGTGCGATACATTGCGATAGCCCTCGCGCACGGAAAACCCCTGATGCCCTCTGTCGATGAGGAAAGCTGTAATCAGTTTTTTCTTGCCACGCGGGGTATCTTCTTCCCCGGAAGCGGCGAATAGAATGACGAAATCGGCCACATCCGCGTGGCTGATGAAATGCTTGGTGCCGTTTATGACGAAGTCCTTGCCGTCAGCTCGCGCCGTGCACTTCATGCCGCGCACATCCGAACCCGCCCCTGGTTCCGTCATCGCGAGGCAATCAGTTTTCTCGCCGCGCACCGACGGCAGTAAGTACTTTTCCCGCTGCTCGCCTTTGCATGCCATGAGAATATTCGACGGCCTGGCCACGCAATTCCAATGCAGAGCATAGTTGGCGCGCCCGAGCTCCTTTTCGTAAAGCACCCAGGTGAGGGTATCGAGCCCGGCGCCGCCGACTTCGGCTGGCATATTGGCGGCATAGAGACCAGCTGCGATTGCTTTCTTCTTCAGTTCATCACGCAGTTCGCTGCGCAGAATGCCGGTGCGTTCGACCTCAGCTTCATGGGGGAACAGCTCACCTTCCACGAAATCCCTCGTGGTCTTGATGATCATCCGCTGCTCTTCGGTGAGGGCGAATTCCATAGCGTCCTATCCTAGATGGTAGGTTTCCGAGTGTCCGTCGACCGCAATGGCTTGCCCCGTTATCATCTTGGCGGCGGGAGATGCGAGAAATAGGCAAAGATCGGCAACCTCGTCCGGTTCTACGTAACGCTTGATGGATTGGCCGGAAACATATTCCTTCTCGAGCTGCTCGATTGGCACCCCGCGAACCTTTGCTTCTGCCAGCATCACCCGTTGTATGCGATCGCCACGTACCGTGCCGGGGCATATTGCATTGACGCGAACATTGTGTGGGCCCAGTTCTATGGCAATGGATTTGGTGAATCCGATGACCGCCCACTTTGCCGCGGCGTAGGGAGACCGCATGCCGAATCCAACTTGACCCGCCATCGATGAAATATTGATGATCGATCCCGACTTTTGTTCTTTCATCACGCGAGCGGCCCGACGGGCGCAGAGAAAATGGGAATCGAGGCACACTGTAAGACATTCGCGCCACTCGCCAGGGTCGATCTCTTCCACATAGGCCGTTGGACCTTTGATTCCAGCGTTGTTGATAAGCACATCAAGACCGCCCAACGCGGAGAGTGCCGTGTCCAGCCACGTTTCAAGCTCATTCTGGCGCGCGACATCGACACGCGTTGCGCGAATTTCTGGGCGCTTGTAGCGGAGCTCCGCAAGGGCCGGTTCGTTGATATCGCAAATGTGCACGCTAGCACCGTTGTCGGCGAAGCGTTCGGCAATGTGACGTCCGATACCCGAGGCCGCAGCGGTGATTATGACTCTGAGCGGGGTAACCATTGTTTTCTCAGGAACCTAATGATTTCCCCATTTGGGGCTGAGACCGAGCTCGATGAGCAATCCGGTGGCTAACCACTTGCTTGCCTCCTTTTCTTTGCTTGCGGTGAACGCCGGGATTGAGGTCGTTTTTTGGGACGTCGTCTTGGGGCCTCTCGCGTGAGCACCAGCCCCGCACCAATCTTGTGTTTTCTAAGTAACCGCATCATATCGACCAAAACATCGTTGCGCTTTGCCTCGAGCTCAGAAACCGTGCGGCCAGCGGCCTGCATCTCGCACCCCTCGATCAGGCGACTTTCGAGCGCCTCATTCCATCTCGGAAATTTGAGATCGGTCCATTTCAGGTCCATTGTTGGGTCGAACTGCTTGAGAAAATCGCGCATGCCGCCGGGACCACCCGCCATATGGTAAGTTAGGAAAGATCCCATAAAAGCCCATCGCAGCCCGGCTGATAGGATGATCGAATTGTCGATATCGCCGGTGTTGCCGATATCCTTGTCAAGGATATTGAGCGCTTCACGCCACAGAGCTTCTTGCAGACGGTCGCAGATATATCCTTCAATCTCGCGCTTGAGACGCAAAACATGCATTCCGATAGATTCAAAATAGTCTCCGGCACGGTCCATGCACTCAGCCGAAGTCTTTTCGCCAGGAACTGTCTCCACGAGTGGAAGCAGGTAAACCGGGTTGAATGGGTGGCCGATGATGACTCGCTCCGGATGCGTGCATGCCGATTGGAGTCGGGTTGGAAGAAATCCCGAGGAAGAGGAGGCGATAATGGTATCGGGCCGCGACAGCCGGTCGATCTCGCTAAAGAGCCTGATCTTGAGATCCTCCCGTTCCGGCGCTGCCTCATGGACGAAGTCCGCCCGCGCAGCCATTTCCTCCAGATCGGTGGTGAACGCAAGCCTCCCCCGCCTCGGCACCGCAGGCTTCAAAAGCTTGAGCATGGCCGGCCAGGCCACCTCGACAGCCGCTTTGAGCCTCGCCTCCGCAGTCGGAGCCACATCATAGGCGATAACGTCGAAACCCCGCACCAACAGGCGGGCCGCCCAACCCGCGCCGATGAGACCGGTGCCGGCAATTCCGACGGTTCTGACAATAGCCATTATCCTCGCGTCCCTAATCCCAAGATTTTTCGTGCTTCGTTGGGCGAGGCAATCTTGGATCCTAGCAGGGTAACAATCTTGATCGCTTTTTCGACGAGCGCGCCGTTCGAAGCGTGCACGCCTTTTTCCAGCCAAAGATTGTCCTCGAGTCCAACTCGCACATGTCCGCCAAGCAGAACCGCCTGTGCCACCATTGGAAATTCCATGCGGCCAATACCAAATCCAGCCCATACGGCATTCTTGGGAAGCTCTCCGACCTGATAGACCATGGTTTGCGGGCTGACCGGCGCACCCCAGGGGATGCCAAGACAAAGCTGAAATAGTGGTGGCTCGTCGATCAAGCCTTCCGCGCACAGCTGCTTGGCAAACCAAAGATTGCCCGAATCGAATATCTCCATCTCCGGCTTGACGCCATAAGACCTGATGAGGCGCGCCTGTTCGCGAAGCTGCGCGGGCGTTTGTACGACGATGGTATCGCCATCGCCAAAATTCAGCGTACCGCAATCAAGCGTGCAGATTTCAGGCCGCAGCTCGGCCACGTGTTCAAGCCGCTTCTTCGGGCCGACGAGATCTGTGCTCGCACCCCATTGCATCGGCGTTTCGCCGACCCCCACCTCCACATCTCCGCCCATGCCGGCCGTCAGGTTGAGGATGACGTCCTTGTTCTTGGCACGAATACGCTCCACCACATCGCGATAGAGCGCAACGCCGCGCGCGCCTTTGCCGGTCTGAGGATCACGGACGTGACAATGAACGATAGCGGCCCCCGCCGCGGCCGCTTCAAGCGCCGCATTGGCGATCTGTTCCGGAGTTACCGGAATTGCCGGGTGCTTCCCAACCGTGTCTCCCGCACCTGTCACCGCGCAGGTAACAATGACGTTTGGCGTCATGCAGTATCTCCTTGAAAGGCACGTGCTACTTTAGATAGGTCCCGCCAAGAGCATTTGAGCTTTTCCGCCACCCATTTGTGTTTTATCGTCATGTCATGACGACGCGTGACGTGGCTTTCGTCCTGTTTCCCAAGTTCTCGATGATCGCGTTGTATGGCGCTCTAGAGCCGTTGCGCGTTGCAAACCGTTTCGCTGGCAAGGTCTTTTCCTGGCGCTTTGTCTCCGTTGACGGACAACCGGTTGCCGCCTCGAATGACATACCGGTTTCGGTCACCGCGACCCTGGATGAGATGGGAATGCCGGACCTCGCGTTGTTTTGCGCCAGCTATGAACATGAGCTCGCATTGACGAAGCCCGTGTGCGCCGCCACCCGCAAGCTCGCTCGCCGCAGAGTGGTACTTGGAGCGATGGATACCGGGCCCTTCGTTTTGGCGGAATCGGGTGTGCTCGACGGCTACCGTGCAACCTGTCACTGGGAAAGCCTGCCAGGCTTCCGGGAGCGCTATCCCAGGGTGCAGGCGACACACGGTCTTTATGAGATCGATCGAAACAGGCTCACCTGCGCAGGCGGTGCTACCTCGATCGACATGATGCTCGACTGGATCGGCAAGCTGCACGGCAGGAAGCTTTCAGTTGAGGTGGCTGATCAACTGCTGCATTTTCGCCTCGCCGATGGAGCCGCTGAGGCGCGAATTCCGCCAGAGACCCGGTATCAAACTCGCGACGGACGGCTGATAGCGATCATCCGTGCCATGGAAGACAAGATTGAAGAGTCGCTGCCCATCCGCACGCTTTCGCAGCTTGCTGGCATCTCCCAGAGGCAGATGGAGCGCCTCTTTCGGCGAGAGCTCGGCACCACCGCACGCGCGCTCTATCTCCATTTGCGATTGGAACGGGCAGAGCGGTTGCTGACCTACGGCGATATGAGTGTCCGCGATACAGCTATCGCCTGCGGATTCTCTTCCCTCGCACAATTCTCCCGAATGTTCAAAACACGGTATGGCAGGTCGCCGTCGAGTATCAAGACACCGAGCCGTCGGCATCAAACCCTGACTCAGCAAGATTGATCCTGTGTCGACTTGGAAATCAGGCACCAGCCTGCCATTCCCGCACTGTGTTGAGCGGGTAGATTAGCATGAGTATGTTGAGAACGAGGTTGTCGCGGATCATGTAGCCAACGCCAAGCTCCATCGCGAGTGCAATGACAACGGTTGTCCACACCGGCAAATAGGCAGCCCCAAAGAAGCCCATCACCATAAACAATATGTCCGATATCGAATTCACGATGCTGTCGCCATAGTAATCGAGCGAGATCGTGGCCTCGCGATACCGATTGATGATGAAGTCCGTATTCTCAAACACCTCCCAGGCCGCTTCCACGGTGACCGCGGCCAAGAACCGTTGCCCCAAAGACAATCGCTGCGTTATCAGCCAAAAAGCGAAGTAAAACAGGAAGCCGTGGATGATGTGGGAAAAGCTGTACCAATCGGAAATATGCTGTGAATTTTCTGAACTCATCACCACGCCGTGCCAGAGTTTGACGTAGCCGCACGTGCACCACGCTGCGCGTCCCAAGGCGTAAAGTGCCGCTGCGGACACAGCCAGCACCAATGCCGTGAGCCACAGGTCTTTTGGCTCGATGAGGCGATTCGCCGCTCGGGTCATTGTTTGAAGCTATTGAGCTGTCGTTGCTTAGTCCAGCATATGGGGCCGGCTAGGCTTCTCCGCCCTGGCTTTCCACCAGGCTGCAGCCGATGATTTTCCAGCTGCCGTCTGGCTGCTTTTCAAAAGCATAGAGCGCGATCCATGCTTTTCCGTTAGCATCGACGACTGCCACCCGTTGGGTCGGGCGCCCGCGGACTTCCTCGGTGATCTCGCCGAAGGCAAAACTTCGCGGCCGATAGACAGGTTGATAGCCATTTCGCACCATCTGCATGAATATTTCAGGCGAGGGAAAGATTTTCCTTATTGCGGGTGCGGCATAGCTGTAGGCGGCAAATCCGTCATCGGCTCGAAATGCCTGTATTTGGCTCGAGATGATGCGCTGGAATTCCAGCGAATCGGACTGCGTCAATTCGGCTGCCGAAAGAGGCCTGACAGTCACCATCAGTGTCAGCACGACGACAGCGAACCAGTTGAGAGGAAAGTGCATGGTTGCCTCCTTGGGTGGAAAGGCTCTACGAATATACGCAAAATGCGGGGGACTGGTTTCACAAGGTCGTTAACATGCTGAGCCGTCCCAATGCCGACATTGACGTAGCCCTCCGAGAGGCGCGGGCTGGTTTCGCCGCCAAGCGGCCGAAGTCCCAAGCTGTGGCAGCAGAAGCTGAACGCTATATGCCGGGCGGCAACACCCGTTCGGTTCTCTACCATGGTCCGTTTCCGGTGCGCGCCGTTTCCGGTGAAGGCGCGACGATTGTCGATGCTGATGGTCACCGCTACGTGAACCTCAATGGCGAGCATACTGCGGGGATTTATGGCCATTCCCATCCCGTTATCAAAGCTGCCGTCGCGCAGGCGCTGGATAACGGTTTCAACCTCGCCGCACACAATCTCTACGAGATCGAGCTGGCAAGGCTGATTTGCGAGCGTTTCAAATCGATCGAGCTTGTCCGCTTTACCAATTCTGGCACCGAGGCAAATCTGCTCGCGATCGCCATCGCTCGCAAGTTCACCGGTCGTTCCAAAGTCACTGCCTTCAAAGAGGCATACCATGGGGGCGTATTGCATTTTGCAGGTGGAGGACTGCCGATAAATGCTCCTTTTCCTTTTGTTCTTGCCGAATACAACCGCCTCGACGCCGCGCGTCAGCTTATTCGTACCCATGCCGGCGATCTTGCCTGCGTGATTGTCGAGCCGATGATTGGCAGCGGCGGCTGCATACCTGGCGAACTGGCATTCTTGAGAATGCTCCGCGATGAGACCTCGCGGGCAGGGGCGCTTTTGATCTTCGATGAAGTGATGACCTCGAGATTCAAGGCCGGCGGCGCGCAGGGGCTATGGAATATCGCTCCCGACCTGACAACGCTCGGTAAGTATATTGGCGGGGGTATGACCTTCGGCGCATTTGGCGGGCGTGCGGACGTCATGACGCTGTTCGACCCCCGCCAGCCGGGTGCGATGCCGCACGCCGGCACGTTCAACAACAACGTAGTGACCATGTCCGCGGGAATCGCGGGGCTGTCGAAAGTGTTTACCCCCGACGTCGCCGCAGCCCTGCATGATCGTGGCGATGAGGTTCGAAACCGGCTGAACGATCTCTTTGCAGAAATGAACGCCAAGCTGACTGCAACTGGGGTCGGCTCCATCATGATGATTCACATAGGAGATCATGGGGCCATAACAGCAGCAAGTTTGCGCCAGGAAGATCAGAGGCTGCGGCAACTTCTATATCTTGACCTCCTCGATCAGGGATTTTTCACCGGCCCGAAGCTGTTTATGGCGCTCAGTTTGCAGATTACCGACGCGATGATTGGCGGGTTCTTGGAGGCACTTCAAAACCTGATCGGTGCACGACGTTCTATCTATGCCGCGGCGTAATCGCTCGCGGTTGCACTTGACCGCCGTCACCAAGTGAGTTCAATCTTCCTCCAGCGAGAGAGAACGAGCCCCCGTCGCCTGCCGCTCAAGCGTTGCCCAGGCGGTTTGGCAAGATAACTGGTGGTAGGGGGCGGGAGGAGGAGCTAATGCCATCCATAACGTTGAGGGTGAATGATCAGGAAGTCTCAGCCGACGTCGAGAGTCGAACGTTGTTGGTGGAGTTCCTGCGAGATCAGCTTGGATTGACGGGAACTCATGTTGGTTGCGACACCAGCCAGTGCGGAGCTTGTGTCGTCCATCTCAATGGCGTCGCAATCAAATCTTGCACCGCATTTGCCGTTGCTTGCGATGGTATGCAAGTCATGACGATCGAGGGCCTGACAAAGAATGGCAGTCTACATCCGATGCAGGAAGCTTTTCGCGAACATCACGGCCTGCAGTGCGGGTTCTGCACCCCGGGAATCATCATGGCTAGCGTCGATATCGTACGTCGTCACGGAAAGAAGCTCGACGAGGCGACGATTCGCAATGAACTTGAAGGCAACATATGCCGCTGCACCGGCTACCACAACATCGTCAAAGCCGTGCAGGCCGGTGCTGCCAAGATGTAGCTCTCGTTAAGATCAAGCATAAAATTCAGGGAGGTAAAGATTCATGAGCGATACCGGAATTGGCGCTCGGGTACAGCGCAAGGAAGATCGCCGGTTCCTTACCGGCAAGGCCAATTACACCGATGACATCAATCTCAAGAACCAGACCTACGGGTATTTCGTACGCTCCCCGCATGCTCATGCCACGATCGAAGCAATCGATACGTCAAAAGCGCTGAAGGCGCCGGGCGTGATTGCGGTGCTGACGGGTGCGGACCTGGCCGCCGATAAGCTCGGTGGTTTGATCTGCGGGTGGATGATTCATTCAAAAGACGGCAGCCCGATGAAGGTCGGACCGCACCCGGCGCTGGCGCAGGGCAAGGTTCGCTATGTCGGCGATCATGTCGCGATTGTGGTTGCCAAGACAAAGGCGGAGGCAAAGGCTGCCGCGGAGCTCGTCAAGGTGAGCTACGGCGAACTGCCTGCCGTGGTGGACACAGGCGCCGCGCAGAAATCGGGAGCGCCTCAAGTTCACGACGTTGCACCGAAGAATACCGTTTTCAGCTGGGAGCTCGGCAACAAGGCTGCCGTCGATGACGCATTCGCGCGCGCCCGCCATGTGACGAAGATGAAACTCCTTAACAATCGGCTTATACCCAATGCCATCGAGCCGCGGTCGGCCATCGGCTCCTACGACGCTGCCGGTGAACATTTCACCCTCTATACGACGAGCCAAAATCCGCATGTCGCGCGGCTTGTGATTTCAGCGTTTGTCGGAATGGCGCCGGAAAACAAGCTGCGGGTCGTGGCCCCCGATGTGGGAGGTGGGTTCGGTTCCAAGATTTTCATTTATGCGGAAGAAGTCGTCTGCCTCTGGGCGTCGAAACGCATCGGTGGCCGGCCGGTGAAGTGGACGGCAGAGCGTACTGAATCGTTCCAGGCCGATGCGCACGGGCGCGACCATGTCACCGAGGCTGAAATGGCGATGGACGAAAGGGGGAAAATTCTTGCGCTGCGAGTGAATACAATCGCCAATATGGGCGCCTATCTATCAACCTTCGCCAGCTGTGTGCCGACCTATCTCTACGCTACGCTGTTATCCGGACAATATGATGTTCCCGCAATTCATGCTCAGGTAGATGCGGTTTACACCAACACTGCTCCGGTTGATGCCTATCGCGGTGCAGGGCGCCCGGAGGCGACCTATGTCGTCGAGCGTCTGGTAGAGACCGCAGCGCGTGAGATGAAGATTGACCCCGCAGAATTCCGCCGGCGAAATTTCATCACCAGTTTTCCCCATCAGACTCCAGTTATCATGAACTATGACGCCGGTGATTATCACGCTTCTTTGGAGAAAGCTCTTGCTCTTGCCGACTATGCGGGGTTCCCGGCGCGAAAGGCGGCCGCTGCAGCAAAAGGCAAGCTGCGCGGCATCGGGTTCTCGACTTATATCGAGGCGTGCGGCATCGCTCCCTCGGCGGCGATCGGCTCCCTGGGCGCCGGCGTGGGCCTTTGGGAATCTGCCGAGGTTCGCGTCAATCCTGTCGGCACAGTCGAGGTGCTTACAGGGTCGCACGCCCATGGTCAGGGCCATGAAACGACCTTCGCCCAGTTGGTCTCCGATAGGCTTGGCATTTCCTTCGATAGTGTATCGGTCATCCATGGAGATACCGACAAGGTCCAGTTCGGAATGGGCACTTACGGGTCGCGCTCCGGGGCAGTCGGGATGACGGCAATTTCGAAGGCGCTCGACAAGATCGAGGCTAAAGCGAAGAAGGTAGCTGCCGCAGTGATGGAAGCTTCCGAAGCTGATATTGAGTTCAAGAATGGGAGCTTCACCGTCAAGGGAACGGACAAGAAAATGGCGTTCGGAGAGGTGGCGTTGGCCGCCTACGTCGCCCACAAGTTTCCCTCAAGCGAGATCGAGCCGGGCCTCAAGGAATCTTCTTTCCACGATCCTTCGAACTTCACATTTCCAGCCGGCTGTCATATTTGCGAGCTGGAGGTCGACCGTGAAACCGGTGCCACGAACATCGTCAACTGGGTCGCGGTCGATGATTTTGGAACGATTATCAATCCCATGATAGTCGAAGGGCAGGTGCACGGTGGCATTGCGCAGGGAGTAGGGCAGGCCCTAATAGAAGGCTGCGTCTACGACAGCGAGACAGGTCAGTTGTTGACGGGCTCTTTCATGGACTATTGCATGCCTCGAGCACACGATTTCCCGTCATTCAAGCTCGGGTTCACCGAAACCAAATGTCCGTCCAATCCGCTCGGCGTAAAGGGTTGTGGGGAGGCTGGAGCGATAGCCGCCCCGGCGGCAGTCATGAACGCTTTGACCGGCGCTCTAGGCGTGCGGGACGTTCCCATGCCTGCTTCCCCGCATACGGTATGGAAGGCGATGAACGGCACGCGTCGAGCAGCCGAGTAGGTCGAGGAAGAATTCAAGGAGTAGTCCCATGAAGGAGTTCAACTATCACCGGCCGAGGAAGCCTGCTGAAGCGGTGAAACTCATAAAAAAATCAAGAGACGGCAAACTCATGTCGGGAGGAATGACTCTCATCCCCACAATGAAACAAGGGCTTGCCACTCCCTCGGAGATCATTGACTTGGCGGGCCTGAAGAACAGCGGTATCGCGACCAGTTCCTCGAAGGTCACGATCAAGGCAGGCACCACACACGCCCAAGTCGCTGAAAGCGATGCGTTGAGGAAAGTGCTACCAGCTCTGACGATCCTGGCAGCCGGGATCGGCGATCCCCATGTTAGAAACATGGGAACTATTGGCGGCTCCATTGCCAACAATGACCCGGCCGCGGATTACCCCGCCGCAGTCCTTGGCTTAGGCGCAACCGTCGTAACGAGCACGAGATCGCTCCCGGCAGACAAGTTCTTCACCGGCATGTTCTCCACGCAGTTGAAACGCGATGAGATCGTTACTGCCGTTGAGTTTCCGGTTGCCAAACGGGCAGGCTACGCCAAATTTCCCAACCCTGCGTCCCGTTACGCAATGGTGGGAGTCTTCGTCTCGCAGGATAAGTCGGGTAAAGTCCGCGTTGCCGTTACTGGCGCTGGGCCCTCGGTCTTCAGGGTGCCTGAAATGGAAAGCGCACTCCAGAAAAGCTTCACTCCGGAAGCTCTTGGCGGAGTTACTGTCAGCGCCAAGGGTCTGAACAACGACATGCACGGTTCTGCCGAGTATCGAGCTCACCTCGTGAATGTTATGGCCCGGCGCGCTGTTGCAGCGGCGCAGTAAGAGCTTGCTCTTGCTATTGATGGCAACACTGCGCCATACAGGCGGGGGATGACCAGTCTACCCCAATCTATAGACGGAACTGTCGAGCTTCTTGCGCGCGAGAGATACATTGCCGATAGAGCGTTGGCGACTGTTGTGTTCCTGGCGCTCAAAATGGGCAGGCCATTGTTTCTTGAAGGCGAGGCCGGCGTCGGTAAGACCGAAATCGCCAAGGTTCTGGCCCACGCGCTAGGCCGCGAACTTATCCGGCTCCAGTGCTATGAAGGCCTTGATGTCAACGCGGCAGTGTATGAATGGAATTACTCCGCGCAGATGATTGATATCCGGCTTGCGGAAGCTGCCGGCATAACCGACCGCGAGCAGTTGGCCGCGAGCGTTTTCTCCGAGCATTTTCTCATCCGCCGACCGCTCCTGCAGGCTCTGCAAGGCCTTCCCGGCAGGGCGCCGGTGCTGCTCGTTGACGAGCTTGATCGCACCGACGAGGCCTTTGAGGCATTTCTGCTCGAAGTTCTGTCGGATTTTCAGGTCACCGTGCCCGAGCTGGGCACAATTAAGGCCGCCGAACCGCCAATCGTCGTCATCACTTCGAACCGGACACGCGAGGTGCACGATGCTCTCAAGCGGCGTTGCCTCTACCACTGGGTTGGCTACCCGGATGTGAAGCGCGAGCTGGAAATTCTCCGTGCCCGCAAACCCGAAGCGCCCGCAGCACTTGCGCAAGAGGTCGTCCATTTCGTTCAGGCCCTGAGGACCAAGGACCTGTACAAGGCACCCGGGGTGGCCGAGACCCTCGACTGGGCAAGCGCCTTGCACGAACTTGACAGCGTATCGCTGGACCCTCAAATCATCAATGATACGCTTGGCGTCTTGCTCAAGTATCAGGATGATATCGTGAAGCTGGAAGGGTCGGAGGCGAAGCGATTGCTCGATCAAATCAGGGCAGAAATTCGCTCCCACGCAACAGCTTGAGTTGACGGCGATGAACCGTGAAACTGCCACATCTGGATCCGGTCGTCGGAAAACCGGCGGCAAACTTGCCGAGAACATCATGCATTTCGCAAGAGTTCTGCGAGGGGCAGGTCTTCCCGTCGGACCAGGTCAAATTCTAGATGCGCTTGATGCGGCTCAAACGGGCTGCTTCAGGAGCAAGAACGACTTCTATTGGGCACTGCATTCGGTATTCGTCAAACGCCACGAACACGGCCACATTTTCCAGCAGGCTTTCGAAGTGTTTTGGCGGCGGCCCAAGATGATAGAGCAACTCATGCAGTTGCTGTTTCCGCAGATCACGCTGCGTTCGCGGGAGAAAGAAAAGCAGGCCGGCAGCCGGAGACTGGCGGAGGCCTTGTTTGATTCAGACGAGCCGCTACGTTCGCAGCGTGAGGACTCCGCCGATGACCTTGATGTGGATGCAACCTACAGCTTCTCCAGTCAGGAGGTACTGCGTCGCAAGGATTTCGAGCAGATGACTTTGCAAGAACAGGTTAGGGCCAAACGGGCAATCGCCATGCTTCGCTCCGACCGCCTGAAAGTGACAACCCGGCGGTTTGGTCCTACACGGCATGGCGAAAAGGTTGATTTACGCAGGACGTTGAAGTCGTCGGTTCGATCAGGCGGCGATTTGATCGACTTGCAGTTCAAGAAACGGAAACTCAAGGAACCGCCATTGGTTGTGCTGTGCGACATATCTGGTTCAATGGCGAACTATTCGAGGATGTTCCTCCATTTTCTACATGCCCTCCTTAATGATAGGGAGCGAGTACACGTTTTCGTTTTTGGAACGCGTTTAACAAATATTACTCGCGAACTGAAGCGCCGCGATGTGGATGAAGCGATGGAGAAAGTTTCGGCCGCGGTCAAGGACTGGTCGGGCGGAACTCGGATTGGTGAAACCATCAAGGCGTTCAACTATCGATGGGCCAGACGGGTTCTGACCCAGGGCGCCCATCTCATCCTGATGAGTGATGGTCTGGATCGAGAGGATGTTGCCGTTCTGGAACAAGAAATGACGCGGTTGCGTCGGTCCGCGCGGCGTATCATCTGGCTCAACCCGCTTTTGCGCTATTCCGGCTTTGAGCCGCGAGCGCGGGGAGTTAGAGCAATAATGCCTCATGTCGATGAATTCCGGCCGGTACATAATCTTGCCAGCCTGGAAGATCTGGCGGAGGCGCTGGCAAAGCCCATCCGCGTGACGCGTGGGCGGCACCGCTGGCTGAAAACTGCCGACGCTGCATGAGTTGTTAGAGGTAATACATGACCGCAGATATCCTTACGCACGCCGCACGCTGGCTTCACGAGGGTCGCAAGGTTGCAATTGCAACTGTTATTGAAACCTGGGGGTCGGCACCGCAGCCGGTTGGCAGCCAACTGGTTATCGATGACGAGGGAAATTTCCACGGTTCCGTCTCGGGAGGATGCGTCGAAGGGGCGGTTGTAACCGAGGCCCAGGACGTGATCAGTTCCGGTGCCCCCAGAACCCTAAGCTTCGGTGTTGCCGACGAAACCGCCTGGCGTGTTGGTCTCGCGTGCGGTGGCAAGATACGGATTTTCGTTGAGCCGGTTGGAGGCTGAACGCCGATGCGCGCGTCGACGCTTGACAAGCTGCTGGACGCGCGCAATGCGCGTACCCCCGTTGCACTGATAAGCGATCTCGCCGATGGTGAACAACGGCTTGTTTCCCGTCATGAAGCCGCTCGCGACGAGCTCGCAGACGCCTTGCAAAAAGGATTTCGCTTCGATGAAAGTCGCGTGGTCAAAGTGGGTGAGCGGGAGTATTTCATTAATATCCAAAATCCACCCCTCAAGCTTGTTTTGATAGGCGCCGTTCACATAGCGCAGACGCTGATACCCATGGCTCGAGCTTTGGGTTACGATATCTTTCTCATCGACCCTCGCGGCGCTTTCGCCAGCGGGGAAAGATTCCCGGATGTCAAAATGGCGGTGGAATGGCCGGATGAAGTCTTGCCGAATATCGGACTGGATGCGCGCACTGCAATTGCACTTTTGACGCATGACCCAAAGATCGACGATCAGGCGCTGCTGGCGGCCCTCGCTTCGGAATGCTTTTATATTGGCGCGCTTGGCTCCCAGCGGACTCATGCTAAGCGCATCGAGCGGCTTGTCGCCAAAGGTTTCAGCGAGAGAGATTTGCACCGTATCCACGCTCCGATTGGACTTGAGATCGGTGCTCGCGGAGCCGCGGAAATCGCCGTAGCGATCATGGCGGAGATTACGAAGACTCTCCGACTCGGAATGGATGTCACATGAAATTCGGCGAGCTTGAGGTGCATGAGGCCGAGGGGGCGATCCTTGCACACTCTGTCAAACATCAGACCGGAATCTTCAAGAAGGGTAGGGTTTTGTCGCGCAGCGACATTGAAGCTTTGGATACGAGTGGCATAAAACGGGTTTTCGCAGCACGGTTAGGAACAGGCGATGTACCGGAGGACGTGGCGGCGGGCAAAGTGGCTCAGGCGATCGCCGGAGAGGGTGCCGTTGAGCAGGATCCCTTCACGGGACGCTCGAACCTGTACGCTGCTGCTCAGGGTCTCGTAATACTCGATAGCGAGCGCCTCAAGCTGATCAATCGTCTGCATGAGAGTCTGACGATCGCCACGGTGGCGCCCTATGCCTCGGTCACCGCCGGCCAGATGATTGCAACCGTAAAGGTTATTCCCTTCGCCATCCCCAAACAGGTCCTTGAGGATGCTTTGCGCATCGCCGCTGAAGCCCCCCTTATTAGCCTCAAGCCGCTGCTGAGGAAGCGTGTAGGTCTGGTTATCACAAAGCTGCCGCAAACCAAGGCATCGATCATAGACAAAACTCGCGAGGCAATGCGTTCACGTCTGGCGAATCTCGGCAGCCTGCTTGGCGATGTCATCATCGTGGAGCACGCGGTTGCGCCTGTCGCCAAAGCCATTGGCGATCTCAAGGCCAGCGGTCACGATATCATGCTGGTGTTCGGCGCATCGGCAATCGTGGATCGGGGCGATGTCATCCCCGCGGCGCTCGCCTCGGCGGGCGGCAATATTATCCACCTTGGAATGCCGGTCGATCCAGGAAATCTGCTGATGTTCGGGAAACTTGCGCAAACGCCTGTGATAGGCGTCCCTTCCTGTGCTCGATCCCCCAAGATCAATGGCTTCGACTGGGTGCTCGAACGAACGTTGGCGGGTCTTGAGCTTGAACCCCACGACATAATGGATATGGGCGTAGGTGGACTGCTGATGGAAATACCGACACGGCCCACTCCGCGCGAAAGCACCGAAGTCAAGCCAAAAACCACGCCGCAAATCGCCGCGGTGGTTCTTGCCGCTGGGCGATCCACCCGCATGGGAAGCAACAAGCTGCTCAAGTCGGTAAAAGGGAAGCCGATGATTCGGCAGACGGTCGAAAGCGTACTACAGTCGCGGGCTTCCCCGGTTGTCGTTGTAACCGGTTATGATGCGGACAAGGTTCATGAAGCGCTGAATGGGCTGAACGTTTCCTTTGTCCACAATCAGGCTTATTCAGAAGGCCTTTCGACCTCGCTCGGCACTGGCGCTGTCAGCCTTCCAGCGAATGTTGACGGCGCGCTCATGGTGTTGGGTGACATGCCGCTCATCACTCCCATGACCCTGAACAAGCTGATTGCTGCCTTCAACCCGGCAGAGGGCCGAAGCATCTGCGTTCCGATTTTTCGGGGCGAACGAGGCAATCCCATCCTGTGGGGCAAGCAGCATTTCAGGGAATTCGAAGGGCTGAAAGGTGATAAGGGTGCCAAGGTTCTTTTGGTCGTCAATTCCGACCAAATAGTCGAAGTGCCGGCCGGCAATGAAGGCGTGCTCACCGATTTCGACACCCCGGACTCGCTCGTCAGGCTCAAAGGAGGCGCAGGCCCTTGATAATGGGTTTGTCCTAGTACGCCGATGTTCGCCATCGTTGATTTTGTGTTTATAAAACAATCTGTTAGTGTGCACGCGCGTGTAAACCAGTCCGCATGAAGCCGCGACATTTGTTGCGACAGCGTTGCGACAGGAGTTGAAATGCCAATAGGTTCAGGATTAACGCGTAGCGCGGTTCCGTTCACAAATCGTGCGCTTGAGGCTTTGCGACCCTCGGAATTTCCCTACAGAGTGCCAGATCAGAGGTGTATTGGTTTGGCCGTTCGCGTCGCGCCAAGTGGACTCAAAACCTGGGACTTGGCTTACAGAGTTCGCGGTTCCACAAAAGTGCGACGGCTCTCACTGGGGCGAGTAACTGATGTAGGTCTCGAAGCAGCACGCAGACGTGCCAATGAACTTACGAGCGCCGCTCGTACGGGACGAGATTTGATTGCCGAAGAGGTACAAGCTCGATCGATTGCGGCATCGCGCCTGACTGTAGAGAAGCTGATCGTCCTTTATATGCAACGACGTGTTTCTGGCCGATTGCGCACAGCACTCGATATAGAGCGTCGTTTGAATAGGGCACTCAGTCCAATCTTGGATCGATGCGCGAATGAGGTTCGCAGACGTGATGTTCGCGAACTTCTGGATGCAGTAGCTGACCAAGGGAGCAAGAGGGAAGCTGAAAAACGAAGGCAGACAATTGGAGCGATGTTTCGCTGGGCGTTGTCTCAAGACATAGTGGAGATTGATCCGACTGCGGGCCTTACGGCCTATGATTCTGGTACTCCAAGAGATCGAGTCCTCACCGCCAGTGAGATAAGACTTTTTTGGCATTGGCTGGAAGAGGCGAACCTGCCACCAGAGGCGACGGCCGTCTTGAAGCTCCAGATTCTCACTGGTGCTCGCTGCGGGGAAGTCAGTGGAATGTGCGCTGAGGAAGTTGACCGTGAGACATGGACATGGACCTTGCCAGCTACAAGATCCAAAAATAAGCGATCTCGGACCACTCCATTGGCGAGTTCCGCGCAACAACTTGTTCAGGAGAGGCTTTCCGTAACCAATGCGGGACCATTGTTTACAGTTGAGTCCGGGGCCCCTCTAACCGCCAGTCATATTGGGCACCACCTACTGAGCAGAAGAGAGAAGTTACCGATTGGGAATTTCACCAGCCATGATTTACGTCGCACGGTAGCGACCATGCTCGCAGAAATGGGTGTAGCGCTTGATCTTGTAGCGGCTGTAGTAGGACACGAAGCGGGAAGCCGGGATACCCGAACATTGGTCCGCCATTATGTGCGTATAGATTTAGTAGACCGCAAGAGAGCTGTATTGACCGCATGGGATCACCGAGTGCAGGAAATCATCCTCGCTCGTGAGTATTCAGGCAACATAG
Source organism: Aestuariivirgaceae bacterium (assembly GCA_036555325.1). GTDB lineage: Bacteria > Pseudomonadota > Alphaproteobacteria > Rhizobiales > Aestuariivirgaceae > DATBLQ01. Next base: position 6,151 of record DATBLQ010000010.1, on the reverse strand, counting down.
CTCTCCTTCGAAGCTAGCATTAGCGAGGTAAGCGAGAGATCTCGACAGCTGACACTACCTCTCGCTCTGCTGGGCCACTCTCTCCTCATTTGGAATTGAAATTAACCCGCGCATTGGTTCATTACACAGGCCACTGACAAAGCTAATGACAAACGGAACAGCGCTCATTCAGACCAAGGAAGATGCAAACTGGTATCTCGGAATTGCAGAGGTGCTCGAACCTGCTCTCCCCATTGATCTTGAGGTTGAACGGCTTTTTGAGGAGAACATCCTGGGGGGCGATGACGAAACCAAGCGTATTGTGAGAAAAGCTGTATATGAAGCAGCGCGTTGGGCTTTTGATGGGCCCGCGCGCGAAAAACACCTTCAACAAGGCAGAAGAACGACACCTGAATATTTCGCGCAACTACAGAAACGTGTTGACATAATGTTGGATGCGTACGCTGAAATTCACGCCAACTTGTCAGGAAACAAAGTAAGGGTTGCGCTGAACTATATCGAACATGAGATGGCAGCTCGGCTTCCTGAAGGGGCGCGTCTTAAAACCAGAGATCTTCTCATCTCCAAATTTAATGAATTCCGTACGTTCGAAAAAATGCTCTACGATTTTAGAGACCTTCTAGCAGTGGGATCGCAAACTGTTAAGCCAAGGCGGGGGCGGCCTAAGGAACCAACCTACTATTTTGTTAGTGTTCTGGCTCGCGAGTGGTTCAAGCTCACGGGGGAAGCTCCGGTGCGAATCTACGATGTATTAACGGAGCAAGAGGCTGGGAACTTTCACGGCTTCTGCGCTGCGGCCGCAAACACAGTAAGACTGGTGGTTCCTATAGGGAGTTTAGATGCGGCAGTCAGGCGCGTCTGTGAGGAATGGAAGGTGAAAGAAGCGCCCCTTTGGTAACTATGGAGGAAATTCTGCGTTGAAACGTCGACACTGCTATCTTTTGATATCAAAACCGGGAGATTTAACTCCATTAGCAATCAATTCTTTTCGTGACTAAATTCCAGTACGCTTGCACATATGCAGGAGAATTGGAGTGAATATTGGAAATTGCCATCAGCATTGTTGAAGCCGCGCGCCGCGCTGGCGTTGGCCGATCGTCAATTTATGAAGCCATCTGGCGCGGCGAGCTGCCTATCCGAAAATGCGGTCGCCGTAGTCTTATCTTAATAGACGACCTCAAAGCCTGGGTTTCGGCGCTCCCTCAAACCAAGTATCCCCGCTCTGGAAGTTGAAAATGCCCGGCGTTGGCGCGCCGGGCTTTGTCAAACCATCCTAGCAAAAGGACATCCAACTTGCGCAAGATAACCGCGTGTCCTCGCAAAGTCTATAGTTCTCCCTCTCCTCTACCAACCAAACTGCGTGTTCCTTACCGATTTATCAGGCTATCGCTTGGATCGGTGGCTCACTGTGTTGCCGCTGTGGGAGGTGTTCCATGACCGATAGGCTTGGAGCATCGGTAGACATAGGGGGTGTCGTATGACAACAAAAGCCATGCTTCTGAAAGCCATTCGAGGCCGATGCCTCGACTGCTGTTGTTTCCAACCAAGCGAAGTGGCGAAATGCTCGGCTACAGGGTGCGATTTGTGGCCATTTCGGATGGGCAGAGATCCAACGCCGGCCAGGAGCCCATCCGCGAAAAACCTTGCCCCTGTAGGCGAGGTTTTGGCCAAGAAAGGCCTTCCTAGGGATTAGGCATGGGCAAGGCAGGCAAATGGGGCCGAGGCGGTAGCCTTCATGGCCCGTTCGTTGCCCTTCCGCATTACTTGCTGAAGAGTCCCGCGTGGCGGTCTCTGAGCTCAGTGGAACGCTGCTCCTTCCTGGAGGTCCTTTACCGCTACAATGGCCACAATAATGGGCGGATTGCCATCTCAGCGCGCATTTTGGCAGCTGAGGTCCACATTTCCCGAACCACGGCCACAAGAGCACTGAGCAGGCTGTGTGGATGCGGTTTCTTGGAAGTGATTAGGCCCGGGAGCTTTTCCTGCAAATTTAAAAGGGCAGCCGAATATCGAGTGACCCATCTTCGCTGCGACGCGACCGGAGTTGTGCCTTCCAAAGCATTCTTGCGCTGGAGACAAGTTGATGCCGCGTTAGATAAGACTTTCGGGTCCGCTTACTTACCATGAGCGGACCCAAAGCGCATGGATCGTAATGTCCGCTATGTGCCACAAGCGGACATTAAGTGTTTTAGTATTGGGCCTAGAAGTTAGGGCAATCCATAGTGCTGCGGCATTCTTGAAAACGAATCCATATTGCTGAGGTATCAAACGAGATCGCGATCAATGCGAACCTTGTATGGCGATCGTATATGACAGTTTGGTGGAGATAACTAAGTGCTGCAACGGCGCCACATCACCGAATCGAACAAATCGGTCTTTTGATTCTCAAAACTCGTGCTGACTGAAAAAAAGCCCGGCCATTGCTGACCGGGCTCACTCTCTCGGGGGAGAGAGGTCAAACATAGTGAGTGCTACCAAACCAGAGATTCGGTACAGAGTCCAGCAACGAGAAAAGGAATTTTGCAACCTAAATGCAGACTGACGATATTTGAAACGTCTGTCGTTATTAGCGCAATTGGCTTCCAAGCGTTGAAAGACACAAACTGTTGTGTGGCGAGTTTGTCCACTCAGTGGCACCGATTGTCCTGATTCCCTCGGCTGTAGTGACCGCCAGAAAACTTCACCCAGTCGCAGGCATAGCCACGTTCGACAAGCATTTCGGCGACATCATATTTTCCAATGAAACATTGTGCGACGATCCGGTCTCTGCTTATTCGCTTGGATCGACCGTCGCACACCGTTCCTTCGCCGACAGGGGCGCAGTGAACATGCTTGTCATTTACGATTGAAACGAGTGCGGCTCTAGCTTCCTTGCCCCGGCGGTCACTTAGCTCAGGCGCATTGATGCCGCAGATACGTATCTTCTCGCAGAGACGCTCGTCACAAACATATAGAGTATCTCCGTCCACGACCCGTCCGACTGTTCCAACAATTTCCGTTGCCATTGCCGTGCCGACTGTGTGGCAGGCTACGAACACAATGACCCTGATACCAACCGGCAAGTTCATACGGCCTCACCTGCGTTTGAGTTTGCGTTTCTCCCCGTCCCTTTTCATACGCATCACAGTAACGATTGGGTTTCCATCATTGTCTGATTCGTCCTGCACAGTCACTATGAACTGATGAGCGGGATTTCGTAGAGTTTCGCTGGTTATCCTCTTGGTACTGATGTTATATTTTTCGGGCGGTGATTTTGCACTTCATTGCTTTTGCTGTTGCGGGATGCGCGCTTGTGAGAACTACTCCGGATGCTATTAGGTTGAAGATTTCTGCCTTTGTTAGGAAGGTATTTATTATGGCCTTTTAGAGGGGTCGAAGTTTCACTATGTGCAAGAATGTTGGTCATACCAAAACTGTAACAGCATTACTCGCTGTCATTCGCGTCCGACACTGCTGGCGTCTGCTATTACCGCCTCAATTACTTCTCGAAGCTCCCGCGTGAGATCCGGGTAGTTTGTTTTTAGATACTCATTTATAGCCTTGTTTCGAAATAGTCGGCTGACATAACCCTTTGCAACCACAAGCGTGAGCATATTCTCGCCCAATGTCTCCTCGGCAAGTTTGTAGTCTTGATTGACCGTTTCAAGCTCTCGCTCCATGCGAGAAATATCCTCGATAGAAACCTTGGGAACTTTTTGTTTTTCGCTGTCAACCAATTGCTCAGGTCGGGTAGCGGCGAGAATCATCTGGGCATAGGGTTTAGTGAATATGTTGGCGGAGATCATCATTTCCGCGGCCTCAATCTGGCGAAGAGGTTTCATTTTTCGAATTATGCCAAATACACCTCTACTGAGATGGCGATTTTGCAGCAGATTAACTACCTCCGGTGCAATTCCCTCAAGCAATCTTTGACGTTCGTAAATGCTCCTTACGTCAATATTTAATGCACTTGCAATCTTATCTGCTGACACACCCCGATCAATTGCACGTCTGATCATGAAGTGTTCCTGAACGGTACTAATCCGGCTGACTTGTCTGTTGTATGTAAAGCCTTCATCATCGGTTGAGATAAGACAGAGTGCTGCTTTGGCGCCTAGGTCTTTCAGCGCTTCGAGTCGCATGTGTCCATCAAGTAAAAGGTATTGTACGGGCTTGTTGATGCTTGATTGATGTGGGAAGACAGCAAGGCCTTCAATTACCCCAAGCTCCTTAATAGAAGCAAGGATTGATTGATACTTATCTGTACGTCGAACTTTATCGCCCAACTTTCTGGTGGGTATTATTTGATCGAGCGGTAGCATGACGGTTGTTTGGTCAAAGCTCATCTTAACCCCGCTCATGGGCGTCCCTCATTTTCCAAGCGGTCTGCTAACTGTTTGGGGATGTCTTCGATACCTTCCGCCCGCATCAAGGTGCGAAAATTCTTGTCAGACAGTAATTTTTTTAACGCCGCCAAGATAAGCAACAACCGGCTCTCGGTGACTTCAGCCTTCTTTACCGTCAATTGCTGACGCCGGACTTCAGTCCGGTAAGTTTCGACTAAGCGGTTCGGCGTGAGCTTCTTTCGAGCCGCCCGTCTCCAAGATCCATAACCCTTACCGAGGGCTGCTCGCTTATCTATTAATCGACGTACTTTGAGCAGCTCTTCGCCGCGCAACAGGCCCTTGTCATAGGCTTCCATCATGACAGCCTGCACCTCAGTATCGCCGACCCTCGATATCTGGTTGGCAAGTTTGACCGATAACCAACCGCGTTCGACGGCGGCGATCAGGCGTTGCTCGCCATTTTTCAAGAGATGCAGCATGACGGCCACATATTTGGGATCTAGGCCGGTCTTGCTAGCAATCTGGGGCGTTGAGTAACCGCGGGCTTGAAGCACGCGAATAGCACCTAGAAGGTCAGCATTGCTGTGCCGACGGCGTGCTAAGTTTTCCACAAGACTAAGTAGGAAGGCATCGCTCTCTGATACAGAAACGACAAAGCATGGGATGTGGGTCTCGCCAACCGCCTTAAAGGCTTCGAGACGTCCTTGGCCACACACCAAATCATACATTGCTCCATGTTGGTCTGAGCCATTAGCGGTCACAGTGATTGGCCGCTTCAACCCGAGCTGAACAATATTGTCTATGATTCCAGCATAAACTTGCTTGTTCCGGCTCCTTGGATTGAGTACTCGAATTCGATCGACAGCTAACATCTGGATCGTTGTGGGACCTTGAATGTGGTGGGCGATAGGTTGGTCAATTCCATTGAAGGTCATGATGCAAGCTCCCTCAGTGAAAGACGCTGTGACATGTCGAACAGCGGTAGGGGGTTATCAAAGCGGTAAATATCAAGCCCGGAAGCATTCTGTTCCCCTAAGCGAATTTGCAGAGCGGAAAGGTCTATTGAGGGGAAAATGTAGTAATCAAGAATGCATCGATTCTCGGGATCCATGCGTACCGCAAGCGTAACATCTGGGCAAAGACTTGCATCAAAGCGAATGATCCAGCGGCGTGAACCACTTGAGAGGGTAAGACACCGGCTTAGCAGCAGTGAGACGGTGAACTCCTGATTTACCCAGATAAGCTGGGTTTCACGGTCGATCATCACCATGGCGCCGCGCGCCTCTATTTGATGGAGAGTTTCAGCAACGATTGTTGGGTGCATCTCACGGAGTCTTCGATTAATCTCTAGATAACTATAGTCTCTCTGTGGTGTGAAACCGACCAGCGTATAGGCGCGCAACAGGCCACCAAATCGATGCGTATAAGTACTGCTCGACGGGCAATCCTCTGCCTCATCAATGATGAGACCCGACAGATAACCATGCTTTTGTAGCAAACTGCCAAGCGTCTTTAGCAAATCGTCATCAGAAAGATGCAAAGACCTCTTGTCGATAATCGCAAGAGCTCTTTCGAACAACTTTCGGTCGATCAGTGGTTCGAACACGTTGTTGGCTCTTATCCAGGATGCGGGCTCATTTCTCACCTGTCGCCCCTTAAGTTTCTTGGAGATTCGGTTCCATACGTTATCGCCAACATATTTTTCGTTGATCAGAACTTGATGAACCGTGCCGCGCGTCCATGGTTGGCCGGGACCTCTCAGCACGCTTCGTGAATTGAGCTCATTAGCGATAGTTTTCTCGTCTATGCCGTCCACCACGAATCGG
>DATBLQ010000068.1:0-32569 GCA_036555325.1 Aestuariivirgaceae bacterium | reverse complement strand
TCGCCATCACCCTTCTGGTGCTGTTCGATCCGTATCGTGAGTTCGAGCTGGTGCTCCTTCAGCTCGCGCGCTTTTTTGTCGTACTCGTTATCGGTAATACTCTTGTCGAGGCGCAGGTCGAGCAGCGTCGCTAACCGCTCGCGCGTCTGATCGTACTCTCGCCGCAGCCCAGCGATGGCGCCGAGGTGGAACTTGTTCTTGGCGACGTGGCTAGCCTTCATATGCTCAAGAAGCACGCCCAACAGTTGCTCTGGCATCTGGATCGACTTGAGCAGGGCCTTGATTTGAGCTAGCACTTCGCTTTCTGGCACGAATAGCTTGCGGGCGGGATTCGCCGGGTCGCGGCAGATCAGATAGACATGTCGGCCCTTCTTTAAGTCGCAGGTAACCGTACGGCCTGAAACAAAGGCGTGGATAATATGGTCAAGAGCCTCACGTTGCGCGCGGTTCGATCAGGTCGACATTATCACGTCTAAAGAAAAACTATCCGAACTCTAGGATCCTACAAACTCATGCAACCGACGAGGGGGGTTTCCGCACTCTCTCAATCGGTGAGACGAAAAATGCCGTCAGGATTGGCGGATTCAGCTGAAAAACCCTACACTCCTGTTATCACCTAACACTGCTCCCTGCCTGGAACAAAGGATACGTGAGTGAAGTTCCGTGCTGTTCTGAACCAGAGAACTTTGACACTTTCGGCCATCGTAGCCCTGGCCGCAGCCGCAATTCTTGCGCTTAATCTGCTTGTCGTTCCTTTGACAACGAAGCTGATCGACAACTGGTCCCGGCGTGATGTCGAACTTCGTTCTAGTCTTGTGTTCAACTCCCTCAAGCTTAGTCTGGAATCGTTGCTTGCCGTCAATGCCGGCAGCGCCATCAATGAACTTTTCGATCAGGTCGCTCTCGATGAGCGCGTGCTGGCTGTTGGTTTCTGCGATACGGAAGGCAGGATGCTGTTTAAAAGCAGTCTCATGCCCGAGGCGTTTTCCTGCAAGGGCGTCACTTCTGAGGAGAAAGGCCGGTTTTTCATCTTTGGCAGGGGCGCGTGGCCAGTCCTCGTCGGGAGTTATGCTTTTTCCGCCCCGGAAATTACCGGCCATCTGGTAGTCCTTCATGACCTGGGTTTTGCCGGACAAAGGTCGGCTCAGGCCCGCCGCTATGTCGCTCTTCTTTTGACCGGTGTCGGCGCTCTGGGCGCCGGTGCGACCGTTATCGCAGTGGCTTTGCTGATACGCTTATGGAGAAGGCGGATGCGCCAGACGATCGAGCATTTTCGAAAGGGCACAGCCATAAGCAGGGAAAGCCTCGAAGCGGCTCCACTCGGTAGGGAGCTCTACCGTCTTATTCGCGATCTCGACGCCCGCCGGGAGTCAATTGATGCCGAAAACATGAGCTGGACGGCCAACACACTGAAAAGCATCATCCATGATAATCTTGCCGATACCCAGATCATAGCGGTCTCCAACCGCGAGCCCTACATTCACGAAGATGCTGACGGGCATATAGAAATACGGCAGCCCGCCAGCGGCTTGGTAGCCGCCCTTGAGCCGGTGATGCGTGCCTGTGGGGGAACCTGGATCGCACACGGAAGCGGCAGCGCCGACCGGACTACCGTTGATTCTGCAGATCATCTCGCCGTCCCGCCCGACAGTCCCCGCTATACGCTCCGCCGGATCTGGCTGACCGACGAGGAACAGCGTGGTTATTACTACGGGCTCGCCAATGAAGGACTTTGGCCACTATGTCACATTGCCTATATCCGCCCCGTATTTCGGGAAAGCGACTGGCAGCAGTATAAGAACATCAACGAACGTTTCGCCCAGGTAGTTCTCCAAGAATCACAGCAGCCAGATCCGATAATTCTGGTGCAGGACTACCATTTTGCGCTGTTGCCCAAACTTGTCCGCGCTTTGCTGCCCGATGCGACAATCATCACCTTCTGGCACATTCCCTGGCCCAACTCCGAGACTTTTGGAATCTGTCCGTGGAAAGAGGAGATCTTACAAGGCATGCTCGGCAGCACCATTCTGGGTTTTCATACGCGCTTCCACTGCAACAATTTTATCGATACCGTTGATCGTTTTCTGGAGAGCCGCATTGACCGGGAACTGGCATCGATCACGCTTGCCGGACACGAGACATTTATCCGTCCCTATCCCATCGCTATTGAGTGGCCCCCTGCCGCCATGCGAAACCAGGCGTCGATCGAAAAGACCCGCCTGGCCGTGCGCCAGCGTTTTCGCTTATCTCCAAATACCAGGCTTGCCGTCGGCGTTGAACGTTTTGATTACACGAAGGGCATCGTAGACCGGATGCAAGCGGTTGACTCGCTGCTGAACAACCATCCCGAATGGCTGGGGCAATTTGTGCTGCTGCAGATTGCGGCCCCCACCCGCAGCGAGCTTGCTGCCTATCGGGATCTGCAGACTGAGGCAAAGGAGCTAGCAGCTTCCATCAACGCCCGTCATCAAATGGATCACTGGCAGCCGATAATATTGGTTGCCAAGCATCATGAACCCCATCAGGTCTTTGAGCTGTTCCGCGCTGCCGACATTTGCATAGTTTCAAGCCTTCATGACGGCATGAATCTCGTCGCCAAGGAGTTTGTCGCATCGCGCGACGACGATAGCGGCGTTCTTATTCTCTCCAGCTTCGCTGGCGCCTCCCGCGAGCTCTCCGAGGCTCTCCTGGTCAATCCCTACGACCCCCACAGTATGGGAGATGCATTTCATCGCGCCCTGTTGATGCCGAAATCCGAGCAGACCCAGCGTATGCATGTCATGCGAGAGCAGATAAGAACACGCAACGTGTACCGATGGGCTGGAAAAATGTTGCTTGATGCGGAGCAGTTGAGGAAGAAGCAGCGTATTTTTCAAATTGCTGCCAAAACTGCCGAAAATTCTTGAAGAAACCCATGCATCGGTTTTCCAGCACACCGCCGAACCCATGGGCATTTTTCTTCGACTTCGACGGAACCCTTGTCGAAATCAGCGATTCTCCCGATCTGGTTCACATACCCACAGGCCTTGGCAATCATTTGGCACATCTCTCGAAGCGTGCTCAACATGCGCTGGCGATCGTAACCGGGCGGCGTATAGCCGATATTGACCGGATGCTGGCGCCCCACCATTTGGACGTGGCGGGCGTGCATGGTGCTGAAATCCGTATTGGGAGCAAGTTTGCGGTGAAGGCATTTACGCCAAGCCGCGCCTTCACTGAGATTTTGGCGGAACTTTACAGACGATTTGGAGAAAAGGGATTGTTGATCGAGGACAAGGGCATGGCGGTGGCGGTTCATTGGCGACTGCATCCCGATTACGAGCCCGACATCCGGCGTTTCATGGAGGATGCAGCCTCTCTGTTGGGCAAGGACTACCGTTTGCAGTATAGCAAGGCAGTTGCTGAGATCGTGCCCGCTACCTCCACCAAAGAAAAGGCTATCGAGCAGTTTCTTGGTTCTCCCTGCTATCGCGCCCGGCTGCCTATTTTTTTCGGCGACGACCTGACGGACGAGAGCGGATTCGATCTGGCAAACCGTAAGGGGGGGATTTCGGTGCGCATCGGCGCCGGGCCCACGACGGCCCGTTACCGGCTCGCCAATTCCGAGACCCTTCGTCTGCGGCTAATGGCATGGGCCAAAGGAGCTCCTATCGATCTTGCAAAGGATCTTTCTCCATGAGTTCCCTGGATTTGGCTGTTATTGGCAATTGCAACATTGCAGCTTTGATCAATCGGCGGGCAGAGCTTGTTTGGATGTGCTTTCCGCGGCTCGACGGCGATCCTGTTTTTTGCAGTCTGATCGATCAGCGGCTGAAAGCGTCCGATGGAGAAGGCAAGTTCTCCATTGAGCTCACGGACATGAGCACTTGCGAGCAATTTTACTTGGAAAACACGGCCGTTTTCGTTTCCATTCTTACCGACAACGAGGGCAATTCTGTACAGATCACCGACTTCGCCCCGCGCTTCCAGCAGTTCGAGCGCATATTCCGGCCCCCCGCATTCATCCGCCGCGTCGTCCCGCTGAACGGCCAACCTAGAATCCGCGTCAATGTTGAGCCCCTGTTTGCCTGGGGCAGCACCAAGCCCGCCGTGACCGTCGGCAGCAATCACCTGCGGTACGTCGGCCCATCTCAAACCCTGAGACTCACCACCGACATCTCGGTTTCATACGTGAGCGAAGCCCGGCCTTTTATAGTTGATAGACCAGTTTCCTTTATCTTCGGGGCTGATGAAGCCCTGCTCGCGGGAATTGAGCAAACCTCGCGCGATTTCCTGGAGCGTACCACCGGCCATTGGCAGGACTGGGTGCGCTCTCTCTCCATTCCATTCGAGTGGCAAGGTGCCGTCATCCGAGCTGCCATAGCTCTGAAGCTCTGCAACTACGAGGAAACCGGAGCCATCGTGGCAGCCCTTACCACCTCAATTCCGGAAGCACCCAATACTGAGCGCAACTGGGACTACCGCTATTGCTGGCTGAGGGATGCCTATTTCGTGATCCACGCGCTCAATAGACTTGGTGTCACTCGCACCATGGAGAACTACATATCCTTTATCGAGAATGTCGTTCGCGACAGCGGACTGGAACAGCTGCAACCGCTCTACGGTATCAGTCGGAATGCCGTCCTCGAGGAGAAGCCCGCGCCTTCATTGAAGGGCTATCGTGGCTTTGGGCCGGTCCGAATTGGCAATGCCGCCTTCTCTCAAAGGCAAAACGATGTCTATGGCAGTGTGGTGCTGGCTGTCACCCATTCCTTTTTCGATGAGCGGTTGAATCGCGCTGGTTTGCCGGGTCTCTTCTCCAATCTAGAGCGTTTGGGCGAGACGGCTATTCGCCTGTTCGACAAGCCTGATGCGGGCTTGTGGGAGTATCGGACCCGCTCGGCCGTACACACGTTCTCGAGCATCATGTGCTGGGCGGCCTGTGACCGGCTGGCAAAGATTGCCTTGACTCTTAATCGGGAGGAACGCTCAGCCTATTGGCGAAAAGCTGCGGCGCAAATTCGCGAAACGATTCTGCGACGAGCTTGGAACGATGAGATGAATTCCTTCGTCGCAACTTTCGACGGTCAGGATTTGGATGCCTCTCTCCTGCTTATCCACGGTCTCGACTTTCTTCCTCCCGATGATCCGCGCTTCGTATCGACGGTAGCCGCCATCGATAAGAACCTGAGAAAGAACAATCTTCTCATCCGCTATGCATCGGAAGATGATTTCGGCACGCCTTCAACAGCCTTCGTTACTTGCACTTTCTGGTATATCGATGCGCTATACGCCCTCGGAAGGAAGCAAGAAGCGCGCGACTTGTTTGATGCGACCCTCAAGTTGCGCAATTCCTTCGGCCTTTTTTCCGAAGACGTGGATTTGAGTACTGGCGAGCTTTGGGGCAATTTTCCGCAGACCTATTCGCTCGTTGGTCTCATCAATTCTGCCATGCGCCTTTCCAAGAGCTGGGAAAACGCTTTTTGAGCACCCGGACGATCGAGCGACTGGTGAGCTCACACGTCGCGCGCGGTTAAAACCTCGCAGCAACAGCTTTGCTCTGTCGAGAAGCCAGGTATATTGTCACCTATGGCGAGGGGATCACCGCGGCACCCAAAGCAGATGATATGCCGACAAGAGCGGCTCATCATCGATCTCCTTAATTCGGGAGCGGACACGAATGAGGCTGAGGTCCTGCTCACACGATTGTGTGCATCGGCACAAGCCATGGCCGAACATGAGCACGCCATCGAGGAGCAAATGCAAGCATTGGAGCAAGAGTGATTGGGAGCCTGAGGACCCGATATGCACGATGAACTGGCAGTCCTGGCCGATCCTACGATTTCCATACACAAGCTGATCGCCCTGCGGCAGGTGGCAGAGAGCCTGGAGGCCGAGTTCTTGACCATCGCTGAGGCTCAAAAAGCCGCGACGCACATTTCGGTCAAATTCGATGGGATCTTCGATGCTGCTGGGCCACCACAGACTATATCGACGGTTGCCAAACTGGTCATCGATGCGATTTCGGTAATTCTCGGGATACGCACGGCCGCTCCATAGCGGATCGCGGTCTGCGTAGGCGCCTGTGTCAACTTGTGCTTGCCCCTGGGACCAATGCCATTCTTGTCCGCCTCCACATTCAAGTTTCCTGCTCATGGCTTCGCTTGAAAGAGCGAACCACCGCCCGCTTGACTTGATTGGGAGCAAGATTGTCCTCCGCTCCCAACACCCTTATGCGACGAGACACTTCAATGCGCAGTGAGTCAGGTTTTCCTGGCCAATGGTATTCCCATGGACTTAGGCGAAGCTCTTTCAGAACTGCTGCGCAGATTGATTCAAGCTCGGCCAGCACAGCTGGACCACATAGCGCCGCCACTTTAGACATGGGAAGGGACTCCGAAGCTCAGTGAACTTGTAAGAAACCCGGCAGGCCGGGGATTGTTCCGTTGAAATCGCGAGTTCGAGTTCCTCACTTCACTTATTTGGGATCAGGAATGCAAAGGTCAAGCTGCCTCAGTTGGAGAAAGCTGAGTCTCATCCGCGATTCTGTCAAAGGGTTCTTCAATGTTTCGCACCCGATACTGAAAATTCACTCCGTCGAACGGGAGAAGCTGTAGTATCCGGCAAGCTATCGGTTTTCCGCGATGAAACATGCCAAGAGCCAAGTGGACTTTCTGCCCGACGCGAAAGTGATGTTTTTTCATTGCGTTTCGCTGTCGGTGCCATTCTCACGGCCGTGGATGATTATCGCTGAGGGGTCTTGTAAGTCCGGCTCACGGATTTCTTTTTCAGCCTCTATTCCGAAAGGAATATTGGTTCTCCGGCGCTCTGCAGCACTAGGAAGCCCTTTTCGGGGATCACGGTCGTTATTCTCATAGTTCATCAATTAGCCCTCACTTTGTTGTTGGACAGCTTTCCTCGATGCCGTTCTTGATATTCGGCAACACCAAATTTCGTGAGGATGTCTCGCTTCAGAATCTCGGGATCAGCGAACAGCTCATCCATGCGCTGGCATAGCTCAGTTGCAATCTTTTCCCGGCTTGCGTGTACATGCCAAGGAAAAACGCCGACATTCCGGCTCGTTTCCAGATGTCGCCAAATTTCATCGAACGCACGCTGCAGCTTTGAAACTGCGTCCGGACTGCACTGCTGCGGATCATTCTGCATCAGTTCCTCCTCTGCCACACAGGCGGGAGTCTTGATGCTCTCAGTCGCCGGCGCCTGGGGCGATCTGCCGACGATGGGCCTCTTTGCGCTTATATTGCGGCTATAGTGTGATCCTTGAGGAACAGCTTTAACTCCAAGAAGCTGTCGTCCCGATGAGACGCTACGATTGCCACGATATGGTTGCCTGGATTGTATCCAAGCCACCACCTTCATGTTGTCATTCTCGATTTCCTTGCGGCTTGATGATTGCAAAGCCGCTGCGTTGGATTTCATCGTCGACAAACTGCGGGACACGGAGCTGACGACCGACGAGGTGCCATCTGTTTTTTGGAGCTCGTTGTGGCAACTCGTCTCCACGCGAGACGATCAACCGAAGTTCGGGGCGCGCAACATGTTGATATACATCGTACATGACGGGATCGCCCTTTTGTGAACCGCACGACCGAACCTGGCGCCAGTACATCCGTGGTCGCCAGATTCAGTGTTTCGCTCGATGTTACCTCGTAACTTCCAAGCGATCTGCCGATGATTTGCCCGTCCGGCGGTCGGCGACGATTTCATAGGAGACCTTCTGTCCCTCATTCAATCCGCTCAGGCCTGCGCGTTCGACAGCGCTGATGTGGACAAAAACGTCCGGACCACCAGATTGGGGCTGGATAAACCCAAAGCCCTTTTGCGCGTTGAACCACTTAACAGTCCCAGTTTGCATACTCTTTCCTTTCAAAATGCAGGGTATGGCCCACACTTTATGTGCAGACCTATCGATGTTCAGGTTGTGAGAGGGAAGGCATATGCACCAAAAGTGCGGAGCCGAGCCAGTCGGCCGAACCCGATTGGCTCTACATAGACGCTTTGGAACGGATTTACAACCACAATACCTAATAGGTGGGCAGCGGCGCATTTGGGCAGCAGGCCTTAAGCGGCGCCGACCTTAACAACAACGCGCATTATCGCGCCGATCAGAACGCGACGTTTCTATCGCTGGAAGCTTATTCTTCCATCCGCTGGTTGCGAAGATCCGCCTCACGGAGATCGAGTTCCCGTTCGATCCGGCGCCGAGCCTCGTCCTTCAGCTTTCCACTGCGGAAAAGCTCGTTGATGCGTTCTCGCTCGGCAGTTATCAGCAGAAGCTCGATTTCACAATGAGTTTCAGTCAATTTACGCTGGTCGCCGTCGGCGTCACTTTGATGCTTGTGGTGGTCTAGTCGATTAACTTGACGCAGTCGCAAGGATTCCACAATCTTTTCCGACAGCCCGCGATCGGATGCCAATTGCTCAAGTCTTGCGATCACTGCCTCGATTGCCGACTGGCGCGCTTGCTGCTCCTGGACCCGATTGTCTCGGCGCTCACGATGCCCGGCATGTGCAAGCCCGAGGGCCCGAATGACATGGGGAAGCAATAATCCTTGACCCACGAGCGTCACCAGGATCACGCAAAACGTCAGAAACAGGATGAGATCGCGGTTGGGAAACGGTTGGCCGCTGGCGGTGGCAAAGGGAATCGCAAGCGCCGCAGCAAGCGAAACGATCCCCCGGACTCCAGTGAATGCCAGCGCAAACGGCCACTGCCAGGGAGGTGCTGGATCCTTGCGCCTGATTGGCGGGAAAAGCCAGCGGGGCAGATAAGTGGCGGGATACATCCAGACGAAACGGCTGACAATCACCACGATGCTGATAATCAGAGCGGAAACTACGAGATCCGACAACGCATAGTGACCCATGCGCAGCAACAACGTGTTGACCTGTAATCCGGTGAGCAAGAACACCAAGCCTTCAATGAGGTAGATGAAGAAACTCCAGAAGAAAACACCCTGCAATCGGGTCGCCGCGCTGATCAGCCGCGGCCCGTTCCAGCTGATGTAGAGCCCGGCCGCAACAGTGGCGAGCACGCCGGAACCGCCCAAATATTCAGGCGGCCAATAGGCGAGGAACGGCGTCAGGACTGAAAGCATGATTTCAATCGGCGGATCGGCGACCCAGCGCCGTAATCTGAGCATCAGCCATCCAACACCGATTCCCCACACGATCTCACCCGCCACAATGATGGCAAATTGGCCAGATGCTTCCCAAAGTGAGAAGACGCCAGCACTAACAGCGGCGACGGCGAAGCGATAGAGAATGAGCGCGGTGGCATCGTTCACCAAACCTTCGCCTTCGAGCACTACGAGAATGCGCCGGGGAACTTGCAGTCGACGGGCGATTGCGAGCGGAGCAACCGCATCAGGAGGAGAAACGATGGCACCGAGAACAAACCCCACGGACAACGGCAGGCCGAGTAACCAATGGGCGGCAGCAGCGACCGCCACGGTCGTAAACACGACACAACCAAATGCCAAAAGCGTAATGGGGCGCAGATTGAACCGAAACTCGCTCCAACTCATCGCCACTGCAGACGTATAAAGTATTGGCGGCAGCACCAAGAGCAGCACGAGTTCCGGATCAAGCTCCACTACCGGCAAGCCCGGTACCACGGCCAGGATGGCACCCGTAAGCACAAGCAAGATGGCAGAGGGAATCTTAAGCCTGAGTGCTACCACCGCGACAACAGCTTGCACGATCAGCAATAGAAGCAAGATCTGAACGGTGGAGATCATCGGCTGGTTGGCCCAATTTTGTGCAGACCTAGCATGACCCAATAACTCGAATCCTCAAAAAATGTCACGCATCGCGGTGGCCAACCAGCATTGTGTGCGGGGGTCACGTTTGGTCAAAGGGTGGAACTTCCACTGGACTCCGGCTTGACACAGTTTCATCCTACGGGAACTGGAGAACGGAGAGGAGGATGTCGGCCGACCACAATGTTGGGCGCGACAACCGCTTGCAGCAGCACCCGCCGACCAAACGGAGTCCAAGAACCGGCATCGTCACGATCACAGCGATCGTGCTGCTGCTTGCCGTCTGTGCCGCTGGCTGGTTCTGGTTTGGCGAACGCCTGACCGGCCCAACTGCTGCAATGGCGCCCGCCATGCCAGCGCCGGAAGTCACTGTCGCTAAACCAGTGGT
Source organism: Aestuariivirgaceae bacterium (assembly GCA_036555325.1). Classification (GTDB taxonomy): domain Bacteria; phylum Pseudomonadota; class Alphaproteobacteria; order Rhizobiales; family Aestuariivirgaceae; genus DATBLQ01. The sequence goes on along the minus strand of DATBLQ010000068.1, from coordinate 22,420 downwards.
AAAGAGCATTGTCGAATGGGATGATTTCACCGGACGGTTCGAGGCCACGGACGATGTCGCAATTCGGTCAAGGGTTACAGGATACCTCGAGGGGGTGCATTTCCAAGACGGAGCTCTCGTGGAGAAGGGCGATTTACTATTTTCCATCGACCCGCGATCCTTCGATGCTGCATTTGCCGAGGCGCGCTCCCGCTTGGAAATCGCCAGGACCGGCTTTGACCTCGCCCAACAGGAACTGCAGCGAGCCGAGACGCTCCGCAAAGGCAACGCCGTGGCCGAAACTGTTTTTGATCAACGGCGCCAGCAATTCCTGTCAGCTCAGGCTGAGGTAGAGGCGGCACAAGCCGCTCTTCGGCAGGCCCAGCTCAATCTCGACTATACGAAGATCCAGGCGCCGATCAGCGGTCGAATCGGGCGAAAAATGATTTCAACGGGCAATCTCGTAAACGCCAATGAGACCGTCCTAACGACCATCGTTGCACTCGATCCTATCTATTTTTATTTCGACGTCGATGAGCGGTCGTACATAGCCTATGCGCGTGCGGCACTCGAACGCACCAGCCCATCCGGCCGGGAAATTCCCTTTGAGGTGCGCATGAGCATTCCCGGCGACCCCAGAGAGCAGCGCACAGGAAGCATGAACTTCGTCGACAACCGGATTGACGGCTCGACAGGCACCATTTGGGGCCGCGCTCTGTTTGAGAACGCCGATTTGTTTCTGCAACCCGGCATGTTCGGCCGAATCTCCATACCTGGGTCGGGCAATTACCGGGCGGTGTTGATACCGGATGAGGCGATCGGCAGCGATCAGGACCGCCGCATTGTTTATGTTCTAGGTAGCAACAACACCATATCCGCAAAGCAGATTCGCCCGGGCCCGAAGATTGATGGCTACCGCGTTGTGCGGGAGGGGCTTAGCGGTGAAGAGACGATCGTGGTCGGCGGACTGATGCGGGTCCGACCGGGAGTAACGGTCACACCCCAGAATAAAACCTTGCCGCCGATTTCGGCAGCCACCACACAATAATCTCAAATGAACTTCTCGCACTTTTTCGTGGACCGACCGATTTTCGCTTCAGTCGTATCCATCATCATCGTCATCCTGGGCGGCATCGCCTATTTCGGGCTGCCTGTCTCACAGTATCCAGAAGTCACACCCCCTACCATTGTTGTCAGGGCGCAATATCCCGGTGCCAACGCTCAGACGGTGTCCGAAACGGTGGCAACACCGCTCGAACAGGAGATCAATGGTGTCGAGGGCATGCTGTACATGTCGTCATACTCTACCGGTGATGGTGCAATGTCGCTCACCATCACCTTCAAGCTTGGCACCGATCTCGATCAGGCGCAGGTGCTGGTGCAAAATCGCGTGTCGATCGCCGTTCCACGGCTGCCGGAAGATGTGCGCCGTCTCGGCGTCACCACTCTCAAGAGCTCCCCCGACTTGATGATGGTCGTGCATATGCTGTCGCCTGACGATAGTTACGACCAACTCTATGTCTCGAACTATGCGCGTACCCGGGTTCGTGATGTGCTGCTTCGACTCGACGGGGTCGGAGACCTCATCATTTTTGGCGAACGCGAATATTCTCTCAGGGTGTGGCTTGATCCGGAGAAGTTAGCCACCTATGGACTGACAGCCGGCGATGTCGTCCGGTCTCTGCAGGAACAAAATGTTCAGGTTTCAGGCGGTGCGCTTGGCAGTCAACCGGCTCCCTCAGACAACGCCTTCCAACTGATCGTGACGACGCAGGGTCGCTTCGAGTCAGCGCGACAGTTCGCGGGCGTGATTGTGAAGACGGGCGAGGGCGGAGGCCTGGTTCGCCTGCGCGATGTCGCGCGCATCGAGCTTGGGGCCAGAGACTATGTGACGAATTCTTACTTGAACGGCAAGCCCGCGGTGGCTCTAGCAATCTTTCAGAGGCCAAACACCAATGCGCTTGCGGCGGCTGACGCGATCATCGAGAAGATGGGTGAACTCAAGAAAGATTTTCCTCCGGGTCTCGACTATCAGATCGTCTACAATCCCACGGAGTTCATCGCCGAGTCCGTTCACGAGGTGTACAAGACGCTGTTCGAGGCGGCTGCGCTGGTGGCGCTGGTAGTGATCGTATTTCTCCAGTCCTGGCGCACCGCAATCATCCCCATTTTTGCCATTCCGGTTTCCCTGATCGGCACTTTCGCGGTGATGGCGGCACTCGGCTTTTCGCTGAATACTCTCACGCTGTTCGGCCTGGTGCTGGCGATTGGCATCGTCGTCGACGACGCCATCGTGGTGGTCGAGAATGTCGAACGAAATATCCGACTAGGTCTTACACCACGCGAAGCGGCACATCGCACGATGACCGAAGTGGGGTCTGCTATCATGGCGATTTCGCTGGTGCTCAGCGCGGTGTTCATACCGACGGCGTTCATCCCGGGGATCTCCGGACGGTTCTACCAACAATTCGCCATCACCATTGCGGCTTCCACCATCATTTCGGCCTTGAATTCGCTGACACTTTCGCCGGCGCTGGCAGCCCTCCTGCTGAAGCCACATGGACAAGCCCGTTCCGCGAATCCGCTTACGCGTGGAGGCAGATGGTTTGCCTCCCGCTTCAACGATGCGTTTGAGACCACCAGCCGTGGATACGCGCAAACCGTGGGCGTCGTTGCAAGACGCAAGATAATCATGCTCGCGATCTATGCGGGTCTTCTCGCTGGCACCGTCTATATTTCCAACGCCGTGCCACGCGGGTTCATCCCGCTGCTCGACCAAGGCTACGCGATCGTTGTGGTGCAGCTCCCAGATGGTGCATCGCTATCTCGTACGGACGCTGTCGTTCAGAAGGCCTCGAAGATTATCCAGGCTACTCCAGGCGTCATCGACGCGGTTGCCTTTGCGGGGTTTTCAGGGGCAACATTTACCAACGCTTCGAACGCAGCAGCGATTTTTGCTCGCTTTGCACCATTTGACGAACGACTCGAGAAAGGCCTCTCTGGAAATGCAGTGGTCGGCCAACTCTTCGGACGGCTCCAGTCGATCGAGGAGGCCTTCATAATCGCCATTCCGCCACCACCAGTACGCGGGCTCGGCAATTCAGGCGGCTTCAAGATACAGCTCCAGGAGCGCCTCGACTCCGAGATGGACCGGGTGCTCGCTGCAGCTCGGGAGCTGGTGTCCCGCGCCAGCCAAGCGCCAGAGCTTTCCGGCGTCTTCACCACTTTTTCCACTTCGAGCCCGCAGATTTTTCTTGAGATCGATCGCGCCAAGGCGCGCATGCTCGACGTGCCCATTCCCAACATATTTGAGACTCTGCAAGTCAATCTCGGCACAGCCTATGTGAACGACTTTAACGCTTTCGGCCGCGTTTATCAGGTACGCGCGCAGGCAGATCAGAAGTTCCGCACGGAACGGGAGGATATCCTGCGGCTCAGAGTGCGCTCCGCCAACGGATCGCTTGTGCCACTTGGCACCCTAGTCGAAATCCGTGACGTGACCGGACCAGATCTGGTGCAACGCTACGACATGTACACTTCGGTCCCCGTGCAGGGGAACGCCGCCCCGGGCATTTCCTCCGCCACCGCCCTCGACAAGATGGAATCACTCGCTCGCGAAGTGCTGCCCCAGGGTACGAGCTTCGAATGGACAGAACTTGCGTTTCAGGAGCGCCTCACCGGCAATCTGGCGGTGTTTATTTTTTCCCTGTCGGTCATTTTCGTTTTCTTAGTTCTCGCGGCGCAATATGAAAGTTGGTCGCTGCCGCTCGCCATTATCCTAATCGTGCCGATGAGTATTCTCGCCGCTCTGCTCGGCGTGTCGATAAGAGGGCAGGACAATAACATTCTGACCCAAATCGGCCTCATCGTCCTCGTCGGCCTCGCGGCGAAGAACGCCATTCTCATCGTCGAGTTTGCACGGCAGGCGGAGGCAGAGGGCAAGACCCCGGTTGAAGCAGCAGTAGAAGCCTGTCGGCTACGACTGAGGCCTATATTGATGACTTCGTTTGCCTTCATATTCGGCGTTCTGCCGCTGGTGCTGGCAACCGGTCCGGGCTCGGAAATGCGCATAGCGCTCGGTACGGCCGTTTTTTCCGGCATGCTAGGGGTGACGTTCTTCGGCCTGTTCCTGACGCCGGTGTTTTATGTCGTGGTTCGCAGCTTTTTCGGCGGCAAGAGGTCGGCAAGCGTCGTGCAACCAATTTCTCACGCGGAGTGAGTGAAGCCAGGCCAACTATGCCTTGATGAATTCGAGCAAGTCGGCGTTGACCTTGTCTTTTTCTGTCGTGCACATCCCATGGGAACCGCCTTTGTAGACTTTGAGCTTCGCCTTCTTGATCAACTTAACGGACAATTCTGCGGAATCGGCAATGGGCACGATCTGATCGTCGTCGCCATGGAGTATGAGAGTTGGGACGTTGATCTTTTTCAGATCCCTTGTCATGTCAGTTTCTGAAAAGGCTTTGATACAGAAATAAGCAGCCGGCATGCCCGCCATCATACCTTGCAGCCAAAATGAATTGCGAACTCCCTCGGAGATCTTCGCTCCCTGGCGGTTGTAGCCGTAAAACGGCATGGTAAGGTCTTTAAAGAACTGCGAGCGGTCGTTAAGAACGTTAGCTCTGATTTGATCAAAGGCCTCGATTGGAGTGCCGCTCGGATTTTTCGCACTCTTGACCATAACTGGAGGCACAGCTCCAATTAGTACTGCTTTCGCTACCCGCTTCGTGCCATGCCGACCAATGTAGCGGGCAACTTCGCCACCACCGGTCGAATGCCCGACGTGGACTGCATGCTTCAGATCAAGCTTCTTCACAAGCTGTGCCAGATCATCGGCATAGGTGTCCATGTCATTTCCCTGCCACGGCTGGCTTGAGCGGCCATGCCCGCGCCGGTCATGGGCGATGACCCTAAACCCATGTGAGGCCAGAAAGAACATCTGATCCTCCCAAGCATCGGCGCTGAGCGGCCAACCATGGCTGAACACAACCGGCTGTCCCTTGCCCCAGTCTTTGTAATAGATCTGCGTCCCGTCCTTGGTTTTGATCGTAGGCATCTTCCCCTCCCTCTGTCGGTCTATCCTTGCGCCTGATTGAGGGGAAAAGCCAGTGGAGCAAAAAGCTATCATTGAAGTTGTTAGCTATGTGAGCTCGCAGTAGGCTCAGCACTGTCGATCCATGTCATCAAATGGACGCATACGCACTGTTTCATTCACAGTCACGCATGCACGACGTCAAAAGGGTGCAATAATGTCGGGACATGAAGGCAAAGAAATCAAACAGACTCGGGAGTCGCCAGATTTCGGTCGACGATCCTTTCTGGCCACTGCTACTGCCGGAACCATTGGCGTTGTTGCCGCATTTGATGCGCCCAACGTTGCAGCGGAGAGCCAACCCGCCAGTGAAATCGGTGTGGATGAACGGCCTGGTACCGTGCCGCTGAAATTGCGCATCAATGGAAAAGAGCACCAGCTTCGCATTGATCCGCGAACGACCCTGCTCGATTGCCTACGAGAAATCGTCCATCTCACCGGAACAAAGAAGGGTTGTGATCACGGACAATGCGGAGCCTGTACTGTGCATGTTAACGGGAGACGCGTGAACTCTTGTCTCAGCCTTGCGCTGACGCATGAAGGAGACGAGATCACGACCGTCGAGGGCCTTGCCACGGCGGGCCAATTGCATCCGATGCAGACAGCGTTCATTGCCCACGATGCCTATCAATGCGGATACTGCACGTCGGGCCAGATCATGTCCGCCGTGTCGCTGCTGGACGAGCCCTGTGGTCCCAACGATGCGGATGTCAAGGAGCTGATGAGCGGCAACATTTGTCGGTGCGGGGCCTACTTGAATATCGTCGCCGCGATCCAGCAGGTTCGTAAGGGTTAGCAGCAAGAAGCAGGGATGCCATGCACAAATTCGAGTTCGTTCGACCCAAAAATCCCGCAGAAGCAATTGCGCTCGCTGCTAAGACCAACACCGCACAGCAGGGCGCCGAGATACGTTTCCTGGCTGGCGGAACGACCCTCGTCGATTTGATGAAGCTGAACGTCGAAACACCGACGCAGGTGGTCGATATCAATCGGTTGTCGCTCGACCAGATCGAAGCGACGCCGGACGGTGGTCTAATGGTCGGGGCCACTGTCCGCAATTCGGATCTTGCTCATCATCCTGTCGTGCAGCGGGATTATCCAGTCCTGTCGCAAGCGCTCCTCTCGGGCGCCTCAACACAACTCCGTAACCGAGCCACTACCGGGGGAAACCTGCTCCAGCGGACGCGCTGCGTGTATTTTCGCGATACCGCCATGCCGTGTAACAAGCGCGAGCCCGGAACAGGATGCTCGGCGATCACCGGCAGCAACCGCACCCTGGCCATACTGGGCACGAGCGAGCATTGCATCGCCACCAACCCATCGGACATGTGCATTGCCATGGTTGCGCTGGAAGCGACGATCCATGTGGAGGGGCCGAAAGGCTCACGGGCGATTCCCATTGGGGAGTTTTACTTGCTGCCTGGCGATACCCCGCATCGCGAGACAGTTCTTGAGCCTGGGGATCTCATTACCCATGTCACGCTCCCGTCACCGAAGGTCCTCGGGGGAGGCAACAAGCAAGTCTATTTAAAGCTGCGCGATCGAGCTTCATACGAGTTTGCTCTGGCATCGGCTGCCGTAGTGATCGGCATCGCCAATGACAGCATTACGAGAGCGCGGATTGCGCTTGGTGGTGTCGGCACCAAACCCTGGAGGTCGCAGGAAGCCGAAACCGCGCTTGTCGGAAAGTCTGCAACCATGGAGACCTTCCGCACGGCGGCAGAAGCGGCTCTCCGTGACGCGAAGCCTCACAGCGAGAATGCTTTCAAAATTGATTTGGCCAAGCGCTGTCTATCGCATGCGCTGCACATGGCCACGAGGGCGTAAGCACATGGCAATAACATCCACTACTGCCCCAATAATCTCACCGATTGGCCGCGACACACCGCGCGTAGATGGGACTCAAAAAGTAACCGGGACGGCACAGTATGCGTCCGACTTCCACTTTCCTGGGATTCTCCATGCCGTGCCGGTGGAGGCCACAATCGCCAATGGCCGTATCGTTCAACTCGACGTCAGCGTGGCTGAAAAGATGCCCGGCGTGCAGGCGATCTTTCATCGACAGAACATCGGAAAAATCTTCCGCTCGATCGTCGAGCCTGGATTCACTGGCATATGTGACGAACGGCGACCACCCTTCGAGGACGATGTCGTACGCTATTACGGCCAGTATGTTGCGCTCGCAGTGGCGGATACGTTCGAAGACGCCAAGGCAGCAGCTGACGCTGTTCGTGTCACATATGCAAAGGACAAGCCAAACGTCGAGACCGGGCTTGAGGCCGAGGATGATCCCGGTGTGGTCGTCACCACATTCGGTCCCCGAAAGCGCTTGCAGAGTGAAAGGGGCGACGCCGATGGAGCCTTCGCTTCAGCTCCGGTCAAGCTCGATCAGACCTATGTCACGCCCATTGAGACACACAACCCAATCGAACTGCACGCGACCATTGCGATGTGGGATGGGTCCTTTTTGACGCTGTATGAGTCGACGCAGGGAGTCGTCAACCATCGCAGCGTCCTGGCGCAAATGTTCGGTCTGCCGACGGAGAACGTTCGGGTCATCTCGAAGTTTCTGGGTTCCGGCTTTGGCGGCAAGCTGTTTCCCTGGACTCATTCTCCGCTCGCCGCAGCGGCTGCCCGTCAGCTGGGCAAGCCCGTCAAGCTCGTGGTGAGCCGCAAGATGATGTTCCAGACCGTCGGTCACCGGCCACGCACGCAGCAGCGCGTGCGCCTTGGAGCGACAGCTGAGGGCAGGCTCGTGTCGCTGCAGCACGATTATGTATACGACCGGTCAATGCTTGATGACCACCATGAGGATTGCGGCGAGGCAACGCCAGCGCAATACAGCGTGCCTAACCTCCGAGTCACATTCGGGCGAGCCCGGCGCAATCTTGGCGCCGCTATCGACATGCGGGGGCCTGGCGCGGTGCCAGGCCTCTACGCGACAGAGTCGGCAATGAACGAGCTGGCTGATCTAATCAAGATCGATCCCGTGCGTTTGCGCGTTCTCAATGAACCAAAAATCGACGAGGGACTCGGCATTCCATTCTCCTCGCGGCATCTGCTCGAGTGTTTCGAACTCGGTGCGGAGAAGTTTGGATGGTCGCAGCGCACGCCGGAGGTCGGGTCGATGAAGCGCGACGGCCTAACACTCGGCTGGGGAATGGCCGGATGTTCCTGGATAGCTGGACGCTTTCCCGCCGAAGCGAATGTCCAGCTTCGCGACGACGGCACAGTCCGCGTCGCCTGCGCCACCCAAGACATCGGCACGGGCACCTATACGATACTCGCACAGCTCGCATCCGAAAGGACTGGTGTCCCGCTCGACAAGATCGAGGCAGTGCTCGGTGATTCCTCGCTTCCCGCAGGCCCAATCTCGGGCGGCTCTATGGTAACGGGATCGATCGTTCCGGCCGTGTTCGCAGCGGCCGACAACGCGATCGGGTCCTTGCTGAGCATTGCAACGATGACTCCGGGATCGCCGTTTGAACAGCGGCAGCCCGGCGATCTGGCATTTGCCAACGGTGGAGTCTTCGTGAAGGCGGATGGTGCTACCGGGCAGGTACCCTTCGCCGAACTGCTTCAACGCGCCAACCTGCGCGGCGTCAGCGGCAGCGGCAGCAGTCCAGGCGCTGGATCATATGGAAACCCTAAAGCGAAATTCTCGACACACTCGTTCGGATGTCATTTCGTCGAGGTTACCTGGCAGCCCGAGATCGCCAGGCTCCGCGTCAGTCGAGTTGTCACTGTCATGGATGCAGGCCGCATCCTCAACCCACTCGCTGCCCGCAACCAGATCGAAGGGGCAGTCGTCATGGGCATCGGCATGGCGCTGCTCGAACACACCTCATACGATCCCCAGAACGGCGCGCCGATCAACAGCAACCTTGCTGACTACGTGATGGCAGTCAGCGCTGATGTTCCCCCGATCGAGGTGCATTTTCTCGACTTCCCCGACAAGGAGATCAATGAACTTGGCGCGCGTGGAATCGGAGAGATCGGTCTAGCGGGCTTTGCCGCCGCTGTTACCGCGGCTGTACATCATGCGACCGGAGTTCGCGTTCGTGAGCTCCCAGTGAAGATCGAAAATCTGCTTGGTTAGACTAGTCGACCTAAGGGAATGCCAGCAACCATCGACCATGAGGAAAGAAGACCTCCAACTTATCCATGCATGGACCATCCAAGGCGGCCTCATTGGGGATGAAGAAAACAAGTTGCTGCAAGGCTTTTGTGAAAGATGCTGTGCGGCCGGGCTTCCGCTCGCGCAAGGCATGCTGATGGTCGACACGCTTCATCCCATCTATGAAGGTCGCACATTCTCATGGAAGAAAGATTCGGCAGAGGGCCTCAGAAGTACCGAATATGAGAGCAGCCGGGGTGGCGATGGTGCGCGCCTGTGGCAATCGAGCCCGTTCTACCATCTGCTCGCCACCGGCGGCAGCGAACTGCGCCGACGCATCGGTGAAAACCTCCCAGCCGATTTCACTATCCTTGAGGATCTGCGAGCTGAGGGCCAGACGGACTATTTTGCCACGGTGCATCGCTTTCGTGAGGGGACTGCAATTGGCGAGATGGATTGCGTTTGTACGCGTTGGAGCACGTCCGTTCCGCAGGGATTTTCCGAAGACGATTTGCGAGCCCTACGTGAATTGGTGCCGGCGCTCTGTCTTGGAGTGAAAGCCTATTCGCTCACCCGTATCGCGAGTTCCTTGGTAGAGGCCTATCTTGGCCGCGATGCTGGGCGGCGGGTGCTGCAGGGGCATATGTCGCGTGGCAAGGCGGACAGGATCAATGCGGTTTTGTGGTTTTCGGATATGCGCGGCTATACCTCGATTTCAGAGCGCTCGCCACCCGATCAAATCTTGCCGTTGCTGAATGATTATGCCGAGGCGGTGATCTCGTCAATTCATGATGCCGGCGGCGATGTGCTGAAGCTCGTCGGGGATGGAACTCTCGCCATATTCAACGCTGATAGTGCAGCAGATGCTTGCTTGTCTGCCTTGCGGGCTGAAGCTGATCTGCAGGAAAGGCTGGCGTTAGTTAATGATCGGCGCAAAGGGGAGGGGCAGCCTGTTACTTCCATATATCTTGGTCTTCACATCGGTGACGTTTTTTACGGGAACATCGGGAGCAGAAATCGACTCGATTTCACTGTTATCGGGCCTGCTGTCAACGAAGTCAGTCGCATTGCTTCGATGTGCCGCTCCGTAGATCGTCACCTCCTTATGTCTGCTAATTTCGTGGATATCCTACCTCCACTTGAGAGGAAGGATATTGTTTCCGTCGGGCGCTATGCGCTTCGTGGAAGCAATCGGCCACAAGAGCTGTTCACACGGATGCCGAGGCAATGAATCGGTTATGTATCGCAGCCTGAAGCAGTAGCAAGACTCATCAGAATCGCTGCTGATAAATAGACTCATAGGCTACGCTGCTCGGGCGTAGCGACCCGGCGGCGGATCAGCAGGCCTCCGCGTTTCAGGAGGGTCATGACCTCAGTGAAACGTCAGCCCCGACGCGCCGCCTCGATCGCCGCGATGTCGATTTTCTTCATGCCCATCATCGCATCGAAGGCGCGTTTTGCTTCACTGCCCCCTGCTGCAATCGCCTGCGTCAAGACCCGCGGCGTGATTTGCCAGGAGACGCCCCATTTGTCTTTGCACCAGCCGCACGCACTCTCCTGGCCGCCATTGCTCACGATGGCGTTCCAGTAGCGGTCGGTCTCTTCCTGATTGTCAGTCGCGATCTGGAACGAGAAGGCCTCGTTGTGTTTGAACGTGGGACCGCCGTTGAGACCGAGACAGGGCACCCCCGCAACGGTAAATTCAACCGTCAACACATCGCCCGCCTTGCCGGAAGGATAGTCGCTGGGCGCACGGTGGACGGCACTCACAGCGCTATTGGGAAAGGTCTTGGCGTAAAATCGGGCCGCGGCTTCGGCGTCCTTGTCGTACCATAGGCAAATCGTGTTCTTGGCCATTGCTTGTCCTTTCTGTGATCCAAGGGAATATCCGTGCGTCTGTAACTGACCTATCCGCTCTCAGGTTTCTCTATGCGACCGTATATTGACTACGCCTAGTGCGGTAGCGAGAGTTAATGAGGTAAAAGCACCTGCGCTGGAGAAAGTTCCCGAAGTGGCCGGTCTTCGCCACCTATGCCAGTGGTCGCGCATAGGCACCGGGGAAACTTCGGACGGACTGCATCTAGCGGGGGCAAAGTCTCCGCAAACGCTTCCGACTTGTGCGGGTTTCTGTCCATCGAAGCCGTGCTCACCATTTCATAACTATGCGGCAGCTTGACAACTACTCATCATTTTATAAGATAATAATATAATAAGGGACATATGGTCGAAGGTGGAAATGATGTGGCCAGTGGCGGCGCGCGGGAAGGTCCGATAATGCGGCCGCTTTGACTGCAGTTTGCAATGTCATAGAACGGTAGTACCAGTTGATGGACGCGGGCTTGCAAGATAGAGAATTTCAAAACTAGGGAGGAAGGTATGAAAAGACTTGGTCTAGCGCTGATGGCGCTAAGCAGCCTAACCCTGCTCACAAGCGGGGATTGTCTTGCCGACAAGCTGGCGGATGTGATCGCGCGGGGAAAACTCGTGGTTGGCACCGGCACAGGTAATCCGCCCTGGCACTTCCGCGACGAGAGCGGTCAGATGGCTGGCTTCGACGTAGATGTCGCCAAAATCATTGCTAAGGGGATCTTTGGGGACGACACCAAAATCGAGTTCGTCAATCAGGGGTCCGACGCTCGCATCCCTAACATCGTCACCGACAAGGTTGACATTACATGCCAGTTCATGACCGTCACTGCCGAACGGGCGCAGCAGGTGAACTTCACGATTCCTTATTATCGCGAGGGCGTGGGGCTGCTGCTGACCGAGGGCGGGAAATATAAGACGCATGAAGAAATGAAGACCGCGGGCAGCGCCGTCACGGTGTCAGTGCTGCAGAACGTCTATGCCGAGGAGATGGTTCATCAGGCGTTGCCACAGGCAAAGGTCGATCAGTATGAGAGCGTCGACCTCATGTATCAAGCGCTGAACTCCGGCCGTGCCGATGCTGCCGCGACCGACGTCTCGGCGCTGCGCTGGTTCATCAAGCAGAATCCAGGAAAGTATGTCGATGCTGGTTATGGCTGGAACCCGCAAACCTATTCATGCGGCGTGAAACGCGGCGAGCAAGACTGGCTCAATTTCGTCAACACGGCGCTTCACGAAGCCATGACGGGCGTGGAATTCGCAACCTATGCTGCCTCGTTCGAAAAGTGGTTCGGCGTCAAGGCTCCTGAACCAACGATCGGCTTTCCAAGCGAGCTGCGGTAGCGTGTAGGAGCATGAGCGAAGTGCGGGCTCAATGAGTTACTCCTTCAATTTCGGAGTGATCTGGGCGAATCTTGACAATTTTCTGCTCGGCCTTGCCCTGGGGCTTGCACTCGCTCTTGCCTCCATCGCCATTGGTACGGTGATCGGTCTTGCTTGTGCCTTCGCGTCACTGGCGAAGCGGCGCACGTTGCGGGCTCTCGTTGCAGCGTATGTCACTTTCGTCCGCAACCTACCGCTGTTGGTGATCGTGCTTTTTGCCTATTTCGCGTTGCCTCGTTTGGGGTTGCGGCTCGGCAAGAACGAGAGCTTCATCGCGTCGTTGTCTCTCTACGCCGGCGCCTACTTGACGGAGGTCTTTCGCGCGGGGTTGGCGGGGGTTCCGCGCGGCGTGATCGACGCCGGCCTGGCCATTGGTCTCACTCGATCCCGGGTATCTCTTTATCTCGTTTTGCCGATCATGCTGCGAAATTCGCTCCCGGCGCTCGGCACGACCTTCATCTCTCTGTTCAAGGATACTTCGCTGGCAGCCACAATCGCCGTCCAAGAGCTGACCTTCGTTGCGCGCAAGATCAACGTCGAGACCTTCCGCGTGGCGGAAGCGTGGCTTGCGGCATCGGTTCTTTACATATTCACCTGTCTCCTGCTCGCCGGGGGGTTGAGGAGACTCGAGCGTCGCTTTCCAAAGTTCTGAAACTCCGTGCAAAACTTCCTTCATGAACTCGCGATTGGGGCCTGGCCGCTCATCGACGGATTCCTTCTTACGTTATGGATTTCGCTGGCGGTAATTGCGGGGGGATCCGCTTTCGGGTTTCTCCTTGGAATTGCGCTGAGCTTTGGAGCGGTGCCCCTGCGATTGCTCATCAGGGCCTATGTGGATGCCGTGCGGGGCACCCCCGTCCTGGTGCTCATACTCGCCTCCTATTATCTTCTGGCGATCGCAGGCGTGAACTTCACAGCCATACAATCGGGCCTATTCGCGTTGTCGATATTTTGCAGTGCTCATATGGCGGAGATCGTGCGAGGCGCTTTGCAATCGATTCCCCGGACTCAGATCGAAGCCGGGCGCAGCATCGGGCTGACTTTTCCGAAAATACTTCTTTATGTGCTCCTGCCTCAGGCGCTGCTGCAAATATTGCCGGTGTGGATCAATACGGGTGCTGAGCTGGTCAAAGCTTCGACACTGCTTTCGATTATCGGCGTGGGGGAACTCTTGCTCAGAACGCAAGAGATCGTCGGGCGGAATTTCATGACGCTCGAGTTCTATGCCCTGTGCGGCGTGCTTTTCTTTCTAATCAATTTTGCGCTGGAGCGTCTCGGTAAGTTTGTCGAGCGTCGTTTTGCCATCGTGCGGAGAACCGGTTGAAACCGCTCCTTTCCATTTGTGACCTAAGCAAAAGCTTCGGCGAGAACCGAATTCTGAAGAATGTCAGCCTGGAGGTGGCCGAGGGAGAGATCGTCTCCATTATCGGCTCGAGCGGTTCCGGCAAAACGACCTTGCTCCGATGTATCAATCTGCTCGAGGAGTTCGAGGCAGGGCAAATCCTGCTCGATGGCCAACCCATAGGCTATAAGGCTGAGCACGGGAGGAGAAGGCGCTTGCGGGAAGGTGATCTTGCCAGACAGCGCGCAGCGACGGGCATGGTGTTTCAGAGCTTTAATCTATTCCCGCATCTCACTGCGCTAGGCAATGTCACCCTGGGCCTCACCAAGGTTCGCGGACTCAACAAGGCGACAAGCCGAAAGCAGGCGACGGAGTGGCTAGCGCGAGTAGGTCTTGAATCGCGATCGCATCATTATCCACACGAGCTTTCCGGTGGACAGCAGCAGCGTGTGGCCATCGCACGGGCACTAGCGATGAACCCCAGGCTTCTGCTCCTCGATGAGATTACCTCCGCTCTCGATCCGGAATTGGTGCAGGAAGTGCTGCAGACGATCAAATCTCTGGCACAGGAAGGTCGCACGATGCTGATCGTGACGCACGAAATGCGTTTTGCCCGCGACATCTCGGACCGCTGCGTGTTCATGGATGGCGGAGAAGTGGTGGAAATCGAAGCATCGGTCGAATTCTTTCGTAGGCCACGGTCGAACCGGCTCAAGGAGTTTCTGCGCAGCAGTTCGCTTTGATAAGAGCATTCGCACGTGAGTAACGAACACTTTGGTGAAGGTTTTTGCCGCTCTGTGCTTGATCTCAGGTTTTCAGCTCGCGCTTGAGCTCATTAAGAAACCGCCAATCGGTGCCATCCGCAATTATTTGCTGCGGACTGGATTGAATCATACCCAATTCTTTCATACGCAGGGCATAAAACAGCAGTGACGCCTCTGGATCGTACTCCCGCCACCTGTCGTATCGTATATCAGCGAGTGTTTGGAAAGCATTGTCGTAGTTGGGAACGAACTCGCGATCGACCAGTTGTTGGGCGACCGATTTTGGGTCCGTCACACACAGATCGGCGGCCTTAAATATCGCCCTGAGGACTCGCTTTGTCGCCACAGGGTTTTTGCTCAAATATTCCGCTCTCACACAAATCATACAACAGTACTGTTGCGACCAGGGCGGATCGGTGGTCGTACTAATGATGACATGGCCAATGTTCTTGGCGCGAAGTTCCTGCGGCTGCGGCGGTGTACCGAGAAAAGCATCGACCTTTCCTTGAATAAAAAGCTCTGCAGGATTAGTTGGCTGAACAACCCATTCAATATCCTTTTCCGGGTTAAGCCCAACGTAGGCTGCCATCATGCTGAGGTGCACATGGGACGCCCCGCCGAGACCATCCACTCCAACCCGCTTGCCTCGTAAATCCGCGACGCTGCGGATATTTTCATTGGCGATTAATTCGAGACAGCCTGAGTGCAGCCCCGCCAGGACAATGATGGGGACGCCCGCTTCTATGGAAGCAATATGAATAGCTGGATAGTTGATGCTAAAATCCGTCTCGCCGTCGGCAATCCACACCGAATGATCAACCGAAGGATCGCCTTGGAAATAGCGAACATCAGTAAAGCCCTCGGCGCGCAGTAACTCTCCGGCAACGTATGGGGCAGCCCAGCAGAGAGCACCGCCAATCCACCTGGGCAAACGCACCGTGGTTGTCTCAGGCGGAGGTTCTCCTGCAGCAAAGGATGGAGGGACATTGAAGTAGGCTGCTGCTGCAACGGCTGACAAACCGGCCAAGAAACCACGACGGTGTTGGGGGAACTTCATCAGATAGCCTCCCTTGAAGAAAAGTGAATTCTGGGCTGCACATTGATTGATATTGATTGTTGGGCGTCCCCGGTTCCCACGCCAGTGTTACAGTCTGCCAATAAGCGCCAGGTTTGGCCAGACTATTCACGGGTCTAAGCACAAGACTTTCTATCAAGAGGCGTGGTTTTTCGGCTTTGCGCTTGTCCGTCGAGACAGATAAGGCCCGCAGCCTGGTCCGAACGTGCTTGATGGACTAGCTACAGGCGTAGCCACAACCATGATACAACGGTTGTGGAGACGAGAGATGAAGTGGCCCCTTTGTAAGATTCTGTTCATCTCGACTGCACTGCTCTCTATGGCAGCGCCGGCTCAATCGGATGTACCACCTGGCTACAACGGTTCGCTGGTCGTTCAGGCAGAAATTCCGAAAAGCGGTGATTTCATGGCCTTCGGCTTCGATTCGTTATGGATGATAAGTGGCCGGCGTCTGCTGCGCGTCGATCCCAAGGACAATAGTTTTGTTGAGATCGCGCTCAAGAGCAGCATAGGAGGCCGTGTTCGCGGTATTTGTATCGGAGAAGGTGCCGTGTGGGTTCCAGATGTGAGTGCCGATCTCATCCATAAGATCGATCCGAACTCCAACCAAGAAATTAAAGAGATCCCGGCTCAGATGCTCGGCAGCGAAGGGAGCATCGGCGTCGGGGAGGGCTCTGTCTGGGTCGTTACCGAGGAGGGACTCGACCGCACATTGGCGCGGTTCAATGCCGCGACGGGTGAGGCGGAGGCGAAGATCAATTTGCCTGACAGTGGTGCTGCCGCGCTTGTCGACTTTGGTTCGGTGTGGGTAACAGCCGGCCGGACCGGTGAGCTATATCGTATCGATCCCGAGAGCAACACCATAGTTTCGACTACTTCGCTTCATGAGCAGCCTCGCTTTCTCACGTCCGGCGAAGGCTCGATCTGGGTGCTTAACCAGGGCGACGGCACCGTTCAGAGAATCGACCCAACGGGCAAGGTCATCGCCACGATCGAAGCTGGGCTGGTTGGGGGAGGTGGTGATATCACCACCGGCGGCGGCTATGTGTGGGTCACGACACGAAGCGTGCCGGTGGCAAAGATCGATCCAAAGACGAACACATTCATAGGAAAATTTTATGCCATAGGAATGGGCGATGCTATTCGCTACGGAGCCGGTTCCATATGGGTGTCGGGGCAAGCGATTCACAGAATCGAGCCGCCAAACTAGGATCTTGGGTAGAAAACTACACTGAGGGGACCTTTCAGCGAGTGGACGGCATGGAGCTCGAACAAGCCAAACGGCTTCCCCATAGCGATCTTCCGGTTCACAGGCTACTCGAGTGGGTCGTAGCAGCCGGTCTCTATTTCGTCGTGGCAAAGGCGAGCCTGGGGTTTGCTTCTATAAATCCCAGCATATCGCCGATCTGGCCTCCCACTGGTCTTGCCCTCGCGCTGGTGCTCCTACGCGGCTATCAAATTCTGCCAGCGATTGGCATTGCGGCCTTTCTCGTCAATTTGACAACTACCGCCAGCGTAGGGAGCTCAACTGCTATTGCACTGGGTAATAGCCTTGAAGCCGGAGTGGCCGTTTATTTGCTCAATCGCTGGTGCCAGGGCCGGCAAACTTTCGCAACACCCCTCGGGATTGCCAAATTTGCCATCATCATAATTGCTTTGGCGACACCCATCAGCGCTACAATAGGCGCTGCGGCACTGATTATTTATGGTCATGCCAGTATGGCGAACCTAATGCATGTCTGGCTAACGTGGTGGCTGGGCGATGTTGCAGGTGCAATCGTCGTGGCTCCCGCCCTCACTTTGTGGTCATCGCCGAGAGAGAAAGATTTGGCGAGTGGAGAGGTGATCATCACTTTTCTCCTTGCGGCATTAGTGGGCATGGTCGCATTCAGCCCTCTATTTCCTGAGATTGTAAGCCGCAATGCTCTATCGTTTCTTGCCATCCTGCCATTGCTGTGGGCAGCGCTCCGGCACAGTCCGCGCGAGACCTCGGCGGTCGCGCTGATCCTTTCAGCGTTCGCAATCTGGGGGGTGATAGCAGGACACGGGCCGTTCATGCAGCCGTCATTGAACGAAAGCTTCCTGCTTGTGGTGGCCTTCATCATTAGCGCCACTCTGCCAAGTCTTGCGTTGAGTGCAGCTGTTTCATCTAGGCAGACTGCCTTGCAAAAGCATGAAGCAAGTTACCAACTCCTGATCGATTCCGTACCAGACCACGCCATCTACATGCTCGACCCCGATGGTCGAGTGGTTAGCTGGAACCCGGGGGCACAGCGAATCAAGCAATATGAAGAAACCGAAGTTTCGGAGCAGCATTTCCGAAAGTTCTACACGCCTGACGATCAGGCACAGGGAGTGCCGGAGCGTGCCCTCAATGGTGCAAAGGACTTCGGGCGATATGAATCTGAGGGCTGGCGGGTTCGGCGCGACGGAAGCCAGTTTTGGGCGAGCGACGTGCTTAGCGCAGTACGTAGCAATGAAGGAAAACTACTGGGCTTTGCCACGGTTACCCGTGACATGACAGAAAAGCACGAAGCGCAAATCGCTCTAGAGCGCACACGAGCCGAACTGGTTCAAGCACAAAAGATGGAGGCGGTTGGCCAACTCACTGGCGGAATCGCCCATGATTTTAACAATCTGTTGATGACAATTTCGGCGGGCGTTCGCATGCTGGGCCGCCAAGAAAACAGCGAACAACGAGCAGACATAATCGATGCAATGAACCAGGCCGTCGAGCGTGGAACAAAGCTTACCCGGCAATTGCTCACCTTCGCCAGGCGCGAGACGCTGCATCCGGAGATCGTCAACGCCGGCAGCCGCCTCCAAGGGATGCGATCCTTGCTGGATCGGTCTTTGCGAGAGGACATTATTGTCGAAATCAGCTGTGACCCCAGCTTGTGGCCAATTCGAGTAGATCCCAACCAGTTTGAGCTGGTGATCCTAAATCTTGCCGTTAATGCCAGGGATGCCATGCCAAATGGTGGACTGCTCCTTATTACCGCCAAAAATATTCAAACGAGTGCGGGTGATTTTGTGGACATCATCGTAACCGACAGCGGGACGGGAATGTCGGCGGAAGTACAGGCAAAAGCTTTCGACCCGTTCTTTACGACCAAGGCGACGGGGCGTGGCACCGGGTTGGGGCTCAGTCAGGTCTACGGTTTTGCCACACAGTCCGGCGGAACCGCGCAGATCGAGAGCCAATTGGGCAAGGGAACAACGGTGAGGCTTATGCTACCACGCTCCCATGGCCTTCCCCAGTCGGACGAGCCTGTTAGCAATTCCGCGCCGCTCCCTGCGGGTTCGGGCAGGATCCTTGTAGTCGAGGACGATTTGAATGTGGCTGTTGTCGTTACGCAGATGCTGAACGAACTGGGTTACCAACCAGTCAAGGCAACGAATGCTGAGGAAGCTTTGCGAATTCTAGAATCTGATGAACAGTTTGATTTGGTATTTTCAGATGTCGTTATGCCTGGTGGTATTAATGGGATTGACCTCGCCGAGCAAATCCAGAATCGGTATCCAACAATACGTGTCTTGCTGACGACAGGATATTCGCGAGCATCGTTGCCGCCAAATTACCCAGTAGCGATGCTGCGAAAACCATACGGGCCTCAGGAATTAGCGCGAGCAATCGCCAAGGCACGCCAAATGAACTGAGGTATCGAAGCGGGGGCGCGTGGGGCGCATCCATCTATCGGTGCACAGGCGCTTTGTGGCAGAGTGCGCGCGTGACCATTTCACCCGACCCATCGCTTGCAGTCCGCGTGCTCGATCTCGCGCGTCGCGGCCTCGGGCGCGAGGGCGCTCCGGCTGAACTGCCTGAGCGGCTGCTTGTGGTCGATGTCGAACGCCAGCTTGCGGTCTGGCTGGAAGAGGGAAAGGCCGCCGCTGCATGGCCCGTCTCCACGGCCCGCGCCGGAATCGGCGGTGAGGAGGGCTCCCTTCGCACTCCGCCGGGATGGCACCGTATAAGAGCGCGGATCGGCGAGGATGCGGCGTCTGGCACGGTGTTCGTCTCGCGCAAGCCGACCGGCGAGACGTGGCGCGGAGAGGCGCGCGAGGACGATCTGATCCTGACACGCATTCTTACCCTTGAGGGGCTCGAGGAGGGGGTGAATCGCGGGCCGGGCTGCGACTCGCTTGCGCGCTACATCTATTTGCACGGCACAAATCACGAGAACCTGCTTGGCCGCCCCGTGTCGCATGGCTGTGTGCGCCTCTCGAATGAGGGCGTATGTGAGCTTTCTGGCCATTTGCGCGAAGGCGATTTCGCCTTCGTCGCTGCGCCCGATACGCGAAGCATCCCTAACCCGCGCGGCGAAGGCCGCTTCCACTACGCGGGGCTCGGCGGCGCCGGCATGAGCGCACTCGCTCAGTTCCAGGTGATGACCGGCGGCAAAGCGAGCGGCAGCGACCGCGCCTTCGACCGTGGCGAGCGCACGACCTTGCGCGCGCAGCTCGAGCGGCTCGGCATCGAGGTGATGCCGCAGGACGGAAGCGGGCTCGGCCCCGACTGCGCGGCGCTCGTCGTCTCAACGGCCGTCGAAGATCAAGTGTCTGACGTCGTCGCGGCCCGCAGGCTGGGCATTCCCATCATTCATCGCTCGGAGCTGCTTGCGCATTTCGTCGCCGCCTATCGCTCGATCGCCGTCACGGGAACCAGCGGTAAATCAACGGTGACGGCGATGATCTTCGCCATCCTGAGCGGCACGGCCCGCGATCCGTCAGTGATCACCGGCGGCGATCTGCCGGAATTGTCGGCGCAAGGCCTGCCCGGCAATGCGTGGGCAGGACGATCGGACCTGCTCGTGGTCGAGGCCGACGAGAGCGACGGCTCGCTCATGCGTTACACGCCCGCCATCGGCGTTATCCTCAATCTTCAGCGCGACCACAAAGAGATGGCAGAGGTTGCGAGGATGTTCGCCACGTTGCGAGCCCGCGCGCGTGAGACGTTGGCGGTGGGCGACGCCGAGAACCTCGATCAGTTCGCCGGTGGCGCCCTTCGTTTCGGCCTTGGCCCGCGCGCCGATATTCGCGGCGAGGATGTCGAGCTTGGACCCGGCTCAAGCAGGTTCCGAGTGGGGGACACGCAATTCGAGCTGCGGGTGCCCGGCGCGCACAACGTAGCAAACGCGCTGGCCGCGATCGCCGCCTGTCGCGTGCTTGGCGTGGCGCTCGAAGAAATGGTGGGACCGCTGGCAAATTTCGCGGGTATCGGGCGACGCTTCCAGACCGTTGGCAAGGCGCGCGGCGTCGAGGTGATCGACGATTTCGCCCACAATGCAGCGAAGATCACCGCCGCGATCAGGACGGCGAAGCTTCGTGCCAGGCGCGTGCTCGCCATCTATCAGCCGCACGGCTACGGGCCAACCCGTTTCCTGCGTCGCGACTTCGTGGCGACCTTCTCGCGCGAGCTCGGGTCGGACGACCGTTTGTTCATGCTGGAGGTCTACTACGTGGGCGGCAGCGCGACGCGCGATTTTTCGTCGGCCGACATCGTGGCGGAGATCGCGGCGCTCGGTACGAACGCCGAATTTGCGCCCTCACGGGATTGGCTTGTGGGCCGGATCGCCCAACAAGCGAGGCCGGGCGATCTGGTTCTCGTGATGGGCGCGCGCGATCCTTCGCTTAGCGAGCTTGCCCGTGAGATGCTGGCTCGTATCGAATCGCTGCAAGGGGCGGACGCGCCGGTGCAATGACTACGGCTCGCGCAGCCGCACCAGCAACTCGGGCTTAAGCCAAGCTTCAGCTGAATTGCGATGCCATAATGTCGCCTCCAAATTCCTTACCTAACGAGTGGGAGTAAGTGAGTGAGTTCCCCATGGGTAAGTGCATAAGCGTTCTGGCGTTTTTTCTCTGTCTAGCAACCACTGCTGCTCAAGCTGGAGAATTGACACTCTCACACCAGCAGGTGGTTCAACGGACAACCAAAACAGAAAACTTGCTGGTCAGTGAAATTCCCCAACTCGTTGGCCAATGGACAGATCGCTGTTCAGATAAGGAAACGGCGAACGATCCTCACACAAGTCGGTGCTGGCGTGATGCCGCTGCTGCCTTAACGCGCTATCGACAGGGGATCAGCGAGCGCCTAATAAAGCAAGTTGAGCAGCTGCAAACAACTTGGCTGGAGAGGGCCGCGCAATTGCAGGAATCCTCAACCTCGACACCCACCATCCCCGAGGCAGCCAGCGTAGCGCCCGATGCCAACCGAGTGCTCTCTCGTCAAGTATTCCCTAGGGAGAGGAAACCCGGCTCCAGTGGAAAGCAAGCAACATCATCGACAACGTCTGACAAGCCAGTGGTTAAACCAAAGAAACCAATAAGGCCCAGTCGAATGGTCAAGCAAAGGCGCAAAATTAAAGTCGAACCGGCGGCGGTACAGCCCTCGGTCAGAGCTCGTGGGCATTCCACCTCAAGAACAACAATCCGGCAGCAATTGGAAAACATCGCCAAGAAGGTTGAGTGTTTGACGGTGAAATGCTCTATCGACAAACGTCGCATTTACTAGCGATCTCTCACCGGAGGCCACGGTGAATGCGCTTTGCGCAAATCAGCACCCATACCAGAAGATAGGCACAGCACATCAGGGTGAATGGGCTCCAGAAGCCGTCAGTTCTGTCCCAAATTTCAAGAACCCAGTAGATCTGCGCTGCAATCGGGAAAACGAGGGATAGGCCGGCGCTAAGAAATCCACCCAACCGATAGGCCAAGAAAACGGTAAGGACGTGAACACACACGCCCGCGATTAATGCGATGAACTCCAGGCTTCCCCACCGTGGCAAAGTCAGCGAATAGATCA
>DATBLQ010000077.1:0-4625 GCA_036555325.1 Aestuariivirgaceae bacterium | reverse complement strand
CCCGTCGCGCTGCAGCGATTGAACACGGGAATCCGCATCAGCTCGCGCATGGACGGCATGCCAATGATGCGCACTTCGCCGGTCTGACCGCTTGAAAAGAACACGTAATACTCGTCAAGTTCACCCGGCCTGATTTCGGTTTTCGCATGCGGACTGCCGGAGCGCTCTTCCCTTTCTTCCGCAGATGCTGCTGTCGAAACGACGGGCGTGGCAAGTTTGGCGGCGCCGGCGAGACCTGCAAGGGTCGCCGCGGCCGCCGTGGACCCGATCAATTGGCGTCGGCTAAAACCTTTCTCATTGTCCCCTGGAGAATTTGAGTCCTCGGCCATGAAAAACCTCCTTTGCTCATGAGAGGAAAACCCATGCCGACGCCCAAATGCCATGCGAGTTCTCGGGGCGCTGATGGTTACTTGCTCATTGAAACATATTACACAAAATCCGGAAGGGGGCTTTGCGCCAAATCAAACAACAAGCCGCTAGCTGAGCATGGACGGCGAGGTAATCGCTTCCCGCCTTTCTCGCTTGAGCCGCAGCTGGATCATATGCGGGCATCGCTGGTCATCCCAATAAAGTTCCTGGCAATGCATGCAGTAGATGCATTCGTTGACGTTGATGTGCCCTTCCGGGTGTATCGCTTGAACAGGGCACTCGTTGGCGCAGCGTTGGCAAGGCCTTCCGCACTCAGGCCAGCGCTTCAGCCATTCAAACATCCGGATGCGACCTGGGATGGCAAGTGCAGCCCCAAGAGGACAGAGATACCGGCAGAAGAATCGTTCGATAAACAAACCAATCACAAGAAGGATGGCTGCATAGAGGACGAACGGCCAGTCGCGTATGAATTTCAAAATGATGGCGGTCTTAAAAGGTTCAACCTCGGACATCTGCTCGGCCAGCCCTATTGAGTAAAGCGACAGGCCAAACAAGCCAAGAAAGATGATGTATTTCAGCGGCCACAGCCGCTCGTGCAGTGCCCAGGGTATTCTAAGTTGCGGGATTTTCAGGAACTTGGCGAAATTGTTGAGCAGCTCCTGAAGGGCGCCGAAAGGGCAGAGCCAGCCGCAAAAAGGACCGCGCCCCCAGAACAACAAGGAGGCTGCGACGCCGGCCCATAGGATGAAAATCAGAGGGGCAGTCAGAAAATATTCCCAGCTGAACCCCGTCACGAGGGCGCTCGTGAAGGTCAATACGTTGACGACCGAGAGCTGTGCGTTCGCGTACCAGCCGAGCCACACCAGGATGAACAGTAGATATAATCGCCGGACCCAGACGTTCAGTCGCGGACGGCGGACAAGGAAATTCTGGAAAAAGAAGATCAGTGTCAGCGCGCCGATTGCGATCCCCACGATCGCAATCGACATAGCATTGTCTCGCCACATCCTGTGCCAGAGCGGCTCCTCGAGTAGCTCTGGCGAGACTTCTGCTCCCGTTGTCGACACTGAAGCCTGTGGCGCCGCGCTTTTGGATGAAATGGTCACGGCCGGCTGCTCGCGCTTCAGGTATTTTTCCGGGAGTGTGTAGCCGAGATCGAAACTCAGGAACGCCTTATCGCGCGCCCCGATCGCCCGCTGGACGAGGAGCTGAAGCTGCCAGGGCGCGGTCGGATCGAGCGAGAAGTCTTCTGGAGTTACGAAAAGGCTGATTTCCGGCAGGTCGGGGGCGTCTGTCGGCGCGAACTGGCCGAGACGCGTATGGTTACGGTCACGGAAGCGCGTACTGGAGCCGTCCTGGAGTAGCTCAATGCGATCAAAGATGCCCCCACGGACGTAGCCCGAGCCCTTAAAGGAGTAGATACCAGCGCCTGCAACGATGATGGCTTGCTGTCCCGGCTGAAGGCGCACCTTCAATTGCTCATATCCATCTACGCCGAGCAGGCTGCGGCCAATCGTGGGCACGGTCGCCAGCGCAACATACAGATCGATGAACGTGTCGTTGGGATCACCCGGCTCTGGATTGGCGGCCGCCGCCTCATTGCCTGAGCGGGCAAACGCATCGTTTATTTGGCCGATCGTCAGATGAAGCCGCTGGACAGAACCGTCTGCCAATAGGCTCTCCCAGGACTCAATCTCGTTTTGTCCGAAGTCTATGGTTTTGGTTGCCGGTGCGAGCGCGGCGGTCGGAGCGGAGGCATTGATGGCGGTGATGCGACCGCTCCGGATCAGGCGCACCGCCGACCGGACAACGCTATCGCCAATAACGAGCGAGGTGACGGTGGCGCCACTGACAATGTCAATCTGAGGCGGGCGCTCCACACCTGACACAACGGGAGTGATATTCTTTCCGATCAGGCTATTGATGGCATCGAGGATGCGCTTCTCGGGAATGCCGATCAGAAAAATCGGCTCCTTGTGATCTACGAGCTTTATGCTCCCAATGACTCCTTTCTGGTCGATACCGACAAGGAGGTTGATGGGCTTGCCCGAGTAACCGACGGCGTTGGCGAAATCGGAATTCAAGTAAACAAAACCTTGCAGCTGATCCCCGCGGTAAACGGCTGCAATGGGGGGATCGCCTTGAAGGGCGCCAAACCGGTCTGAATTTGGAAAAAATTCAGAGGGCGCAGCTTTTGCTAGGTAATCTTGGAGACGGCCCGCTGCGAGCGCCGGGGTCGCAGAGAAGATGGCACACGCCACCCAAAGCGCCACCAATACAACAGTCAGCAGTTCACGCCGGACCAGGTTTTGTGCAGATCCGAGAGCAGTCAATAGCGGCTGCGTTTCAAGCTGCACGGGGGTCTCAGTGCTCATCGGCGGAAGCGCGGTTCCGTACGCAGGACGATCAAAATTGACCTGATCTGGTACGGTGTCAATATTGGGCCTCGCATGAGGCCGAGCGCGCGAGCTGCGTGCGACGCAGGTGACACAGGGCATGACCGATCCACTGTTAAAGGCGGAGCCAGCGGGGACGATCCATTCGCCTGACGAGCTGTTTGCGCTCGCTCATGCTATGGAGCAGGAGGCTGCCAAGCGCTATGCGGCGTTGGCCGATGAGATGCGTCGCCAGGGCAAGATCGATCTTGCCACGGTCTTCGAGCATCTCGCCGTTGAGGAGCAGAGTCATGTCGACAGCGTCGTGCGATGGTCGAAGTCGCGCATTGGCGCGCCCCCCGATCCGGCCCGAATTAGTTGGCGGGGGCCGGAGACTTTCGATGCCCAAACGATCTCGGAAATCACCAGCTCGGCCCTGATGACGCCCTATCGGGCTCTATCGATGGCGGTCCGCAACGAGGAACGTGCCTTCGCCTTCTGGTCCTATGTGGCAGCCCATTCCGATCAGGGGGAGATCAAGCGCGCCGCCGAAACAATGGCAAGGCAAGAGCTGGAGCATGTCGCGAAATTACGCAAGGAGCGTCGACGGGCCTATCATGAGGAGAGAAGGCGTGAGCGGCCGAGCGACGACGCAATAAAGTTAGACGAGATCGATGCGGGCATTCTGGAAGCAAAGCTCGAGGAGCACCTTAAGACGGTTGCTGCAGGTCTTGCCGGTGTAGACGCCGATCGCACTAACGAGCTGCTTGAGGAAACCAGGGGCATGTCCGCCGAGGCGTCGGGCCTCGGGCGTTTTCCGACCGAGGCAGAGCAGCGGGACCCGCAGGCGATCGCCGAGATGCTAGTTGAAGCCTACCTGGAAGCTGCGGAGGTCGCACGAACGCCGCGCGAACTGCACCGGTTGCAAGACCTTGCCCAACGCTCGATCACGCGTCTGGCTTGGCTCAGAGCGCTGGCGTAACGGCGCTCGCACCGCCCGCAGCCCGCCGTGGCCTTTGAACTCCTTGCCGCCGTTAAGGCCGAGCACCACTCAATGTCCGAAATGGGTCATGAACAGACTCATTTGATTCAGCTCAACCTCCCCAGCTTAAAGATGCGTTCAGCCTTGAATGGACAATTCCGTTCTAGCCGATGCCGTTTAAGATATGCGCCACCCTGTGCCAGGACTCTTCGATACGCTGCAAAGAAACTATTCTCCGACGGCATCGAATAGCTGACCTTCTTCATTCGCAATCCCTGTCCCATGAAGGATCGTATGGCCCGCTTGCCAACCTCGGTGACTGCTCCAACAAACACCGCTCGTCACGCGCTCGACTGCAAGAAGGGAGCGATCCGGACTTGACGAAGACTGGGAAACGCTGGCTCACAGCTGGTCTCGTCGCGGTATTGGCGGCTGGCGGCTATTACGCGTTGCTGTGGCTCAAGCCGCAGCCGCTGCCGGAGGGGTTCGCCAGTGGGAACGGCCGCATCGAAGCAACTGAGATCGACGTTTCGACCAAGATCCCAGGGCGGATCAAAGAAATTCTGGTTGATGAGGGCGATTTCGTGAAGGCCGGTCAGGTCCTGGCGAAGATGGACGCCGCTGTGCTCGAGGCGCAGCATCGTGAGGCCGAGGCGCAGCTGCAAAAAGCCGAGATCGGCATTGAAACCGCCAAGAGTTTGGTGATCCAGCGCGAGGCAGAGAAGACCGCCAGCATCGCCGTTGTGGGCCAGCGCGAGGCTGAGCTCGACGCCGCGCAACGGCGCCTCGCGCGTTCCGAGGAACTCGCGCCGAAAAGCGCCGTCCCCGTCCAGAGGCTTGATGACGATCGCGCCGAGTTCCAGAAAGCGACAGCAGCGGTAAGCGCCGCGAAAGCGCAA
>DATBLQ010000057.1:0-110242 GCA_036555325.1 Aestuariivirgaceae bacterium | reverse complement strand
CCCGACTGGGCGATTTCCATCACCAGCTTGCGCCTGATCGCGAGCGCCAACTGCGACATATCGTCGACCGCGAGGATGAAGGCGCCAGGCCCGCCGATGACGCAGTCCTCATAATAAATGTCGAGATTGTGGATGGAGTAGGGGCCGACGGGGATTTTCACCATCAGAGGCAGGCCGTTGATGGTTATGCCCGAGGCGGCGATGCTTGCGCGGACTGGTTCAACCGGCAGGCCACGATTGTTAGGACCGTCGCCGGAGACGTCAATCACGCGCCGCAGGCTCGTGAAGCCGTTACCGTCGAACTCGGCAGCAGCATAGAGAAGGCCGCCGGATATCGATGTTCCTGTGTAGCGGCCGAGGGGGGTGGCGGACAGCCGGTCGGCAAGGCGCAGTGCCGCCTGGTCGCTGTCAATCAGAGTCCAAGGCAAAACGGTGACCTGACTGTCAGGGCCCGCCCATTCGACGTAGGCGACGGCTATCCTACCCAAGGGGCCTGAGCGGATCGCGGCCAGAACCTCAGGGTGCCGGAAAGCAGCGACGTAGCCATCGCGCTGGACGCGCTGTTCGTCCATATCCATCGAGCGCGAGACATCGAGCGCGAGAACCAGTTCGAGATCGACGTCGGTTTCAGCGTTGCCGACACCGGGTAGAAGCAACAAGCCCGAGACTAAGTAGGCCAAGCTTCTCAAAGCTGCAGCAAATTTCATGGTTAGCCTCACCTGCAAGGCCCGCGGTCCGCAGGCCTTGAATCCTTCATGTGAGTTTGGCAACGGTGTGGCGAGCGCAAAAGCGACACCCAAGTATCATACCGTGCGGAGATACCAGGAAAAATCGCGGGTCGTTGGCTCGCAATTAAAGCGGTCGGCCTCCACCTCCTTCAATGTGCAGAAGCAGTCAACGAACTCTCTGCCGAAGTACTCCGGCAGTACAACGGCATTGCGAAGCGCATCAATGGCGGCGTTCCAGTTGGCGGGAATTTGCCTTGACTGCTGTTCGTAACCATTGCCGAGGAGGGGCGGGCCGGGATCAATTTTGCGTACGATCCCATGGTGCATGCCGGCGAGAACCGATGCCAGCACGAGATAAGGATTGGCATCCGCCCCGGCCGGGCGATGTTCGATGTGGCAGTTCTCAGGCGCGCCCTTGGGAATGCGCAGCGAGACCGTGCGGTTATCGATACCCCAGCTAATGGAGACCGGCGCATAGGAATTACGGCGGAAGCGGCGATAGGAATTTGCGTTGGGGGCAAAGATCAAGGTCGCCTCGGCCATGGTTTCCATGAGCCCGCCCAACGCATGGCGCAGGACATCGTTCTCCAGCGGGTCGGCGGCGGCAAACACATTGCGTCCGGCAGCGTCGGTCAAGCTCACATGCGCATGGAGGCCGCAACCGCTCCATTGCGAGTAGGGCTTGGCCATAAATGTGGCAATCAGCCCGTGCTTTTCCGCAGCGGCTTTGATCAGCCGCTTCAGCATGATGCTTTCATCGGCAGCCTGCAGGATGTTGGTGCGATGGCGCAGTACGATCTCGAGCTGACCTGGCGCATACTCCGAGATAAGCGTCTTCGCCGGTAGCCCCTGTATATCCGAAAAGGCGTAGAGATCGCGGAAAAAGGGAGCAAAGTCGTCAAGGTCCTGAAGGTGGTACGCCTGATAGTGTTGGGGCCTGGCGCCCGATATGAGCGAGCGGGGAGCGGCTGGAGCGCCGGCCAGGGCCGCTTCGCGGTCCATGATGAAGAATTCAAGCTCAATCGCACCAACCGGTGTCAAAGCGAGTTCGCGGAAACGGTCGGCTACACGCTGCAGAAGGTTTCGCGGGTCGGCATAGTGCAGCGAACCGTCGGTGTCACAGATGTGAGCGATATATTGCGCAGCAGGGGTGATACTCCAGGGCACGGGTGCCAGGCTTCCCTCAACGGGCCAGAAGACGAGGTCACGGTCGCCCTCTTCCCACACGAGACCGGTTTCAGGGATGTCCTGGCCAGTGATATCGAGCACGAGCGCCGAAATCGGGAAAAAGCGTCCATCCCGCCAGGCAGGCTCCAGTTCATCGCGCCGCAGGAACTTGCCACGCTGAACACCGCACATGTCGGTCCACACGATGTGGATGGATTCGACATGGGGGTTGGCTGCGAGAAAACCCGCGGCTTCATTGCCGCGGCGGGGGGTTACCATGCTTTGCAATTTATCCATGCTTGCCAATCACTGTGCAGTAAGTTCGTCCAAACAACGATCCATCTCCCGGATGAATGCGACGACGTGGGCTTTGCGCGTTGAGGGACAGATGAGGAGCATGTTGTGAAACGGAGTCACAACGAGGCCGCGGTTCAGGAGGTAGTGATGGATGGCGCGATCGATTGGCCGGTGGATCATGCGCATCGCCTCACCGCCATTTGCCGGCGGTTGGGGAGCGCACATGAACTCGACGCGAGCGCCGACACGCACCACATGCCACGGAGCGCCATGTTTCCTGATTGTTTTCGAGATGCCGGATTCAAGTTCTTCGGCAAGCCGCAACATTGGTTCGAACGTCTTCGCGGTAAAATAGGTTTCAAGCACATGGCGCATCATGGCGAGTTGGAGGGCGCTGCCGGACAGCGTGGTGCCGATGCCTGCGTAACCTGAGGGACGCGACGACAGGTAGGCTTTAATACGCTCGACTATTGAGGACGAAAAGCCGTAGACGCCTGCAGGCACTCCACCGGCAACGGGCTTGCCGAGAACAATGGCGTCGGGTTTAAGTCCGAAAGTACCGCTGTAGCCGCCGGGACCTGAGGAGATGCAATGGGTTTCGTCCATCACCAGGACGGTTCCCGTTCTGGACGCGAGATCGCGCAATGCCTCATGAAAGCCCGGGGCCGGGAGCACCATGCCGCAATTGGTCATCACCGGCTCGGCCAGCACACAGGCAACGTCTCCAGCTTCCAAGGCTTCTTTCAGGGCAGCGATGTCGTTGAACTCCACGACCTTGGCAAGCTCGGTCAGATCGCGCGTTTCCCCGATGAGACCGTGATCGGGACGAAGCCGACCGTTTTCAAGACGGAGAAAAGTTTCATCGACCGCGCCATGATAGCAGCCGTTGAACACCAGAACCTTGTCGCGGCCGGTAATGGCGCGCGCCCAGCGCAGCACACAGCGATTGGCGTCTGTGGCGGTTGCGGTGATCTGCCAGAACGGCAAACCGAAGCGGTTGGTCAAGAGTTCGCCAACGACCGGCGCATCGGGGGAGGGCAGCATGGTGGTGAGGCCCAGGCGCGTCTGCTTGCGCAAGGCTTCTGCCACCGGCCTGGGAGAGTGGCCAAACATCGCTCCCGTATCGCCGAGACAAAAATCCACATATGAATTACCATCGGCGTCGGTCAGCTGCACGCCAGAGGCCTTGGCAATAAAGAGGGGAAAGGGGGTTCCCCAGTCAAGCATCCAAAACATTGGCACGCCGTTGAGCCAACTGCGCTGCGACTGCTCGGCCAGCTTGCGCGAGGCGGGATTGCGCTGAACGAAAAGAGCCTGCTCGCGGGCGAGCATGGATGCGACGGCATCGTCGCTGATGGAGGAATGCGTTTTTCGGATGTCCATGATGGGTGACCACTAGCACAGGGACGGGGGGTTTAAGCAAGCTCCTTCAGGAGCTTGCGACAGGACCTTTCATTCGCTACGCAATGCGCTTTGGACGTGCGGGAGCTTCGGCATGAGTCGAATTGTCTATGTCAATGGAGATTATCTCCCGGAAGACCAGGGCAAGGTTTCAATTTTCGACCGGGGGTTACTGTTTGCAGATGGTGTCTATGAGGTTACAGCGGTCGTCCATGGCCGACTCGTCGACTATGAGCCGCATATGGAACGACTCGAGCGCTCGCTTGCCGCGATCAAAATAGGCTCGCCCGTCACAAAGGACGAGCTCAAGCAAATGCATAGAGAGCTGATCCGACGCAACAAGCTCGATCAAGGCTGGGTCTATATGCAAATCAACCGCGGGGCGGCCGACCGGGACTTCAAATTTCCGAAGGACGTTAAAGCCAGCATCATCGCGTTTACACAAATTAAGAACCTTGTCGATAATCCTGATGCGGTCACGGGGGTAAAAGTGATCACAGTTCCGGATCTGCGCTGGGCAAGGCGGGATATCAAATCGGTAATGCTGCTGGCGCCGGTGCTTGGCAAGCAGGCGGCGCACGAAGCAGGAGCCTTCGAAGCATGGATGGTGGAGGACGGGGAAATTACCGAAGGCACCTCGTCCAACTCGTATATCGTGAAGGACGGCAGGGTCATCACCAGGCCGCTGTCCAATCGCATACTGGCGGGTGTGACGCGCCGCTCACTTTTCAAGCTGGCGCAGGAGCACGGCGTTGAAATCGAAGAACGGGCTTTCACCGCAAGAGAAGCCTACGAAGCAGACGAAGCGTTCCTCACCAGCGCGTCAAATTTCGTCCTGCCCATTGTCGAGATCGACGGGAGACGTATCGGAGGCGGACAGCCAGGGCCCATAGCGCGGCGGCTACGACAGTTGTTCGTCGATATGGCGCTGGCGGAGACGGGCTGATGTCTGCGCGAGAGATTTCGGGAGCCGATTGGGATGCCGCTATCCTAGAATTTCGCGATGCCGTGCATGAGCAGACGCATGCCTATGCGGCAGCGCGGTGGGGCGCGCGGCGAGTAAGATGCTTGGTCGTCGAACGGGAAAAAACGATCATTGGCGGAGCGGCAGTCATTGAAGTAAGCGTGCCTTGGCTTGACAGAGGGCTCGCAGTGATCAAGTTCGGCCCATTGTGGCGCTCCTGGAACGGGACCGGCGGGCGCGAAGCGGCAAACGAAGTCGTTCGGTCGATCAAGGCATTCTATTGCACCCAACGCAGGCTGCATCTGTCCATCCTGCCGCAAGCGCCTGTGGATGATGAGTTTTTGATCGACGGTCTCAAGGCAGCCGGATTTACGTTGGGTGGGGAAATTGCCGACCCCGCACGCTATCTCATAAATCTGACACTCAGCGAAAGGGACCTGCGCGACAGTTTTGCTGGTCGGGCGCGGCGGAATCTGAAATCTGCCGAGAGCCGAGGGCTTACGATAGAAGAGGGGCATGGCCCAGCGGCGCGCGAAAACTTCATGCGGATTTTCGAAGATCTGAGGCGGCGAAAACAACAAGTCGATCCGTCGGGGCTTGAGGGAATGTGGGCGCTCGATCGATCGGTGCATTCCTCCATGCGTCCGCGAATCTTCACGGCAAAGCTTGGAGACAGATCATTGGCGGGGATCATCGTTACGGCTGTCGGAGAGCGAGCCTACTACGCTTTCGGCGCGCAAACGGAAGAGGCGGCGAAAATCTCCGCCAACTACTATTTGCAGTGGGAGGTGGTGAAGCTTTTGCGGCGTGAAGGAAAGTGCCGGTGGTATGACCTGGGCGGGGATGGAAACAACCAAGGACTGGTGCAGTTCAAGACAGGTCTTATCGGCAAGGCAGGCAGGATCGTGACCGTGCCGGCCAGGCGGGAATTTTCCGAAAGCGGTATTAGCAAGATGATGGCCAAGGGACTGTTTCGCTTGGCCGATGTCTCGATCTAACGCTGCTCGACCTGCCAATTGGAATTGATCCACGGTTGCAGATTGGACGGTGGAAGCGGCGTGCGGCCGAGTATGTGATCGGAGGCTTTTTCACCGATCATGATGGTGGGTGCATTGAGATTGCCGTTGGTGATGCGCGGCATGATCGATGAATCGGCAACCCGCAAGGCCTCGATACCGATGACCCGGCATTCCGGATCGACTACCGCCAAAGGGTCGGTTGATGCGCCCATGCGACAGGTGCCGCAGGGATGATAGGCGCTCTCGGCATGTTGACGGATGAACGCATCGATCGCATCGTCGGTGGTTGTTGTTTCGCCGGGCTGGATTTCGCGGCCCTTGTATTTGGCAAAGGCCGGCATCTGGAAAATCTCGCGCGTCAGACGCACACAGGCGCGAAATTCCATCCAGTCATCTGGGTGAGACATATAGTTGAATCTGATCACCGGCGGAACGCGAGGGTCGGACGAGCGCACGCGCACATGACCGCGGGATTTGCTGCGCATCGGCCCAACGTGAACCTGGAAACTATGCGATGGAGCGGCAGATTTGCCGTCGTAGCGGATAGCGATCGGCAGGAAATGATATTGAATGTCTGGATAATCGACGCCCGCCTTTGAGCGGATAAAGGCGCAGGATTCGAAATGGTTGGTTGCTCCGAGCCCGCTCTTGAAGAGGAGCCACTCAAGCCCGATCACGCCTTTGGAAAGCAGGCTGAGTTTCGGATAAAGCGAAACCGGCAGCAAGCATTCGTACTGAAAATATACTTCCAAATGGTCGTGCAAATTCTCACCGACCCCCGGCCGGTGGCAGATCGGCTCTATGCCGACGGATTTCAGATGTTCGGCATTGCCGATGCCGGAGAGCTGCAGGAGCTTTGGCGAGTTTATGGAGCTTGCTGCGAGAATTACTTCGCGAGCGGCGCGTGCGGTTCTGATTTGACCTGAGCGTTGGTATTCGACACCGACGGCGCGGGTGCCCTCAAGCAAGATGCGGCGCGCAAAGGCGCGAGTTTCGAGCCTGACATTGCGGCGCTTCAAAGCCGGCCGCAAATAGGCATTGGCCGTGGACCAGCGGCGGCCGTTCCATACAGTCATCTCCATGGCGCCAAATCCCTCCTGCTGGGCACCATTGTAATCGGCCGTTACCGGATATCCGGCTTGACGTCCCGCCTCGATGAATGCGTTGTACAGGGGATTGGACCTTGAGCCCCGAACAACATGCAGAGGCCCCGAGGTTCCGCGCCATCCGTCTTCTCCTCCGTGGCTTGTTTCGGCGCGATTGAAGTAAGGCAGCACATGACGGTAACCCCAGCCCCTCGCACCCATTTCCTCCCAGCAGTCGAAATCCTTGGCGTGCCCGCGCACATAGACCATGCCGTTGATCGAGGACGATCCGCCGATAACCTTGCCGCGGGGCGTTGCAAGGCGGCGACCACCCAGACCCGCCTCGGGTTCGGTTGTAAACCCCCAGTCATAGCGCGACATGTTCATCGGGTAGGAGAGGGCCGAAGGCATCTGGATGAGCGGGCCGATGTCGCTGCCGCCAAATTCAAGCACCAAAACGGTAAATTTACCGGCCTCGCTCAAACGATAAGCCAAACCCGATCCGGCGGAGCCCGAACCGACGATGATATAGTCGAATACGTTCATGATTTTACCCGGGGCGGCTTCTACATTGTTTTTAGCGGCCCCCTCAATTAAAAAGAAGCGATAGTGCAAGGGCTAGTGCAAGGGAGGACTTCAGATGAAACTTGGTCGTAGGGCCGTTGCGGCCGGCATGTTAGGCTTGGGACTAGCGGCGTTTGCGGGCAGTTCGTACGCAGCAGAGGCGGATTCTTGCAAGAAAGTCCGTTTCTCGGATGTCGGCTGGACCGATATTACGGCGACCACGGCGGTTGCCAGCACTCTTCTCGAGGCCTTGGGCTATGAGCCCGAAACGCAGGTCTTGTCGGTGCCGGTGACATATACCTCGCTCAAGAACAAAGATATCGACGTGTTCCTCGGCAACTGGATGCCGACAATGGAGAACGACATCAAACCCTATCGCGAGGAAGGCTCGGTGGAAACGCTGGGAGTCAACCTGGAAGGGGCCAAGTATACGCTGGCGGTGCCGAAATACACCTTCGAGGCCGGATTGAAGGACTTTGCCGACATTGCCAAATTCCGCGACCAGCTCGGCGGCAAGATCTACGGCATCGAGCCGGGCAACGACGGCAATCGGCTGATCCTCGATATGATCAGCAACGACAAATTCGGACTGAAGGGATTCGAACTCGTTGAATCGTCCGAGCAAGGCATGCTCGCCCAGGTGGCCAAATCAACGAAGGCGAACGAGCCCGTGGTGTTCCTGGGGTGGGAGCCCCACCCAATGAACGCCAATTTCGAGATGGCTTATCTTTCCGGCGGCGACGATATCTTCGGACCGAATTTCGGCGGCGCGACGGTCTACACCAATGTGCGCCAGGGGTATATAGAGGAATGCCCCAACGTCGGAAAATTCGTCACCAATCTCAAGTTCACGCTCAAGATGGAGAACGAAATCATGGGCTCCATCCTCAACGACGGCAAGGACCCCAAAGTCGCTGCGAAGGAATGGCTGAAGGCCAATGCCGACACGGTCAAGCCGTGGCTTGAGGGAGTGACCACGTTCGACGGGGGAGATGCTGCGCAGGCGGTGGACTCCGCATTGAGCAGTTAGCGTCTTTAAAGTCTTGCGCGGAGATTTCTTCGCGCAAGACATCCGGTGGCCGTCGTCACGACTTTAGGATAGCGGCGGCGGCCCGAGGCAGGCATCACTGATGGATCCGGTTACCGAAGCTATCACGCGCTGGAAATTCCCCATCGGGCAATGGGGCAAGCAGTTTTTCAACTTTCTCACGACCTATTTCGAATGGTTCTTCGATGCAATCTCGCGAGGAATGACCTGGTTTCTCGACATCCTCATCAGCGGACTGTTGTGGCTGCCGCCACCGGTTACCGTGCTCCTCATTGCCGCACTCGCCTACTATCTGAAGAGGTCGCTGGTCTTGAGCCTCGGCGTCATCGGAGGTCTCGCCTTCATCATCAATCAGGGCTTGTGGAAAGAGACAATGGAAACGCTGGCGCTGGTTGTCGGCGCCACCACGGTATCGATGGCAGTCGGGGTTCCTCTGGGCATAGCGGCTGGTCACCGCGATTGGCTCTACCGCTTCCTGCAGCCGCTGCTCGATCTCATGCAAACGCTGCCAACTTTCGTCTATCTCATCCCGGCACTCGTTTTGTTCGGCCTGGGGATGGCGCCCGGCCTCATCGCGACCGTGATCTTCGCCATCCCGGCGCCCATTCGGCTCACCTATCTCGGCATTACGTCGGTGCCGAAACAATTGATCGAGGCGGGAGAGGCCTTTGGCGCAACCAAACGTCAGCTGCTGTGGAAGATCGAACTGCCAGCGGCGCTGCCGACCATCATGGCAGGTTTCACCCAGTGTATCATGCTGTCGCTGTCCATGGTGGTGATCGCAGCACTGGTCGGAGCCAACGGGCTGGGAAAGCCGGTGGTGCGCGCACTTAACTCAGTCAACGTGCCCCTTGGGCTTGAAGCGGGCCTCGCCATCGTTGTGCTGGCGATCATCCTCGACCGGGTGTGCAGGGTTGAAAGCGTCTCTCCGCAAGAGAAACCGAAATGAGCGAACCCGCCGTCGCCTTCAAACACGTTGATATCATCTTCGGCAGGGAAGCAGATGTCGGGCTGCAGCTTCTCGATCAGGGGGCCACGCGAAGCGACATCCTGGAAAAGACCGGGGCGGTGCTCGGGTGTGCGGATGCAACACTCGATGTGGGACAGGGCGAGATCTGTGTGCTTATGGGGCTGTCGGGATCGGGGAAATCGACTTTGCTCAGGGCGGTCAACGGTCTCAACCGGCCGGTTCGCGGCCAGGTTCTGGTGAGGGTCGGCGCCAATACCGTCGACACGGCGAAGTGCGATGAAGAAACGATGCGCCGCGTCCGCATGTCGCGGGTCGCAATGGTGTTCCAGCAGTTCGCGCTGCTGCCGTGGCGTACAGTTGAGCAAAATGTAGGGTTCGGCCTTGAACTTTCGGGTGTGCCGGAACTCGAACGGAAGGAGCGCGTCAGCCGGCAGCTCAAGCTCGTCGGTTTAGACCAATGGGCGAAAAAACATGCCCATGAACTTTCCGGCGGAATGCAACAGCGGGTCGGCTTGGCGAGGGCATTCGCCACCGAAGCGCCGATTCTGCTCATGGACGAACCGTTCTCGGCCCTTGACCCGCTCATCCGAAACCACCTGCAAGATGAGCTTCTCGTGTTGCAGCGCAAGCTGAAGCGAACGATCATCTTCGTCAGCCACGATCTGGACGAGGCATTGAAGCTCGGAACACGGATCGCCATCATGGAAGCGGGCCGCATCGTGCAGTATGGCGTTCCTCAGGACATCGTGCTGAGACCGGCAAACAGTTACGTCGCCGACTTCGTGGCGCACATGAATCCCCTGAATGTGCTTACCGGCGACGTGATGATGCGCAAAATAGACGACCTCAAGCGCAACGGTCAGTCAATCACCATCGACGCGGTGCGGCAGTTGACGCTCAAGCTGTCGAAGGCCGGTGCGCCGGATGCCGCGACGCTGGCGGGCAAACCCGTGAGCGTGTTTCCGGCGGAAATCAACGGAGTGAAAGCGCCGGCGCTTAGTCTTGCGGTCATGCCAGCGGCGACACCTATGCGGGCGATCATCGAGGCGCGGCAAGCAACGGGCTTGCCAGTGCTGCTGGCGGAGGGAAGCAAAGTGATCGGTGTCGTCAGCGATGAGGAAATCTACTCAGCGCTCATGCATCGCGCGCAGTCATGAGTGGTGAACTGTTGGCAGGGGAAGACGCGGCAACGATCGTCGTAAATCCTTCAGGTGTCTCTCCCATATTCCTCGTGTGCGAACATGCCAGCCGGCGCATTCCTCTGTCGCTCAAATCGTTGGGCCTGCCGGAAAAAGAGCTTGGACGACATATCGCCTATGATATCGGTGCGGAAGCGGTTGCCCGCGAGGTCGCCAAACGGCTCGATTCCACCCTGGTTTTGCAGCGCTATTCGAGGCTCGTTTACGATTGCAACCGACCGCCCGACTCGCCCGCCGCCATTCCAGAGGTCAGCGAATTAACCAAGATACCCGGCAATGTCGGGCTAACGACGTTGGAGCGGCAGGAGCGCATCGAGGCGATCTATCGGCCCTTTCATGGGGAGGCAAGGCGGCTCCTCGATCGCCGGTCGACCCATGGGCAAACAATTTTTTTTGTTACAATTCACTCGTTTACACCTGTTTTTAAAAGTATTCCGAGAAGTTTGCACGTTGGATTGCTTTTCGACAAAGACCGACGCTTCACAGACATCGTTGGACCCTTGCTCAGCGAAAAGGGCCGGTTCGATGTGCGCTACAACGAGCCCTATGGGCCCCAAGATGGCGTTTGTCACACCCTAAATGTTCACGCTGGCGTAAGGGGGCTTCCTTACTCCATGATCGAGATACGCAACGATCTCATCGAAAGTGAGTCGGGGCAGCTTGAATGGGCTGACCGCCTGGCGGGAGTGCTGCAGCGGGCGGTTCAAAGTTTTCTGCGCAGCACAGAAACGGCAGCGTCTCACACAAGCACTTAAGTGCGGTGATACGTGGAAGGGAGAACCTTATGGCAGGTCATGAAGGAGGCATCAGCTATACCAAGGCTGATGCGAGCTATTTCGCGAAACGCGGATTGCAACGTTACGCGGGAGTGTGGTCGCTCTGGGCGTTGGGCGTAGGTGCGGTTATTTCGGGACACTTCTCGGGGTGGAACCTGGGCTTCGGCGCCGGCGGGTGGGGCGGATTTCTGGTGGCCGGCATCCTGATCGCCATCATGTATCTGGGCCTCGTCTTCTGTATCGCCGAGATGTCTCCGGCTCTGCCGCACACGGGTGCGGCGTATTCCTTTGCGCGCACCGCAATGGGGCCATGGGGCGGATTTCTCACGGGCCTATGCGAGAACGTCGAGTATGTCGTGACACCGGCAGTCGTGGTGTTCTTCATCGGTTCCTATCTCACCGGGATATTCGAAACGGGTGCGGCGTTCCAGCCGATCTGGTGGATTCTCGGATACATCCTCTTCGTGGGCCTCAATGTGGCGGGCGTAGCGCTTTCTTTCCGTGTTACGCTCATCGTCACGCTGCTCGCGCTGGCGGTGCTCATCATCTTCTGGGTGAGTGCTATACCGAACATGGATTTCAGTCGCTGGGCGCTCAACATAGCTTCCGATGGAAGCGAGCTGCCGGAAGGGAACGGTCCGTATTTTCCGTACGGCTTCGGCGGTGCACTGGCGGCGCTGCCGTTTGCGGTGTGGTTGTTCCTGGCGATCGAACAGCTGCCGCTGGCAGCGGAGGAATCGGTTGACCCCAAACGAGACATGCCGCGGGGAATCATCATCGGAATGCTGACGCTGATTGTTTCGGCTTTCATGATCACGTGGCTCAACCCTTCGG
Source organism: Aestuariivirgaceae bacterium (assembly GCA_036555325.1). Classification (GTDB taxonomy): domain Bacteria; phylum Pseudomonadota; class Alphaproteobacteria; order Rhizobiales; family Aestuariivirgaceae; genus DATBLQ01. The sequence continues at coordinate 98,190 of DATBLQ010000057.1, read as the reverse complement.
TAATCGGAGTAGGTTCCCACAAGCTCGCAACATCGGGAGAACCGTTGCTCGACGGTTTCCGCGCGATTTTCGGCGCGACACAGGCCAAAGTCCTGGCGTTCGTGGCGATCGTCGGCCTGGTGGCAAGTTTTCACACCATCATCTACGCGCAAGGGCGGCAGATTTATTCGCTGTCGCGGGCCGGTTATTTCCCGCCGGCTCTTTCACTCACCCACTCCATGTGGAAAACACCGCATGTGGCCATGATCGTCGGAGCAATCGTCGGGCTTGGGCTCATGCTGATCATCTTTTGGGTGAGAGGAGCGGATAGAGGCGCGGCGTTGATCGGCGGTACGCTGCTCAACATGGCGGTGGCCGGGGCCATGCTCTCCTACATCGCGCAGGCGGTATCGTTCATCCTGTTGCGGGTGAACCAACCGAACATAGAGCGGCCCTATGTCAGTCCGTTCGGCAATGCCGGAGCAATAGTGACGATCGTCATTGCGGCGGTCACACTGTTGTACCAACTCTTCGATCCGGTGTACCGGGCGGGAGTCATCGGCGTTCTGATCTGGTTCGTCATCGCGGCCATCTATTTTGCATTCGTAGGCCGCCACCGGCTGGTTCTCTCGCCGGAGGAGGAGTTTGCAATGACGCACAGGAGTAAGTGAGGTCAATCACGACCAACTCCGCGGCGGGGACCCGCCGCGGAGGTTTGTGACGAGTAGATAACAGGAGTGCATTTCCAGCCATGGCCGGCAATTTGACTCTCGCGCAGCTACAGAAGGAGGCAGCAGCGGGGACGATCGACACGGTCATCACCGCATTTTGCGACATGCAGGGCCGGCTCATGGGAAAGCGTTTCCAGGCGGGCTATTTCATCGAAGGGGCGCATGAAGAAACGCATGCCTGCGACTATCTCCTGGCAGACGACATCGATATGGAACCGGTGCCGGGCTACAAGGCGGCGAGCTGGGAAAAGGGATACGGCGATTTCGTTCTGAAGCCCGACCTTTCGACGCTGTGTAGAATTCCCTGGCTCGCGGGGAGCGCGCTGGTGCTCTGCGATGTGCTCGATCACCATACGCATGAGGAGGTCGCGCATTCGCCGCGCGCAATATTGAAGAAGCAGTTGGCGCGTTTGAACAAGCTCGACATGAAGGCGTACATGGCCTCGGAGCTTGAGTTTTTTCTTTTCGATGAAACTTACGCCTCGGCGCAAGACAAGGGTTATCGCAATCTCAAGACGGCCGGCGCTTACATCCAGGACTATCATATTCTGCAAACCACGAAGGAAGAGGATGTCATGCGGGCAATCCGCAATGGTTTGCAGGGTGCGGGCATCCCGGTTGAAAATTCCAAAGGCGAGTGGGGTCCGGGGCAGGAGGAAATCAACGTCAAATATGCCGAAGCGCTGGAAATGGCCGACCGCCATGTCATCTTGAAGAACGGGTGCAAGGAAATCGCCTGGGTCAACGGCAAAGCGATTACCTTCATGGCAAAATGGGACTATTCGCTGGCGGGAAACTCCGCACATATTCATCAATCGCTGTGGTCGAAGGACGGAACGAAATCGCTGTTCCACGATCCCAAAGGGGATCATGGGATGTCGGATCTCATGAAGCACTATCTGGCAGGGCTCCTGGCGCACGCGGAGGAGATCACCTATTTCCTGGCACCCTACATAAACTCCTACAAACGTTTTCAAGTCGGCACCTTCGCGCCGACGCGAGCGGTCTGGAGCTTCGATAATCGTACGGCCGGCTACCGATTGTGCGGCGCCAACGGCAAGGGGGTGAGGGTGGAATGCCGGGTCGGGGGTGCCGATCTCAACCCCTATCTCGCCTTTGCGGCGCTGCTGGCGGCGGGCCTCGATGGAATCGAAAAGAAAATGGATCTCGAAGATGTGTTTTCAGGAGACGCGTACGACAAGACGCGGAAAGCACGCGAGATACCCAAGACCCTAAGAGAGGCGCTGATACGGCTCGACAAATCGGCCCTGTTGCGCCAGGCCATGGGGGATGACGTGATCGAGCATTATTTGCATACGGGGCGGTGGGAGCAGTTTGAGTATGACCGCAGGATCACCGACTGGGAAATCAAGCGCGGATTTGAGCGCTCATAGGAATGGCAAAGAGAGAGACGATCAGGTGCGTTTCCCCAGTTAACGGCAAGATTTACGCAGAACGGCCGGTTGCTGCGCGAAACGAGATCGCAGCAACGTTTGCTGCGGCACGCGCTGCCCAGGACAAGTGGAAGCGTCTGCCCATTTCGGAACGGGCGAAACATTGTTCGGCCGCTGTCGATGCGATGCTGGCAATGCGGAGCGAGATCGTTCCCGAACTCGCCTGGCAAATGGGGCGTCCGGTACGCTTCGGCGGGGGTGAACTCAGGGGGTTCGAGGAGCGGGCGCGCTACATGATTTCGCTTGCCGAGAAGGCCCTGCATCGCATCGATCCCGGCCCCAAGGAGGGGTTTGTTCGCTACATAAAACGGGAGCCGGTGGGCGTGGTTTTCACGATCGCGCCGTGGAACTATCCATATTTGACGGCGGTCAATTCGATCGTGCCGGCCCTCATGGCCGGAAATACAGCGGTTCTCAAGCATGCGGCGCAGACTCTTCTGGTGGCGGAACGGTTCCAAGCGGCCTTCGACAGGGCGGGACTGCCGAAAGGCGTCTTCCAGCATCTCGTTTTGACCCATGAGCAGACGGGAACAATCATTTCAGGCGGGCTCGCGGATATGGTCTGCTTCACGGGTTCGGTTGCAGGAGGTGCCGCGATGGAGCGGGCAGCGGCCGGCTCGTTCAGGCATATGGGACTCGAGCTTGGCGGCAAGGACCCGGCCTATGTCCGCAAGGATGCCAACCTTCCGCATGCGATTGAGAATTTGGTGGATGGCGCTTTTTTCAATTCAGGCCAGTCGTGCTGCGCAATCGAGAGAATCTATGTGCACAAGAAGGTATGGGACAATTTCGTCGAGGGTTTCGTCGATCTCACGCGTAAGTATGTCCTTGGCGATCCGCTCAAGGAGGCAACCACTCTCGGACCGATGATTCGGCCGGAAGCAGCAGATTTCGTCCGCCGGCAGATCAGCTCGGCAGTGCGGGCGGGAGCGAGAGCGCACATTGACCCGAAGCACTTTCCCATGGAGCGGAAGGGTTCGGCTTATATGGCGCCGCAGGTCCTCACCGGCGTGAACCACCAGATGTCGGTGATGCGGGAGGAGAGTTTTGGGCCAGTCATCGGCATCATGAAGGTTGCGGACGATGAGGAAGCCATCGCGCTGATGAACGACAGCCCGTATGGCCTTACGGCAGCCGTCTGGACGGAAGATGCAGACGCGGCGCAACATATCGGCGATGAAGTCGCAACAGGCACCGTGTTCATGAACCGCTGCGACTATCTCGATCCGGCGCTGGCATGGACCGGCGTAAGGCAGTCGGGCCGGGGCGCTTCGCTGTCAATCGTCGGATATGAGAGTCTCACTCAGCCGAAAAGCTATCATTTGCGAACCAAGACGGGTTGACATGGCAATTCCAAATCGCAGTTTCGCCTTTCCGACAGCCGTCAAATTCGGTACGGGCCGGGTGCGCGAGCTTGCCGATCATTGCCGCGACCACGGCATGGCAAGGCCGCTGTTCGTCACCGATCCAGGGCTGGCGGCGATGCCGATGGTCAAGCAGATCGTGGCCGATCTGAAGAAAGCGGGGCTCGGTGTAGCGGCGTTTTCAGATGTGAGGCCCAACCCGGTCGAAGCCAACATCCGCGAAGGGGTGAAAGCCTACAAGCACGGCAATCACGACGGGGTCATCGCATTCGGAGGCGGCTCCGGTCTCGACGTCGGCAAGCTCATCGCGCTGATGCACGGGCAGACGATCTCGGTGTTCGAGCTCGAAGATATCGGCGACTGGTGGAAGAGAGCAAACCCAAACGTCATTGCACCTATTATCGCGGTGCCGACGACGGCCGGAACCGGCTCGGAGGTGGGGCGGGCCGGCGTGGTCACTCATCCTGAAACTCATGAAAAGAAGATCATCTTTCACCCGGCCATCATGCCGAAAGTCGCAATCCTCGATCCTGAGCTCACGGTTGGTCTTCCCCCGAAGCTGACGGCAGCGACCGGCATGGACGCTCTAGCGCATTGCCTCGAGGCCTATTGCGCGCCGTTTTACCATCCGCCGGCGCAGGGCGTTGCACTGGAAGGCCTGAGACTGATCAAGGAAAATCTCACAAGGGCGGTGAGGAAAGGATCGGACATCGAGGCCAGAGGCCACATGCTTGTCGCCTCGATGATGGGCGCCACAGCCTTTCAGCGAGGGCTTGGGGCCATTCACGCGCTCTCGCATCCTTTCGGTGGCCTCTATGATGCGCATCACGGCCTGCTCAACGGAATCATCATGCCCTACGTGGTCAAGGCCAATGCACGGAAGATTGGCAAGGATATCGAGAGGGCAGCGCTCTACCTTGGCATCAAGGGCGGATTCAAGGGATTCCTCAAATGGATCGTGGCTCTGCGCAAGGAGATCGGTATTCCCCATGCCTTGAGCGATATCGGCATCGACGGCAAGCGGGTCGATGAGGTGGCAAAGATGGCGATCAAAGATCCAACCGCGGGAGGCAACCCCATTCGCTTCAGCGAGGCGCAATATAAATCGCTGGCGCGCAAATGCGTGAACGGGAATTTGTAGACTTATCTTGGCGGGAGGTTGCGGAACCGGTGTTAGTGAAAGTCCCGCGATTTCGGGATGACGCGTTCATTGCGGGGATGACGTCCAGCCGGCCGGTCGCTGGCGAGGCGCGCTGTTTCGTTGGCATCGGCCGCGGATGACGGTTGCGAAAGGTCGGCGGACAGAAGATCAAGCCAGGCGGTTTTGTCTTCAAGATGATCGGCGATGACATGGATGATGTCGTTATGACGCTGAACCCGCCCGCGCACCAACATCAGACGAGCACCCATCACCGTTGAACGGTAGGTCATGAGCGCCTTGGGCCAGACGACAAGGTTGCACACGCCGAATTCGTCTTCCAGAGTGATGAAGACTACCCCCTTGGCGCTGCCGGGTCGCTGGCGCACCAGAACTATGCCCGCCACCGAAACGGACTTGCCATTGGCGATCTGCTTCAGCCTGGCATTGTCGATTACGCGCTCGGCATTGCAGAGGTCGCGCAGGAAACTCATTGGGTGAGCTTTGAGCGAAAGCTTGATGGTCTGGTAATCGTTGACCACATGTTCGCTCAATCGCATGGGGGGCAAAGTCACAGGAAGTTCGGCACCCTGGTCATTGGCGGCAGCGGCTTCGAAAAGCGGCAAGGGTTTCGCCCTTGCCAAAGCTTTTACTTGCCAGAGAGCGCCGCGCCGGTCGAGCGAAAGGGAACGGAAGGCATCGGCTGCCGCAAGCTTCTCTATAGCGGCTATGGAAACACCGGCACGACGAAGATCGGGAAGAGAGGAGAAGGGTCTCGCTGCGGCGACTGCCCGGCCTTCCTTTTCCGGCAAACCGTCCACTTCGCGAAGGCCCAGGCGGAGGGCCGGATGGGTCGAAGGCATGCCCTTAGACGGAGAATGAGAAGAGTTTTCCAGTGTCGCATCCCATTGGCTCATGTTCACATCGGGGTGGCGGACGTCGACGCCATGTTCTCGCGCATCGCGAACGATCTGGGCGGGAGCATAGAACCCCATGGGCTGGGAATTCAGAAGCGCTGCGGCAAAGACCGCGGGGTAATGGCATTTGAGCCAGGCCGAGACATAGACCAGATGGGCGAAGCTCGCGGCGTGGCTTTCGGGAAAGCCGTATTCGCCGAACCCCTTGATCTGATTGAAGCAGCGCTGGGCGAATTCGCGGTCGTAGCCTCGCTCGACCATGCGGGAGATCATCTTTTCCTCGAGCCGGCCGATGGTGCCGCGGCGCCTGAAGGTGGCCATGGCCCGGCGCAGCTCGTTGACTTCGCCAGGGGTGAATTCCGCCGCCACCATGGCAAGGCGCATGGCTTGTTCCTGAAACAAGGGCACGCCCATCGTCTTGCCGAGGATTGCCTTCAATTCGTCCGCGGGCCCTGAAGCGGGATGGGGTGCTGGATATTCTTCCGGCTCGATCTTGTCACGGCGCCGCAAATAGGGATGGACCATGTCGCCCTGAATGGGGCCCGGTCGGACGATGGCGACCTCGATCACGATATCATAGAAGCAGCGGGGCTTCAGCCGCGGCAGCATGTTCATCTGGGCACGGCTTTCAACTTGGAAGACACCGACCGAATCTGCGCGACACAGCATGTCGTAGACGCTCTGGTCGTCAGCCGGGATCGAGGCAAGGCTATGGTGCAAGTCATACCAGCTTTCCATGAGTTCAAAGCACTTGGCGATGCAGGTGAGCATGCCGAGACCCAGAACATCGACCTTGAGGATGCCCAATGCATCGATGTCATCCTTATCCCATTCGATAACGGTGCGGTCTTCCATCGCGGCATTGCCGATGGGCACAGTTTCGGACAAAGGTCCGCGAGTGAGAACGAAACCGCCGACATGCTGGGAAAGATGGCGCGGGAAGCCCACGATTTCATCGGCGAGGCGCAAGACCTGCGTGAGAAGCGGGTCATCGCCATCCAGCCCCTTCTCCTTCAGGTGCTCAGCGGTCATATCCTCCTGCATGCGGCCCCAGACAATTCCCGCCAGAGCCGAGGTGACATCCTCCGACAGGCCCATGGCCTTGCCGACGTCGCGCACCGCGCTGCGGCCACGATAGGTGATAACGGTTGCGGCAAGGCCGGCGCGGTGACGGCCATAACGCGAATAGATGTACTGAATGACTTCCTCGCGGCGCTCGTGCTCGAAATCGACGTCGATGTCGGGAGGCTCCTTGCGCTCTTCAGACACGAAACGCTCGAAGAGCAGGTCGATCGTCGCCGGATCGACATTGGTAATGCCGATAACATAACAGACGGCGGAATTGGCGGCTGAGCCGCGCCCCTGACAAAGAATCGGCTTTTCGCGGGTGCGGGCAAAATTGACGATGTCGTGGACGGTGAGGAAATAAGGAGCGATCTTGAGCCTATCAATCAGATCGAGCTCTTTGACGAGAGTGGCGCGTACCTTCATGGGCACGCCCTGGGGGTAGCGCGTTTCGGCACCCTTCCAGGCAAGAGATTCCAAATGCTGTTGCGGAGTTGTTCCTTGCGGCACGGGTTCGTCGGGATACTCGTAGCGCAACTCATCGAGGGAAAACCGGCAGGCTTCGGCAATCTCCATGGTGCGAGCCACCGCAGACTCGTGGCCTTTGAAGAGATGGAACATCTCCTCGGGAGGTTTCAAAAATCGTTCGGCATTTGCGGCAAGCCGGTAGCCGGCATCGTGGATCGTGCACTTTTCACGAATGCAGGTTAATACGTCCTGCAGGGGCCGCCGGTCGGGATGATGGTAGAGCACATCATTTGTCGCAACGAGGGTCGTTTTAAAAGTGCGGGCCAAGCCGACGAGACGATTGAGCCTAGCTCGGTCGGAACCTGAGTAGAGCATGGTCGCACCAAGATGGAGGGAAGCGGAGATCTTGGCGCGTATCTTTTTCAGTTGATCGCTGAAGTGATCGTCGGGGACTCCCGGCGGCGGCACGATGATGAAAATCATTTCTTGCTGATGCTTTTCAACATCATCAAGGGTGAGGATACATTGACCCTTTTCGGCTCGTCTCTGGCCGATGGTCAAAAGCGAGCACAATCGTCCGTAAGCTGAACGATTTTTCGGGTAACAGAGAAGGTTTATGTTCTCGATGAGATCGAGACGGGCACCGATAAGGATCTGCACGCCCATATCCTTGCCAGCGATATGGGCGCGGACAGCGCCGGCAAGGGTATTCCGGTCAGTGATGGCAATAGCGCGCAAGCCCACGTGCCTGGCTTGAGCGACAAGCTCCTCTGCATGGGAGCCGCCGCGCAAAAAGGAGAAGTTGGTAGTGACCTGAAGCTCGGCGTAGGCTTTCACCTCATTACCTCAGGCAAGAAGGCCGTGAATGAACCAGGAGGGAGACGGGGCATAAGGGTCTCCGTAAATGCCTTCACGATAGAGCCAGAAACGACGGCCCTTCTCATCCTCGACTACATAGTAATCGCGCGGCCGCTTCGTCCTTTCGCTTTCTCGCCACCATTCAGAAGCGATGCGTTCGGGCCCCTCCAGGCGGAGAATGCGATGTGAAACGCGCCGCCAAATGAACCGCAAGGGCGGGCCATCGGGCACTTCCGCCATGACGGCGATTTTTTCGGGCCGATCAAGGAGGGTGAGGGGGCGAATGCCGGGCGGCCCGGTCAAGGAGGAGGTTTCGATCAAAGGAGAGGCAATCTTCTCGGCCCATTCCGGCGGATGGCGTTCGGCCGGCTCAAGCCTGGCGAGGCGGGCTTCCTCATGGCGGTTGATCAGACGGTCGGCGAGTTCGGCAAAGTCATGGGTGAATTGCGCCTGGGTTTCCATGAAACCCGGATCATGGGGCTCGATGAAGCTTGTTTCCTCAGCCTCCAGGCTCAGGGCATCGATACCGAAGCCCAAGTCGATCTTCTCAAGCTTGGGACGCAGAATCCTGGCGAAATGAATGGGATCGTTCGAGGGGCGAGATAGACCGGCGGGCATAAGGGCACGCGAGCCATCGGAGCGGTAGAGTTTCAGAATGAGACGTGTGGCGCCCATTCCCTCGCGCTCAAGCCGATGACCGAGCTGGGCGGTGAGCTGGTCGAGGAGGGTCAGAAGTGCTTCATGGGCAATCAACGGCTCCATAAGAGAATGTCGAACGGAAAAAACCGGCGGGATGCGAAGCGGAGAAAGGGGTTCTTCGCTTTCACCCAAGCATTGATCGAGGCGAAGCAGGACATGGGAAGCATCAGTGCTGCCCTGGAACCGGCGGGCAAGCTCGGCACGCGGAATCGAGGTGAGGGCGGCAATCGTTTTCAGACCCAGCCGCTTGAGAGTGATGATGGTTTCGCGCTCAAGCCTTAGAGCCTCGATGGGAAGCCGTCCCAACCTTTCGCGCTCGCGGCCTTCGGGTACGGCAACGGTGGCAGAGGAATCGAAGTGAGCAAATGCCCAAGCAGCACCAATTGTACCGGCGAGAGCGGAACGCACATGGAAGCCGAGATGGCGGAAGCGGTCGGTGATGTCGGCGAGGAGAGAGGCTTCGCCACCGAAAAGATGGGCGATGCCGGTGACATCGAGGATCAGACAATCCGATCCCTGTACTGCGATCCAAGGGCTCCAGCGTTCGCACCAGCGCGCCAGGGCGAGCAAGCTCTTTGCGTCTTGTTCCGGCTCATGGAGAGTCGAAGCGAGGTCGGGCACCTGGGCGCGCGCATCCGCAAGGCGCTGGCCGGGCCGCAAGCCGAGACTTAAGGCGAGCTCGTCGCAAGCAACAAGGCGCAAGCCCTTCGGTCCCGATTCAACCAGCGCGAAGGCTTGTCCCGGCACGTTCAAAGGCGAAAGGCCTTCGTTCTTCAACGTGCGGTTCAACCGTTCCACCGGGAACTGAGGCAACCAAAGAGAAACGATGCGTCGCATGGGACCATTCCAAAGACCATTCGCCGGGCCTACCGCCCCGGCAGCGTTGCAAAGCAAGGTTCCAGGCAGGAGCGCCTGGAGCATGTGGATCAAAAGGCGGAGGGGTTGAGGCGCGAGCCTTCACCAGCCATCGGGAAAGTGCGGCGGTGCCGTCGGAGACGGGATGAGAAAAAACAAGAAGAACCGGCGTTGTACCGGCTGCGGCGGCAAGACTTAAACGGCGGGTGAAGGTTAAACCCAGAGGAACGCCGAGTTCGGCGATTATTGCAGCAAAGGCGCCCGAACGGAGGGCTTCTTCCACCGACCACAGCAGAGCGGGCAACCTTCTCAGCGAGACCGTCAGGATCTGCTGGCGCCCTATACCCAGGCCGAGCAGACCGTGACCATAAAGCCTTCCCCATTCGGCATTGCCATGGGACAGCCTGCACCAGAGCAGCGGGCGTGAGGCGCGATCGAGGAGGAGGCGGCGGATAGCAAGACACACGGCAAATCCCATAGCGGGCGGCGTGTCGGCATAATCGGCAGCGGCGATTTCATGAAGGGCGTTGATCGCCAGGCCTTGGGACGGCAGCCGCTCATCAATGGAAGTTAGACCAAAGTTCCAAGGCGCTTGCTGAAGCGGAGCTTCCAAGCTGGGGTGTTGCCTCTCAATTGCGGCTATACGCCGTCGCAAGGCGGCAAGGTGACGGACGTCCCGAGCCTTGTTCAATCGAGCGGCAGAAACTCTGCCCGCGGCAATGGCTTGCGCAGGTTTGATCATAAGCTACATCCGAGTGTTCTTGTTTTGTTCTAACAAGGCTGCGTCCTAGAGTCAAGATTTGAGTCTGAAATAAAGGCGTTAGGCCTCTTGAAGCTTGAGGACTTCGCCCAGAGCGGACTGTTCTGCGCCTATCATGCGGGCGAGATGCCGCAATTCCCGGTGACCACCGTGGTCACTCCCTGGCTCAGCTTGGCAGACATATCGGTTGTCAGGAGCGCGCAATCATCGTGGGTGTGGGTGTCGATGAAGCCGGGCGCCAGCGCCAAACCCTGGCCGTCGATCGACCGGGCGGAACCGGCACCAAGGTTCGTGCCTACGTTCAGGATGCGGTCGCGCGCGAAAGCAACGTCGGCAACGACCGGCGGAGAGCCCGAACCGTCATAAAGCGTCACGTTCTTGATCAGCGTTGCGCCGGTACCGGTCATCCTGGGGTCGTGATGCCGTTCAAGGAACCCAGGAACAGCGTTGCACCGAGAAAAGTAATGAGCAAGCCGCCTACCAGCCGCAAGCCAAAAGCACTCCAGTCGAGCCAGGCCTGTCGGCGGCCGATCAGGGAAACTGCCGTCGTCTTGGAAAAGACGGTCACCATGGCTATGGCGGAAACCGTCAGCGCGGTGCCGAAAGCCATGACAAAGGTGGCTGCGATGCCAGCCCAATATACCCCCACGGCGTTGGCGAGAAGCAATGCAAGAATGGCGCCGGTGCAAGGCCTGATGCCGACGGCAAAAGATATCGACATTGCCTTGGACAGCGACCAATTCTTCTTGAGTTGGCGGGCAGGGGGCAGATGAGCGTGGCCGCAGTCCGAGCCGTGAGCATGCTCCCCGCCCCGAGGAGCCGAGGACAATCGGGAAGGCCAGATCATACCCATGGCCTGCCACAACAAGTAGAATCCCAGGAGTGCGATCATGCCGTAGCTTGCTGTTTCCAGTACCGAGGCAACGGAGCGAGCGGTGGACCCGACGGTTCTGACGAGCAGAAGCAAGGTGCTGACGATCACTATGGCTGACAGCGCCTGGATGAGGGCACTGGCAAAGGAGATCAAAATACCGCGCCTCAGCTGTTCTTCCGTGGCGAGCAGCCAGCCGGAAATAATTGTCTTTCCATGACCAGGTCCGGCGGCATGGAATACCCCGTAGCCGAGACTCAGCATGAACAGAGTAAAGCCGGCGGCACGGGATGGGCCGGACCGCAGGTTGGATATCGCACCAGATATTCGCTCGTAGAATGATTGCTGGACTGCCAGCACGAAAGCGTTCGGGTCGCTCCAGAAGGATGGAATGGTGATCTTGCCCTTCTCTTGTGAGTCGCGAGGTTGAACGAGAGCGCGATCCTTGAGATTGCTCGGTGGCGTTTCAGCCGCGGGCGGCGCACCGGCGCAGATCAGGGCTATCGCCTGGGCGAACATCGCTCCAAAGTCCTCATCGGGCGGTGCCTTCCAATCGACGCCCTTTGTCGCAAGCATCGCTTTCGTGTCGGCAGTCGTCTGGTCGGAGGCGGGGTCCTGGAGGTCTATGCGGCACCCGGCTGGCACTTTGCCGACGCTCGAAACTGCGTCCCGGTTGGGGAACTCGATCGCGATGAAGAATCCCGGATCGTAAACGCGGTAATACACCCTGCTCTTGACGGGATCGACCGGCTCTTTAAGCGGCAGTTGAAAATGCAGCGTCAAACGCTTGTTGTTCCAAAGCTGTCCGGCCTCGACCACATCGGCAAACTCGACCCGCGACGTGCCCGCATAAAAGGAGGTGAAGTAGGCGTATTCCTTCAGTGAATCGATGTTCTCCTTGGTGAGGGGTTCCAGCTCCTCGGGCGAATAAGTTCCATCGGCATTCTTGTCGAGCCCATCGACCGCCGTCTCGGTGTACATCTCGTCCATTGTCCATTCATGGTTGACGGCAACGATCCGCCCGGCGGCGTCAAATACAAGATCGGACTTCGCTTCAATCCAGACGTGGGGATGAGCCTTGAGGGGCAAGGCAAACAGGATGACGCCCGCCACGAGAGCGCCGACAAGCAAGAAGGGTCTGAGCGGTTTCAAGGCAGCGCGATTCACCCTCGTTTTTCAGCCCGATAATGGGCAAATGAGGCTAGAAAGTGAAGCGGCACGCGGCATCACGGCGTCTTGAGCCGATGGACGTTGCCATTGCACGGGGGTTTCGGCTATGGCGCAACGATGAGCCAACTGGGCCTCTATCATGGGATTTGAAGTTTCAGTCTGGGGCGCATTCCTGGCGGGGCTCTTGAGCTTCCTGTCGCCTTGCGTGCTGCCGCTCGTCCCGCCCTATCTTTGCTACATCACCGGTTATTCGCTCGAGGAACTGTCGGCGAAGAGAGGGGCGGGAACAGGTCGCACGGTGGAGATTTTCCTTGCCGGTCTTCTCTTCGTGGCCGGTTTCTCGGCCGTGTTCGTGGCCTTGGGAGCGACGGCTTCGGTCGTCGGACAGGTGCTGCGCGAACACATGGGGCTTCTGGCAAAAGTTTCCGGCGTGTTGATCATTCTCATGGGGTTGCATTTCCTTGGGCTTTTCAAGCTATCGCTGCTGCACCGGCGCGCACAGTATCAGCACGAGGTGCGCCCTGCCGGTCTCCTCGGCGCTTTCGTCATCGGAGCGGCCTTCGCTTTTGGATGGACGCCGTGCATCGGACCGGTTTTGGCAGTCATATTGGCAGTGGCGGCGAGTACGGAAAACATTGCTCGGGGATCGATCCTGTTGACGCTCTACTCAGCGGGACTAGGAGTGCCGTTTCTCGCTGCGGCTCTGTTTGTGGGGCACTTCCTCGGATTCCTACGCCGGTTTCGTCACCGCGTTGCGATGGTGGAAAAGGTGATGGGAGGGCTCCTCGTTGTTACGGGAGTTATGTTCCTCACCGGCTCGATGCAAAGTCTCTCCTACTGGTTCCTGGAAATGTTTCCGGGCCTTGCAAGACTGGGTTGAAGCTGTTTCTAGCGGGCCGCAACCAGTCGCGGCGGGGCGGAACCTGGTGTTTTCGATGCCCGATAGGCGCGCACCGCATCGCCATAGGCCGTGAAGAGCTTTACCGAGTCCGGATTGTCCGCCGCCTTGAATTCGGGGTGCCACTGAGTTCCAAAAGCAAAGGATTTCACACCTTTCACCGACACCGCCTCGATGACGCCATCCGGGGCCGTGGCCTCCACTGCAAGGGACGGGGCAAGCTTCCTGATGCCCTGCCGGTGAATGCTGTTGACCATCGTTTCGCGCTTGCCGAGGATACGCTCGAGCACTCCTCCTGGAGTGATCGAAATCTTGTGGGCCGGGGCGTAGCGTATGTTGACGTCTTCAGAGGGGCCGGCGCGATGATCCAGTCTGCCTTGGCCGCGCTGGAGCTCGGTCTCAAGTGTGCCACCCAGAACCACGTTCAATTCCTGAAAACCGCGGCAGATACAGAACAGCGGCATGCCGCGATCGATTGCCTTGCGGATAATCTGGAGCGTGATCATGTCGCGCTGATGGTCATAGGGCTCATGATCGGCACTCGGCTGATCGCCGTAATGGGGCGGATGGACATTGGAGGCAGCACCGGTGAGCACAAGTCCGTGCAACTGGTCGAGGACATCGTCAATGCTGATCACTTCGGAGGAGGGAATCATCAGCGGCTGGCATCTGGCGATCTCGGCGACGGCGCGCAAATACTTGTCGCCGACCGAGTGAAACAGGAAGCCGGATTTTTCAAAAGTATCGGCCGGCAGGCCGACGATTGGTGCTGCCGTCATGATTCGTGCCCTGGATCGCTTGAGAGATAGCCTAGAACGATGATCAAATCCATGGCAGCCTTGAGGGCGCAATGACGGGCACGGACGATATCGTAAATGCGGAGCACCTATTTGATTTAACTGGAGAAATTGCTCTTGTCACGGGAGCTTCCTCTGGTCTCGGCGCTCGATTTGCGAAGGTTCTTGCCGCCCATGGAGCGGCAGTGATCCTGGCCGCCCGACGGGTGGACCGGCTTCGTCACGTGGAACGAGAAATTTGCGACAAAGGGGGCAAGGCCTTTGCCATGGCACTCGATGTGACGGATTCATCGTCCCTGCCAGGCGCCTTCGACAGGGCGGAAGATCGGTTCGGAACCGTCAGCTGCCTCGTTAACAACGCCGGCATCGTTCGAATCGGCAAGCCGCTGGAGTTCGGACGGGAGGATTGGCAAACGGTGATCGATACGAATCTCAATGCGGTGTGGCTCCTTTGCCAGGAAGCGGGCCGGCGCATGGCCACGGCCAAGCGTGGCGGGACCATCGTGAATATCGCCTCCATACTCGGACTGCGCGTCACTTTGAGAGGGGCGGCCTATAGTGTCGCGAAGGCCGGCCTGATTCAGATGACACGGGCATTGGCGGTCGAGCTTGCGCAATTTGCCATCAGGGTGAATGCGATCGCTCCGGGCTACATCATGAGCGAGATGACAGAGAGCTATCTCAAGAGCGAGAATGGGCAGGCAATGATCAAAACAATCCCGCAACGAAGATATGGCGAGGCGTCCGATCTCGATGGAACCCTGCTGCTTCTCGCCTCGCCGCAGGCATCGGGCTTTATGACGGGATCAACGATCGTGGTCGACGGTGGCCACATGTGGGCGCCCGTCTGATGGAGTTCACTCTCAGCCCCGAAATTGAAAGGCTTCGCTTGGCGACGCGAGAGTTCGTGGCCCGTGAGGTGATGCCGCTCGAACGCGGCAAGGAAAATTACGACGAGTACGAAAACATCCGACTCGATGTGCTCGAAGGTTTAAGAAAGAAGGCAAAGGCTGCCGGCCTATGGGCTCCGCAGATGCCCAGGGCAAATGGCGGGCTGGAGCTGCCGGTCGTGGGCTGGGCAGCACTTTATGAAGAAGCAAACCGGTCAATCTTCGGGCCTGTGGCGCTCAATTGCGCCGCACCGGATGACGGCAACATGTCGCTTCTCAATCGCGTGCTCAAGGACGAAGCGATGAGAGACGCATGGCTTCAACCGATCGTCGATGGCCGGGTACGCTCTGCCTTCGCCATGACGGAGCCTCACCCCGGGTCGGGCTCCGATCCAGGGGGCATGATGCTGACGCGGGCTGAGCGCAAGGGAGACAAATACGTCGTCAACGGCCGAAAGTGGTTCATTTCCGGCGCGGCGGAGGCCAGTCATTTCATTCTCGTTGCGCGCACGTCGGACGATCTTCGCAAGGGGTTGTCTGCCTTTCTCTATCACCGCAGCGAACCCGGTTGGCGCATCGTGCGGCGCATCGACATCATGGGTCCGCAAGAACATGGCGGGGTGTGTGAACTGGAATTCAACGGGCTTGAGATTCCGATTCAGCATCGGCTGCTAAACGAAGGCGACGGTTTGAAAATAACGCAAATGCGGCTTGGGCCGGCGCGACTTACCCATTGCATGCGGTGGCTCGGCCTTGCCAAGCGCTGTCTGGAGGAGGCCAGCGCCTATGTGCGGGAACGAAGGGCCTTCGGCGCAAAGCTGGTCGACAGGGAATCAGTGCAGCTGATGCTGGCGGATGTGGCGCGCGACATTCATATGGGGCGACTTTTGACGATGCATGCGGCGTGGCTCATCGATCAGGGAAGTCATGCGCAAAAAGAGGTCTCGATGGCAAAGGTCCACGTCGCCAACGTGTTACACCGGGCGGCCGATACGGCCGTTCAGCTCATGGGGGCTAAGGGATACTCAAAGGATAATGTCGCGGAGTGGATTTATCGCTACGCGCGTGCAGCCAAGCTGGTTGACGGAGCTTCAGAGGTTCACGGCATGGTCATTGCCCGCCACTATGGAAACCTCGGAAACGATTTCTGGCGCTGGGGCCTAGCGGAAAAGTTGTAGGCCCGGTCAGCCACAGCGCTGATTCGTCGGCATCATTCCAAATCTGTCGATTTGGTTACCAAGGAAACAAGATTGTGACCGACAGAACCCAAGGTGCGATAGTGGCATTGCTATTTACGCTAAGCCGCCGCCAAGCATTGCATATTCCTGTCAGCGGTGACACTTATGGGACCGTCGCAGTGGCCCCTGGTCGAGGCACATGACGAAACACGTGACATTAGAGGATAAGTACGACCTCGGCGTTGATCGCGTCTTGGCATCGGGCACGCAAGCCTTGGTGCGGGCGGCGCTCATGCAGCATGAACGCGACCGCCAGGCTGGCCTGAACACCGCCGGCTATGTCACCGGGTACCGGGGATCGCCGCTCGGCGGTCTCGACCAGCAATTCGTGCGGGCGCAAAAGTATCTCAAGGCCCGCAACATCCTCTTCCAGGCCGGACTCAATGAGGATCTGGCGGCGACGGCGCTGTGGGGCTCGCAACAAGCCGAGATGCGAGGGGAAGGCCGCTACGACGGCGTTTTCGGGATGTGGTACGGCAAAGGGCCAGGGGTTGACCGTTCCGGAGACGTGTTCCGTCACGCCAATGCGGCGGGGTCATCCAAGCATGGCGGTGTTCTGGTCCTGATGGGCGATGACCATGCGGCGGAATCATCTACCGTGCCGCACCAGAGCGAATTCGCTTTGCTCGATGCAATGATGCCGATTCTCAATCCTGCCGGCGTGCAGGAAATACTCGACTATTCGCTCTACGGTTTCGCGCTGTCGAGATACGCCGGTACCTGGGTAGGCATCAAATGCGTTCACGACAATGTGGAATCCACCGCCGTCATCGATGCGGGCCCGGAGCGGGCGCATGTTGTCATGCCCACCGATTTCGAAATGCCGAAAGGCGGTCTCAACATCAGGTCCCCGGACGATCGGTTCGAACAGGAGCTTAGGCTTCACACTTACAAACGATTTGCGGCGGTTGCATTCGCGCGCGCCAATGGGCTTGACCGAATAGTTCATCGTGGCGGGCCGGACGCGAAGGTCGGCATCGTCACTGCAGGAAAGAGCTATCTCGATGTCTGCGAGGCGCTGAACGAGCTTGGGATCGATGAGGCAAGGGCGGCAAAGCTCGGGTTGCGGGTGCTCAAGCTCGCCATGGTGTGGCCAGTCGATCCGTCAATTGTGGAAAAGTTTGCCGAAGGACTAAAGCTGATCATCGTGGTGGAAGAAAAGCGTGCCTTGATCGAAACACATGTCAAGGAGCAGCTCTACAACATCAAATCCTCTCCGATCGTCATCGGCAAACGCGACGAGAGGGAAGAGCACCTGTTTCCCGCATTCGGCACGCTCGAGCCCCACCAAATCGCGGCGGCGATCGGGGAGAGGCTGCTCCAATACAACGATGATGCGGAGCTGGCGGCACGGCTCGACGCCGTGAGGCAGCGGAAGGCGGCAGTAAGGAAGCTCGCCGACATCATTACGCGCATTCCCTATTTCTGCGCGGGATGCCCACATAATTCCTCGACGGTCGTCCCAGAAGGCGGACGAGGTTATGCGGGGATCGGCTGCCATTGGATGGTGCAGGCAATTCCAGCGCGCCGTACCGAAGGCTCAACCCAGATGGGCGGAGAGGGAGCCAACTGGATCGGCGAAGCTCCCTTCTCTACGCGCGAGCATGTTTTCCAGAACATCGGAGACGGTACCTACAACCACTCCGGTCTCATGGCGATCAGGGCGGCGATTGCCGCCGGCGCCACGATGACCTTCAAGATTCTCTACAACGACGCGGTGGCCATGACGGGTGGCCAAGCCAATGACGGAGACATGTCGGTGGAGAAGATCGCATGCGAAATGCGAGCGATGGGGGTCGACAGGATCGCGGTCGTCTCCGATGAGCCAGACAAGTATTCCGCCACGCCTGCGCTCCCGCGTGGCACCACGGTTCACCATCGTGACGACATCATGGCCCTGCAGAAAGATATGATGACGCTGCGCGGCGTGACGGTGCTGATCTACGATCAAACCTGCGCTGCGGAAAAACGACGCCGGCGCAAACGGGGCGCCTATCCCGATCCCAACAGGCGGGTGTTCATCAATGAGCGGGTGTGCGAGGGATGCGGAGACTGCGGCGTACAATCGAACTGCGTTGCAATACAACCGGTCGAGACGCCGTTCGGCCGCAAGCGGCAAATCGACCAATCCATCTGCAACAAGGATTATTCCTGCCTGAAAGGCTTCTGCCCAAGCTTCGTCACGGTGGAGGGAGGTGAGCTGATCAGGACGACACGAAAGGCGCCCCTGGATGCGTTGTCGGTGCTGCCCGACCCGCAACCGATGAAGCTTGATCGGCCCTGGTCCATTCTCGTCACCGGTATAGGAGGCACCGGTGTCGTCACGGTTGGGCACGTGCTGGCGACGGCGGCGCATATCGAAGGAAAGGGGGCCGCCCTCATCGACATGGCAGGCCTGTCGCAGAAGAACGGCGCGGTGGTGAGCCATCTGAAAATCGCGGGCGCCCCTGAGGATATCTCCACCATAAGAATCGCCGCCGGAGGGTGCGATCTCATCTTAGGGTGCGATCTCGTCACCTCGGCTTCGGAACGAGTGTTGGCAACTTCGGATCCGGCTCTTACCCATAGCGTTGTCAACTCGCATGAGGTCATGCCGGCGCAATTCACCCGGTACCCGGACTATGAGTTTCCCAGCGCAGAGATGATCAAGTTGATTGCTTCCCGCTGTAGCGCGCAAGCAAGCCACTTTGTCGATGCAACCGGAATCGCCACAGAGTTCTTGGGCGACTCAATCGCCTCGAACATGCTGACTTTGGGTTATGCCTACCAAAAAGGCCTTATTCCGGTCGCGGGCAAGGCGATCGAGCGCGCCATCGAGCTTAACGGCGTTTCAGTTGCCATGAACCTCGAGGCTTTTCTGCTGGGCAGACGAGCGGCGCATGATCCGGCGTTGTTTGCTTCCCAAAGCCGGAAAACGGATGAAATTGAGCAGGAGAGCCTCCACGATATGGTGGAATGGCGTTACCGATACCTCGTGGACTATCAGGACAAGGACTATGCCGACCGGTACCGAGTGTTCATCGACAAGGTGCGGGACAGGGAAGCCCAACGGGTAAAGGGATCAACTGATCTTGCGGAAGCTGTGGCGCGCTATTTGTTCAAACTAATGGCCTACAAGGATGAATATGAGGTGGCGCGGCTTTACACCGATGGTGAGTTTGCCAAGGAGCTCGGCAAGCGTTTTCGGGGCGGCAGGGTGAAATTCCACCTAGCTCCTCCTCTCATGGCCTCGCGCGATCCCGATAGCGGGCAGCTGCGCAAGAAAGTCTATGGTTCGTGGATGATGGGCGTATTCAGGCTCCTTGCCGGTCTCAAATTCCTTCGCGGAACGGCTTTGGATCCATTCGGCCGGTCGGCGGAACGCAGGCGGGAGCGGGCCTTGATCGAGCGCTACCGTCAGACAATCGAAGAGCTTATGCCAAAGCTCACAGCCAACAATCACGCGCTGGCAGTCGAGATAGCTTCCATTCCAGAACAGATTCGGGGATATGGTCACGTCAAGGAACGGCACCTTATGGCTGCAGAAAAGACGTGGTCTGAGCTCATGGACGCATACCGGGCGGGAAGAGCTGCCCCGACCGCCATGGCGGCCGAGTAGGTCAGACGCTGTTGGCCAACCGGCCGACGGCATGCCAAAGTATGCGCGCGGCAACATAAGCGGCATAGCCTGACGGGTCGCGAGCCGGAACGAATTCGATCAGATCGAAACCGACCAGCCTTGCCTTGCTGGTCACGCCGGCGATGAGGTCGACTAGCTGGCGATAGGTCAGCCCGCCAGGGGTGGGAGACATCACGGCGGGCATGGTGGCACCATCGAGGGCGTCGCAATCGAAGGAAATGACGCAATTGGAGTTTCGCGGTATCAAATCGAGAGCGGCCTTGATACCGCTTGCGTGAATGACGGCGGCCGGAACAATCTGCGCTCCCCAAGCGATCGCGTCGTCATACTCGCGTTTTCTGGCGCTCCCGAGGCCACGGATGCCCGCCTGGACGATGCGTTTCACGTGAGGCATCTCGGAGGCACGACGCATGGTGCTGGAGAAACCCTGTTTCTCTCCGCGGCGCTGATTGCGCCAATCGATATGTGCATCGATCTGCAGGATGGTTAGGGGGTCGCAGGGCTCCATCGCCTGAATGAAGGGTATGGGGGTTGAATCATCGCCGCCGATCATGATCGGAACGGCATTGCGCGCGAGAATGGCGCGCGTTGCCGTCTCGATCAGTTTCCGGTTTCTGGCGCCCGAGCGAGGAAGAGTGGGAAGATCACCGAGATCGACAAGGTGGAAGCTGCTGCTGCCCAACAAGGGAGCCGCAAGGTCGAAATCCCAGTGTTCCCGCCAGCCGGCGTCTCCGGCGATGGCCCGGCGAAAGGCATTTGCGGTGCCGGCGTGGGGGCGATTGTCGATGCCTCGATAGGGAGTGCCGTGAGGTGCGGCGAAGATCGCCGCCCCGGCATCGAACTGGCTTATGGATTTCGGAACTTCAGCGCCGGCGAAAGGCGTGCGGGGTGGTTTGAATTTCACTTCGCTCGGCATAGGCCAGCGAGGTTACGCCGCCACCACTTTCCTTGCAACGGAATGTGAAGTTTCGCGAATAACCCGCTGAGCCGGTAGCCTAAATGTTACGGTCGTCCCCCTGCCGAGCTTGCTTTGCAGCGTGATTTCGCCGCCGTGGGCGCGGGCCAATTTTCGCGCGATAGGAAGACCAAGCCCGGTTCCGCCAAACTGGCGATTCATTCCCACGTCGGCCTGAACAAAAGGTTCAAAGATCCGCTCGATATCCTTCTGATCTATTCCAATTCCACTGTCCTGGATATTGAAACTCAAAGAGCCATCCTCTTCGTCGCGGATCGAGAGTTCGACGGTCCCCAGCGCTGGCGTAAACTTGATTGCGTTGGTGAGAAGATTGTCGAGAATCTGCTTCAGCCTAAAAAGGTCGCCGCGTATCTCGGCGCGGACAGCCTGGAAGTCGCCGACCAAGATTACATTGGTGTCATTGGCCAATTGTCTGCAGTTGCGCAACGCCACTTGGGCCAGTTCGGCGACATCGACCTCCTGTTCAAGGATCTTGAAGCTGCTGTTTTCGATGCGGCTCGCGTCGATGATATCGTTGATGATGCGCTGAAGCTGCCTGCTCGATTCAACAATGCTTTTCGCGTAGTCGGCGTAACTGCGGGCGCCCAAGGGGCCTTCGCGCTCCTGGACCATGATTTCGGAGAAGCCAACGATTGCGTTCAAGGGGGTGCGCAACTCATGGCTCATGACATTCAAGAACTGTGATTTCGCATTCGAGGCCCTTTCAGCAGTTTCCTTGGCCTGGACGAGGGCAGTTCTAGCCTCATGCGCCTCAGTGATATCCCGACCGACACCGCGATAGCCCAGGAAAGTGCCGTTCGCAGCGAAGATCGGGCGGGCAGTGAGCTGCCACCAGCGCCGTTGCTTCGCTATCTTGACGGGGAGCTCGATGTCTCGCACGTCGCGGTGATCCTGCAAAAGATCGTGAAAAGACTGCCAGGGGCCAATATGCTGGGGGAGGCCGCTAATCTCGTTCAGCCGTTTTCCGACCAGCTCATCGAGGGCGCGCCCCGTTACTTCCGCCAGGCGGTCGGTTAGATAGACAAGACGATCTTGCGCATCGGTCTCCCAAAGCCAATCCTTCGAACCCTGCTCGAAATCCTTCAATAACAGGGCGATGATCTCGCGCTGGCGCTTGGAGTCCTGGTCATGCTGAGCGAGGTCGAGGAGGCCACGGTAGCGTGCGATGATGAGGGCAGCAAATATGGCGAAATAGGAAATAGCGGCGGAAAATAGAATCATACCCGCCCAGTTTGGAGAGTCGATGAGGGGTAGAAAAAAGGCAGAAAACGTAAGACCGAGGAGCAGCAGGGCGGCTGAGGGCATGCTTGCCAGGCAATAGGCAAGCAGGCTCGACGTCATCACCAGTATCGGCATCCAAATATTGGAGGAAGGAGGGTTTGTCAGTCCAAAGCTGTGAATGGGCAGGCTCGCCCAAGTCAGCCCCATTATTACCGCCGAGCCTTCGGCGCGGCGCAGAACACCCCACATGGACCCGGGCGCTTCGACGTCCTCGACGCGGGGCAACGCGAGCATGCCTATGACGACAGCAGCGAGGGCGAAAATCACCCAAGGGACAAGGTTGCCGCCCGTCAGCATGAACCAGCCGACGACGGGCAGACCTGCCAAGTTGGCGGCCAGAAGCAGAGGCAAGTTCGCACGAATGCCGCTAATCTGAGCCTTACCGAATGCAACGGTTGCTTCGCCTTCGAGCCCGCTCACGGAGGAAATTTCCGAGCGCAGCAATTCGGAGACCTTCATCCATCCCTTAAGCGGCGGAGAAAAAGCACTTGTCTCCAAGGCAGCGACCCTTAAATCGTAGCGTTTTGAATGACCCGATATTAGGGGGTGTGCGTCTTCAGCACGTTAATGAGAATTAGTCATGTGGCGGATGGTTAAAAGATGATTGATAAAGCCGCGGTGCCCCCGGCGCTCGACCGGGTTGGTGTGCTGTTAATCAACCTGGGCACTCCTGAGCAATTCAGCTATTGGCCGATCCGCAGGTACCTCAAAGAGTTTTTGTGGGACCGGCGCGTTATCGAAACCAATCGAGCGCTGTGGTGGCTCGTTCTGAATGGCATAATTCTAAACACGCGACCAAGGAAAACCGCGCGGGCTTATGAAAAAATCTGGAACCGGGAACGAAATGAATCGCCTCTCAAGACAATTACCCGAGCCCAATCGGAGGCGCTGGCGGAGGTATTCCGAAGCGGGGGAAAGGTGAGTATCGACTGGGCAATGCGCTATGGCCAACCGGCGCTCGGGGATCGACTACGGGCACTACGACAGCAGGGGCATGACCGCATTCTACTGGTTCCCCTCTATCCGCAATACTCCGCGGCAACGACCGCTACCGCGCTCGATGAAGCATTCAAGGCTTTGGGACTCATGAGGTGGCAACCTGCAATCAGAACGATGCCGCCCTACTATAGAGATCCGGCCTATATCGAAGCGCTGGCCGATAGCATGCGCAGCCACCTGATCACGCTTTCGTGGAAACCCGATATCATCATGGCTTCGTTCCACGGCCTGCCGCAGACCTATGTGGAGCGCGGCGATCCCTATTATGCGCAATGCATGAAAACGGGAGAACTCTTGCGAGAGGCGCTCGGCATGCCGGACGAGAAATTCGTTACGGTCTTTCAGTCGAGGTTCGGCCGTGCCGAATGGCTGAAACCCTATGCCGATGAGACGGCGATCGAGCTCGTGCGCGGTGGATGCAAGAACTTGCTTGTCGTTTGCCCCGGGTTTTCAGCCGACTGCGTGGAAACTCTCGAGGAAATCGGCATCGTGCTCAAGCAAACCTTTGTGAAGCATGGGGGAAGAGAGTTTTCCCTCGTTCCTTGTCTCAATGCATCGACAACCTCGATTGGAATGCTCGATCGGCTCATTCGACGCGAACTCGAGGGATGGGACACTACTTAGTTGTCAGACTCGCTTTGTACAACCTAACCGTACATTAACCAAACTCCAGCCAAGATCGATCTCGGGGGCATGCCTTGCGCCATAGGACGGCGCACTGCGTCCTCGTCATTTGGGGGCGCCTAAGTTGATGGTTTCGAGGACAGCGTGCATTGCCATGTGGTGGTGCGTCTTGATAACGCCAGGCAGGGTTGCCCTTGGGCAAGCGGTGGAGGGCGTGCCGGATAAGGCGGTGGCGTCTATCGAGAAACGCGAGGCGCAAGTTCCTCTGGGCCTCAGGGCAGGAGTGTTTGAATTCTATCCCGCCATCGAAGTCTCGGCAGTGCATACCAACAATGTCGAGCAAAGCTCCTCTGACTCAGTTGCGGCGGCAGGGTTGAAGGTGGCCCCGCATCTGAAGCTCAAAACCAACTGGGTGAGGCATGAATTCAACCTGGAAGCCACTGGCGAGCGCATCGACTTCATAGACCACCCGGACGCAGCGACCACAGAAGGAGAAGTCGCAGGCTCCTTGCGCATCGATATCCGGCGCGATACGGAAGCGAAGCTCAAATTCGTCGCGGCACAAGAACAAAGTGCGGCGAGCGCCAGTGATGTTGCAGACACCGCTATTGACAAGCTGAACGAATATGAATTTGGAGTTTCGGGGGAGCTGAGCAGATACTCCGGCCGGTTTGGAGGAACGATCGGGGCGGGCTTGACGCGTATCAGCTACGGAGATGTAAAACTTGCAGGCGGAGGAAAAGAGGATACCGCCGACTTAAACTATCTCGAACCGCACGCGGGATTCGCCGTGACCTACCACGGCTCCTCGAAAGTGCGCCCGCTGATCGCGGGTGACATATCGTCCAGGGTCTACGATCTCAAAACGGATGAAGATGGACTCGAGCGGGATTCCTACGCCGTAAGTCTCAAAGCAGGCGCACAAATTGAGAGCGGAAGGATTTGGTCCGCCACGGCGGGACTGCAATATGCCATCCGGACCTATAAGGATGACGCCCTGAGCGACTTCTCGGGATTCGGGTTTTTTGCCAATGCGGTTTGGCGACCCAGCGAATTGACGGGGATTGAATTTTCCGTCGAGCCGGGAACGACGGCGCACGCCGGCGAAATCAAAATCACTCACGAGTTTCGGGAATACTTGAAGGCACAGGCCTGGGGCAGCGCTGAGTACTCGATCTCCAATGGGGTGGACGATGCCAGTTTGACGCTCGAATGGGGCGGTGAACTGTCATATCGGATGGGACAGACGCTTTGGCTGTTAGCGGGGGTGGATCAGACACGCTACCTTCCGCAAGGGGACACTCAGGGTTACAGCGAGACGCAAGTGAAGGCGGGGCTCAGGATCGCTCGCTAGAGGCGATGCCCGTGGATTTGAGATAGTCGATGAGAGCGGCACGGAACTCCTTGCCCACAAGTTCGTGCTCCAGACCGTAGGCCATGTTGGCCAGCAAGAATCCGAGCCTGTCGCCGCAATCGAAGGTCCGGCCAACAAATTGGAGCCCATAGAAAGGTTCCTCGCGCACGAGCTCGATCATGGCGTCGGTCAGTTGGATCTCGCCACCGGCACCGCGTCGTTGCTTTGCCAGTTTTGCAAAGATGGACGGCTGCAATATGTAGCGTCCCGAGATGATGAGGTTGGATGGCGCGGACTCGACGCGTGGCTTTTCCACCATGTCGGTGATTTCGAATGCGCCTCCAAGCTTCTTTCCAGGCGCAACGACACCATAGCGATGCACGTGCTCGGCAGGAACCTGCTCCACGGCAATAATGTTGCCTCCGGTTTGCGTGTAGATTTCTACCATTTGTGAAAGACACCCCGGCTTCGCGTGGATGAGCATGTCGGGCAGCAATATTGCGAATGGCTCCTCGCCCACCAGAGCGCGAGCGCACCAAATGGCGTGTCCCAACCCCAGCGGTTCCTGCTGGCGGGTGAAACTGGCCTGACCTGCGGTTGGAAGCCCCATCGCAAGCAAATCGAGTTCAAGCGACTTGCCGCGCAAACGAAGAGCGTCCTCCAGCTCGTATTGCTTGTCGAAGTGGTCTTCGATGGTTCCCTTGTTGCGGCCGGTGACGAAAATGAAATGCTCAATTCCCGCTTCGCGCGCCTCTTCGACGACGAGCTGAATAACCGGGCGATCGACGATCGTCAGCATCTCCTTTGGGATGACCTTGGTGGCCGGCAACAGGCGGGTGCCAAGGCCGGCAACCGGAAACACCGCCTTCTTGATGGAAGTTTTCATCGTATTGGCTAGCGAGAGACCGTTGCAATAAACCGCCATAGGCTTAAAAGGTTTCGGCGGGTTTGACCAGAAGGTGAATTGCTTTCGATGACGGTTCTGGTGACGGGCGGCGCCGGTTACATCGGCAGCCACATGGTGTTCGAATTGCTTGATCGAGGCGAAGACGTCGTCGTCATCGACAACCTTTCAACAGGTGCTTGGTGGGTCCTGCCGCCAGAAGCAAATCTCATCGAGGGCGATATCGGCGACGAGACGCTGCTCGACCGGGTATTGGGCAGAGGCGGGGTGGACACGATTGTCCATTTTGCCGGCTCCATCGTCGTGCCGGACTCGGTCAGCGATCCGCTCGGCTATTATTTGAATAATACGGTGAAGTCGAGAGAGCTTATCGCGGCGGCGGTTCGACATGGCGTTGCCAATTTCATCTTTTCCTCCACGGCGGCAGTCTATGGTGAGCCGAAGACCATTCCGGTGAGCGAAGATGCGCAAACCGTGCCGGTCTCACCTTACGGAAAATCGAAGCTGATGACGGAGTGGATGCTTGCCGACAGCGCACACGCCCATGGTCTCAATTATGTTTCCCTTAGATATTTCAATGTTGCAGGAGCCGATCCCAAAGGCAGGACCGGACAATCCAATCCGCGGGCCACGCATCTGATCAAGGTCGCCTGCCAGACGCTGCTTGGTCAGCGAGGGCAGATGGAGGTTTTCGGGACGGATTACGAAACGCCGGATGGCACGTGCATCCGCGACTACATCCACGTGAGCGATCTTATCGCTGCACATGTCGATGCCATGACTCACCTTCGATCGGGCCGTCAGGGAGGTGTGTTCAATTGCGGGTATGGAAGAGGTTATTCAGTTTTGGAAGTCATTCGAGCGGTCGAGAGGGCAGGACAACAGAAACTCAATGTGCGGCTTGCCGGCCGGCGGGCAGGGGACTCCGCAAGAATCGTAGCTTCAGCGGATCGGGCAAGAACAATTCTTAGATGGTCTCCGAGGTGGGACAATCTTGACGAGATTGTGACATCCGCCTTGACGTGGGAAAAGAAATTGATGCGGCATAACGCAGGCAGCTAATATGCGGAAACTTGAGCGGGACTCACCCGAAGGCTAGTGTCAGGCATGAAGAAACGCATCGCAGTAGTGGCGGCGGCGGCAGTGTCGTTAGCATTTTCCTCGGCTTCGAGCTGGGCCTTCGAGCCCGCTTTCCAAGCCTTCATCGGCACGCTATGGCCACAGGCATCCGCTGCAAAAATCAAACGCGGCACGTTCGATCGGGCCTTTGCCGGAGTTGTGGAGCCGGATCCGCTCGTCCTGAAAATGGCGGAGAACCAACCCGAATTCACGTCAACCACTTCGCAGTATCTGTCAAAAGCGGTAACTCCCGCACGGATCGATACCGGACGAGCGATGCTTGCCACAAAGGCAGGCCTGCTCTCGGCGATCGAGCGCAAGTTCGGAGTCGATCGTCATATTTTGGTTGCGATTTGGGGCATTGAAAGCAACTTTGGGCAGGACAAGGGCTCGATGAGCGTTATGCGCTCGCTGGCGACGCTCGCCTACAGGGGCTCGCGGAAAAATTATGCGCGGCCGCAGATAGTCGCGGCGCTCAAGATCATGCAAAGCGGCGTCGTCCCGGCCGATCGCTTCGTTGGCTCCTGGGCGGGTGCCATGGGACATACGCAATTCATTCCGACATCCTATCTTGCCTTTGCAGTGGACTGGACCGGGGACGGGGTTCGCGACATCTGGGGTTCGGAAGCAGATGCGCTTGCTTCGACGGCCCATTACCTGAAGAAATCGGGGTGGTCATCGTCACGACCGTGGGGGTGGGAAGTTGCCCTCCCGGCAAAGTTCGATCTCTCTCTCATAGGCCGGGCACGTCCACGCAGCATTGGCGAATGGAAAAAACTCGGTGTCAGGCCGATGAAGGGAGAGTTCGGTGAAGCCGATACAAAGGCCTTCATAATAATGCCGCAGGGACTTGATGGTCCTCCTTTCCTGGTGACGCAGAATTTCAATGCGATCATGGCCTATAATGAGTCGCATTCCTATGCGATAGCGGTTGGACATCTGGCCGACCGCCTGCGCGGATCAGGTCCGTTCATGGCCAAATGGCCTGACCAGAACATAGAGCTCACTTTCGCCGAGCGAGTGGAAATGCAAAAACGACTCATCGGCCACGGTTTTCCGACCGGAGGAACCGACGGTCGCTTTGGCGCGCGTACTTATGAAGCAATCCTAGCGTTTCAGAAGAGCCGCAAGCTCACACTCGATGGGGTTCCTACGCGCGCGCTGCTCGTCGAGTTGCGCAAGGGAAGTTAACTCGGATGTCAACAACAGCGCATTTGGCTAGAGGTCTGCTTGTCTGGGCAATTCTTGTTGCAAGCCCCGCCGTCGCTGCCGCTCAATCCACTGCCACCGACCCCCAGCCGTCCACCGCTGAGTCCCAGCCGGTCACTCAACCCCAGCCGCAGCCGACAGCGGTGGTGACAGTGCCGAAATTGTCCAAATCCTACATCGGCGACGCGAAAGAGTCCTATCAGCTCTTCGTTTTCGGCGATTCCCTCGCTGCCGGGCTGTTTGCGGGGATGAGCAGGATGGCAGAAGGCGATCTCAGGCTTGTTATCGACGGGCGGTTTAAGGACGATTCCGGACTGGCGCGACCGGAGTTCTATGACTGGGCCGTTGCCTTGCCGAAGATTCACGAACGGCGGGAAATGGCGATCGCGGTTATTCTCCTCGGCAGCAATGACGGGCAGGATATCCGCACCATCTCGGGTCCCATTCCGTTCGCTACGCCTGAATGGGCGAGCGTTTATGCGCAACGGGTGGACACGATCATCGATCTGCTGAAGAGCCGAGGCATAGCCATCTACTGGGTGGAGCTACCGCCCATGGGCCCAGTGGCCCTTGAAGGCGAAACGAATTACATCGCAACGGTCCAGCGCGACCGCGCGCTGAGACAGCATGTCAAATATGTGGAAACGCGAAGAGTTTTCAGCGATGTCAACGGCAATTATACCGATCAGGGGGCGGATGCATCCGGCAAAGTGACGCGACTGCGATCGAGGGATGGAATTCACTTCCTCAAATCCGGCAACGATAGGCTGGCGATGCTTTTGCTTGACGCAATAAGACGCGACATTGCCGTCGCCGACGGAAAAGTGGTGCGGGGTTTTGTGTCGCCGCATTTGGATGACCCCGTTCGACCTGCGCCGGAAAAGATAATTCGCCCGATGCCGGTTTTCGGGCAGATGCCAGGAGCGAAAGAGGAGACTTCCTTGACCTATGTCGTAGGAGACCCGCAATGGGCATCGGCGGTGCTGGCCGTCAGCGGGCGGGGAGGGCATGCGAAGAGCGATCTCATTGGAACGCCGGAATTGGTCATCAGCGCGCTCAGATCACGGGTTGGAGCCGACACAAACGCGGGGCGGTTGCTGTTCGAAGGCCGCTGGCCGAGAGCGCGCAAGGGGCGTTATGACGATTTCAGCTGGCCAAAGGCGCAGTAATCATCTTGGCAATGACGAAGAGCCCATGAGGAACTCATCAATCGCGCGGGCGGCCTGTCGCCCTTCGCGAATTGCCCAGACCACAAGCGACTGACCCTTGCGAGCATCGCCGGCGGCAAAAATCTTGGCGACGGATGTCCGGTAGTCGTCGGTTGAAGCTTTGAGATTGGTCCGTCTGTCGCGGTCGATATGGATTTCCTGCAAGAGCCCTTCCTCTTTCGGACCGGCAAATCCGATCGCCAGCAGAACGAGTTCGGCCGGAAAGAGGAACTCGGTTCCCGCAATGGGTTCGCGTTTTTCGTTCACCCTGGCACATTCGACACCGGCGACCTGGCCGTTCCTGCCGACAATCCGCAGAGTGGCACAGGCGAATTCGCGGGCGGCACCTTCTGCCTGGCTGGATGAGGTGCGGAACTTGGTCGGCCAGTAGGGCCAAACGAGCAGCTTGTTCTCGCGCTCGGGCGGCATCGGGCGTATGTCAAGCTGGGTCACGGACAGAGCGCCCTGGCGAAAGGACGTACCGATGCAATCCGATGCGGTGTCACCGCCGCCGATCACGACGACATTCTTGCCGGTGGCCAACAGGGGCTTTTCATCGCCCAAAGGATCGTTGCCCAACCGTTTGTTTTGTTGGACGAGGAACGGCATGGCGTAGTGACAGCCAGCCAGCTCACTCCCCGGAATCTGCGGATCGCGAGGACGCTCGGCGCCGATTGCCAGCAAGACTGCATCGTACACGCCGGTGAGAGACCGCAAGGGACGGCCGTTGCCGATATCGACGTTGTAGTGGAACGTTACCCCTTCCGCTTCCATTTGCTTGACGCGCAGGTCGATTCCTTGCTTCTCCATCTTGAAATCGGGAATCCCATACCGCAGCAAACCGCCGGCCCTTGGTTCGCGCTCGAAGACGTGTACTTCGTGCCCGACGCGAGCGAGCTGCTGGGCAGCGGCAAGCCCTGCGGGACCTGAACCCACAATCGCAACGCGTTTGCCGGTAAGCTGCTCGGGCGGTTCAGGCACGACCCAGCCTTCGGCCCAGGCCTTGTCGGCAATGGCCTGCTCAATGCTCTTGATGGTCACCGGTGCGTCTTCGAGATTGAGGGTGCAGGCTTCCTCGCAAGGCGCGGAGCAAATGCGTCCGGTGAACTCGGGAAAATTGTTGGTGGAGTGCAGATCGCGCGCCGCCTCTTGCCAATTTCCCTGATAGACGAGATCGTTCCACTCGGGAATCTGGTTGTTCACCGGGCAACCGGTGTGACAATACGGAATACCGCAGTCCATGCATCGCGCCGCCTGTTTCTGGGTATCGCGATCATCGAGCGGAAGGATGAATTCGCGGAAATGGCGGATGCGATCGGACGCAGGGGGGTATGTCTGATCTTGCCGATCGATCTCAAGGAAGCCGGTGATCTTGCCCATGGCGGTCAGGCTCCCTTGGCAAGACCGATCCGCATGCCGTCACTTGCCGCCTGGGCGCGTTCCAGCTCAAGCAGAGCGCGACGGTATTCAACGGGCATGATCTTCACGAACTGCGGCAAATAGCGATCCCACGCATCAAGGATGGTTCGGGCGCGGGTTGAGCCTGTGTACTTGTAGTGACGGCCGACGAGCTGCCAGATGCGTTCGGCATCGTGGCGGGTCATGTCGGCGCTGATGTCGACGAGACCGTGATGTTCAAGATCGCCCCCATGGTGATGCAGGCGCTCGATCGTTTCTTCCTCGTCCGGAATCGGAGCCAAATCCACCATGCCGAGGTTGCAGCGTTCCCTGAAGTCTCCCTTCAAATCGAGGACGTAGGCAACCCCGCCCGACATTCCAGCTGCGAAATTGCGTCCAGTCTCGCCGATGACGATGACAACCCCGCCGGTCATGTATTCGCATCCGTGGTCGCCCAGCCCCTCGATGACAGCCAGGGCGCCCGAATTGCGGACGGCAAAGCGCTCACCTGCCACACCGCGGAAGTAACATTCTCCGGCAATCGCGCCGTAGAGAACCGTGTTACCGACGATGATCGATTCTTCCGGAACAATGCCGGATTCGGCCGGGGGACGAACGATGATACGGCCACCCGACAGGCCTTTGCCCACATAATCGTTGGCTTCGCCAACGAGGTCGAGGGTTACGCCATGGGCAAGAAAAGCCCCAAAGCTTTGACCGGAGACGCCGCGAAGGTTGATTGTGATCGTATCGTCGGGAAGTCCGGCGTGGCCGTAACGCTTGGCGATCTCGCCGGAAAGCATGGCGCCGATCGTCCGATCGGTGTTGCGAACGGTTCTTTCGATCACGACGGGCGAAGCGTGCGCCAAGGCGGGCGCGGCACTTTCCAAGAGCGAGCGGTCCAGCACTCGTTCAATATTGTGGTGCTGCCTGCCGGTGTTGCGGACTGGCGTTTCGCGGTAATTCTCCGGCTTTTGGAAAAGCCGCGAGAAATCGAGGCCATGGGCCTTCCAGTGCTCCAGCGCCTTGGTTTGATCGACGAACTCGGTGGCTCCGATGATCTCGTCCAACGAGCGTGCGCCGAGCGAAGCGAGGATCGCCCGCACCTCCTCGGCGACAAAGAAGAAATAGTTGATCACATGTTCGGGCTGGCCCCTGAAGCGCTTGCGCAAAACGGGGTCTTGCGTCGCGACTCCAACGGGACATGTGTTCAAGTGACACTTGCGCATCATGATGCAGCCCGCTGCAATGAGCGGCGCGGTGGAGAAACCCATTTCATCGGCACCCAGGAGCGCGGCGATGACCACATCGCGACCCGTTCGGAGTCCACCGTCAACCTGAACTGCTATGCGTTCACGCAAGGCGTTGGTAACCAATGTCTGCTGGGTTTCGGCGAGGCCGATCTCCCAGGGAGATCCTGCGTGCTTGATCGAGGTCAAGGGGGAAGCGCCGGTGCCGCCTTCATACCCTGAAATGGTGACGTGATCGGCGCGGGCCTTGGCAACGCCGGCGGCGACGGTGCCGACGCCAACTTCGGAAACGAGCTTCACCGACACGGCAGCATCCGGATTGACATTCTTCAAATCGTAAATGAGCTGCGCCAAATCCTCGATGCAGTAGATGTCATGATGGGGAGGCGGAGAAATCAACGCCACGCCCGGCGTCGAATAGCGGACGCGAGCAATGGTGGCGTCGACCTTGTGACCCGGCAGCTGCCCCCCTTCGCCCGGTTTTGCCCCTTGGGCGATCTTGATCTGCATGCAATCGGCGTTGACGAGATATTCGGTGGTCACACCGAACCGGCCGGAGGCAACCTGCTTGATGGCCGAGCGCATGGAGTCGCCGCTCGGGAGCCGCTTGAAGCGATCGGGTTCCTCGCCACCTTCGCCGGTATTCGACTTGCCGCCGATGCGATTCATGGCGATGGCGAGAGTCGTGTGCGCTTCCCGGCTTATCGAGCCAAATGACATGGCGCCGGTCGAGAAGCGGCGCACGATTTCCTTCGCCGGCTCGACCTGATCGAGGGATACAGGCACGCGCCCCAATTCTTCGGCGGTGCGTATGCGGAAGAGCCCGCGAGGCGCCTTCAAATACTCCGCCTGGCTGTCAACCGCCCTGGAAAATTCACGAAAGCGCTCTCTGCTATCGGCGCGCACCGCGTGCTGCAGGTGAGCGACGGTTTCGGGCGTCCACACATGAGCCTCGCCGCGGATGCGGTAGCTATAGTCTCCGCCGATATCGAGGGAGGTGGCAAAAACCGGATTCTCGCCGAACGCGTCTTCGTGGCGGCGGAATGCTTCCGCGGCAATTTCCCTTAGGCCAACACCCTCGATCTGAGATGCAGTGCCGGTGAAATAGCGCTGGACGAATTCGGTTCTCAACCCGATGGCATCGAAAATCTGAGCGCCGCAATAGGACTGGTAGGTCGAGATGCCCATTTTGGACATCACTTTCAGAATCCCCTTGTCGACGGCCTTTATGTATCTTTTGAAAAGTTCCTCGTGGCCGATCTTTTCATCGAGCTGCAAGAGAAGATCTTCCAAACTCTCGAATGCCAGATAGGGATTGATTGCTTCGGCCCCGTAACCGGCAAGGGTGCAGAACTGATGCACCTCGCGGGGCTCGCCCGATTCGACCACGATCCCAACGGAGGTGCGCAAACCTTTGCGGATCAGATGATGATGCGTTGCCGATGTTGCAAGAAGTGACGGAATGGGCACCTTTTCGGCACTCACCGCGCGGTCGGAGAGAATGATGATGTTATAGCCGTCCTGCACGGCACGCTCGGCACCGGTGCAGATGGCCTCAAGGGCGGCTTCCATGAATTCGGGACCGTTGGCCACATCGTACGTGATATCGATGGTCACCGTGCGAAATGGATTCTCCTTTACGATGCCGATGGTGCGAATGCGCTCGAGCTCTTCATTGGTGAGAATCGGCTGCGCGACCTCGAGCCGCATGTGGTTCGAGGTGCCTTTGAGGTCGAGCAAGTTCGGACGTGGGCCGATGAATGAGACGAGCGACATCACCAGCTCCTCACGAATTGGATCGATCGGAGGGTTCGTGACCTGCGCGAAATTCTGCTTGAAATAGGTGTCGAGAAGCTTGGGCCTGTTCGACATGGCGGAAATAGGTGCGTCGTTGCCCATGGAGCCCACCGCCTCCTGCCCGGTCTGGGCCATGGGAGCCATCAAGAGTTTCAAATCCTCCTGCGTGTAGCCGAAGGCCTGTTGACGATCGAGCAGGGGAACATGACTCCTGGGCCGCCTGGTCTTCGCCAGGGGGACTTCGCGGAGCACAACCTGCGTTCGCTTCAGCCAGTCCTTGTAAGGATGCTTCGTCGAAAGATCACGTTTCAGTTCGTCGTCGGAGATGATGCGCTTCTGCTCAAGGTCGATGAGCAACATCTTGCCCGGCTGCAGGCGCCATTTTTTGACGATCTTCTCTTCCGGTATGTTAAGCACACCCATTTCAGAGGCGAGGACGACAAAACCGTCATTGGTGACGAGATACCTCGATGGTCTGAGCCCATTGCGATCGAGCGTTGCCCCGATGAGACGGCCGTCGGTGAACGCCATGGCGGCAGGACCATCCCACGGCTCCATCAGCGCTGCATGGTACTCATAGAACGCACGGCGATGCTCATCCATGAGTGGATTGCCGGCCCACGCCTCGGGAATGAGCATCATCATGGCGTGCGGCAGGGAATATCCGCCCATGAACAGCAGCTCGAGCGCGTTGTCGAAGCAGGCGGAATCGGACTGGCCCTCATAGGAGATGGGCCAGAGCTTCTCGAGATCCTTGCCCAAGACATCGGACTTCATGTTGGCCTGCCGCGCAGCCATCCAGTTGTAATTGCCACGCAGCGTATTGATTTCGCCGTTGTGGCAGACGTAGCGATAGGGGTGGGCAAGCGGCCAGGATGGGAAGGTGTTGGTGGAGAAGCGCTGGTGAACGAGCGCCAATGCCGATGCGAACTTGGGACTGCTCAAGTCGCGATAGTAAGACCCCAGATCCTTACCGAGCACCAGACCTTTGTAGACGATGGTGCGGGTTGATACGGACACCGGATAATAGCTTCGAGCGGCATGGCCGAGGACCTCGATGACGCGGTTTGACACGACCTTGCGGCACACGAAGAGCTTACGCTCGAAATGTATTTCGTCGCGAATCGTCGGCCCCGGCGCGATGAACATCTGGCGGTGCCAGGGTTCGGTCTTCTTGACCGTAACGCCAAGCACGCTGTCATCGACGGGCACGTCACGCCAGCCGATCACGCGCAGGCCCTCTTCAACCGCTGTCTCGCGCCAAAGGCGTTCGATTTCCTGACGAAGGTTGGCTTCGCGCGGCATGAACAAATAACCCACGGCATAGTGACGAGGCGGGGGAAGAGTGAACTTCAGCCGCTCGGCTTCGTCAGCAAGAAACTCATGCGGGAGCTGGGTCATGATGCCAGCACCGTCGCCCGCTTTCGGATCGGCGCCGACCGCTCCACGATGCTCGAGGTTCTTAAGAATGGTCAGGCCACACTCGATGATCGCGTGGCTTGGAATGTTGTTGATGCTGGCATAGAGGCCAATACCGCAGGCGTCATGCTCATGGCCCGGGTCGTATAGACCGCTGCGGGCGGGCAAGCCCTCCGGGGTCACTGCTATTTGACTGGCCTGCCAGCCTGCCATGTTCACTCCCCTGGGCCAGCTTTGTTTCGCTCAGATTAAGCTCTCACCCTAAACGATCTTCCAAGGTCTCGAGGTCCGTTGCGGGGGGACATGGTGAATTTGGTCGGGTGTTACCCGGTAACGCAATTCACGGCAGACCCCTCGCGAGGTTCGAGCCGTCAGTTGGGTTTGTCGGCCCGCGCGGCGCCTAGCGGACCACAGGCACGCCAACCGAAAGGAAAACCGCAGAAACTGGTGGCAAAATCCATCATAGCCGACCTAAAAGGACAGCCTCACTGTCCTATTGGACGATCAATGCCAGAATTCCGACGTCTCAGCAAGTTGTTTGTTCCCGGGTTGGTAACTATGAAATAATATTTCAACATCCTTTGCGGTCATCACACGCTCATCAAGAGGATTGAATGGACTTTGCCAGCGACAACACGGTTGGCGCTCACGAGCTGGTGCTCGACGCGCTAAGGAAAGCCAACTCCGGTACAGCCACGTCGTATGGATACGATCCCTGGACGAGGAAGGCCGAAGCAGCGTTGAGCGCCGTGTTCGAACGCGAGGTGGAAACCTATCTGGTTCTCACGGGAACAGCGGCAAATGCGCTTGCGCTGTCGTCGATCTGCCCCGCCTACGGCAGCGTGCTCTGCCACGAGGAATCACACGTCAACACGGATGAATGTGGTGCGGTAGAGTTCTTCAGCGGCGGACGCCTCACGGGCCTGTGGGCACCTTCCGGTAAACTCGATGAGCCGTTGATCACCGAAGCGCTCGATCTGGCGCTGCGCGGCGAGCACGAGTCGAAGCCATCGGCGATTTCCATCACACAGGCGACAGAATTGGGGACTGTTTACAGCGTTGAGGAAGTCTCGGCTTTTGGCCGGCTGTGCAAGCGGCGCGGACTAAGGTTGCACATGGATGGAGCGCGGTTCGCCAATGCGGTGTCATTCATCGGATGCACGCCGGCGGACCTCACCTGGAAGGCGGGCGTGGATGTGATGACCTTCGGCGCAACGAAGAATGGAGCCTTGGCGCTCGAGGCGGTGGTGTTCTTTGACACGAGCTTGGCAGAGGAATTTCGGCGGAGGCGGAAACGAGCCGGGCAGCTTCTCTCAAAAGGTCGATTTTTAGGCGCCCAGATGCTCGCCTACCTCAAAGATGATTTGTGGCTCAAGAACTCTCAGCATGCAAACCGCATGGCGGCGCTGCTAGCCGAGCTGATGGGGAAGGTGAAAGCGGTGAGGCTACCCCTCCCAACGCAGGCGAACGAAGTCTTTGCGATACTGCCCCGGGCGTTGCATGACGGGCTGCTCAAGCACGGGGCTCACTACCATGAATGGCCGGGAAAAGGGCCGGGGACGGATACAATCGGGAAGACGGAGTGCTTTGCACGCTTCGTCACGTCGTTCAAAACGACGGACCAGGAGATCAAAAAGCTCGTGCAACTGGTCAAACGGCTGACAAAATAACGAAGTGGGCGCTGCAACAGCGCCCACTCCCATCCCCATGTTAGGCAGCCTTTTTGGCCTCGATGGACTTCGGCCCCTTGCCACTGATCGGGATTGACCGAGGCTTCATCGCCTCAGGAATCTCGCGCTTCAATGTGACATGGAGCAACCCGTTCTCGAGATTGGCGCCACGGACTTCCACAAAATCGGCGAGCTGGAACCGACGTTCGAAGGCGCGCGATGCGATGCCCTGATGCAGGACTTCGCCGGTAGTTTCCGAGCGCTCGGTCTTCTTGCCCGAAATAGTGAGCGTGCTCTGCTTGAGCTCGATGTTGAGATCGTCCTCGCCGAATCCCGCAACCGCCATGGTAATGCGGTATTCATCATCGCTCACGCGCTCGATATTGTAGGGCGGGTAAGCAGGGACGTCGAAAGCGGACAGATCGTCAAACATGCGGGCAAGACGATCGAAGCCGATGGTGGAACGATAGAGGGGGGTAAGATCAAACATGACAACATCCTCCTTGAAGCGATGTTAAGATTTTGCCTGCCCTGAAAGGCCGGCGACCACGCGAGGCCCTGACGGCACCTCACAAGGCATATTTAGGTTGGAGGACGGTTATTTCAAGCCCCGGCAAGCAGAATGACGCTATAATCAGCGCGTTAGCCTGAGATGAACAGCAGATGAACGGCTTTTTTCTCTAGCGTTCACAAACGGAGGGGCATGCTCTCTTGCGATTTAGGAGACTCAAAGGCGTAGTCGGCCGAGAGCGTTAGTGCGATTCAGGATTTCGTTAACTCATATTACGCTTGATGTCGGACAGTGCGCCTTCTCACATGATGCAGGGAACATTTCGTGCAGCTATGGTGTTTCAACCGTTTCGGGATTGCAACGACCGGAGCCGTATCTCCACCAAAAAGGGGCATGTCTGCCAACTTGGGTGCAATCTCACAGAGGACGGCGCTAAACCGTACTAGAAGCGCCCGACCAGGAAGGAGATGGAGGTCATGAAGGTCAGTCACTGGTTACTCATTGTCACGTTGGCAGGGATCGGCCTGGTTTCAGCGCCGACAGGGCCCGTCAAGGCGGAACACCGGTCGTACTGGTTGCCCCCGGGCTATTTTCCGCCGCCGCCGCCACCGCGTCGCCATTACTGGCCTCGCTACTGGGATCCAGGCGAGGACGAGTACGGCTACTACGAGGACGATTACGACGAGCCTTACTATTCATATGATGAGGACGATTTCGAGCCGCCCTACAAGCCTCCGCGCCGCAAGAAATCCAAAGCGGCTGCCGCATACCAGGAGCCGGATGACAGCCAGCCCTCGACGGTACCCAAGATCAAGAAAAAGCCCGCTGCAAAGAGCAAGGCAGCCAAGAAACCTTCGAGCACGCCTAAGACTGTCACCGCTAAGACCACCCCTGAGACTGCCACCCCTAAGATTGCGGCCAAATCGACCCCGCAAAGTAACACTGCAGGGAGCGTGAGCTGCGACAAGGCCAAATCGATTGTCTCCGGCTACGGGTTTGGGAATGTGGAGGCCAAGAGCTGCAGCGGCGAAACCTATAGTTTTTCGGCCCAGCGGGGTGGGAAAAACTTCTCCATCACCGTTAGCGCTCTCAGCGGCGAGCTGACCGAGGTGAAGCGGCAATAGGTTTTTTACGGGACCTGGTGGAGCGGGCACGGCTTTGGGATTTCCCTTTGCTTGCCGAGGGGTCGTGAGCTGTTCTAAACAAGCTTATGAACACGTCGAACCGAATAGGTGATTCGGCACGGCTCGTAGGATATCCGGGAAACAGCGTCCCGGAGGGCACGGAGTGTGGCTATTTTACTGCGTCCGACGGGTGGCGGCTGCGCTATGCCTTGCTGCGGGAAGGGCGAGGGTTCAAAGGCACCGTGTGCCTGCTGCAAGGACGGGGCGATTTCATCGAACGATACTTCGAGACCATGGAGGACTTGAGGCAGCGCGGCTTCGCCGTCGCAACGTTCGACTGGCGGGGGCAAGGGGGATCGCAACGAAGGCTTCGCAATCGGCTCAAGACCCACATAAAACATTTCAGAAAATATGACGACGATCTTGCCTCGTTCGTTTCCAAGGTCTTGATGCCGGATTGTCCGCCGCCATATTACGCGTTGGGTCATTCCATGGCGGGATGCGTTCTGATCCGGAACCTGCGGCGGCACGCGTGGTTCAGCAAAGTCGTGCTGACGGCGCCGATGTTCGATATCAAGACCACGCCTTGGCCTCCAAGACTGGCGAAAGTGATTGTCTATCTGCTCAGCTTCATCGGTTTGGGTCGCATATTCGTTCCGGGGCAACGGCACCGTCCGATCGCCTTGAAGGACTTTCCGGGCAACAAATTCACATCCGATCTGGGCCGCTTCACGCGGGATGTTCGAACGACAGAGCTGGCGCCGGAGCTCGGAGTCGGCGCGCCGACAATAGGCTGGGTGAAGGGTGCTTATGAGGCGATGCGCGAAGCTTTATCGCCCCCGAGGAAAAGTATTGTCCGGGTCCCGGTTCTGGTGGTTGCGGCCGACATAGAGGAGATAACATCGACCGAAGCCTGCCATGCATTATCGGCAAAGGAACCGAGCGTGGTGACAGTCTCAGTTGATTACTCGCGCCATGAAATCCTGATGGAGCGAGATCATGTGCGGGAGCAGTTCTGGGCTGCCTTTGACGCATTTATCGAAGGGAAAGATCCTACGCTTCCTGGCGATTGATGATTTCGAGGGAAGCTGCGTGCAGAGCAGGACTTGCCGCGGCAATTATATCGCCGCCAGCGGCTGCCGTTCCCCCGTCCCACGTCGTGACGATGCCTCCGGCGGCCTCGATGATCGGAACGAGCGCGGCAATGTCGTAGGCCTCGAGGCCGGCATCCATGGCAATGTCGACGCAGCCCGCCGCAAGCATGACAAAGAAATAGGCATCACCCCCAAATCGCGTCATCCGAGTTGTTTCACGCATCGCCTTGAGGACATTTCTCTGTTTTGGAGAGCGGTACAGCTCCGGTGCGACCGTGGTCAGGATGGCTTGTGAAATATGGGGAGCCGGTTTCACCGAAAGAGGGCGGCGGCCCAACATATTCTCAGACCATGCGCCGTATGTTCCTCCGACAAACATCTCACGCACAAAAGGTTGACTGACAACGCCAAGGATCGGCTTGCCTTGCCAAGTCAGCGCAATGAGGGTCGTCCAGACGGGCATGCCGCAGATGAAGGATCGCGTGCCGTCAATCGGATCGAGGATCCAGCTGAACTCTGAACGCGATTGCTTGCTGCCGAACTCTTCCCCCTGAATTCCGTGGGCGGGAAAGGTCTTTTCGATGAGTTCGCGCATCGCGCGTTCGCCGGAACGATCGGCCTCGGTTACGGGATCGAAGCCATCGGTGATCTTGTTATCGACGGCCGATACGGTCCGGAAGGTGGGGAGAATCGCATCCCCGGCGGCGGATGCAAGATTGCGAGCGAAGTCGACGAGCTCCCGCCAATGTTCCTCTTTCAACACAC
This sequence comes from Aestuariivirgaceae bacterium, assembly GCA_036555325.1. Taxonomy (GTDB): domain Bacteria; phylum Pseudomonadota; class Alphaproteobacteria; order Rhizobiales; family Aestuariivirgaceae; genus DATBLQ01. The sequence goes on along the minus strand of DATBLQ010000057.1, from coordinate 57,717 downwards.
TCATTGCACGCATTCCTCGCTCAATGCGTCGCTGGAACGATGTTCCCTCTCAGCCGCGACGTTCCAGTTATTGCATTGCAAAAGACCATTTGGTCAAAATTTGGCCACTTCTCCGCTGCCGACTTCGGACTGTTGCCAAAATGGCGCAAGTAATTCAATGATTTGTACCCCTCAGGTCGCAGGTGCTGATTTAGCTTGAAAAATCGTGGTTGCACTGCCACATATGGGCGGCGTCCTGGAGTTTTCTTCAGGCACGTAATGCCCTTCCTGGGCGTTTCCTCCCTAGACTTGGGCCGTTCCCTAACCGGAACGGCCTTTTTTATTCCGCCGCCGCCGGCAACGGAGAGATGAGGGTGTGAACGTCCGGCAGGAGGGCATGCAGCACTCGCGAGTTGATCAGTTTCAGCTTGGCGAAGCCTGAGTGCTTCACGAGAGTTCTCTCGTTCATATACGTTGCGCGATTGAGCTCAATTTGGACCGCATGCAGTCCTTTTGACGGCTTGCCATAGCGTTCGGTGATGAAGCCTCCGGCGTAAGGACGATTGCGTTGGACCTTAAGGCCGTTTTGGCGAAACAACTGCTCGATGCGTTCGACGAGAGCCGAGCTGCAGGAAATTCCGTGCCGGTCGCCGATCACCACATCCGGCTGCGGCGACGTCGAGGTGGGCGAGGTTGCCGCACTCGACGGCATCGAATGACAATCGATCAGCAAGGCCACCCCGAATGCGCTCTGAGTTGCGGACACCAGACGAGCGAGAGCTGCATGATAAGGCTCGTAGAGCTGGGCAATTCTCGTCACGGCGTCAGTCAAAGAGATCTTGCGCCGATAGATCTCTTCTCCTTCGCTTACGACGCGAGGAATCGTGCCAAGTCCTCCGACCACTCGAACGGAAGAGGCATTGGCCGATCGTGGTAGCGGCCCTTCGATCAAATGCGGATCAAGCTCGTTCGGCTCGCGATTGAGATCGATAAAGGCGCGGGGAAAGGTCGCTCTGAGAAGCGGTGCCCCAGCGTCGATTGCCGATGCAAAAAGCTCATCAACGTAGCAGTCTTCGGAGCGCCGCAAGGCAGCGGTCGTCAGCCGCGACATGCTCAGAAATTGCTCGGGATAATGCGATCCGCTGTGAGGCGAATTCAGCACAGCAGCGGCCGTCTGGCGCTCGGGGCCGAGGATGGAGAAGGGCGGGACAAAATAGTCAGCTGGGTTATGCATAAATGTCCAATGCCGATATAAGGCTCGACCCCAATTTCACCAGAGGCCCGGCGATTGGTCAATCGGAGTTGACCAAAGCGGGCAAACGTACGAGGGTGAGTGCCGCTTGGTGGCTTTCACTGGCCATTTACCGTTTGTTCTTATGGTATTTGCTAACTCTCCCAGGACGGGCCAACGACGCAACAATGATCCAGTGAGGAAGAGCGGTGGCAAGAATTCTCCTGGCCGAAGATGACGATGACATGCGTCGCTTCCTGGTTCGGGCATTGGAAAGGGCTGGACACGACGTTACTTCATTCGCCGAAGGTGCAAGCGCATTCGAAGAAGTTAAGCAGGCAACGTTCGATTTGCTGCTTACCGATATCGTGATGCCCGAAATGGATGGCATCGAACTGGCCCGGCGCGCAGCAGAGCTTGATCCAGCGCTGAAGATCATGTTCATCACCGGCTTCGCGGCAGTCGCCCTTAACCCCGACAGCCGTGCTCCGAAAGATGCAAAGGTTCTGTCAAAACCCTTCCATTTGAGAGACTTGGTGGCGGAAGTTGAACGGATGGTTGCAGCTTGAGCTGTTGTCAACGCTTGCAGCCCCGACATCCAGCAGATATATGCAAAGGTCGTCAAGCCGCATAACCGGGCGGTTAGCTCAGCGGTAGAGCACTACGTTGACATCGTAGGGGTCACTGGTTCGATCCCAGTATCGCCCACCATATTTTTCGAGAGTCACATCAATTATTTAGAGTGAATTTTTCAAGTTGATTTATCGGTTAAGTTTAAGCTGATGCGCATGATGGCCCAGAATTAGGTGCATGGTTTGTTCTTCTAAGGGTTAGGGACACCGTTATTCATGGCCCTATGCGCTGGACGACCACGCCGAGTGTTCATGCTCCAAATCGAAGCTTGAACACCCTGCCAGGCTCGCCGGTTCTCTCGGGGCATCTGAAAACAACATACGGCTTCGCAAATGTCGAAGGCATTTGGGTTTGTGAAATTCGCTTCGCTATACCCCTTGCTATTGCTCTACGGGTAACTTGATCGAAGTCAGTATGGCGCGACAAGCACAAGAAGGTCAGCAAACAAAGGATGGAGCTTATATATCAGCCCCGATCCATGCCTTGATCTGAATCAATGACGAGCCTTCGCTTCGGCTTACTAAGTGCAATTACGATGGCAAGGGAGGCTGAGATGAAGCCGATCGCCGCGGCATGTCGGGTTTATGACCCTGAAGCTATTAAGGCAATGGGCTGGGCTTTCGATAACACAGTCAAGCATCTCCCAACTCAGTCCTGGCGACTGAAACAGATGCGGGAAGATTTGTCGCGCTGCATACTTCAACTTTACGACAGTGGCGAAAACGATCCGGTCCGCCTAGCAAATCGAGCGTTGGTTGAGTGCTTCCCCACGTCGTTCCCAATTCGTGCGATCGCGACAAAACATGCTTGTGATCCCATTGCTCTTATAGAAGAGCATTTTGCTAAAGGCTGACAGATGGATTTGCGAGCAGGGGAATCGCGTGAAAGAAATGCGTGCGCGAGGCGCGATGTAACACATTCCGAGGGACTGCTCATTCTTTTGCGTATAATACGAGAACCGGATAAACTGAGAAACAATCTCATGCACACTTGGCAACCATGAAACCGGGCTCCCTCAGGAGCAGTTTTTATCCTTCTTGCAACTACGTCGGCGCTACGGTTGGCCAAGCTGTTTGAAATGAAGAATGGAAACGTAGATGAGTGTTGAAAGAGCCAAGACCTTTCTCAATGACTGGGTGATCAACAATGTTCATTCAACTGATCCTCCTAAAGATAATTTGGAGGCAATGAGGTTAGCAGTGCTGTGCTTAGAGGAAGCGCGGGAAAATGGAATTAGCAACGACGAATTGGAAGCGGCCTGCGGAGAGGACCTGATCAAATGCTTATTCGATGCTCAAGTTGCAGTCGCTGATGCAAACATCGGTAGATTAATGGACGGTGGCGATGATTCGAAGAATAAGAAGTAGTCATTGCTAAAGTCGGCATCCTGCGAAACTATTGCTGACGGCTGTATTGGTCCGTCCAAAGCGATCCGCGGTATACTTTCTTCTGGAATAATAACATCGATTGGTTCTGAGTTGGTCGGTCTAGGCTTTGGCATTGGTGCGTTGGTAGCAGCGACAGCAATGGCGGGAGATTTTGACAGTGCAAACCGGCTAATTAGCGCGAGGATTTGGCTTTGCTGAAGGCATCATGAGCTATGCGATTGGCACGGTCGAACGCTGCACGCGACTCGGCCAGTGCAGTTTGGAAGGCAGACCATGAGTTCGCCCCAGCAGTCTTGATTTCGTGCAATTTTGCTTCTGCTGCGTCTGCTTCGGACTTCATTCTTGCTATCGCGGACTCGAGTTCTGAGCGCCGATCCGATGCGTAATGCTTAGCCATTTCCCGCAGCTCATTAGCTGACTCCCGCCACGCCTTCCCCTGTGCGTCAGCCCGTGCATGAAAAGTCCATCGCCGCTGCTCAACATGCTCCCCGACGCTCTCGACGTACTTCTGCACATTGGCTTCGAAGGCTTCCCAGTTGTTCTCCAGCTTATCTTTAGCTGTCTCCCAAGCTATCTCACCGGCTTTGACGTGCTTGTCCATGGCTAGTCGAAAAGCATCGCGCTCCGTACGCATAGACGCAAGTAGTGCTTGGGCCTTGGTACGCACATCAGCTTTCATGTGATCCAAACGATCTTCAAAGGACGCCAGCGTTGCATCCATTTCATCGATCCGCCCTCTGGCCCAATTGAAATAGAAGTGCATACTGCTCTGAGTAGACGACATAAAACCCTCCTTAAAAGTTCCGGCAAATAGTTATCTCATCCCCCCAAGTCCTCGCTTTGATATGGATCAAACAAAATTCGCCCGGCGCTTTGCTCTTATCAACGATAAGTTAGAAGCACGGATAAGATCTCTCCTTAGGCGATCGGCAAAGAGACTTCTCCGCTTGCCGCGGGCGCTGGCAACCACTCTATCTTAGCTTAGTCAATCAGAGCCCAGCGAACTCGACCACAATGGGCACATGGTCACTCGCGTGCGGGCGGTGTGCCCCAACATCCGGCAATCGGGGACCCGTGTAGCGTGTGATCTCTCGTGAGCTGCCTTCCCGGAATGCGAACGGCCGGGCGTCGGGCCATTTCTTCGCCAAAGTAGGAGAGGCGAGGAAAGAATCTGGACGCGAGTAACCTGAACTTACATCATAGTGCGACCAACGGTCAGACACAGGTACGCGTTCCATGAGATCGATGGAAAAATCCTGTAACAAAGGTGCAATTGCCTGCTCTTCTAGTACCGCCTCACGAGGCTCGTTCAAGTCTCCCACAACTAGCCAGAGCGCGTCCTCGGAGGCTCCGAATCGGCGTTCGATTAGCCGCCTTATCCCGAGGGCCTCAAGCCGGCGAAGTGACCAGGCAGCCTTTTCGTCGGGCCAGGGAGCCTTAAGATGGCACAGGAATAAAGTTAGCGCTCCGATCTGCGCCATGAGGCAGTCGCGACGAAAAACTGGAGCTTTTGATAGAATCCCCTGTGTGACTTGAAGGCCAAGGTCTGCCGGAGTGAGCTTGGCATGGCTGATCACTTCGGTGACCAGCCGTCTGCTCATTAGAGCCAAGTTCCGACCGGCACCATCATTCCCTGGAAAGCAAAAACGGTAAGGGTAGCTGGTGTCGTCAACATGGCGGAGAAGATGGTCATGAAAGAAGTCAAGCGATTCGAGGTCGAAGACCTCTTGGAGGCAAACCACATCGGCACCGGCATGGGCAAGAACTGCCGCAGTCAGCCGCCGGTCGGCGAGGTCCAAAGCAGCTGCATGTGGACCGCTGTCTTGCGGCATGTCCTCATCGCGGGCGCCATCAAGGCGCGCGTGGCCTGCAGGATGGCGAAGTCGAAGATTCTGAACGTTGAAAGTCGCAATGCGCATTGAAGGAAGCGGTCGGTTGTGGCCGCCTCACGAATTACTCGTGAGGCGTAATGCGTTAGGGCGATTTTTTCTCCAAACTTACTATGTAGGCCACAAGGTCGGCGATTTGTTGGGGCTGGAGCAGATAAAAGGCCACTTCTGGCATGCCAGAGTGCAATGCTGGAAACACAATTCTGGCATAGATCTGTTCTTCGGAACGAAATGCCGCAATCGAGGCAAAGCTGGGTGGGTAGCGCTTGAAGGCGCCGTTTGGTGCAATATCGTGGCAACGGGCGCAGTGCTCCTTTGCGAGTTTCTCACCATGAGAAGAGTCGCCCGCGGCACGGGCAGGTGTGTCCCAAGTTGAAATCAGGAGCGTTGTCGCGAAAAAGACAAGAACGGCCAAGGACATTTCTGACCTCCAATTTCGATCTAACGAACTGAGCGGTTCATCCGAACCTCTTTCTAATTGAGTGCTAAATAGGCAGCAGCTGAGCCGAGGTGATGAGAAGGCCGAGTAGTGCAATAACACTGCATCCACCGGCAAGGATGCCAACCCTCTTCCCTGCAACCCAACCAGCCAGCACAACCTTGGAGACTGTGTTGACTGCAACCGCAACAATAATCGCGCCAAAGGCCGTGTTCAAATCAATAGCATCTCCACCTAGGCGGGCCATTGAAATGGTAATGGCATCGACGTCCGCAATTCCAGAGATTGCTGCCACGATCAGAACACCCAGCTTTCCGAACGTCTGGCGCAGGAGTTCGGCTGCAAGCATGACTAGTGCAATGAACGCTGCCAACCTAAGGGCGCTGCCCAGGGCTAAGGGGTTGTGGATACGCAGTTCCGGCATCTTGTCTTCCGAGCTGCCAAACAGCAGGGTTGCCGCCCCCCCTGCAAGAGCAATCGCTGCAACCGCTAACGGCGGTGCGAGCAACAAGAGCAAGGCATTATTGAGCACGATGGCCAGGGTTCCCACGCGGAGCATCATAACCAAGCTTGAAAGCAAGATGCCGGCGCTCAGAAGTCTTGAAGAGGTTGGGTGATCGCGAGCCAATTTTGCAAATGCCAAAGTCGTGGCAGTTGACGACGCTAACCCACCAGCGACAGCCGTCATGATGATACCACTCCGCTCACCAAAGACACGCATCGCCACATAACCGGCGAAGGAGATGGCTGCGATGAGGATCGCCAGAAGCCAGATATCATGCGGGTTAATAATGTTCCAGCGATCGACAGTTCGGTCGGGCAAGATCGGCAGCAGCAGAAAAGTCATTGCCAGAAGGATTAGGACCGCGCGGATCTCCTCCCAGGTCAATGATGCGACCCAGCGATGGAGGTAGTCACGAAAGGCAAGGAGGCCCGTCATTACTACAGCAGCAGCGATGGCGATGCGAAGGTCGCCTAATACGGCGAGCGTTCCGAGCAGAAAGGTTAGCATGCCGGCTACAACCGAGGTGACACTCACGTTCCCTTCGGTACGGGCTTCCAGCCAATGGAAAGCAGCGAATGCGGCCGTATAGCCGAGGAATATAAGCCCGATTGCCTGGCCACCCGCCTGCAGCGAAACTGCCCCGGCGATTCCTCCAAGTAAGCCGGAGAGCGCAAAGGTGCGAAAACCCGCCGTCCGCTGGCCTTCCTCTTCATCGCGCGTGCGCCAGCCGCGTTCGAGCCCCACCAGCAGACCGATTGCCAGCGCTACCGTAAGACGAGTGATGAGTTCGGTTTGCTCTATCATCACAAGCTTCTAACAACTTTACTGCGGCCTGTAGGCCGGTTTTTCTTCGAGCGATGCCACCCAGCGACGGAAGTCCCGTCATCACGACGGCAGCTGCAATACCTGGGCTTCCTAGACGCAATGTGCCGCAAGGTTGCTCATGACCTATTTTTAGACTGCAAAGGGGAAGGTTTCTGGCGCTTCACCCACGTCCCATGTGGAGGTGTATTCCAGAGGTTCGAGCGCTCTTGTTTCATCCAAATGAATTACTGCGTCGAACTGTTCCGCGATATGTGCTTGAAAATAGTGGCTCTGGCGCTCGGTTTGCGGACGGTAGATCACGCCGATTGCCCGTTCGAGGCTCGGCCTGATCGAAGTCCGCGATGTTTTTTCAATGTCGTCCCAGATTAGCAAAAAACGCGCCAGTCCGGACTGATGGAACTGTTCTTCATAACTGCCTGGCAGGGCCGGCCTTACCCGCTTGCGCTCAGTTTCGCCTCCCCATTCCGAAGCAGCTGTCACAGTGCCGTGATGAGTGGTGAATCCAACGAGCACTGCCTGCCGGCCGAATTTCTCCCTTACCAGTTGACCGATATTGAGTTCGCCACGCTGGCTCATTGCAGTAGCGCGCGCATCGCCCAAGTGGGAATTATGCGCCCACACCGCGATCTTGGCCGACTTACCCGAACGGCTGAGATGCTGGTCGAGCGCCTCTAACGTCTCCATCATATGGCGGTCCCGCAAATTCCACGAGGATACCTCTTCGAGGTACATCGCGCGGTAATAAGCCTCGGCATTCTTCACGACGCGTGCATTCTGCTCTGCCTGAAAATGCTCCTCTGGGTCGATACGTCCATCGCGTCGCAGAAACTCTGCCGACCGCTGCTTCAATTCCAACAACTGCGCCACGACCTCGTTTTCGCAACTCTGTGACAAGTTGAGCCGTGTCATGAAGCCATAGACCTGCGCATCATAACCGAAATGGTCGAAACAGCCATAACGTTCGCGCGCCCGCCGCGCGGCTTCAGGCTCGATCTTATCAAGGAAACGCAGCACGGCCTTCATTGAAGCATGCAGGCTATAAAGATCGAGACCATAAAATCCGACTTTGCTTGCGCCGGCGGGAAGCTTGTCATTATGGGCCCGCAACCATTCTACGAATTCCACCAACACGGTGTTTCGCCACATCCATGATGGAAAGCGACGAAAGTCTGAAAGTGCCTCCTCGGCGTCGACATCCCTGCTGATTCCCCGCACATATCGGTTGACCCGAAAAGCATCGGGCCAGTCTCCTTCAACAGCTACCGCGGCGAATCCCTCTTCAGCAATCAACCTCCTGGTGATCTCGGCTCGTTCCTCGTAAAATTCGTGTGTTCCATGGGACGCCTCACCGAGCAGCGCAAGGCGAGCGTTGGTTATTTTTTTTACTAGAGGATCGTAGTCTTCGGCCGCGCCTGTCAGGCGATGTGCAGAATGAAGTATACGCGCGACTGGAGCATCTTCCTGGCCGAGTCTCGAGGGATTCTTGCTTACTGAATTCTCAAGCCGTTCTGACAGCAGCGTCCTCACCTCTTCGTCGCTTGTCTGAGAAAAATCCATGTACCAGCGCCCCACCGCATAGAGCGGCTCTGGCGTGAAGGCACACACGACGTCATCTGCGATCTTGCGAAGCTCTTCGCAGGTTTTCTCCGGTGCCACCGGAACGGCTACGACGATGCGCTTCGGACCTTGCTGTTTCAATGCTTCTACCGCCGCCTGCATAGTCGCGCCCGTGGCGAGGCCATCGTCAACCAGAATCACCGTCTTGCCACGCACCTGCGGGGAAGGTCTCCCATTGCGGTAAAGCGCTTCGCGCCGAGCCAATTCCTTCTGTTCGCGTTGCGTAACCTGGTTGATCAGCGGTTCGGGGACGCCAAGCTGTCCGATTGTTTCCTTGTTGAGGACCCGCACACCCCCGCTCGCCACTGCACCCATGGCCAATTCCTCGTATCCAGGAACGCCCAGCTTGCGCACGACGAAAACATCAAGCGGAGCCTTGAGCCCCCGTGCAACCTCATGGGCAACGGGTACTCCGCCGCGCGGAAGCGCCAATACCGCCACGTCAGGCAGGTTGGCATAAGCTCCAAGCTTCCTGGCGAGCTGCTTTCCAGCATCTTTGCGGTCGCGAAAAAGTGCTGCGCTCATAAATTGGAAGCTCTCGTTTTCTTTCTTCGCAGCGCCCAAGTCAAACTTGGCACGCGGAGTCAAACTATCGCCAGTGCCCCGTCCTTGTCTTGACATGGATCAAAACATAATCCGCTCGAAAGTCGGAATATTACATGGGTATATTTAGGATCATGACCTATGAGCTATACTGCAATGTTGCTGTATCTCGAAGCTTATTCCATGCAAGAAAACCGCTTCGGCTCGCCGATTGCCGCTGTGGCTGGCCGAACCGTTTAGAACGGAGGTCAAGCGCAACAATCGAATCTCTGGTCCAATGATAGATCTCATTCAACAACACGCCCAAGAAGAAGCACAAAGTAAGAGCTCGGCACTTCTGGACTCACCTCCTGGCGATAGGCCTGAACGACCTTTTCCCCTGGAGCGACGCTATCGTCGGCAGGTGCTTCCGATAATTGCTCTGTTTGTGCTGTCTCTCATTGTTCTTACGGCTCTCGCGGTCCGGCAGACGATACGAGAGGTCCACTTGGAATTTGCAGCACGGCGTGTGACAGAAATTATTGCCGAAATGAGTCGCAAAGCGCCTTCCGATTGGACCACCCTGCTGGCTCTACCAACTGTTACCCAAGAACGCCAACGCATCTCGGCAATGCTCTTGGAAACAGCTGTCGAGCGAGGCCTTCCCCGGTTCAAAATTTATAATCAAACTGGGCGGGTGCTCTTTAGTACTGAGCCCAATGAAGTTGGAGGCATGGAAAAGAACGCAGCGCTCGCCACCGCCATTGAGGAACACGAGGGGGTTCTATTGGCACATCAGGAAGCCGACGGAACGCGCTACAATGAATTTTACGTTCCGCATACAAGCGGCGGCGATGCCGGAACGCTGGTGTTTGAACTATATGAGCCGGCGGGTTATCTCAGTGCCATTCTCGCTCGGGCCCTCGTCCTCCCGACCGTTGTACCGGGACTTCTTCTAATGGGGATGGTGTTTACCCTCAGTGTTCTTATCCATCGCGCGCAGATTAGCATTGATCTGCGTTCTGCACGCGTGCGCGAATTGTCGGACCGGCTGCAAAGTTTCATGTCCACGAGCGCGGTCGGAGCAGTGCGAGCAGCACCAACTGGCAGCGATATGCCGCTGAAGCGTGTCGAGGTCTCGTTACTTTATTCAGATGTGCGTAGCTTTACTGAATATGCTGAGACCACCTCACCAGAGGAGGTCGTCACATTTTTGAATCGCCTAATGACATTGCAGATCGAGTGTGTCGGCCGCTACGGTGGAGATGTGGACAAGTTAATCGGTGATGCTTTGCTTGCGCGCTTCGAAGGAGCGGAAAAGGAGACTCGTGCAGTGTCGGCAGCAATTGACATTCAGGCGGCGGTTGGAAGGAGCAGTTTGCCTCAAGGCTTAGGGATCGGCGTTTTCACCGGGCCCGCTATTTTGGGACCAGTCGGGCCGCAGGTGCGACGCGATTACACTGTGATTGGCGATTCCGTGAATATTGCTGCGCGCCTGTGTACAGAAGCGAAGCTAGGCGAAATCGTTTGTGACGCAGTTACCGTTAATCGAGGGGGAGTCGTCGAAAAGTTCGGTCCTATCAGCAAGGTTCGTCTCAAAGGCCGCAGACAGGCGATAGATATTCGACGGAAGGAGCGGACTACTCGCCCATAAGGATAAAATTCCAAGCGGACCAGTCAATTCACACTCCGCAGCGCATTATTGCTGCGCTCGCTTATTGTCGTGAAGCTTCATGGAAGCCGTTCTGTAAGTTGCCCTTAGATCGAGCCGGATAAATTGCTAGGAGACCGCCTGTTTCGATTATCGTCAAGAGTCTGGCGAAGGCAATCGACTCCCTTCTACCGCAAGCAGCGCGTTTCGCAACTACTCATTAGGCGTCTACCTCTTACACTTTGAATGCCTTGGACCTGAGCGGTACAGCACTCATTTCTTTCTCAAGCTGAGTATATATTCGACAATGTCGCCTATTTCGGCATGCGACATAGAGATGTTCGGCATCGTTGGATGCGATGTCTGAAACCACGCTGTGAGAGCAATGGAAGTTTTTCCTGGGCTATTGGCGATGTCCTCGAACCGAGGGGCGTCCGGCAAGGGCGACATTGGCTCCTCACGACGCACTGCGTGACATTCCGAGCACATTTGTGATGCATATTCCATGCCCTTCATGGCGTCCCCCAACTGTTGCGCTCTTACAGTCACTGCACCGACAAGGATGAGCATCGACGCCAGCGCTAAAGCTTGTACACTCAAAAAAAATAGTGGGGGACTCTTTTGCGATCTATCCGCCATTTATGACTTCGAAATTTTGATTGCAACAACTCCTGGGCACATAAAGCCGTAAATCCGAGTTTACTACATGCGTATCGCGAATGCTTGGGTTTTCTCAAACTCGCACGGTATCGTTCCTTGATACAGCAAGTCGCGCTTGCCGATATAGCGAGGCGATAATCGGAACTACGTCGCCAGCACGCAAAACCCGGCCATTGGCTCGGCGAGGAAAAGCTCGCGCCGCAAAAGGCCATCGTTCACGGCCTTCATCTGTGACTGCAAGGGTGCGGGGAAGCAAATCACCGCTTCGTCTGGGCCTTCTCTTCTTGGCTGCGTTTCATCCCTCACTTTCCAAATTCAATGGAATCAAGGCCCCGCTCTCTATGCTACAAACTATAGATTCAGCACTGCGCTTTTCAAAACTGATCCGATGACGGGCCAGCGCGAAAAAATAGCAAAAATCCCAACTCAGAACGTACACTCATCCAAGACTTTAGCAGCCGAGTTTTCAACGGAATGCGGGATTCTTCTTCATTAGATCGACCCATTCTTCTGTCACTCTCTCGTTCCTTTCGAGGTGTTGGGTCACGGTTGGACGAGATCGAACCAAGTCATACAGCTTCACAATAGCCGGGAACCGCTCGCGAACCGTTTGCCGCTCCCGTCCAACAAGTCTCATTGTACATTATCCGCTCCAGCCCCGCCTGCTTCGACTTGGTTACTATCGCAACTTCTTATTTTTCATAACTAGCGCGACCACCAGTCCTGAAGCGAAAGTTAGAGATGCCACTGATCCAATCGCCGATGATAGTCCCCAAGTGTCTGCAATGATACCTGCCGACAGTGCGCCGATGGCGTAGCCGAGGTCACGCCAAAATCTGTAAACGCTCAGCGAGCGGGCCCGCCAAGTCGGATGAGAGGCATCCGAAACAGCCGCAATGAGGCTCGGATACACCATTGCTGTTCCTATTCCCAATAGCAGGCTCGCAATTACCCAGTATGTAAATTCATGTGTTATGGCAGTTAGGCCCAACCCGGCGGCTTGCACCCACATGCCGCCGACAATCAGTCCTTTCCTTCCCCATCGGTCGCTTAAGGGGCCAGTTACGATTTGCAAAATCCCCCAGGTGGCTGGATACAGCGCCTTTAGAAAGCCGATCCGCTCCACGCCTAATCCGTGCGCTGCATAAAACAGCGGGAAAATTCCCCAGCTCATACCATCATTCAGATTATTGACGAGCCCAGCCTGGGATGAGGCAAACAAATTGCGATCGCGAAAAGACGTCAGCGCGAAGATTTCCCGGAAGCCAATCGTAGGAGCTGTGCGAAGGCTATCGGCGGCCTCCAGCAGCACGTGGTCGCGCGTGTCACGGACGAGGCCTACAGAGAGTACGGTTCCTACAATTGCATAGACCACTCCCAAATACATGGGAGCGGGACGCAGTCCGTAGCGAGCGGCAATATAGCCGGTGAGAAAAGCTGTCACGCCGACCGCCAAATATCCGGCGAACTCATTGAGCCCTACGGCCAAGCCGCGTGATTTGGGCCCAACGAGATCAACTTTCATAATTACGGTCATAGACCAGGCGAGCCCCTGGTTGACGCCCAGAAAAGCATTTGCGGCGATGACCCAACCCCAGCCCGGCGCTTCCATTATCAAAAACGGCACCGGCAAGCCAAACATCCAGCCAAGAACCAGCACGCGCTTACGGCCCCAAGAGTCGGCTAGCTGTCCTGAAACAAGATTGGCAAAAGCTTTCACGATGCCGAAGCTGACAATAAAAGAAATGATGAGTGTGGTTGACTCGAGACCGAACTCTTCTGAACCGATAAGCGGCACCACGGTCCGCTCAAGTCCCACCATTCCGCCAACGAAGGCGTTGATCAGAACAAGGAGAGCGAACTGCCGCCAGTTGGCGCGCAGTCCTAAGCTAAGTCTCTGAGATTGCCTCTCGGGGCCGAGCTCGGCAGAACTCATTCTGCGGCTGCCACTTCCCGAGAATTACTTGCCCGCATTTCATCTGCTTTTGGCGAAGCTGGAGGCACATCCTTGAGCATCATTTCGACAAATTCCGCTTCGCTCTCGATCAGCAATGCCTTGTTGTAACGCTTTTCGAATCCAATAGTGGAAATAGGTTTACCGCTTAGACTCCTGCCACACACCGATCCTGAATACGCGCCTGAGAAAATTTCAAGATAATCCGGCAAAGTTTTGAATCTCTGTGCACTTTGAAACAATGCTCGTTCGCCTGCCTCTGCACTCGTTGCAACTTGAGTTCCCTCAAGGTCACCGACCATGAGCGTATGGCCAGTAAATACAGCCCAAGCTTCGTTGGAACGTGTCAGATCGGTAACCAATAGTGAGATACTATGATAAATCAGTGTAGCCGAACTTTGTAGCTTCTCTTTCCATGTCAGCAATGCGCTGATAATCGTCCATTGATAGCGTGGAAAATTGGCGAATTAACAAAGTCTCGCGACAAGCGCTCAGCGTTGGGTCCTGGCAGGCAGCCTCCAAGCCGGCTTTTAGTCGTTTGGAAAGATCCTTGCTCCGATCCAGTCGCGTTATATATGGCAGGCCAGGCGCATATGGCGTCAGGGCCAGCTTTCTCGTTCCTGCGAGAACGTGGGGGCAATGGTGGCTGAAGAGCGCGTAGGTTATGCAGTCAATCGCTGCAACATCCGCTTCGCCACTTATCACCATGGTTGCGCTCTGTCGATGACCCCCGCTAACTTTTACCTCTCGGAAAAACGGCTTCCCCCGAGCCAAGGGAGCTATAAGGGCTCGGAGAGTATTGCACCCTGATTGTGAAGTCCTGCTGTTGATAACGCATCGATACCCTCGCAGTTCGCTAACGTTCTGCGCCGGGTCATCTTCTCGGACTATGACGATGCTGCAATACTCAGAGCCCTTACATTCTGGAGCGCCGTAAAGCGGAGTTGCTACCAATGCGACCTTGTCCTGCAAGACATTTATAAGAGGGTAGCCACAGGTCTGGCTCAGCAAAAGATCAGGTTGTGTCCACGACGATTGATAATCCTCACCGCGCCATAACGTGTCAGGCACATTTTTAATGCCCTCCGCGCGAAAAGCGAGTGCCAGACCATGCCACCAAGCATCCGTGATCGCTTTCAGCTCTGGCAGGTCATACATCGGCAAGCTTGCGATACTCATTGTGCAGACTATGCTCAGAAAGTTTTTGGTGCGGGTAATCTCCTCTTTCTCGCGCTCTCTGAAACTAATTTTCAGGGCGCTCATCCAAAGCTAGCGATCTACAGTGACAAAACGGCCATCGATTTCTATCCGCAATTCCTCTTAGGACTTCTCCAGTAATGCTAGGAGACCTCTCAAGATAACACTGGGCTCTGGCGGGCAGCCCGGAACGTAGAGATCTACGGGGAGCACCTCTCCAACTCCACCGATCACGGCGTAGCTCGTAGCAAAGCAACCCCCGTTGAGTGCACAGTCACCGACAGCAACAACCCATTTCGGGCTAGGTGTCGCGCTATACGTTCGTTCTAAGGCCTGACGCATGTTCTTGGTGACTGGTCCTGTCACCAATAACACGTCCGCATGTCTGGGCGATGCTACGAAGCGCAGCCCAAACCGCTCGATATCGTAGTAGGCATTATTGAGCCCATGAATCTCCAACTCACAACCGTTACACGATCCCGCATCCACTTCCCTTATGGATAGGCTGCGCCCCAAGCGTCGCCTGGCGCTGCGGCCGACTGCGCGAGCAAGTTCCATGCTCGCTGCCTGGTCGGGTGATGGCGCTGGCTCGGTGACCGGCGCCCGCATTAGGCTCTCTAGAAGTATTTTTCGCACGGTATTTTGCCTTCATAGGTCATGGCCGGAGTACGAACAATTGAATGACTTATTGCAGAGTGGAAAATCTGCAACGATGTTGCCCTCGACAACAGCCTCTAGGAGGGGCCACTGAAACCAAGAGGGATCGCGCAGGTGGCATCGAGTAAGGCGACCTGAATTATCAAAACGAACCCAAACCAATATGTCGCCACGGAACCCTTCCACCATTGCTATGCCTTCGCTTGCCCCTTTTGGGGCGCCCACGGAAACTGCAATGGGGCCATGAGGCAACATAGTGATAATCTGGTCTATAATTGCCAGGCTCTGTTCAATCTCGCGGATGCGGATCCATACACGGGCATTAACGTCGCCCTCATTGAGCACAGGAATGTCGAATCTGAGTTCATCATAAGGCGCATAACGAATCGCTCGACGGGCATCAAAAGATCGCCCAGAGGCGCGACCGATGTAGCCGCCCGCCCCAAACTTACGTGCCAATTCAGGCTGAAGAATACCAGTCGTTACCATCCGATCTTGCAGAGAGGCGGTATTGTCATAGAGTTCAACGAGTCTTGGAAGCCGGCTTGTAAGCTCAGCGAGCAAGCTTTTTACCTGCATTAGTCCATCGCGGCTGAGATCAGTAGAAACACCGCCAGGAATGATCCGATCCATCATTAACCGATGACCAAAATTGGAACTTGCCACGCGCAGTATCCGTTCGCGCAACATTCCACATTGGACGTGCAATAGGGAAAATGAGGCATCATTGCAAATTGCTCCGAAATCCCCGAAATGATTCGCTAGGCGCTCAAGTTCCGCCATGAGCGCCCGAAGCCAAGTAGCCCGGGCCGGAACTTTCAGATCAAAAGCCGCCTCGACTGCATGGGCAAAGGCAATCGCATAGGCTACGGTACTATCCCCAGAAGTCCGACTTGCAAGTTGTGCTGCACGGGCAAGATCGGCTCCAACCATCAGAGATTCGATGCCCTTATGGACAAAACCCAGGCGTTGCTCGAGCCGCACCACGGTCTCGCCATTCGCTGTGAATCGAAAGTGCCCGGGTTCGATTATGCCCGCGTGCACGGGGCCGACTGGAATTTGATGAAGGCTTTCGCCCTCGGCTTGTAAGAAGTGATATGGTGGCGCGGGTGATAGCACTTCCACTCGTTTTCCCAGAGGTTGTTTTACTCTCCAATGTCCATGGTCCAGCCAAGGTCGCTGATCCAGCGAGCCTTCGGCCTCCAGGCCGTAAATATCTCGGATCGCTCGCTCGAAGCGGATGGCAGCCGGATGATGTCGACCCACCGAGGGAAAGCGCCCGTCCACGCATTCAATTGTGATTACTGCAATGTCAACCGGTTCCTCATTGAGAAGTGCCATGTGTACAGCATCGGTGTCTGCCCAGAGCCCAAGTAATATTGTTGTGCCTTCGACCAATTGAGCTGCAGCTTGGTTCCAAGTTTTCGGCTTAACAATTACGCGCTGCCAAGGACGTTGCGCATCTATCCTATTTCCTTCCCTAAGAATCCCGGTAAGTGATGAACTCATCACGGCTGCTTCGCTATCCCAATATCTTCGCCACGTTCTGAAACCAGATAACCAGCGGCGGTGGCAGGTAGATGCCAGCAGTGAGTACCAGGGCCAAATGCGCAAACATAGGTACGAAAGAAGCCTCGGTTGGGCCGGTGTTACCACGCGCCTCGCCAAAAGCGATCGCATTCAATCTCATAAACAAGGCGCCGAAGCCAACCAAAAGTCCAATAATTAGAGGTAAAGCAAGCAACGGCTGGCGGGCGAAAGTCGAACTAACAATGAGAAACTCGCTCGTAAAAATTCCCAGCGGCGGCAAACCGGCAATGGCCACCACGCCCAGCACAAGCCCCCACCCAAGCACCGGATGGGTTTCCGTGAGGCCGCCCATGTCGGAGATGCGCTGAGTCCCCTTAACCTGACTAATGTGGCCGACGGCAAAAAAAATTGCCGACTTGGTAAGGCTGTGCATTGTCATGTGCAGCAGTCCTGCAAAGTTTGCAAGTGGCCCCCCCATCCCGAAGGCAAACGTGATAAGTCCCATATGCTCGATCGAGGAATAGGCGAACATACGTTTGATGTCCCGCCGACGATAGAGCATGAACGAGGCAAAGATAAGCGAGACAAGTCCCATGGTTACCATCAGTGGGCCGGGCGCAACTGCTGTCGGGTTTGCTGCGAGCAGCATCTTAAAGCGAAGCACCGCATAGAGGGCAACGTTGAGAAGCAAACCTGACAATACCGCTGAGATCGGCGTCGGGCCTTCCGCGTGGGCGTCGGGAAGCCATGCGTGGAGCGGCGCAAGTCCAACTTTTGTTCCGTATCCAAGAATCAGAAATACGAAGGCCACGTTAAGCAGCGCCGGATCGAAATTGGCCGCCTGCGCCAAGAGAAGGGTCCAGACCATGGCGTTGGCCCCTTCGCCGACAACTGGCTGCGCCGCCAGATAGATAAGGATTGTGCCGAACAATGCGAATGCAATTCCGACGCTGCCGAGAATAAAATACTTCCACGCCGCCTCGAGTGCTTCGTGAGTACGGTAAATACCCACCATGACTACCGTCGTCAGGGTTGCAAGCTCGATCGCCACCCACATTAGTCCAATATTGTTGGAGATGAGTGCAAGGTTCATCGCAAACATCAGAACCTGATACATCGCGTGGTAAAAGCGCACATTAGTCGAAGTTAATTTTCCGGTTTCGAGCTCATGAGCAATGTAGCTTGCGCTGAATACGCTGGTGGTAAAGGCGACAAAGGTTGTCAACACGATGAAAATATTGTTGAGATCGTCGACAAGTAAATAGTTGCCGGGCTCAGGGCGACCGAAAAAAAGCGAGAACGCAGCAGCAAACGTGAGCAAAGTCGCAAGGACGTTGACCTGGGATGCTATGCGATAGCCGGGAAGGATAACCAGAAGCGCTGCCGCAACAGCAGGGATAATTAGGACAGCGCTGGCTCCGTCCAACGCCAAAGGCATCATCGGCGTTCTCCACGGTGCTGATCGAGCGCCTCGATGTCCACGGTGTCAAACCGTTCGCGAATACGAAAAAGAAATATTCCGATCACGATGAAAGCAATGAGGATTGAGAAGGCAATACTGATTTCGACCACGAGGGGCATACCCTTGGCTCCAGTAGCTGCGAGAATGAGCCCATTCTCCAGTGACATGAATCCGACCACCTGGCTGACTGCATTACGTCGCGTTACCATGAGCAGAAGGCCCAGCAGGATAACGGAAAGTGCAAACGCAAGGTCTTCACGAGTGAGAGGATCGGCTCCTCCAGTAACTCGCAGCATAACCACCATAGACAAGGCTACGAGTCCTATGCCGGCGAGCATGGTGAGACCAACACCCCCCACCGTTTCGATCTCGCGATGAATGCCAAGGCGGACAATGATCCGATGTAACGCACCAGGGATGATGATGGCTTTGAAGACTAGCGCAATGCCTGCTGTAATATAGAGGTGAGATGCATTCTGGATATATGCCTGCCAACATACCGAAAGCGCCAACACAAACGCATGCAACGCGAATACATTGAGGAGCGCGTACAGCCTATCCTGGTAAAGCTGCATTAAACTTACCAAAACCAGAGAGCCAGCAAGTAGGTGAGCAACGTCGAAGACGTAACCGCGCATTCAAAAGCTCCGGGACACGAACAGCAACAAGGTTGCCAGAAGACCAAGCATCAGCGCCACGCCCAGAAATTCCGGAACGCGAAACACTCGCATTTTTGCAATCACCGTCTCGAACAAGGCTAGCAGACAGCCACCAACGAAGAGTTTGCCTAAATAGGCCGCAAATCCAATCGCTAAAGTCACTGGCGCCGCCTCGCCGGATGCCATCCCCCACGGTGCGAATAGACAGGCCACCAGCGAGACGTAAAGAAGCAACTTTAGCGAGGCTGAAAGCTCGATTAATGCGAGATGGCGGCCGGAATACTCCAGCACCATGGCCTCGTGCACCATGGTGAGCTCTAGGTGTGTTGCAGGATTGTCGACCGGGATGCGCGCATTCTCCGCTATCGCGACAATAATTATGGCAACCAACACAAGTCCGAGTGACATCCGCAACCCGATTTCGGAAGAATTCATGTAGGCAGCCATGGTTGCGAGCTGAGTAGACCCGGCAATAAGGGCAAGCGTGAAAACGATCATAATCATTGCCGGTTCCGCGAGCGACGCGATCATCACCTCACGACTGGACCCGATGCCCCCAAAGCTGGTTCCGATGTCAAGACCTGCGAGGGCAAGGAAAAACCGTGCACTGCCGAGAAGGGCGACTATTGCGATAAGATCCGCTGCCCAACTGAACCTAAGGGCGGTTGCAAACGACGGCACGAGTGCAGCAGCTACCCATGTGCCCGCAAACACAATGTAGGGAATTGCGCGGAATAGCCAGGAGGCATTCTCTGCAAGCACCACTTCCTTACGCGCAAGTCGAATCAAGTCCAGATATGGTTGGATAAGCGGAGGCCCGCGCCGGCGCTGAAGTCGCGCTTTTACCTTGCGGACCAATCCCGTGAGCAGCGGTGCCAGGAAAATCACCAGCAGCATCTGCGTGCCTTGTAGGGCAAAACTGAAGGTCACAGCCATATTGCTAGTACCATCAGCAGAATCACGAGGACACTAAAGACAAGACTGAGGAACTGTCGGATGGTCAGGAACTGCAAGTGGTTGAGCTGATCACTACATAATGCAATGCCAGCTGCGACCGGCTCGTACAGCGCATCCCAAATAACATCGCGCAAATCGAGTGAAAAGCGCGCAGGCTGAAGATCCCCTGGAGGGGGTATTTTAACGCTTTCGCGGGCGCGAAATACGACTGTGCCAAACACCCGCCGGATGGGTTGTGCGAAGCTACTCGCGGTGTATTGCGTTATGGGGTTCCCATCCGGATAACCGCAGTCCCATGCCGGGGCCCGCCTTACGCGATCCGAAGCAAGGCGGTGAATCACAAATGCCGTCGTCAAGCCGGAAATTGCGACGAAAACGAAAATGAGAAAGCCATTATAGGAGCTGCGACTCTGAGCGACGGGTACGACGGACAGCCAATCGATCCCCCACTGTTTCGGCATCCGATCGCCAACCAGACTCGTTACCACTGGAGCCAATGTGTCGATAAAGAAACCCGGCAAAATACCGGTGATGAGACATAGCGCCGCGAACATGGACATTGCTGAAAGGGAAAAACCATCAGTTTCTTGCGCGTATTTGGCCGCTTCTGTGCGAGGCCGCCCAAGAAAGGTTATGCCGAACGCTTTGACGAAGCATGCTGCCGCAAGCGCTGCGGAAAGGGCGAGCAAGGCGCCCGCTCCAGGCACTAATAGTTTAAGACCCCAAGATGGCAACTGCGGACTCAACAGGATTGCTTGAAACGTCAGCCATTCGGACACGAACCCATTGAGTGGAGGAAGTGCCGAAATAGCAACGCACCCAACCAGAAACAAGAATGCTGTTTGGGGCATCCGGTGAATAAGCCCTCCCAAATGCTCCATGTCGCGCTCGCCGGTCGCGCGGAGTACTGCGCCAGAGCCAAAGAACAGCAGGCTCTTAAAAATCGAATGATTGAACACGTGCAGCAGAGCCGCTGTGAGCGCCAGCGCCGCTGCCCAAGCCATGTCATAAGCTTTGAAAGCGAGAGCCAAGCCAAGCCCAATGAAGATGATCCCGATGTTCTCGACCGTGTGATAGGCGAGCAAGCGCTTGAGATCATGCTGCATTAGTGCATACAGAACTCCCATCACCGCAGTGATTGCCCCCAGGGCCAGTACAATGATGCTCCACCACCAAGCCGGAGAGCCGAGAAGATCGAAAACAATACGCACGAAACCATAGACCGCGACCTTCGTCATGACGCCGCTCATCAGGGCAGAGACATGACTGGGCGCCGCCGGGTGCGCTAGCGGCAACCACACGTGCAGCGGCAAGAGACCTGCCTTCGAACCAGCTCCAACCAGAGTGAGGATCAATACGCCGCCGGCAAGTGTAGGTGATGGATGGCTTTCGCGGATTGCGCCGAAACTATATAAACCGCCGGGCCCTGCTAGCAGCCCCAGGGCCAACAGCAAAGCAAGAGTGCCAAAGGCGGCCATGACGAGATAGACATATCCCGCATACGTGTTGTCCCGCACACGATGGTGCGCCATCACAAGGCCCCAGGAGGTGAGCGACATAGACTCCCAAGAGACGAGAAAAGTGAATGCGTCGTCTGAGAGCACGACAAGATTCATGCCGGCGAGGAAGGCTGGGTAGAACGGCAGTACCCGCTGCGGCGCTTCCTCACGCCGACCATAACCGAGTGCGAACAAGCTCGCCGCGCTAGTGCCGACATTGACAACGGTGAGAAAGAACGCGGCGAGTGTGTCCAACCGGAAATGTGCACCCACCCACGGCAGGCCAAGCGGTAATGTCGCGCTGGCCGGAATGCCTTCGTCTGAGATCAAGTGGGCAAATGCCATACTAAGAATCATCAACGATAGGGCTAGGCAAGATCCGTAGATAATCGGAGTTGCGGCCCGCCTCCGGCAGATGGCGACGCCGATGCAAGCAGTAACGATTAGACCTGCCACGCACCATAATGCACCGACAAGCAGCATCCTCTCCTACTTTCCACGGCCGATGCGTGTTACCGTTCGCGGCGTCCTTAGCCTCACCCCGCGGCCACCATTTTGGCTAACCTCGCCTTCGCCGATGAGCTCGATGCCAGCTTTCTCCAGCGCAGCAATCACTTTCATAAGCGAATCAACATTGCCGCGAATCACATCCTCGCTCGACTCCATTCGCTGAATTGTGGGCAGTGAGAGTCCAGACAAACGCGAGAGTTTGCGTTGATCAATACTTAACAGCGCACGCGCGGCCCGCAGTTGTGCGGCGGTAATCATGAGTCACTTCTTGCTTAACGATTCGACAACCGTGCCTAAGCGATCTACGTTATGCATTATCTTGGATCAAGCATTATTTTGCATGTGTGACATATCAAGATTGATTATTTGCAGGCCCGAACACAGTCGTGCTTTTGCCGCCGTGGCTGAAGCATTTCTCGCCACACACATCGGTTTTGAACCAATTGGTGATGACTTCGACGATTGAAGTTAGGACAGGACGGGAATTGGTGCCCAGCTTAATTAATATGTAAGGCGCTTGCTCGGATGCCGCAAAGAATGCCGGGGGGAGGGGCCATATGTTTTGCCGTTTCAGCAGATTGCTTCATGGTAGGACCTCGCTTTCTCGCCAAATCGATCAGCAATCTGTAGATCAGGCTCTTTGATCCAAATCAAGCTAACCGCGCTTGCGGCGGGTAAGATTGAATTGATCTAAGCAGGGAGGTTTTTTATATGGAGAACCTTATGACGAAACCTGGATTGCCGCGCACGATCATCCTGACAGCCTTCTTCACAAGCCTAACTGCGACAGCGGTAGCACAAACGACTATGGCTGATCCGCACTACTACGCTTTGAAGGTCGTACAGGCTGCGCCGGAGGGGGAGCAGAGCAGCAGCGGGCAGTCTACGCAACCGGGGATGATGGGCCCCGAAACGATGATGGGCCGGGGAATGATAGGTGGCATGATGCAACCGGGAATGATGAGTGCGATGCCGATGATGGGCATGCGAGGGCATATGATGAAACTAATGTTCGCAGTAGCCGACATAGACGGAGATGGCGGGCTCTCGTTCGAGGAGGTGACGGCTATGCATAAGCGGATCTTCGATAAAGTCGACTCGAACAAAGATGGTAAGGTGACCCTCGAAGAGTTTCAGTCGTTCATGCGGGAATGACGCACAGAATTGTAGAGTCGCGAACCTGCGCTATCCGCGAGGGGCGGATCAAAACGACTCCCGACGCCCCTTCCACGGGTTCGGCGCTAAAGTCAGGTTCTTCGCACATCTTGACCATCGTTCTCGCTCAGCACTTGGCCACTGACCCACTTCAATCCCTCGGCCCGCGATGGCGGGAAGCTCCAGGAATTCTATTAGGAGAACAGCCGGCTTTCGATTTTTTCGATGGGCTCGTTTACCCAGTCCTTGTTCAATTCAGCCACAATAGATTTTCGAACCGCGGGCGAGCAGGCGTTGCGGAATCGTCCCAATGCACGGGGTGGCGCGACGATGACCAGTCGCCTTTCTGAGTGAGCTGCCACAGCAGCGTGGAGGTGGTCAGCCAAATTTGCGATAAAAAGCCGCTCCGCCTCTTCGTGAAGATCCGGCTGTTCCACCGCGCTACGGCCAGCCCCGACAGACTCATAGACGCGCCCGGGCCGATCAGTGCCGAGGTCCCGCGCTGGAGCTTCGTTCTGTTCGTGTAGTTCCTTTTTGCGCAGGTTCGGATATTTTTCGTCGCCCTGGTTTTCCAAGATTAAAGCCTTGCGACCATCACATATCACAACCCAGTCGCCTTGACGGATAGCTGCTTTCTTCATTCTTGTTCCTCGTCGTGAGAAATTGGCTGACAATAGAAAAGGTGGCAGTAATGTTATTGATCCAGCGCAACGATTTCATTTGCTCACCGCCAATAGTTTTTCTGCTTCAACCTGGACCGCCTCTGGAGAGCCACGGGCGTCTAGCAAACTCCAGCTGACGAAGCCAGTGTCATACGCAAGCTGCTGCTGTACGATTGTTCTATCAGCATCAGAGGCGTCTCCGCTTCTGCCGGCGACGCGAGCGAACAATAGGTCGGATGGCGCGCTAAGCCAGAAACCCTGGAATCGGCAATGCGCCTCCTGAGCGGCTTGCTCGATTGCCAGTCGTTCTTCCTGCTTTGAGAAAACTGCATCGACAATCACGGCGCGGTGAGCCGCAAGCGCCTGGGCGGTTTTGCGCAGTAAGGACTCATAAACTTTTCGCGTGGTCACCTGAGAATAAGCTTCTGCGCTAAGACGGTGTGTTTCGGCTACCCCATAAAGGAGTTTCCGTTCTATGTCGCTGCGTAAGTGAAGCGCGCCGGGCGTTGCGCCAATGAGATGGGCAATTGCCGCCGCCAAAGTGGATTTGCCGGTTCCCGATAGTCCTCCGATTGCGATCACGCGAGGTGGAGCGGGTTGCAGATATTCGAGCGCGGCATCAAAATATGCTTTAGCTTCCGCCGCAGAAGCAATTGCGTTTTCGCCTTCCTGTAGCTCCACACGCTCGCCAGCAACCATTGCCCGAATGCCTGCACGAATGGCGAGGAACAGCGGCATCGCCGCCAGAGCTGAAATATTTTCATCTAAACCCATGCCAGCAAGGTAGCGGCTGAGCAAGAAGTTTGCTTGATGGCGAAGGCCTTTTTGCCACAAATCCATAATGACAAAAGCCACATCATAGAGAATGTCCGTCGTCGCGAAGCCCTCATCGAACTCAAGGGCATCAAACAGAACCGGCGATCCGTCAATAACCACGATATTGCGCAGATGAAGGTCACCGTGGCAGCGCCTTACAAATCCATCGTGTGACCGTTTTCGCAACAAGGTTGATTGCGCATCAACTTGTTCTGAGATACGCCGTGCAAATGCCTCTTGAGTGGGGGGCGCAAACAATTTTGGCTGGAGAGCAAAACCGGTAATGAGCTCGACTGCAATCCGTCGCATAGTCGAAGCAAAATCGACATCCAATGCCTTCCGAATGTGCCCATGGAACTCGGCAATATGGGACGCCAGAGCACGCAAGAGATCATCAGTCAAGGCGCCGCGCGAAGCGATGGCCTCAAGCAATTGCTCTTGATCGAAGCGGCGCATCCGCACGGCCCACTCGACCGGCTCGCCTCTGCCTTCGAGATTAAGGAGCCCCTCTCGGTCTCGGCAGATGGCTGCGAGACCGAGATAGATTTGGGGTGCGGTTTGCCGGTTGAGCTCGACTTCGCGCCAGCATACTGCCCGCCGTTTCTCCAGAGTGGAAAAGTCCATGTAGGGTAGTTTGATGTCTCGCTTGATCTTCCATACTTCATCGCCTGCCAAAAAAACCATCGCTCCGTGCGTGTCGATGCGGTCTACTGTCGTGGGTTTTTTCCCGGAATAGTTCTTGGGATCGCTGAGAAATCCCACTACCTCAGCTTGACTGCAAGGGGTCATCGTCATCTATTGTCGACTATTCATAGGTGGATAGATATTCAACTATTTCTGATTGAGCATTGATCTGTCTCAAGATCTAAACTGCGCATAATTGACGAAACAACCAGACAGCGGAGCTACAAGACAAACTAGTTGGATGATAAAATGTTACACTAAGCATATAGTATTGGAGCGGAAATTTCTCGTCAGTCGCAGTTTAGCCGGCAAGCACGGGGTTTGATTTGAATCAATGCTATCTCCGAGGCCTCCGCCGTAGTCTGCACTGCGCGTTGCGGAGAATAGTTGCATGGGCGAAATACCTGTCCCACACCATCGGGCCGCCACACACTCTGTCGGTTTCGACCAGGTCTGCCGAGTGAATTTGATCCAGCCTTGTCTAAAGGGCTCGGAGTGAAGCTGATAATGTCTCTTATTGATCAAATTGGCGGCGAATTCGAATAGATCGGAGCGTCAAAAACAAAACAGCTACGTCACAGTACTTTTCTCCTAGTGGCGGGCTCTAGGCGTTGAAGGGTTTACCAAACTCATATCCTCTTGCCAATAGCAGCCGCCAGCAGGACGCCGATTGAAAGTCCTGCTGGCGGTGAAGGCTGCGCTCAGTAATCTTCCTGGTACGATGGTGTAATTGTCAGGCGGTCGTCAACTGACTTGACACCGGCCACTGACCACGCTGCGTTCTCGACCGCCGCGCGTTCATCCCAACTATCGACCCTACCTTCAAGTGACACCTTGTTCCCATCGCGGATTGTAACCTTGATCCCTTTGGCTTCGATCTCCGCATGTCGGGTCAGCGCACTTTCAATCTTTTCCTTTACGTCATACGCAGATACCGTTGGCTTGATCTCAATGTTGTTAATCAAACCTGTGACCCCGGATAGTTTTCTGACGGCATCCTCAGCGGCCTTTCTTTGGAATTGCCAGGCTACTTGCCCGGTTAGAGTGACCCAACCCTTCTCAACGCTTATCTGCACTCCCTCCTGTGGGACGACTTCATTCCACTTGAGGATGCTTAGGACTCGCTTGGCAATTTCATCATCGGATGTCTTCTTTTCACTGGGGTATCGAATTTCGACCTCATTTGCGAGAGCGAGCACGCCCTTAACCCGCCTGACTGCCTCCTCGGCGGTGGTCTTCTGAGCGTAACTCGCCACGTGGCCCGTCAAGGTCACGACACCTTCATCCACAGCAACGCCGATGTTCGCCGCATCGATGCTCGGCTCAAAATCCAGCTCATCCAACACATCCTGTCGCAACTGTTTATCATTCATAAGTGCTCTCCTTTTAGTAGAGGAGTGAAAACTCTGGGCGTGTATTAGCGCTTCCGCTTTGATGTAGGTCAAAACCGATTCAAGCATTCGTGATGCTGATATGCTTGCAGCAGCATGCGGCGTTTTTGGCAATTTGCCGTGCGAAGTGTCCCATGCCGGGGCTTCCGCCTTTGCTTCATGGGCGGCTATCGGGCCATGCACATTAGGAATCTCGTTTTTGCCGTCCTGATCGGCAAAAACGCATTGGTCAGTTGATCAGCATCAAATGGAAAATCGGGCCGGCGAATTAGTTTTCACCATGAGTTACGAAACTGTTCAGGTGCCAGCATCTCTAAGACGTTCGCTCACCTTGCCGATGGTGGTGCTCTATGGGCTCGGCGTCACCATTGGCGCTGGCATCTATGTGCTGGTGGGGGAGGCGGCCGGGCGAGCAGGTATGGCCGCACCCATATCATTCATCATCGCCGGCTTAGTTATGTTATGTCCGGCGGCTTCTTTTGCCGAACTTGCCGGCAGGCTACCCTTCGCTGCCGGAGAAGCCCGTTTTGTCGAGGAAGCCTTCCAGCGGCGCTGGCTTACCATGACGATCGGACTTGCCGTTGCCTGTATCGGAGTTGTGTCATCTGCTGCGATCGCACTTGGTTCCACTGGGTATATCGCACAGCTCGTTGATCTGCCGCACGGCATGATCCTAACGATGGTTGTCCTAACAATGGGCTTAATTGCTGCTTGGGGCATCCACGAGTCGGTGACCTTCGCTGGTATTTTGACAGTAATCGAGACTACCGGTCTCATCGCGATAATCGCTGGCGGTACATTCGGCGATGCAAATTTTACGATGCGCTTGAACGAAATCATACCCTCCGCGGGTATGGACTATTGGTCTGGAATTGCTGCAGCAACTTTGCTCGCATTCTTTGCATTTATCGGGTTCGAGAACATTGATTCGCTCGCCGAAGAAACCAAGGACCCGCAATGGACACTCGCCCGCGCCATATTGATCACCCTGGGACTGAGCATGTTGCTCTACGCTGCAGTGTCTGCGGTAGCAGTCCTGGCCGTTCCGCCGGCCGAACTGGCTGGTACCGCAGCACCTCTGACGGCGGTGTTCGAAAAGACTACAAACCTATCACCACTGATCATCACTGCTATCGCAATCGTGGCGACGCTCAACGGCGTGGTCGTCCAGATTATCATGACATCACGCGTCCTCTACGGTCTTGCAAACCGCGGACTGCTGCCGGGCACACTGGCCGGGATAAATCGGATCACCCGAACGCCGCTCCTTTCCACCGCGCTTGCCATTGGAGTTGCATTAGCTCTAGCCCTTGCCTTTCCCATAGGCGAGCTTGCCGAGTGGACATCGCGCCTTACGCTTGCAGTTTTCGTAATTGTCTGCGCTGCTCTAGTACGCATCAAGCTTCGCGGCACTGCAGCACCACCGCAGACCTTTATCGTCCCCATCTGGGTCCCCATTCTTGGTGCTATTCTTTGTCTCGGACTTCTGATAATCGGCGGCTGAGTCGGATGCGATGAGTACCTATCGCCTGGACAAGCTCTTCCGACCGAACTCACTCGCGCTCATCGGCGCTAGCACCCGCGAGCGATCGCTTGGGCGCACCGTCCTCAAGAACCTACGCTCAGGAGGCTTTGCGGGCCCCATTTATCTGGTCAATCCAAAATACAAGTCCATTGACGGCCTGACCACCGTGCCCTCACTCGCTGCCCTCGCAGAGCCTCCCGATATAGTCGTGGTGACTGCGCCACCGGAGACCGTGCCTGGTATTGTCTCGGAGGCAGCACTCAAGGGAAGCTCTGCCGCCATCATCATCACGGCGGGCCTCGGCCACGGACCGGGGTCGTTCGCAGATCAGTGCCTCAATGCTGCCCGACCGCATGGCTTACGGATTGTTGGACCAAACGGGCTTGGTGTCCTAGTCCCGCCAGCGGGAGTCAATGCAAGCTTCGCAGCCCGCGCTGCGAAGCCCGGCGATCTGGCGCTCATTTCACAATCGGGAGCCATTGCCGCCGGTCTCATCGAGTGGAGCGTCACGCGATCTATCGGTTATTCCGGCATTGTGTCGCTCGGCGATGCGATCGATGTCGATTTCGGCGACTTGCTCGACCATTTCGCGCTCGACGGCCAGACGCGCGCCATCCTGCTTTATGTCGAGGCAGTCACCGCACCCGCCAAGTTCCTATCCGCCGCCCGGGCGGCAGCACGCGTCAAGCCGGTCGTTGTGATCAAATCGGGCCGCCAGGCACAAGGTGCTAAAGCCGCGGAAACTCACACCGGGGCGCTTGCCGGGACCGATGCCGTCTATGATGCAGTTTTCCGCCGCGCTGGATTGCTCCGCGTCATGGACCTGGAAGAAATGTTTGTGGCAGCGGAGGCGCTCGGACGATTGAAACTTTTCCCGGGGAATCGGTTAGCGGTCCTCACCAATGGTGGCGGCATCGGTGTGCTTGCCATCGACCGCTTAATCGAATTGGGCGGAGCGGCGAGCGAACTATCCGCTGAGACAATTGCCAAGCTCAATTCCGTTCTACCGCCGGGCTGGTCGAAATCGAACCCCGTCGATATCGTTGGCGATGCTGACGGCGAGCGCTACGCCCAAACGCTTGAAATTTTACTTTCAGACGATGGAAACGATGCGATCCTAGTCCTCAATGTGCCGACGGCACTTGCCTCTGCCCTTGACGCAGCCCGAGCTATAACCGATGTGGTACTGCGCAAGCACAGCCACGAGCTTAGACCCGTTTTCGCTGGATGGATTGCCGAGGAGGTGGCCGCAGGAGAGGCATTTGAAGCCGCTGCCATTCCTCACTATGCCACCGAATCCGACGCTGTTCAGGGCTTCATGCATCTGGTGAGGTACCGCGAAGCGCGTGAGACGTTAATGGAGGCACCGCCGGGCCTACCGCAGGACTTCGATTGGGATATCGGCGTGGCGCGGCGCACCATTGCCAATGCATTGGCTGATGGAAGGCGATGGCTCGATCCCATAGAAGTAAGTGAGCTGTTGAAGGCCTATCGCATTCCTTTGGCTGAGGTCACGCTGGTGCAAGAGCCAGACCAGGCGTTTGTTGCCGCACAAACGCTTCTCCAAGGCCATTCTTCGCTGGTTGCAAAGATCCTTTCACCGGAGATTGTGCACAAATCCGATGTGGGTGGCGTCCGGCTCAACCTGTCCAGCCCGGCAGAGGTCCGCACCGCCACGGCGGAAATTCTGGAGAGCGCACGTCGGGCAAAGCCTGCGGCGTGGATTACTGGTGTTACGTTGCATCCAATGATTGTGCGTCCTCAGGCGCGTGAGCTCATTGCTGGCGTGGCCGACGATCTGACGTTTGGGCCCATCATTGTCTTTGGGTGCGGCGGTACTGCCGTTGAAGTCATCAACGATAAGGCGCTGGCGCTCCCCCCCATTGACCTGAATACTGCAGTTGACCTTGTAGCGCGTACACGAGTGTCGCGAGTTCTTTCCGGTTATCGTGATGTACCTCCAGCGGATCTGCACGCCATTGCCCTAGTTCTTGTCAAGCTGGGCCAGATGGCTGCCGACCTTCCAGAAGTTCGCGAGCTTGATCTTAACCCGCTGCTTGCCGATTCCGACGGCGTCATGGTTCTCGATGCGCGAGTGGCGATCGCGCCTTTTACGGCTTCCGAGCAGAGGTCGGCACGGGGAAGCCGCCTATCCATCAGGCCCTATCCCAGTGGCTGGCAGCGCGATGCGAAGCTGCCTGATGGCTCGCCAGTCCTGATCCGACCTATTCGTCCCGAAGATGAGGAGCTTGTGCGTAGCTTCTTTGCTAAAATCACCGAGGAAGATCTCCAACTGCGCTTCTTCGCGCGCGTGAAGGAGCTGAACCATCCATTCATTGCTCGCCTTACCCAGCTCGACTATAGCCGCGCTATCGCCTTTATCGCCCTTGCTCCGGAGACGGGAGATGTGCTGGGGGCAGTGCATCTCCATAGCGATGCCAATCATGATACCGGTGAGTTTGCAATTCTTGTCCGCTCTGATCTTAAAGGTCGCGGGCTTGGCTGGATCCTAATGCAGCTCGTGATCGAGTACGCGTACGCTGAACAGCTTAGCCAGATCACCGGCCAGGTGCTGCGCGAAAACCGTACCATGCTCGCGATGTGCGAAGAACTGGGCTTCACGATTGAGACTATCGAAGGTCTGCGGGAAATAGTCGCCGTGCGACTGCCGCTTAGCAAGTGACGAGATCACGAAAGACGTAAACGACCGCAACCTTCCATCGCCTAGAATGAATTCACATTGCAGGAGTGCGCAATGCGCGTAGCGCATTGAGGATAACAGCAACGTCAATTCCTTCCTGCAGGAGCGCACCTTGGACAGGCGGAATAAAGCCTAGTGCAGCCGCGATCATGCCGACAATAGACAGACCCATACCCGCGTATACGCTCTGCAGCGCAATGACGCGCGATCGCCTTGCAATCTTTATTGCGGGCAAGACGCGGTCGAAACGATCGACCAGAAGTACGACATCTGCCGCTTCAGCTGACGCTGCTGAACCTCTGGCGCCCATTGCCATTCCAACATCGGCTGCTGCAAGGGCGGGAGCGTCGTTTACTCCGTCGCCGATCATCAGGACCGGGCCATTTTTTCGCTCCGACAAAACGGCAAGGATCTTCTGTTCCGGGGTCAATTCCGCGCGTACAAGATCGAACGAGAGACTCGCGGCAACAGTCTCGGTAACCTCTCGGCTATCCCCCGAGGCGAGCACGATTCTGCTAATCCCAAGCCGCCGAAGATCGCTCAGAGTTGCTGCCGCTTCGGATCGCAGCTCATCGGCGAGAAGAATCAAGCCGGCGAGCTTCTGATCGATGGCGATCGCTACGGCGACGCTACCACTCACGTGTTTCAATTCCGTTGAGAGTGTGTGACTCGCTTTGAGCTTCGCTGACACGAAACGAGGCCCGCCAAGTAGCACGGCTCGGCCGTCTACATTACCCTCGATTCCTTCACCAGGCGTTTCAACGACGTTGCGAGGCGCGACAAGGTTGAGTCCCCGCCGCCGAGCCTCGTCGACAATCGCCTGAGCTATAACGTGTTTTGACGCCTGGTCGAGAGAAGCCGCGATTCTCAGGAGATCATCCGAGTACCAACCGGGAGAAGCGCGGATCGATACAATCTTAGCGCTGCCATACGTTAGGGTACCGGTCTTATCGAGAACCAGCGCCTGAATCCGCGCGAGCGTCTCTAGGGCCTTGCCGCCTTTGATCAATATGCCTTGCTTGGCTCCACGCGACAGTCCAGCAACAAGCGCTACAGGCACTGCCAAGATAAGCGGACAAGGAGTTGCAATAACGAGCACCGCCACAGCCCTTATGGGATCCTCCGACCAAATCCATGCGCCCCCAGCTAGAATCATGGTGAGAGCTAGGAATCCCATTGCGTAGCGGTCAGCGAGCCGTGTCATGGGCGCCTTTGATTCCCTAGCCGATTCGACCAGGCGGACGATTCCGGCATATGTACTCTCAGCCGCACGGCGTGTGGCGACTAGATCAAACGTTGCCCCTATATTGGCCGATCCGCTCATCACCGCATCCCCAGCCCCATACTCGACTGGAACTGACTCACCAGTCAAAGCCGCATCATCCAGTCTAGCTCGTCCGTCGCTGACAGTTCCATCGACAGGAACGACATCTCCTTGCTTGATCAAGAGCCGGTCTCCCGGCTTGATTGACTCTATGTCTACCTCTTCAAGGCCTCGCCCTCGATAACGGGTTGCATTTCTGGGGACTCGTTCCAAGAGAGCGGTCATCTCCCGGCCGGCACGTCGTTCGGCAAAGCCTTCCAAATATTTGCCACCTGCATACATGAGCGCGACAATCGCGGCTGCAGCCTCTTCCCCAAAAATCAATGCTGCGGTCATCGACAGGGCGGCGACAATATCGAGACCAAAGTCGCCACGGCGAAGGCTGGTGGCGATTTCAATCGCAAGGCCAATTAGCACCGGTAGCGTGGCAGCAATCCAAATCCACCGGGCCAGTCTGTCGTTACCGTAGACATATGCGCTGAAGCCGGAGAAGAGTCCCAGAGCGGGCAATAAGAGCAGGATGTGCCGCAGTACGAGAGCCAATATTGTCCCCATGCTTCCCGCTGGCAGAAGCCTCGCGGAAGTAAACCAAGGCCCGGCATGTGTTTGCCTCATGCTTTGCGCCCTAGGCACTCCTTCCGCGGGCTTCGAGGCCTGCCAGTCTGTTTTCAAGCGCCGTCAGTAACCGGATGAGTTCAAGAATTTCCTGCTCTCGCAGCAGATCGAGCTTTTGATGCAGAAGTTCAATTTCAAGCTCCGCCTTTACATTGACTTTGTAGTCGTTCTCAGCGTTATGCCGGTCAATCGCAGCCTGCCGATTCTGACTCATCATGATGATGGGAGCCGTATAGGCGGCTTGGAATGACAGAACCAGGTTGAGCAGAATGAATGGATAGGGATCCCAATGAGCGAACCATCCCCAAATGTTAACGATGATCCAAATGATCAATAGAAACGTCTGGATAGCGATGAATCGCCAGGATCCTACTGTCGCGGTAAGCAAATCGGCAATGTGTTGCCCAAAGCTTGTAGGTGGTAGCAGGGTGGCATTTTTTGCCGGCGGCCTGTCGCGAAGTTTGCCCAATAAGGAAATTTCTTCCTGGCTCAGGACGTGAGGGATTTGAACTTGGCTTTCCGCGACCGTCACGTCCGTTCACTCAAGTCATAAGTGCCTCAAAGGCGTTGGCTGAACCAACATCAGGTAATCGTCGATTGCTTCCGCACCTGGCGTGTTTTCTGCTGGCTTTCATATAATACTCCGATGCCAGATTACGGAAAGAGTTCAGCTGTTCAGTGCACTAAGTGCAGAACGATTGCGCAGTACGATTTGTCGCGATGCCATCAGCTGGATCGTTGAGGACGCTGCAAGCTGGGTAAGTGTGCGCGACACTGTCTCGATCGTAAGGCCAAGGTAGTCAGCAATGTCCTGGCGAGACATCGGAAGCTCGACAGCGCCGTTGCCGGCCAGCCGCTCTGCCATTTCAAGTAAAAATGCGGCAATTCTCTGTTGAGCGCTTTTGATGAGAAGCAAACCATGGCTGCGGGACCGCTTGAGATCGGAAACGGTAAGAGAGAGCAAATTCCATGCAATCTCGTTGTTCCGCTCAGCACCTCTCAGTAACGTATTGCGTTTCACAACGAGGATGGCACAGTCAGCGACAGCTTCAGCGGAGCTTGAATGGTCACTGCTCAGTTCCAGACCGAAAATATCGCCTGGCAGATAGAAGCCATTGATCTGCCGCCGGCCATCAGTGAGCAATTTGTAGCTGCGGACCGAACCTGAGAGAACCTTGTATACGTATTCGGCAGGTTCACCTTCTCCAAAAATCTCTTCATTCCGCTGATAGGGAACAGAAGCACCTTTCAGCTCGATATGGTCAAAAAACATTGGCTGACTAGCAAATACCGGCGAAATTGCGCCTTGTGCCCCTGTCTGTGTGTAGGCTTGCATGGCTAGCTCCTTGTTGAATGTGGCTAACCTATGCGATCCACGTGAAATTGAAATTCAGATGAACTCCCTAAGGAACATCCCGTAGGTGTTCTTTGTGTCCGTCGATAACGCAGGCGAAATGTTCGATACAAATCTGACTTCATTGTGGAATCGCATCCCAGAGATCGAGCAGGGACGAGTTCCCGATACTGCACCACCACGACTCGCATCGGCCGTGGACTGTTCGTGGGCACTCCTGTTATCAACTCGCCCTATGCCTTTGGCCTCGCATCTATTTAAGCTGCCAGCAAAAGAATTTCACTTCCAGGCTACGTTGCGTTCGAGCATCACGAACAGAGAGTCACCCTCCTATTTATTGTCCTGCAGCATTTCAAGAAATTTCACCAGTGCCATCACACATTCCTCGACTTCTTTTTCTGCTGCATGCTGATCTGAGTCAGATCCGGTGGGACTTTGGTCAGGTTCTTCGTTACAGGACCATTGCCTCTAGCGTCCTCTCCGTGACAGTCGGAACACAGCTGCAGGAAATCCTGCTGAACCGCGGCTTGATCAAGAATCGAAGGCTAAAGCTGCGGCCTATCCTTGATCCAACTCAATGGCCTTCAAGTTTTGTTTTGGTACAGTAGTGGTTCAAAGTGACAGCAGCAGCCCGCCAAGGCATGCGGTCTAAAAGAGGGTTCCATGGGAAAACGAATTTTGATTATTGACGGTCATCCAGATCCGTTTCAGGACCGCTTCTGCCATGCACTCGCAACGGCCTATGCAGATGGCGCCAAACATTCCGATCATGAGGTTAGGAGAATAAACATTGCAGAAATCGACATACCGTTTTTAAGAACTCGAGAGGAGTGGACTAGCGAAAAACCTCCGTTGGCGATCGGGAAAGCACAGGAACATATCCATTGGGCAGAACATCTGGTGATAATATATCCACTATGGGCAGGGACGATGCCAGCACTACTCAAAGCGTTTTTTGAACAGATATTTCGTCCCGGTTTTGCCGTTGAAAAGGAGCTGGGAAAAATGTGGCCTGGACTCTTGCGCGGAAAGTCAGCCCGAGTCGTCGTTACTATGGGAATGCCGGCATGGTTCTACCGGGTTTTCTATTTGGCGCACGGCCTCAAGAGTTTGGAGCGCAATATCCTGCGGTTTTCAGGCATCGGCCGCATAAGCGAAACGCTGATCGGTAGTGTCGAGGCCATCAGCGATGCGGATCGCAAAAAATGGCTGACAAAGATTCAACTATTAGGAAGTAAGGCGCAGTAACGCCTTGATTCAGTAAAGCGCGCTTCATGCTGAGGATGAAGCGCGCAACAAGGAGCTACTTAAGCTGCAGCTTTGATGTCAATCTTCTTAGACTTGCGGCGGGCGGGCTTAAGTACCGTAACTTTCAATACACCCTTTGACAAATTGGCCTTGATTGAGCCTGGATCAACGCCGGAAGGCAAATTCTATGGCCCGGACGAACGAGCCATAGCTACGTTCTACGATCCGATAGTCCTTGTCCTTCTCCTCTTTTTCAGCTTTCTTTTCACCACGGAGCGTTCCAATGCATTCGGGCCGTCCTGGCGGGAGTTGCCCCTTCGTCTGCTGCGGTTGATCCACATCAATGAATACACTTTCCAATTCCCGTCTTGTTGCGTTGGCAGCGAAGGAGTTCGCCATGTCTTACAAGACTATTCTTGTATCGCTTAATGAAATTGACCGGCTTGATACGCTGGTCGAGTTAACCGCGAAACTAGCTCTCAAATACGATGCTCACGTTCTCGGATTGTACGTAATCCCGGCAGCAGCGGTCTATCCAGCGGTCGGACCTTATGTGGCTCCCGAGATTTTCGACAGCTTCACAAAGTTTTTTGAAGACCAGTCGAAAAAGGTGAAACAAAAATTCGAGACGGTCATGAAACGAAACAGCCTTGCCTCACAATGGCTGGAGGTCAGGGCGCTTGTACCGATGATTTCCGACACGATAAGCGAAATTGGCCGCATTGCCGACCTTATCGTACTGAGCGAAACCGATCGTAATGCCAGCCAGGGTGTGGAACTCAATGTCGTCGAGAATACCATTATGAGCGCGGGACGGCCTGTATTGGTGATCCCGCGTAAAGCTGAAGGTGATCTGAAAGTTAGCCAGATTGTCTGCGGCTACAACGGTTCAAAGGAAGCGGCCCGAGCAGTGCATGATGCCTTGCCGTTTCTTAAGATGGCTGACGATGTCCGTCTGGTGTGGGTTGACCCCTCCAAGGAGAGTGAAATGGCTGGATCCGTACCAGGCAGCGATATGGCGGAAAGTCTCGATCGACATGGTGTAAGGGCAACGGCAGAGTCCATGCCCACAAATGGAATCAATCCAGCGGAAGCGCTGGTGACGAGGGCCCGCGACCTCGGCGCTGGTATGGTGGTCATGGGTGCTTATGGACATTCGCGCCTTCGCGAATTTGTTCTTGGCGGAGCGACAAAACAAGCACTCTCGGCCATGACCGTTCCGCTGATCATGTCGCACTGATTGTCACCTTTGCCCGAACCCGAAATATAACCTTAAGGAGTCGACGATGGCGGAAGGTAGACTCGAGTTGGTCGATAAGACCGTGCAAACGATATACAAATGGGTCAACGAGCTTGCCGATCAAATCGGTTGGCATGATCGAAACAAAAGTTTTCGTTACGCAACACGCGGGATAGATCACCGTGCAGATCGAAGAACTTAGCAGTCAGGCAAGTTTGGAGTTGCTGGCTCGGGTGCAGCTCGGCAGATTGGCCTGCGCGAAAGATTCCCAACCTTATATTACGCCATTCTATTTCGCCCATCACGAACGCTACATTTACAGTTTCTCTACCGTGGGACAGAAAATTGAATGGATGCGGTCTAATCCGCTCGTTTGCGTCGAAGCGGACGAGATCAAAAGCCCTCAACTATGGAGCAGTGTCATCGTTTTTGGCCGCTACGAAGAGCTGCCTAGTTCAGCGGAGTGGCAATCTACTCGTGAAATGGTTCGCAATCTTCTGATGCAACGGAAAATCTGGTGGGAACCGGGCTTCGCGAAGACAATCATTCACGAAAGTGTGCGACCGTTGACTCCTGTTTTCTTCCGCATATTCATGGAACAGATCAGCGGGCACCGTGCATCGTTGGTGACCGGAAATTCTGGCCAAGAAAGATCATCAATGGTCAAGTCGAATAAGGACAATTGGTGGAAGAAATTTTTCCCCCGTTGATGAGCGCGCATTACTGTCCGGGCTCTTGAAGAGACTCGAGCAAGTTTAAGAGCTCGTCATTCCGCTTCCGAATTGCCTCTTTATCGCCTACTGGTTCCAGTTTGAACCATTTTCCCCAGACTGGCATTTCGCGGCTACCATGGGCATCCACGTCTTCGCGTCCATCGATTAGCCGAGCCAGACGGGCGCGTGGGAAAGTGCCATCGTTTCGAATTGCCAATTGCGTGAGATAATTTATTTGGTTGTTTGCTGAATGGTGACAAGATAGGCGACGAGATCGGAAATCTCTTCGGGCTCGAAAATGAACTCTGGCATTGGTCCATGACCGACGCTCATTCCTTCAGCCAAGGCTTCTTGAAGATACTCGACCGGCCATTTTTGACTGAAGTTTCGGAACGGCGGTGCTGCGGGCAGGGGGCTTTCGCCTTCCTTTCCTATTGCATGGCAGCTGGCACATTCAGCTCGGGCGATGGCAAGCCCTGCATCGGGATCGGCAGAAAGGGCTGGAGTTGCTATGCAAGAATTACACACGTAGACGAGGGTGAACAGCCAATTGTAATGGATCATTCTGTCTCCAATTATGAAAACTGATTAAGTGTGGACCTTTAGCTGAGTATCCGTCTTGACCTGGATCAAAGCCTCAGATCGCCTGCGCAGTACTTTTAGCCTTCGTGAGCGCAGTTGCTCATACGCGATCAGCGTTGATTTCCAATGACTTTAAGGTTGCTCACAATGTTGACATCGTAGGGGTCACTGTTCGATCCCAGTATCGCCCACCATATTTTTCGAGAATCAGTTCAATTATTTAGAGTGAAGTTTTCAAGCTGCTTGGGCGGTTAAGTTTCAGCCTGAGGCCGCGACTGGTCAGGGACTTGGATCATGGTTTGTTCAGGAAAGGTTCTGCCGGGCAGAGGTTAACGTTCGTGCCCGGCGCTAACGATCCCGAAAGGTCGCGGAGTTGTTTCCACCGGGCCGGGTCAATCCCATCGATTGGCGTTGGATGCGAAACCAGACCCTTGCGGACGCACGACGCAGAAACGATGACCTGTCGGGGCCTCCATGACCCACCACGTGCGAACCTGCTTTAGACGTTTGGCGCCAAGCGCCTCGAGCCGGCGAACCTCAGCCTCGATGTCATCCGTCTCAATGTCCAGATGAACGCGGCTTGGATGGTCTACCTGTTGCACCTCAATGTGCATGTCCCTTAAGTCACGCTCAAGTCCGATGTAACCGATGTCTTCGGGATCTTTGAGTGAGCGAGGAGACAAACCAAGAGCCTTGCTCCAAAAATCAGCGGCGGCCTCAAGGTTGGTTGTTTTACAATCAATGATGAATCCTGCCAGCCGGCTGCGATGCATTGTTTTCTACTCCCACTGTCGTTGGTGCAATTACCATATTGAGCCTGCAAGTCATATCCGCCCATTTCTAACGAACAGCGGGATACTTTTTTGGTACTTGACGAGACAAAGTTTTGAGCGCATTACCGCGCGTCCACAAACATACGAAGGGAGCGATACATGGTGAACATGCAAATCCCAACGCCAAATCATCGGCGGCTGCTCCCGTATACGCGTATGGCTAAGTAACAAGCCGTACCAAGCCTAGCCTCTGCAGCCCGCCGAAGAAACCTTCCGGCGGGTTTAGCTTCTCGTCGCCGTTCATTTCGGAAAATCGTCCATGCAACTGTTTCAGCAGTTGCAATAGCGGAGTGCTAACTATGAAACGTCATTTTCAATCTTCAGTGAGTTTGAGAGAAAAGAAGTTTTTTCTCAAAGCCTTGGTCGAGCCGTTGTTGCGCTCGCGCAAGAATGCTCTCTCGCACCGGTATCTTCTCGATCTCGATGACCGGATGCTGCGCGATATCGGTTTGAATCGCTACGAGGTACTGCATGGTATCGCGTTTCATTCCGACGCCAGGCGAGGGCAAGAATGATGGACCCGCTCGCGATGCGGCGAAAGCGAGCGGGGTTCTCTCGGCGCGCTTACCAATTGTGGAGTGTTTGCAATGAAGCTCGCACTATTTGGCCGTAACTCGCCACGATCGAAACAAAGTGCCGCCACGCATTGCGCGTAGAACCGTTTGCGGACGGAGAATTATGGAGGATACGAATAATGTCAAAGCTATTGCTGGCTTCAATCTTCGCCTCAGCACTCCTCGTTAGCCCTGCCTATGCCGCGGATGAAGCCGCGTGTCAGCAGCTGTTTGAAAAGGCGGATGCCAATAAGGATGGCACGGTGGGCGGACCGGAGGTCGCAGCGTTCTCGGAGCCTTACTTGAAGGCAAGCGGTCAGGCTGCTGGGAACTCGACGGAGGTGACGATTACCAAAGAGCAGTTCGCCGACGCCTGCATGAAGGATGCATTCAAAGACGTATCCTTGCCGCAGTAGATTCGTCTGCGTCTCCACTGAGCCTTCTCGCGCTTCGCGAGGGGGCTCTTAGGTCCCCGAAAGCTATTGACAGTTTTTACGGCGCTCCATTTCTCTAATAACTGAAACGTTGTGCATTTCGGTAGGACTGAGATCAAGCTCGGATACTGAATCAGCCAAGCAATGGCTGTTGTCAAAATTCGCACGGCCGCGAGGCGTTTGAAAGCAATACCCCCGTTGGTGAAAGATAGTATTCCGCACGAGCCATAGATTCTCACAGGAGAAATCTTCGATTTGCTCCTCTGAAATTGGGTCCTTATGGGGGCAGCCAATGTTTTCATAGCATTGCGGGCTGTCCAGGGTCGCCGAAATCTGCGCATTGGCGGCACCCGCTGCGCCCACCATCACGATCAAAAGGAAACCGACTTTAAGCATCATGGCCGGATGCCTCATTTTCGCATCTGAGAAACTATCCTAGCGCACCGCACAGTAAAAACTAGACATCGAGGTCATGCAAACCTACCACACTGGTGAGAGGGTTCTTGGCAGGGGAGCAACTCTGTGAGCAAGCAAATTGGGTCTGCTGCTTCACTTCTCTTGCAGCATTGGCAGGCAGGCACGAGGCTTGCCTCTCTGCCAGAGGCAATGCTGCCCGTTGATCGCGCAGGGGCCTATGAGGTCGGGGAACTTTTGGCTGAATTGTCCGGTGACAAGGTCGTCGGCTGGAAAATTGCGGCAACGAGCGACGCCGGCCAGAAACATATCAACGTTGACGGTCCACTGGCGGGGAGGCTTTTCTCCAGTCGAATAGTCCCACCCGGCGGGCAGATTCGCCTGGGCAACAACATCATGCGTGTGGCTGAAATTGAATTCGCCTTTTCGTTTGCTCGGGCGCTTCCAGGCAAACGTAAGGGTTATCAGCAGACAGAGGTTCTGGATGCTGTTTCCAACCTCCACCTATCCATAGAGGTCCCCGATTCCCGTTTCCATAATTTCACCGACGTCGGCGTGCTGCAGCTCATCGCCGATACAGCGTGCGCCTGCTGGCTAGTGATTGGGCCAGCGGCCGATGCGGCCTGGCGTGAGATCGACCTTGCAAACCATCCGGTTTCGGGTGTCCTTAACGGGCGCAAGGTGGCGAGCGGAAGAGGCGGGGCGGCTCTCGGTGATCCACGCCGCGCTCTGACTTGGCTGGTCAACGAGGTGGCCCAGTATGCAGGAGGCGTCAAAGCAGGTGATATTGTGACGACCGGTACATGCATCGTTCCCGTGCCAATCAAGCCGGGTGACGCATTCGAAGCCGACTATGGCAAACTGGGGCAGCTGCTGGTCCACATAACCTGAACGGCCGCCGATATTTTCAGTGCAGGAAGCGCGCCGGCATATCCTCCTTGTAGGGGAACATGTGAAAATATGGCCGGGCTTCGGCCAATACCCGACTGAAGGACGGACGGTCGAGCAAGCGTTCGAGATAGGCAGTGACACGAGGGTGGGAGTTGGCGAACGGTGCCACGATAGCCGAATAGAAAAGTGCGGGCGCAGCTGCGCAGTCGGCCATGCTGAACTCATGGCCCACCGCCCAGTCCTGATGTTCCAGTTGGCGCTCGATCATGTCGTAGGCGCTGGCAAGAGCTGCTTTCGCGTCCAATACTCCTCTTCGATCACGTTCGTTGTCCGTCCTTAGCCGATCCCCAACTATCTTTTGCATAGGAACCTGGACGTACAGATCGAAAAAACGGTCCCAAAGGCGTACTTCGAGACGTTTGGCTTCATCTTGAGGAAGCAAAGGGATCGCGCCGGGATAGTGCTGGTGAAGATACTCAATGATGACGGTGGTTTCAGGGACAATTTGGTTCCGTCGATCGTCGCGCAGCACTGGAATCTTGCCCACTGGCCACACGCTGAGGAGGCTCGCACGTGCCTCAGCATCCGCTAGATCGACGATATTTCCGACGAAGGGCGTATTGTTCTCATACAACGCTACGAGAACCTTATGGCAGAACGAGGCCAGGGGGTGAAAATAGAGTGTTAGTGTCATCTCAACAAACCCATATCTCACAAAGAGCTCAACGACCAAGAATACCGGTTTTCTGGTATAAGGTCCGCAGAGCAATCCCCATGCTGGAAGTCATCGTTCCGCTTTTGCTCTTTTTCTGTCTGGTGCTGGCTTCGCTCGGGAGCCTCATGATCTATATGAGGCTGCCTGCGCATCACCGAGACGAAAATACCCATTCAATCGTCAAACTTGCCACCAATCTTTTCGTGGTCATGACCTCATTGGTGCTGGGCTTAATGATCAGCACGGCGAAAACTACCTTCGAATCCATTGAACGAAATGTTCACAGCTTTGCCACCGACCTGATCCTTTTTGAGATGCAACGGTAGGGGACGATGTTAAAGAAATCGGCAAAATGGCTGGCAGGACTTGGCGTTGTGGTTTTGTCCTACGTCTTGATTGCCTACCTGCTTCTGCCCGATTTCTGGCGCCACTATGAGCATCAACCGGGGCTTGCTCTCAAGCCCATGGTGACCCATACCGGCGAGGGAATTGCCGGTGATCCGTTGAATATTGGTCTTGTGGGCGATCTCACCGAAGTACTTCGCGCTATGAAGACGGCGGGATGGTC
This sequence comes from Aestuariivirgaceae bacterium, assembly GCA_036555325.1. Lineage (GTDB taxonomy): Bacteria > Pseudomonadota > Alphaproteobacteria > Rhizobiales > Aestuariivirgaceae > DATBLQ01. The sequence goes on along the minus strand of DATBLQ010000057.1, from coordinate 15,534 downwards.
TCGCGCCGATCCGATCACCGTAAGGAGCGGTTTTAGAGTGGCCGAAAGTGTCGCACTCGACCGCTCATACAAACACGCCCCCGTCAGCAATCTCTATTATGACGGAAGAAAAGAAGACATCGCCTTTGAAAAGCAGATCGGCGGCAGCCCAGCCCAACGCCATCACGTACGTTTTTGGAAGGTCCTTGAAAAAGGCGTGGAGGGCCGGAACGTCTGGCTTGGTTCGGCAACCTTCGACCGCGATGTGGGATTGAACAAATATACCGGGCAAGTCACGCACCATATCGCTCCTGACATAGACATGGAGAGGAGACGTGTGATCGACGATCTGAGTGCCGCGCACCTCGTGAACACGATTTACACCGTGTCTGGCGTTGGCCCAACACTCAACGGGCGAAACGGCGAAGGTGACTGGTACTATACGAACGGCGAGGTTGAGATCGCTGTCATTTCTTCAGGAGCTAGTCCACAAACCGCCGGCCCGGTCCGCCTGCATGAACCCGTGCCAGTTGCCATCAAGAATGGTCTGTGGGAAATTACCCAGTGATGCCTGTGGTTGTCTCTGCAGCCACCATCGCATTTGACGCCCTCATGTCAAAGTTTCAAACAGCCTGCGCAACAATGTCATGCGCGGCACCAGCGAAGACACGAGCAGATGTTCGTGCAGGGTATGTCCTCCGGTGCCTTCGACCCAAGACCATCGAGTGTTGGCAGCTTGTGGGCCGTGAAGTTTCCGTCGCTGGCCCCGCCTGTGCTGCAGTCGGCAAGGTCGAAGCCAATCTCCTTGGCCAACAGAGGATACTTTTCCAAGCGCGGCATCATAACGATGTTTGATTTGAGTCAAAAGCTCACCGGAAGCACGCATCGCTGGGCTGTGGTCTCAGCCTCGGGCCTCATGAGGAGAACTAGGCCTTAGGTAAGGGTGGACGAATTTGTTGAAGCAACAAGCCGACGCATTTGCTCGAGTGATTTTTCCATTGTTTCGAGAAGAGTTTTAGCCTTGTCGGTTGCTCGACCGCTGTTTGCAAGCCTGGCTATGAGCTGCCTCTGTCTAACGACGTGCAGCTCACCTTCAACGATATCGCTGGGCTGCAACCGCAAACCTATCGCCTTACGACTTTGCATACCCACTCTCCCACTAGTAATTCGACATGGGCTTTTTGACCGTCTCATGCTTCACCGCGAGACCGGCGGACGTCGATGCGCGGTGTTTGAATTTGCCCGTGTCGCCACAGGCGCGTAGATACCGATGGAGGCGATGACTGTAGCGATGGGTTTTCCAACAATGCCAGCTGACGTTTTGGGCGAGCCCCGTGCTTGTCCCAATCAAAACGGCGTTGTTTGACGCCATTCCACCGGGGAGTGGGCTTGCCGAACCGGAGGCGCCGAGGACGGTAAAGCTCGTCACAGCGGTGATGGCGAGCGCATAGACCAAGTTTTTCATGGCAAGATCTCCCGTGCTCTTATGTTTGCTCATCCAATCAATGAAGCGCTGAACGCGCAGATCAATTCGATGATAGGGAGCATTCTCTTCCATCCTGATGTACGGCGCGTGACCGGAACTTTACAAATTGGTAAAACGCGAGCAATCAGAATAAGCTTATGTAGAAGCAAGTCGGAATTCCTGCTATCAGCAACCAACCGGATGAGGATCTACTTGTGAAGCTGCGTAAGTTGGGTGGTCTGTCCGTTTCTGCTCTCGGCCTCGGCTGCATGGGGATGTCGGACTTCTATGCAGGGCGCGATGACGCTGAATCGATCGCGACCGTTCACCGCGCTCTTGAACTCGGCATAAATTTCCTTGATACGGCCGACATCTATGGCATGGGAGTGAATGAGGTCCTGGTGGGCAAGGCCATCAGGGGCAAGCGGGATAAAGTGGTGATTGCCACCAAGTTCGGCAATGTGCGAGACAAAGATGGCAAGTTCCTGGGAGTCAATGGAAAGCCCGACTATGTCCGCCAATGCTGCGATGAAAGCCTCAAGCGGCTTGGAGTTGATGTCATCGATCTCTACTACCAGCATCGGGTCGACCCCAGCACGCCCATCGAAGACACAGTGGGTGCGATGGCCGAGCTCATCACCAGGGGCAAGGTCAAGTTCCTAGGGTTATCAGAGGCATCGGCCAAAACCGTTCGCCGCGCGGCCGCTGTGCATCCAATCGCCGCTCTGCAATCGGAGTATTCGCTCTGGAGTCGAGATGTTGAAGACGAGATTTTGCCAACGCTGCGCGAGCTTGGTATCGGTTTTGTGCCCTACAGCCCGCTGGGGCGCGGTTTCTTGACGGGGCGGTTCCAGTCCAGTGAGGCGATCGATCCGAACGATCACCGGCGAAATATGCCACGCTTTCAGGCTGAGAACTTCGCAAAGAATCTCAGCATTGTGCGCAAGATCGAAAGGCTCGCCAGCGAGAGGGGTGTCAAGCCGGGGCAGCTTGCGCTTGCCTGGCTGTTGGCGCAGGGCGAAGACCTTGTGCCGATCCCAGGCACAAAACGCCGGGCCTATCTCGAGGAGAATGCGGCTGCCGCGAATATCTCTCTGAGCAAGGCCGATCTAGATCAACTTTCTCGCGCTGTGCCAAAAGGTGCGGCAGCTGGCGAACGTTATCCACCCGCGGCCATGGCGGCAGTGGGTCGTTGAGCGCGCTGATCTATAGACCCCAGGCGGTAAGTTCGGCTTCGACGGCGGCAATAAACCTGCGACAATCTTCGATGCCGGCTACCTCCGCCTCATGTACCAAATCGTTGCGCGCATTCTTGCCCTGTCGCACAAGGTCGTAGTTTGCCCATCGAACATTGGGTCTGGACTTCTTCATCTTCAGCCCCAGCGTAGCCCGAACATCACAAGCGAATTTATCTTCTATGATAGCCTGTTTGAGCACTTGATCGAGGACGCTGTAGGCCAGGACCAGCGCGAGATTGAAAAAACCATCTGGATAGGCTTGAGCGACGAAGCCTCCTGGTGTCATGGACCCGCTGGACAGTTCGCGCAATCTGCGAACTGCCGTCCAGTCTTTTGAAATTTCGGTCCTGGCGGAGGCGTCCCTTATCATTGCGACCTCGAGTTTTTCTTTAGTGAGCAATTGAGGAACCCACGTCCCCTTAACTCGTTGAGGAACGGGAGGCTAAGCGCGAGTTCATGAGCGTATCGAGGAGCTTGGCCCTATATCTTATATATCTAATGAAGCGAAGGAGATAGCGATGCCCTATGTAGACGGCTTTGTGATCGCCGTGCCAACCGCAAACAAGAAGAAGTTCATCGAGCATGCCAAGAAAGGCAATAGCGTGTTCATGGAGCTCGGTGCCACACGTGTTCTTGAATGCTGGGGCGATGACGTGCCCGAAGGAAAGATGACCGATTTCCGCCGCGCCGTGCAGGCAAACACTGATGAGACCATCGTGTTCTCTTGGATTGAATGGCCGGACAAATCGGTTCGGGATGCGGCGATGAGCAAGATGGGCGAGATGATGAAGTCGGACGACCGCATGAACCCAGAAAAAAACCCCATGCCTTTCGACGGCAAGCGGATGATTTTTGGGGGGTTCACACCTGTGGTGGAATTGGGCGGCTGAGGAGTCATCCCCAGGGCGGTCTCTCAACGAGAAGGAATTCATCGCGGCCCTATCAGATGCAATCTGAGACCCAGGGCGTTGTTGAAGCTTCAGGGTTGGGAGGCCCCTTATCGGCCGCCTGCTTGACGGCGGTTTTGAGGGGGCTCACAATTGATATCGTAAGGTCACCGCTTCGATCCCGGTGTAGCCCACAAACTCCTCACTGAATCAATTCAATGGCTTGGAATGATTTTTTCACCTTGCATGAACGGTTCAGCCCTTAACGGGAGGCGGAACCTTTGACTTCTACCGGAGTTCCCCGCTTGAATTTCAATCGCACGGCACACGGCGGCATGGCAGGAACCAGCAAGTGACTACCATCGACCGGGACCTACTCCGCAACTGGATGTGGTCTGAGGCCTGCGAAGTGCTTGCTCGTGCCGAGCGTCTGCACAGCGAATTCTATCGCCTTGCTGGACAAACGACGACGCCCAACTGGGTGCCGCCAGTCGACGTCGTGGAAACTGAAGGGGAAGTCGTCGTGCTGGTGGCCCTGCCGGGTGTCGGTCAGGATCAGATTGAGGCGAGGATCGAAGGGCAGCAATTGATTGTCGCAGGGACGCGATTCCTCCCCGCCAACCTGCGTACCGCCAAGATCCACCGGCTCGAGCTGCCTCAGGGTCGCTTCGAGCGCGTCGTCCCCCTTCCGGCGGGAACATATGCTGCCGTCGAGCGCACCACATTGGAGGGCTGCCTCGTGATCATCCTCCGGAAATTGGGAGGTTCGCGTGGCTGAAGCGCAGCATTTCGATTCCTCCACCGATCAGCCGGACCGTTCGTCCAGTCAGAAAGCTGTGCCCCCCATCCCCGCTGACGCGATGATCATCGTTCCGGTGCGCAACACGGTCTTGTTCCCCGGGCAGGTTTTGCCGATTGCCATCGGCCGCGAGGCCTCAGTCGCCGCGGCGCAGCAGGCAGTTCGCGATCAGCGTCAAATCGGCGTCCTGCTCCAGCGCACTGCGGAGATTGCCGAGCCGGTGCCTGCCGACATGCATCGGATGGGCACCATCGCCAGCATTCTTCGATATATTACCGCGCCGGACGGCACCCACCATCTTGTTATTCAAGGCGAGCAACGTTTTCAGATAGCCGAATTTCTGAACGGCTGGCCTTTCATGGTTGCCCGCGTCTTGAACATACCGGAACCCAGCACCCTGTCGTCTGAAATCGAGGCCCGCTTTCTTCATTTGAAGAGCCAGGCACAGGAGGCCATCGAACTTCTTCCACAAGCGCCACCCGAAATGCTGGCGGGCATCAACAGCATGACGTCACCGAGCGGGTTGGCCGATCTTGCGGCCGGCTATCTCGATATCTCTCCGCAAGAAAAGCAGGAGATACTCGAGACGATCGATATCGGCGCACGCATGGAAAAAGTGTCGCGCCTGCTGGCGCACCGCATCGAGGTTTTGCGTTTGTCGCAAGAAATCGGCCGCCAGACCAAGGCTGCGCTCGATGAACGTCAGCGCGAAGTCCTTCTGCGCGAGCAAATGGCGGCCATCCAGCGTCAGCTAGGTGAGGGGGAGGGAGGAAAAACCGCCGAAATCGCCGAACTGAGCGAGGCGATTAGCAAGGCGCGTATGCCGAAGGACGTGGAGGAGCAGGCGCGAAAGGAACTCCGCCGGCTGGAGCGCATGCCCGAAGCGGCGGCGGAATACAGCATGCTGCGCACCTATCTCGACTGGCTTATCGAACTTCCCTGGGCCCTGCCCGAGGAAGCCCCGATCGATATCGCCGAGGCGCGCCGCATTCTCGATGAGGACCATTACGGGCTCGACAAGATCAAACGGCGCATCGTGGAGTATCTGGCCGTCCGGAAACTCGCACCGCAAGGCAAAGCGCCGATCCTTTGCTTCGTCGGACCGCCTGGCGTGGGAAAGACCTCGCTCGGCCAATCCATCGCTCGCGCCATGAAGCGGAAATTCGTGCGCGTCAGCCTCGGTGGCGTCCACGACGAGGCGGAGATCAGGGGACATCGTCGCACATATATCGGTGCGCTGCCCGGCAACATCATTCAGGCGATCCGCAAGGCCGGTGCGCGCGATGTGGTGATGATGCTTGATGAAATCGATAAGCTTGGCAGGGGCATCCAGGGCGATCCGTCGGCCGCTCTCCTCGAAGTTCTGGACCCCGAGCAGAACAACACTTTTCGCGACAATTATCTGGGGGTGCCATTCGACCTGAGCCGGGTGGTCTTCATCACCACAGCAAATCTCTTGGACTACATCCCTGGTCCACTGCGCGATCGCATGGAGGTCATTACTCTTTCTGGTTATACCGCGCAGGAAAAGCTCGAGATCGCCAAACGCTATTTGCTGCCGCGGCAGATGGAAGCCAACGGACTTCAGCTTGGTCGCGTGGAAATCGACGATAAAGCGCTTGAGATCATCATCCAGGAATATACGCGCGAAGCGGGGGTGAGGAATCTTGAGCGGGAAATCGGCAAGGCGTTGCGGCATGCAGCAGTCCGCATCGCCGAGGGTCAGGCGGGATCGATCCGTATTTCCGCCGAGGATCTGCAGGGCATCCTTGGTCCGGCGCGGTTCGAAAACGAAGTGGCGATGCGTACCAGCGTGCCTGGTGTGGCGACCGGCCTTGCCTGGACACCCGTTGGCGGAGACATACTGTTCATCGAAGCCACCCGCGTTCCCGGATCCGGCAAGCTCATCCTGACCGGTCAACTTGGCGACGTGATGCGTGAAAGCGCTCAGGCGGCTCTCAGCATCGTAAAGAATCGCGCCAGCTCGTTCGGCATCGATACCGCCCGCTTCGCCAAGCAGGATGTGCACATCCATGTGCCCGCAGGCGCTACTCCAAAGGACGGGCCGAGCGCCGGCGTGGCGATGTTCATGGCCCTCGTCTCGCTGTTCATGAAACGAACCGTGCGCAGCGACACGGCGATGACAGGCGAGATCAGCCTGCGCGGCCTCGTGCTTCCGGTTGGCGGTATCAAGGAAAAGGTTATCGCCGCCCACCGTGGTGGTATCCGGCGCGTCATGTTGCCCGCACGCAACCGCAAGGACCTCGACGACATACCCGAAGACGTGCGCAAAAACATGGAGTTCATCTGGCTTGAGTGGGTTGACGATGCCGTGGCCAGCGCACTCGAGCGGGAGTCCGACCAAGCCCAACCTGGACGGGACGATGAGCCCCGGCAGCTTAAAAAGACGGGTTAGCCGATCTCGATAAATAGGTCGGAAGGCGGACGTTGTCGCACCCTATTGCCATCGCACTGCGAGGTCGTCAGCTATGTGATGGCGTTCGCGCCGATCAGCAGTTATCCTACCCAAACCCTCATAGTTGATAAAAACTCCTTGTCCGCAGCCCCGTACCTTCAGCTCGAAGAGAGGTTTCGTCGCATTATCGCGGTCGATGGCGCCTCGGACCTTCTCTATTGGGACCAGGTAACAATGATGCCCGAAGGCGGGCGGGCAAGTCGCGCCGAGCAATTGGCAGCCTTGTCCGTTCACGCCCACGAACTCCTGACAGCGCCTGAAACGGCGGAGTGGCTGGCCGCGGCAGAAGAGGCGTCGCTCGATCCCTGGCAGGCGGCGAATCTGCATGAGATGCGGCGCAAACATGCCCACGCGACCGCGCTCCGGCCGGATCTGGTTGAAGCCATGAGCCGGGCCGCAACGGCCTGCGAAGCGGCATGGCGGCAAGCGAAGCGCGAAGATGATTTTGACGTCGTCAGACCCTTCCTTGCCGAGATTGTGAATTTGAGCCGCCAGGCAGCGATGGCGAAGGCCGAGAAACTGGGCGTTTCGCCCTATGAAGCCTTGATGGACATGTTCGAGCCGGGGGCGCGGACAGCGGCAATCGACGCGATCTTCAAAGACTATATGAATTTCCTCCCAGAGTTCCTGCCACGTGTTCTGGAGCATCAGCGCGCTCAACCCGAGATTAGGGAACCTAAGGGACAATTCCCGATCGCAACGCAAAAGGCGCTGGCACGGCTAGTCGTGGAACAGCTTGGCTTTCAGTTTGAAAACGGACGGCTCGATGAAAGCCCACATCCCTTCTGCATAGGCTGGGGGGGCGATGTCCGCATCACGACCCGCTATCGGGAAGACGAGGCGATGCAAGCTCTGATGGGTGTGATCCACGAAACCGGCCATGCTCTCTACGAGCGGCAATTGCCTGCCGATTGGCGCTTCCAACCGGTCGGCAGGGCGCGTGGCATGGTCCTGCATGAGAGCCAGTCACTGATTTTCGAGATGCAGGCGGCAAGAACCGCTGCCTTCTGCAGTTTCCTGTCGCGCCTGCTGCGCGAGGCGTTCCCCACCCATGGGAGCGTTTTCGTTGCCGACAATCTTGTACGACTTTACTGCCGGGTGAAGCCCGATTTCATTCGCATCGCGGCAGATGAAGTCACCTATCCGGCACATGTGGTGCTGCGGTATCACCTCGAGCAGGCCCTGATCGGCGGCAACCTCGATGTGCCCGATTTGCCGGCGGCATGGAATGACGGCATGAAGGCCTCGCTCGGACTTGACGTTCGCAGCGACAGAGACGGCTGTCTGCAGGACGCCCACTGGTATGAGGGGCTTTTCGGCTACTTTCCGTTTTATACGCTCGGAGCCATGGCAGCTGCGCAATTGTTCGCTGCGGTTTCGGCAATGCATCCGCAGATCCTGACCGAGATAGAAGAGGGCCGTTTTGACACACTGCGCCATTGGCTCGGTGAACACGTCCACCAGTTCGCCTCCAGCCTCAGCACCGATGAGGTGATGGAGCGAGCGACCGGTAAGAAACTTCATATCGGTGCCTTCAAGCGGCACTTGGCCGTTCGCTATTTAGAAAGCGAAAATCCAACGAAAAGACATTGATGTTCTGGCTGCGCCAGGCAAAGCTTGAGGTGCCGCCGCAAAAGGCCCTTGCAAGCGATGTGTTGACGAATCACATGGATTCCAATCTGCTTTGAATGGAGCGGTTTCGGGTGCTGCCGAGTGGGGTCTCGGCATTAGCCAATAACGTCAGTTTGAATCGAATTCTGCCAGATGGCATTCACTGGGGTTTGCACCAGGTGAGACGTGCTGCAGGGTTAATGACTGATTTCATGAAACATCATGCCCAAACAATTATGGAGCGTTTTGCAAACCATGACCCGAATATTGAAAACCTCAGCGGCAGCTGCTTCGCTCGCGTTTCCCGCGATTACGGCAAGACAGTTTTCGCATAGTTCACATAGCGCCCGACGTAGTATGCGGCGTCGTTGGCTATCTCGCGAATGGACTGCCGTGGGGCCATAGTCTCCACCCAATTTTGGAGTCGAGGGCAATCGTCTGGGATTTTGAGCCCGCGATAATGTGTCCAGGCCGGCAAGCGTTCGAAAAAGGGATACCAGGCAAAATCCAAAAGGCTGAGCTCCGAACCCAGCCAGTAGGGCCCGTTGCCGCTGAGTTTTGCCAGGCCTTCCTGTTCGATGAAGCGGAAGTTGCGTTCGGCCTTGTGCAGCAGTGTCGGGTGGCGCGCGGCATCCTGATTCTTCAGGAGGGCATAATGATCAGCAATGAAATAATCATCACAATAGTCGATCCAAATGCGAACCTTTGCGCGGGCAACCGGCGTTTCCGGCATCAAGCGCGGCTCCTGAAAAGTCTCATCGAGATATTCATTGATGATCGCGCTTTCGTAAACCGTCGCCCCGTCATGGACGAGCGCAGGAACCTTCCCATAGGGAGAAACGGCAAGAAAGCGGGAGGGTTTGTTCTGCAGGTCGACCTCCGTATACTCGAACGCTACATCTTTTTCCCTCAAGATGAGTCGGGTTCGATGGGCGTAGGGGCATACGCGGGCACTGAAGAGTTCTAGACGGTGCGACATGGGGACACTTTGGCTGGCCTGAGTATGTGAGCACCAATGCGGGCAATCTTGCAACAACCGAAACGAGCGTTGCCACTCTTTAAGCTGCTTTCCGGGGATTTCTACAGTCAGCCACCGAGCCTCTTCACCTTGTGACAGGCCCGCAAATCTCCCCTGTCGCAGCGCTTCCTGCACTGTTGAATATTTCGCGTCCAGCAACGTGCATCCGGCTTCCTATAGGTGAGTCGTGCGGGCCTAGTCCGATACGCAGGGGCGGTCCTGGTGTCGGGCGCGGTGGTCTTAGTTACGGGGGTGATGCTGCTTACGGATGTGACATTGCTTACAGCAGCGACCTTGGTTGGAGGCGTGGTCCTGGCGACAGGTTTGACATTGCTTACCGCGGCGACCTTGGTTGGAGGCCTGACCCTGGCGACAGGTTTGACATTATTTACCGCAGCGACCTTGGTTGGAGGCCTGACCCTTCTGACCGGTACGGCATTACTTACCGCGGCGACCTTGGTTGGAGGCGTGACCTTTCTGACCGGTACAACATTGCTTACCGCAGCGACCTTGCTCACAGCGGTGATCTTGCTTGCAGGCGGGATTCTGCTCGCAGGTGTGGGCTTACTTACCGCCGTGACTTTGGTTGCTTTCCGTCTTTTGAGAGTCTCCGATTTGCTGGGCGTTGCTTGTTTGGGTTTTTCATATCCACCTTGAACCTGTTGGTCGGGGATCATTTGAATTTCATTCGTTCTTACGGTTGCAGAAACCGCAAAAGCTCTGGATGAGTTGCGATTCAGATCGTGTTTGTAGCCATTACCAAAGCCGGGGTAGGCGGTCGTTCGCTGCAAGTCCTGATCGGTCAGCTGTTTGATCAGGACCGGCAACCGAGCCGTCGAGGTAGCCTGCTGAGAGACGAACATGGGCCTTGAAGTCGCACTGATCGCAGGCAGAGAACTCAAGTTGTCAATTGAATCGCTTGTCCGATCAAACTGCGGAATTGTCTTTGCGGTCATGCGAAGCGGACCGACGGCTTGGGAGAGTTGAGTGTTGTCGATGGCAGGAACTTCCGTCACCTCAGTGGAGGTGGGCAGAGTTCCTGCAAGCGCAACGCCCCACCACAGTACCAAGAGGGCCAGCGCAGCGATTCTCCAGCTCCGCTGCCGTTCGGGTGTCTGCAACATCGGATGGTCCGAGATCTCCAAAGCGGAGTGAGCACCGCTCCCCTGCATCCATAGCAACATGGCCGGAGATACCGCCGGTTTGGTCAGGAGCGAATTGAGGTAGCTGGAAGGCGGGGCTGCCCGTTGCGACCTGCTCCAATATCCTGGTGACTGCATGGGTCTCCAACAAACCTGGCTCAGCACGGTGCGTAAGTGCTGGTGCTTAAATGTGTCAGTGCCACTCAAGACAGGACCATCTGCACTTCGACAGAGTGAACGCGAAACTCACCTGGGGAGGAGGGCGAGGCTTATCAATTCGGATGCCGATTTCGAGCCTGGTTTTCGCTCCAATCGCAATCTTCGGCCACTGTCGCCCGTACGAATCGTCAGCTTAGCGAAGGTTTGGTGGTAATTGTAGACAATAATGCCGTGAGCGAGCTCGGAGCCGGGCCGCGGCTTTCGGAAGTGACATAAAAGCGACTTATCCGCTGAAAAAAGACGGAACTTGAAGCTCAGTCTTTGTATGAGTGCCGGAGAAGCGCTATACAGTGACTCTTCCAGCGGACCTGAGGCTCACCCATGCGTAAGTTGGCTTTTCTTGTAGCGGTTGGAATCGCGTGCTTGTTCATTTCTGCTCCCTTTGTGCTTGCGGCTGATCTTGGCCTGCAGCACATAGAGTGGGTTCAAGACGAGTAGCTTCCGGCACTGAAATAAGCCGTTTCAAACTCGTACCCGTTGCCCGCACCAACAATCCATCAACTCGCTGTCTCCATCCCGTAAGGGATGGGAGTGCTGGGTTTTTTCATCGTGGCCGGAGGCGAGGGGTTGCAAATTTGACACATCCCGCCTCATCAACGGTTTGGTTCTGATGAACGTTTCCTCCTGCGTGCAACAGATCATCATTGGCGTAATCATCGTCCTTGCGGTTACCTTCGATCAGTTTGCCAAATCGAGGTAGCTTCCCGTGAGGGTCGGAACGTTCGGGCTTCGACAGGCATGAAGCAATCATCGGCCAGTCAGCCGCGCTGCTGGATAGGTGGTATCACTCGGGGGACATCGTCGCATGCTGATCATGGATCTGCTTGATCAAGTCGAGGTCATAGAGCTTGCATGGGTGCCCATGCCGGATGGGCGAAAGCTCGCAGCTCGCTTGTTTCTTCCACGGCAGCGATCCCGGCCGGTGCCTGCAATACTTGAATACATCCCCTATCGCCGGCGTGACGGCACGCGCCTACAGGATGAGCAGATGCACATCTGGTTCGCAGCACATGGCCATGCCGGCGTGCGCGTCGACATCGCAGGAATGGGAGATTCCGAAGGCATTGTCGAAGACGAGTATGCTCAGCGAGAACAGGATGATGCGCTGGCTGTCATCGAGTGGCTGGGTTCGCAGGCATGGTGTTCCGGCAGCGTCGGAATGATCGGCATATCCTGGGGCGGCTTCAATGCATTGCAAGTGGCGGCACGGCGACCGGCGCGGCTGAAAGCTGTGATCACCATGTGTTCATCCGATGACCGTTACGGGTGTGATGCGCACTACCTCGGCGGCTGCCTGCTCAACGACAATTTTGCCTGGGGAGGGGCGTTCTTCAACTATGCGGTCTTGCCTCCCGACCCGGCGATGGTTGGCGAAGAGCGATGGCGCAAGATGTGGAAGGAACGCATCGATAGGCATGTGAACTTTCCAGCCCTCTGGCTACGCCATCAGCGTCGCGACGAATATTGGAAACACGGTTCCATTTGCGAAGACTGGGCTGCGATCAACTGCGCGGTTTTCGCAGTCGGCGGCTGGCTCGACGGGTATACGCAGACCGTTTTCCGACTGGTCGAAAATCTCAAATCGCCGTGCAAGGGGTTGATCGGTCCGTGGGGGCACAAGGAGCCCTATCGCGGCGTGCCGGGGCCGGCGGTGGGTTTTTTGCAAGAATGCTTGCGCTGGTGGGACCATTACTTGAAGGGTGAGGACCGCGGCATCGAGCGCGATCCCGATCTGCGCGTGTGGATCCAGGATTATGAAACGCCGCAGCCCCACTTCCTCGAACGGCGCGGGCGATGGATCAGTTTTTCTCGCAGGGTTCTTCGCAATTTGAAACGTCGCCGCTTCTACGGAGAGGGAAGAAGCCTCGTGCCCAAATTATCCCGGCGCCGACTTTCGCCTCTCTTCTCCTCCTCTCCTCAGACAACCGGTCTCAGGGCGCAGGAGTGGTGCCCCTACGGCCAGGGGAGGGTTTCGGCAGAAAGTGCAGGCGATCAGAGAGAGGATGACGGTTTATCGTTGTGCATGGACAGCGACCCGCTCGCGAGCGTCGTCAATATCGTGGGGGAAGGACAGGTGAAGCTGCGGATTGCAGCAAACCAAACTCAGGCGATCATCGCCGTGCGGTTGTGCGATGTGGCTCCGGACGGAACGTCGGCGCTGATCACCTACGGCCTTCTAAATCTTTCCCATCGCGATAGTCACGAAAACCCATCGGCACTCCGGCCGGGTCATTTTTACAATATTGTTGTCAAGCTGAAGCCAATCGCGCAGGTGGTGCCCCGGGGCCACCGGCTGCGACTGGCAATCTCATCTGCCTACTGGCCGATGGTGTGGCCCACACCCGATCCCGTTACACTCGCGGTGGATACGACCAGCTCGTACATCGACCTACCGGTCATTGCCCGGCCAATCGGCACCAAGCAGGTAAAGTTCGAAGAGGCAGAGTGCGCGAAATCGGGGCCTTTAAAGGTTATCGTGCCGCCGCGGGAAACCAGGAAAATCCTGCACGATGTCGAAAGCGAGACCACGACATTCCAGATCGAGAGCGATGATGGCCAATATGTCATCATGGACACCGCAACGGAGATGTCGTCAAAGCGGGTCAAGATCTATGAGATCAATCGCAACAGCCCAAATTCAGTCAAATCACGCGTGATCTGCTCCCAGGAGTACCACCGGGGGCGCTGGAAACCGAGAGTGGACACGGAGGTGATGGTTACCTCCGACCGTACGCATTTCCACATCAGTGGCACTGTCCGCGCCTTCGTGGATGAAGAGGCTTTCGCCAGCCGGGATTTCGCAGAATCCATTCCTCGCGATCATGTTTGAAGCTCAACGGAGCAGATGAAAAAAGGCGCTTTGAGAAGATTTCATTACGTGGAAGACTTGGCGGCACCAGGCCAAGGAGAGACGTCCCCATGAGTATCATCATGAATCGCCGCTTATTTCTGCAAACTGCCTCAGGCGTGATCGCAATACCGATCACCGGCGTGGCGCCACTTCCTGCCCTAGCAGCGCGGGAGGAGCTGGTTGTCCGCTTCGAATACGATCTATCCAATATCGATCCCGCCAATCGTACAGGTTCGGTTGAAGACAATATGATCCTTGCAGTCTGCCAAAACCTTGCCCGCTTCAAACCAGGCAAGCTCGAATGGGAGCCCGATGCTGCGAAGTCAATCACCCAGGTCTCGGAAACGGAAATCGATTTCGAGCTCCACCAGGGCCAAATGTTTCAAGGCGGCTACGGCGAGATGACAGCCGAGGACGTGAAGTTTGCACTTGAACGTTTCGTCAAGCCGGGCGCGGACGGCAAGAAGGCTGCCTATGCCGACGATTTCGGTGCGCTCGACAAGGTCGAGGTAACCGGCACTTATACGGGCAAGCTCATTCTGAAACACCCAGCTCCAGCACTCTGGGTCATCGGGATATGCGACGGTTCGGGCGCCATACTTTCGAAGAAGGCGACCGAAGCGTTGGGCGACAAGATTTCCACCCAGCTCATCGGATCGGGACCTTATCTGATGAAAGAGTGGAAACCGAATGAGCAAATCGTGCTCGAAGCAAATCCAGATTATTCCGGTCCCGACAAGCCCTATTTCCGGCGCATCATCGCAAAGCCGATCCCCGAGCCCAAGACTGCGGTCATTTCATTCCTGGCGAAGGAGCTGGCGTTCACCGAAATCGAACCCACGGCAATTCCGCAGGTGGAGGCAGACGCGGAGTCAAACGTCATCAAGCTCGACGGGATCGACTATACCTGGGTCGGCATCAATGTGGAAAAACCGCCGCTCGACAATCTCAAGGTGCGCCAGGCCATCCGTCTTGGAATCGACGTCGATGCAATCATCGCGGGGGCCTATTCCGGAACCGTGGCGCGCGCAAAGACCCTTTTGGCGCCCCAGCTTTTGGGGCACTGGGATGCGGCCCCCGTCTATCCGCACGATCCGGAAAAAGCCAAGGCACTGCTGGCGGAAGCAGGGCAGAGCAATTTCAACGTAACCCTCACCTGCCTCAATGATGCCACCGCGCAGGCGATTGCACAGATCGTGCAGGCGAACCTTGGTGAAATCGGAATTACGGTCACTATCAACGCCCTCGATTCGGGTGCCTATTGGGCTCTTGGCAGCGACGACAAGAGCAAGGATCTCGAACTTACCATCATTCCTTACTCTTCGAAGTTCGACCCTAGCTTCCAGACGCAATGGTTTGTGTCTTCGCAGGTTGGCGTGTGGAACTGGCAACGCTGGAAGAACGAGGAGTTTGACAAGTTGCATGCGGAGGCCAATTCGATCACCGACAACGATAAGCGCCAAGCCCTTTACGTACGCATGCAGGAGCTCTTGGACGAATCGGCATCCTGTGTGTGGATCACGCATGGGGTGCGTGATTTCGCCTATGTGAAGTGGCTTAGCCCTTCGATCCTCCCGAATGGGTCGAACTGGCAATTCCGTTTCTTCAAGGAGGCCTAATCACCGGGCCGATTGGCATGCCCGTCCGCTGGATTAGGTTTCTCGCCCAAAGGATCGCTGCCGCTGCGTTCACAATGGCGGGGGCGATCCTGCTTTTGTTTATCCTCATTCAATTTGTGCCTGGGGACCTCATTACCATCATGCTGGGGCCGCGCGTGACGCCGGAACTGCGTGCGGCCTTCGCCGAACGAATGGGATTGGACAAGTCAGTGCTGGAACGGCTGTGGCTG
>DATBLQ010000040.1:0-4815 GCA_036555325.1 Aestuariivirgaceae bacterium | reverse complement strand
GGCTTTCACCGACTCCTCGACCGCCAGTTGTGCGCCGAGCTTGATACTTTCGCCGATGGCGGCCTGTTCGCCGGAAAGCGGCGCCTGTATGGCGATCTTGATCGTGCCCTTCTGCGCCCACGCCGGGGCAGAAAAATTCAGAGCAGCGGCCAATACCAGGAACCCGACCAGCTTGGCAATGAAAGACATGTTTGCTCCTCCACCGATTGATTTTTTAAGTGTTCAGATATCCAACGTCCTTCAATGAGAATGTATTGGCTTGATGATGTGTTATCTTGCCGAAGACAATTTGACACCACCGCGGGGAGCCTCAAATCATTCTACGACGAGCAGCGACCTTATAGCTTCTTGTGAAGCGACATTGTGAGGCGTCAGGCAATCTACTTAACGCAGTAAGCCGCAGCGAGTCAACCGCGAGAGAGCCATATGGGCTGTTGGTTTGATCGACCGCCAGAGAGTTTTCGGGGCTTGAAGAAATGGATCGGGAGTTGATAGGAGTAGAGACCGCACAGGTTGGCGCGATTGTCTTGGAGAGGCATCGAACACATCGATCATCGTCGAGATACCGCAGCGTCTAGCCAGGTCGAGTGTCGAGTTACCAAACAAGCCGTCTTGTCGGCGGTGCTTCGGGTACGCGGCAGGTAATAGCTGCTGGGAAGAACGGCTGCCGCCCTGAAGCACTAGAGAGCTCGTGACGAACTCGAAAAGTTGAGCGAGACTCATGGCCCCATCAACAGCCTTCGAGAGAGCGATCGCGCAACTCTATCGGGACTACCTCGAATTATTAAAGGGCTACGGCGCCCTGGGAAGATTGGTGCTCGAAGCGGCGGAAGACGTGGCTCTACGCGAGCGCCTCGTGCATGCGCCAAAACAACTATTGTTGGAGAAGGGCCTACCGCTGCCTGCCGGGACCCAACTAGAGTTTCTCTCAAACACCTCACAGCGGGTTCATCTAGTCTTACCTCCGCTGGCGGGCAAGGCTCCCCCAGCCGTAGCCGCATCGAACCCTGTCAAACGAGTCCTTGCCAGGGCATGCGCAGATGCTGCCGATCGCGCTCTGCTGTTAAACGAGTCCAGGAGAGCATTCGCCCAAGAACATTGCGAACCGCCCGCATCGGTCGAAATTTGCGTACGCGAAATGACGAAGGACAAGCTGCTGCTGGTATTGCCGGAGCATCCAGACGCGGTTTTCTCAGAGCAGATGAGCCAGCTGACGAAAGGAACGTTAAAAGATACTCCGCAGGGCCTGAGCATGGAGCGGCAGGGATCAACATTAATTGTGGCGGGACGAATCGATGCCATCACCGCACCGGCACTGCGACGCGAACTCGAGCGCGCGCAATTCGACGTCGACCTGGTGCTCGCCGCCGTTACCTTTATCAGCTCCGCCGGGCTCGGGGCGCTATTGGCGGGGCAGAAGCATCTGGTCGCACAAGGTTGTAGCTTGCGGCTGGTGGATGTCCCGGACTCGGTTTGCACGATTCTTGAGACGGTCGGCTTTATTGACTTGTTCGAGATCATCGATCGTGAAAGTCACAAAACGAGCAAGACCACCTCATCGAACGACCTCGACGACTTCGTGCAGATTTTTCTCAAAGCGAGCACGTGCACGCGCGCCTTCGGAAGGCTCCGTCCTCATGAGGCGGTGCTGGTTTCATTCGCCGATGTTCAACAGGCGCGGCAGCGTATCGGCAATTTGGTGCTAGTAACACCCCTGACTTACACTGAGAAGCTCAGCGCCATGACGGACTGCCGGCTCTACTTGAAGCTGGAAAACTTGCAGATGACAGGCGCCTATAAGGAACGGGGTGCCTTTAGCAAAATGCTCCGGCTGAGCGAACAAGAGAAGCGCGCCGGCATCGTCACCTCCTCCGCGGGCAATCACGCCCAGGCGGTAGCATACGCAGCCAAACGCATCGGCATTCCCGCGACGATTGTCATGCCGGAAACCACGCCGTTATCCAAGGTGCAGGGCACGCAGGCGTTCAATCCTTCGATCGTCTTGCACGGCAACAACTATGATGCCGCCTATCGCAAGGCCAAGGAGCTTCAGGAGCAACACGGCTACACCTTCGTCCATGCGTTCGATGATCCCGACGTGATCGCCGGGCAGGGCACCATGGGTCTCGAGCTGCTCGAGCAGAATCCTTATTTGGATGCTGTCGTCGTGCCCATAGGAGGGGGCGGGCTCATCTCGGGCATCGCGGTCGCGGTCAAAGAGACCAACCCCAAGATCCGCATCATTGGAGTTGAGGCCGCCGCCATGCCCGGTATGCACGCCAGTCTCACTGCCGGTAAGGTGACGACCATCCCTAGCTGCAGCACCATCGCCGAAGGCATCGCCGTAGCGACGGTGGGCAGCCATACATTTCCGATTGTGCAGAAGTATGTGGACGAGATCGTCACCGTCAGCGAAGAAGAAATCGCCAACGCGATTCTGCTCCTGCTTGAGCAGGAAAAAACCCTGGTTGAGGGCGCCGGCTCGGTAGGCTTTGCCGCCCTGTATAACCAAAAAATTGGCGGCGTCGCGGGCAAAAACGTGGCGGTGATCATTAGTGGAGGTAATATCGATCTTAACATACTCGCCAAAATTCTCGAACGGGGACGCGCGAAGGACGGCCGACTGACGCATTTGAAGCTCGTTCTGCCGGATAAACCCGAGAGCTTAGTCGAACTGTCAGCTTTATTGGCCGGTCATCGCGCCAACGTTCTGCAAATCGTTCACGAGCGCTCCTTTTCACAGGCCAGCCTCGGCGAAGTGCAAGTTGCGTTTACGCTCGAAACCAAAGGGCATCAGCACGTGCAAGAGATTCTTGCGTCGCTGGCCGCGAAGGGATTTCATCTGATCACCGTTTGAATTATCTCTCGGCATCGCAATCGCGTCCTCTCGGCACTCTCGGATAGCGATTTTTATTTTATAGGTCAGGCCGGGCATATCGCGCGCATCTTTACGAAACGCTCGGTGGTCCGCTGGCATCGGTTGCAATGCAGACAGGGCTGAGGTTTGATCGGCTGGTATCACTGCGATCCTGATTGCGAGCCATGGCTAAGCCCGCCGGCCTGATTTATGGCGTCGACGAACATCCTCCGCTGACAACAGCAGCGCTGCTGGGCCTCCAGCATGTGTTCGTGATGACGTCCGGTTGGGTGCTGGTAGTGGTGATCGTCACCGCGATCGGCGGTACCCAGGAAGAAGTCGCCAGTGTGCTGCGGATGTCGATGATTGCATCCGGCATCGCGACGATTCTGCAATCCTTGCCTAACAGCCCGGTAGGTTCCGGCTATTTTTGTCCCATCAGCAGTAGCCCGGCATACGTCTCCGCGTCGATTTTAGCGGGAAAGATCGGCGGGCTGCGGCTGGTTTTCTTCATGACATTAATCTCAGGGTTGTTCGAGGCACTGCTCGCTCGGATCGTGCCGCGACTCCGGCCCCTTTTTCCTCCCGAGGTCACCGGACTGGTGGTGACGATGGTGGGGATGCAGCTTGTGGCTCTCGGTTGCCCGAGGTTTCTCGGCTTTCAGCGCGGCGACTCGGGCCCGCAAGGATTTGTTACTGCGGTTGCGACAGTGACGTTGGCTGCGATGATCGTACCGACCGTATGGGGTAGAGGGAAGCTCAAGCTGTATCCGGTGCTGGTCGGCCTTATTTTGGGCTACCTTCTCGCATATTTTCTTGGAGTTTTTCAGACCGACCGATTGCGGGAAATGCTCGCCGCTCCCACGATCAGCGTGCCGCAGTGGGTTCACACGGGCTGGGCCTTTGATGTCACTTTACTCCCCGCGTTTCTGATTGTCAGCCTGGCTTCGACCTTGAAAAGCGTCGGCGACTTGACCCTTTGCCAGAAAATCAACGACGCCGATTGGAAGCGCACTGACATGCAATCAGTTAGCGGAGGGATTCTCGCCGGCGCGATCGGGACCGTGTTGTCGGGTTTGCTAGGCGGGATCGGCCAGGGCACGTTCTCCAGCAACGTCGGCCTTTCTCTCGCCACCGGGGCCACCAGCCGGGTGATCGCCATTCCGTGCGGCACCCTGATGATCCTGCTCGCTTTTTTACCCAAGCTGGCGGCATTTTTTGCCGTGATGCCCGACCCGGTGATGGGCGCGATCCTCATCTATGTGGCTTGCTATATGATTCTCGCCGGCGTTCAAGTGATCACGTCGCGCATGCTCGATGCGCGACGAACGTTTGTTGTCGGCATTGCTCTAATCTTCGGCTTGAGCGTCGACATGGTTCCCGGACTCTACCGCGAGATGCCCGACTTGATCCAGCCTCTGTTTTCATCGTCTCTGTCTATCTCCACAGTTCTTGTGGTGATACTGAACCTGCTCTTTCGTATCGGCGTTACCAAACGCCAGTCTCTGGAGTTGACCGCAGGTGTTGACGGGTCACAGAAGGTTTTTGACTTCATGGAGACTCACGGCGCCGTTTGGGGAGCGCGCCGCGACGTGATCATGCGTGCGACCGCGGCCCTCAACGAGTTCATCGAGTCTGCCGCCGGCCTCGGTCTGATCAAAGGAAAGGCCTGCGCCGAAGTCAGTTTCGACGAATTCAATCTCGATCTGGAGATTCGCTACGACGGCGTGCTGATGGAATTTCCGAGTCGGCGCCCGACCGAAGAGGCGCTTATCAGCGATGAAAACGCCGTCGCCCGCCTTGCCGGATTTTTAATCCTGCAGTACGCCGACCGGGTGAGCGCTGCAGCAACCGATGGGCGCTGCCGTATCCACCTGCACTTCGATCATTGAATGCGCATGACTCCGGTCATAATCGGTTCAGTGAGTACGCATGGGAGAATTAGTATGGTGTTAGGT
>DATBLQ010000018.1:0-132621 GCA_036555325.1 Aestuariivirgaceae bacterium | reverse complement strand
GTCCTACCCTCGTGAAGCAAAGGCTGATCCCGACAAGCCCTATGTGATGTGGGCGGACAGCCCTTACGAACACATCATGCTGCCCGTGAAATAGCCGAGAAGCCTGGCCGAGCGAAAGACGCAAGGCAGAACGCAACTGATGATCAGGTGGCGGGTTCCAATTGCGATGTCCGCTCCAGCCCTATACGCCGACACCAGAAGGCAGCTCTACTACGACCGCCCAGTGCCATTTGCAGACTTGTGAATGTCCCTGCGGGTGTTGCACGATCATTCTGCTTCGTTTCATCGGTTGGTCAAGAAATTACACTAGCTCGCAGACTGGGCAGCGTTTTGTGGCAGCAACTGATGATACCGCGACCGTTCTGCGCAAAACTGATGAAGGTCGGAAAACGATTGATCGTAAAAACTTCGGCCGGAAATATCGAGGATGCTTCCGAGGCTGTTGGTATAGGTCGCTCCTCGACCCAATCACTGGCTGGAGGACCACACGCCTCCGAATCGCTTGGTCCTGGAGGTACAGACAACTCGTCAAGAACGCCATTAGTCCCTTCGCTGCCGCTGCGAAAATCCACTGTCAAGCGCCTATGTCTGCGGTGCGAAAAGTTGGGGGATATAGATCATTTTTCAGCGTAACCCATGATCTCGATCTTCTCCTACGGCTTGAGGAAATTGGCGATTTGCATTGTTTGCAGAGTAACCTGGTGATTAGGCATCAGCACCCGAAAAGCTTGACTTGGCAACTGGTACGCAACCAAGAAAAAAACGCGGTATTTGCGATGCTGTCTGCAATCACTCGTCGGTCAGGATTGCGAGATCCAATTGGCGCGGTTCCGGATCGCCAAATAAATTTTCGTGTGTTTGGTCACTGTGGACTCGATAGAACAGTGCTCGAAAAGTTTGAAGAGCTAAGAGACCTCCGCATAGTCGCTGCCATCCATCGAATGGGCCTACAAATGACAGCAAGTGAATGGCTGATCTATTTCTTACGATACAGGGCCAACAGAAAGAGTGGGAATCCGATCACAGAGGAAATTGTGCGGGTGTTAAGCAAGTTTAGGCTGGCAGCCGCATCTAATTATCCATACCTTGTTGCAAGAAGCCGATTTGATGCTCAAATGGAGCGGATTACCTGGAGATAGGATGGTGCGGGGCGCCGTTCCGCATAGCGCCATAATGCGCTAGAACACCCGTCGGCATGGATCAGGATGATTGGAGGAAGGATGAAGGTCATCATCACGGGCGGTACCGGTTTTGTCGGCCTGCTGCTCGGGCGGAAACTGGCTCACCTCGGCCGGCTCACCGGACCGAAAGGCAAGCCAGAGGAGATTGGCGAAATCGTGCTCTTCGATATGGCGGTTCCGCAAACTAGGCCAAAGGACCTCGATGAGCGAGTAAATTTTGCCGCGGGGGACATTTCGGACTGGGAGACGGTTCGTCGGCTCATCGACGCTGAGGATATTTCGATTTTTCATCTTGCATCGGTGTTGAGCGGCGGCGGGGAGCAGGACTTCGACCTCGCCATGCAGGTGAACCTTCACGGCAATCTCAATTTGCTTGAAGCCGCGCGTGCGGTTGGTTCTCGGCCGCGCGTGGTGTTTGCAAGCTCGATTGCCGTGTTCGGGGGCAAAGCAATGCCGAAGACCGTAGGCGATGCAACCAAGCAGACTCCACAAACGACTTACGGAACAACGAAGGCAATCGGAGAATTGCTGATCAACGACTATACACGGAAAGGATTCATCGACGGGCGATCGGCTCGGCTGCCAACCGTGATCATTCGGCCGGGCAAACCCAACAAAGCGGCGTCGAGTTTCGCCAGCGGAGTTTTCCGCGAGCCTCTTGATGGGATAGAGTGCGTATTGCCGGTTGACGAGGAGGTTGTGATGCCGGTTTTGGGCTATCGCAACATCGTGGACGGTTTCGTCGGGTTGCACGAGGCAGACGGGGAAGCGCTGGGCGAGGACAGGGCAGTTACGTTTCCCGCCATCAACGCGAGCGTTCGGGAGATGATCGCTGCGTTGAAGCGGGTGGCAGGCAACCGGCATCTCGGCGAGATTCGCTTCGAACGCGACCCGGTGATCGCACGCATCGTTGCAAGCTGGCCTACGGCGTTGAACTTCGACAGAGCAAAAAAACTCGGCCTGCCCGTTGATTCAGATCTCGATTCGATCATCCGCGCCTATATAGGCGACTATTTGGCGAGTTGATCTTCAATTCCCCAGGATTTTGCCCAGGCGAGACCGTGCGTTGTGCCGGCAAGCGGGCGATATTCACAGCCCACCCAGCCATCGTAACCAAGTTCGTCAATAAGCCGCAGGAGGTAGGGATAGTTGATCTCCTGGGTCTCGTTTGGTTCGTGTCGTCCAGGAACTCCGGAAATTTGAATATGGCGGATAATCGGGAAATGGGATTTCAGAGTTTCCGCCAGACGGCCCTGACTCATCTGCGTATGATAGGCATCGAATTGCAGAAAGACATTGTCGAGATGCACGTCATCCAAGATCGAAACAGCGGTGGGGATATTGGGGATGAGATAGCCCGGAAAATCGCGTGAATTAAGAGGCTCAAGCAACAGCGTAATATTGTCCGATTTCGCAAGTCCGGCAGCCCAATGCAGATTGTCGATAAAACACTGCCGATATCTTTCAGCATCGTCTGTGCCTTGAACTATTCCCGCCATGAAATGAAGTTTGGAGCAGGACATGGCTTGCGCAAGGCTGAGGCTTTTTTCAAATCCTCGTCTGAAATCTTTCTTTCGTTGCGGAAGTGCGGCAAGCCCCAGTTCACCCGCCTTCAGATCTCCCGGCACGGTATTGAACAAGACCAGCTGAAGGCCTTCGGAGATGAGCCGGGTTACCATTTCGGATACATCGAAGTCATAGGGGAATAGGATCTCAACGCCACGAAACCCGCAGCGGCGCGCGGCGGCAAAGCGATCGAGAAATTCGAATTCGCCGAACAACATGCTGATATTGGCGGCAAGTTTCGGCATCCCTCATTCCCCAATTGACGTTCGCGGAACTTCCGAACTCGGCTTGCGTTTTAAGCCTGCAAGCGGCCGGTTTTGGAGGACGACATGCTGCGCTGGGCCATCATCTTCTTTGTCATCTCGCTTATCACCGGCATTCTCGGGTTTACCGGGATATCGGAAGCGACAGCGGGAATCGCAAAGATTCTTTTCTATATCTTCCTCGTCATCCTGCTGATTTGGGTGGTGTTGATTATCGCGGGCGTCAGCCTCGTCACATAGCGCGCAATTTTGCGAGAAGCTCGGGCGTGGGATAGGAGTCAGCGGGAAGACCGAGTTTCAGCTGAACATCCTTGACCGCATCACGCGTCGCGGTCCCTAAAATGCCGTCGATCTTGCCCACTTCATATCCCTGCTCGGCGAGAAGCTTCTGGAGTTCAAAGACCTCCTTTGCGCCAAACGGAGCGACCTTGCCGTTGCCCTTGTTCACGGGAGGGGCACCTGCGAGGCGGGTGGCAAAATAGGCTGCCGTAGTGGCGTAGACGAGAGACTGGTTCCAATCGAGATAGACGTGGAAATTTGGGTAGGCAAGAAAGGCCGGACCATTGCGACCCATGGGCAGCAGCAAAGAAGCTCCCTTGCCATCGGCCTCCAGCGGTGTGCCGTCGGCGGCGCGAACGCCCCACTCGGCCCATTGTGAGCGGGGATGCGTGATCTTGAGGTCGGCCTGTTGCCAATCGAGGTCGCGAGGAATGCGCACCTCCTCCAGCCAAGGCTCTCCCGCCTGCCAGCCGCCGCGGCGCAGAAGATTGGCGCTCGACGCGAGCACATCGGGAACGCTGCGGCGCAAATCTATTCGGCCATCAGCATCGAAATCGACACCGCTCTCGATATAGTCCTGCGGCTGAAACTGAACCTGTCCGATTTCTCCGGCCCAAGCACCCACCATTTCATCGGGAGTGAGATCGCCCCGGTCTAGGATCTGCAGGGCGAATATGAGTTGAGGGCGAAATTTTTCCGGCCTGCGGCAATCATAAGCCAGGGAGGCCAGAGCATTGAGCGTCGAGAAATCTCCGGTATTGGCGCCATAGTCGGTTTCCAGCCCCCAGAAGGCGGCAATAACGGGCCCCGGCACGCCATAGGCGTCCTCGATCTCAGTAAAAACCGTCTTATGTTTCTTCAGCCGGCTGGCGCCAACCTGCATGCGATTGGCATTCACCATGCGACCGGAAAATTCCAGGAAGGATTGGGAGAAAACGCCTTGGGCGCGATCACGAGCAATGATGCCCGGATCGAATTTGACACGATCAAGAGCCCGCAAGGCGCGGGAGGAGATGCCGGAGCTTTGGGCTTCCTCCCTCACCCCATCGAGCCAGGAGCTGAAACTGCCGTGGCCGCAGTCGGCGATCGCCGGCACTGCCGCCAAGGGTCCGAGAAGAACACATGCCAGCAAAGTGGAGATTCTATTTGAGTACATCTTTTTTCCAATCACATTTTGCGGGAGATTTGAAGGAAAGCGACGCGCCGTCAAGGCCGCTTGCGGCGACCTTTACGGTGGTGCGCCAATTGAGCGTTTTTTTGACAGTGGAACACAACCACAATCACTAGTAGTTTCGGCGCCCGACAGGTTCCAGCGGGGGCCTGGAAAGGAGGAATCATGGACCGTCGAAAGTTTGTCAAAACCGGGGGGCTTGCCGCCGCTTCTGCCGCACTGGCGGCTCCGGCCATCGCCCAAACCATACCGGAACTCAAGTGGCGAATGACTTCGAGCTTCCCCAAGGCTCTCGACACGATCTATGGAGCAGCGGAACGGTTCGTCAAACATGTTGCGGAAGCGAGCGACAATAAATTTCAGATCCAGTTGTTTGCTGCAAATGAGATCGTCCCGGCGCTGGAAGCAGCAAATGCAGTATCGGCCGGAAATCTCGAGATGTGCCAAACCGCATCCTATTACTACTGGGGAAAGGACCCGACATTTGCCTTCGGGACGACGGTTCCTTTCGGGCTGAACAGCCGGATGCAGAACGCCTGGATGTATAATGGCGGCGGCATCGAACTGATGAACGAGTTTTACGCCAAACACAATCTTGTGGCGTTTCCATGCGGCAACACGGGTGCGCAGATGGGCGGATGGTTCCGCAAGGAGATCAAAACGCTTGCCGACTTTCAGGGACTCAAAATGCGGATCGGCGGGTTCGGCGGCCGAATCATTTCACAGGTCGGCGTGGTGCCACAGCAAATCGCCGGCGGGGAGATCTATCAGGCGCTTGAAAAAGGCACTATCGATGCAGCAGAGTGGGTTGGACCCTATGACGATGAGAAACTCGGCTTTCACAGGGTTGCCAAATACTACTATTACCCGGGGTGGTGGGAAGGCGGCCCCATGCTCCACACCATGGTGAACTTGGACAAGTGGGCGGAATTACCTTCCTTCTACCAATCCATCATCAAGACGGCATCGCAGGCAGCCAATATAGACATGCAAGCAAGCTACGATGCCAAGAATCCCCTGGCTCTCAAGAAGCTTATTGCGGGAGGCGCGGTGCTTCGACCGTTTCCGCAGGATGTGATGGAAGCCTGTTTCGAGGCTGCAAAAAAGACCTATGGAGAGATTTCTTCGCAAAATGGCGATTTCAAGAAACTATACGATTCTATGGTGGCATTCCGAGCCGACCAATATCTGTGGTTCCAGGTGGCGGAATATACATTCGATGCGTTCATGATGATCCAGCAGCGAAAGAAAGCGCTTTAGGCAAGCTAACGGCCTGTTTTCGCGTTCGCGCCCTCTCTGTTTTCCCGTGGACTGGCTTGAGGTCACGGCTGCTCGTCAAATTTCGGTGGTTCGGATAAATCGATGGCGGGGGGCGAGTTCAAATCGGAACCACTGTCGGTGGATGGAATCTCGACCTCTATCGTGTCGAGATTCAGGGTCGAGGGGGCATCGATGAAAAAAGTAACGATCGAGGGAAAGGCGATGAGCAGCGCTACGAGCATGAGCTGAAGCGCCACCCAAGGCAGGGCGCCCCAATAGATGTCGCTGCTGCGCACTGAAGGCGGAGAAATGCCGCGCAAGTAGAACAAGGCAAAGCCAAAGGGCGGGTGCATGAAACTCGTTTGCATGTTGGCGCCGAGCAAGACCCCGAACCACACGAGATCAATGCCGAGTGCGGTCGCGGCCGGGGCGAGCAGCGGAATAATGATGAAGGCGATTTCAAAGAAATCGAGAAAGAACGCGATGATGAAAATGAAAACATTGACGAAAACCAAAAAACCAATGGCTCCGCCTGGAAGAGTGGTGAGCAGCCCTTCGATCCATTCCTTGCCGCCTATGCCTTGAAACACGAGACTGAAGGTCCTAGCACCCAGAAGAATAAAAACCACCATGGAGGTTATGCGCATGGTGGTTTGCATTCCCTGGTAGGTCATCGACCATTTCAGCCTTCCATAGGAAGCGGCAAGCAGAAAGGCGCCAACTACGCCCATGGCGCCTGCCTCGGTCGGAGTGGCGAGGCCCAAGAAAATTGTGCCAAGAACGACAAAGATGAGGAGTATCGAGGGGACCATGCCGCGGATGCAGCGCCAGGCAAGTGCGAGGCCTCGCAGCCTGCGCGCCTCGGGAGGCAGCGGAGGCACGTCGCGGGGGCGCAGAACACTCAAGAGGAGCACCCAAAGGGAGAACAAGAGCACCTGAACAAAGCTAGCGCCGAAGGCGCCGCGATACATATCACCAACCGGTCTTTGCAGCTGGTCGGCGAGAACGACGAGCACAAGAGAGGGAGGAATGAGCTGGGTAATCGTGCCCGATGCTGCGATCACGCCGGTGGCATGCCGAATGTTGTAGCCGTATTTCAGCATGACCGGCAACGCAATCAACCCCATGGCAATAACCGAGGCAGCAACGGTGCCGGTAATGGCACCCAGGATGGCGCCGACAAGAATCACTGCGTAGGACAGTCCGCCGCGCAGTCCACCAAAGAGCTGGCCAAAGCCTTCGAGCAGATCTTCTGCCAGCCCGCACCGTTCGAGGATGACGCCCATCAAAGTAAAGAAGGGAATCGCCAAAAGCAGGTCGTTGGAGAGCACCGAGAAAAGCTGGAACGTCAGATTGCCCAGGAAATCCGGGGCAATGACCCCAAGCTCAATGGCGACAAGGCCAAAAAACAGTCCGACGGCAGCCAAGGAAAACGCCGCCGGGTAACCAATGACCATGAACACCACAAGCCCAGCGAACATCATGGGCGCCATGTACTCCTTGATGAGATCGATCATTGCACCGGTCTTTCATAGGAGCGGGTGCGGCCGTGGCCTGCCAGCGCAAGGAAACATTTGAGGATTTCAGAAAGGCCCTGCAGTGCGACGAGAGCGAATCCTAGAGGCAAGGCCAGCTTGACGGGCCAGCGCAGCAGGCCGCCGGCATTGGCGGACATTTCACCCCCGTAATAGGATTCGAGGAACCATGGCCAAGTGAAGGCGATCATCAGGAGGCACATGGGCAGGAGAAAGAAAATGCCCCCCAAG
The DNA here is from genome assembly GCA_036555325.1 of Aestuariivirgaceae bacterium. Classification (GTDB taxonomy): domain Bacteria; phylum Pseudomonadota; class Alphaproteobacteria; order Rhizobiales; family Aestuariivirgaceae; genus DATBLQ01. The sequence goes on along the minus strand of DATBLQ010000018.1, from coordinate 125,135 downwards.
AGATCGATCCACAGCCTTGTGCGCTCGCTGGCAGCGCCATAGAGGACATCCACGCGCACATGCTCGTTCATGCGCAGCGTATGGGCCGCGCCGAACATCACCATACCGGCGAACATGTACCATTGCGCCTCGCCCAGGGTGTTCGAGTTCTGGCGATAGAGATCGAGAAGCCAGGCCAGGCCGCCACCGCCAAAGGAAAGCTTTCGTTCGAGACCGACAATGCTGGCTATGCTGTAGCGGGCGAAGGCATTGAAGGCGCTGACAAGTGCCGCAAGAAGGACCAGATAGGTTGCAAACACGCCGATGAGCCGGCTGAAAGCATCGATCGCCTGAGTTATGACCAATAGAAATCGCATACCCCCGAACCCATTTGACTTGCGTTGATCTTTCTTCTCACCCTAGCCTATGGTTTCCGGAAAAGTCAGTTACAATAGGCAGGTCGGAGGTCGTTGCCCCTGAACACCGAGATCGAGCTCACCATTATCGATGGACGACAGTCGGCGAGAGCGGCAGCCGTTCAACGTGGGGTCTGCCGGATGCTGCGGACGCTTGGATTCGCCACCGTAACGGAACTGCCGCTCGCTTCCGGCCGCAGAGTCGATGTGATGGCGGTTGGGACGACTGGGGCGATCTGGGCGATCGAAATAAAATCGTGCCTTGCCGACTTCAGGGCCGATGACAAATGGCCGGAGTATGAGGACTTCTGTGATAGGCTTTATTTTGCCATTCCACCCGATATGCCGGCTGAAGTGATACCCCCGCAGTCGGGCCTGATCGTCGCCGACCGCTGGGGAGCGGAAATTCTGCGGGATCCGCAGGATCATCTCATGCCTGCCGCGCGGCGGAAGGCAGTGACGCTGCGTTTTGCACGGGCGGCCGCCTTGAGATTGCACACGATATGCGATCCCAACGCCTGACCTAGCGCGGCGCTCGTTTCGCCAAAATGCGCTGCAGAGTGCGCCGATGCATGTTCAGGCGGCGAGCAGTTTCGGAAACGTTGCGGTTGCACAGTTCGTAGACCCGCTGGATATGCTCCCAGCGAACGCGATCGGCCGACATCGGATTTTCCGGCAGAGCGGCGCGAGAGGGCGATTCCGCCATCAGCGCGCCATAGACGGCGTCCGCATCGGCGGGCTTGGCCAAATAGTCGATAGCTCCGAGCTTCACAGCGGTGACCGCCGTGGCAATGTTGCCATAGCCCGTCAAAACAACCGCGCGAGCATCGGGGCGGGCGTGATGCAAGGCGGAGATGACATCGAGTCCGCTACCGTCGGCCAATCGCAAATCGACCACGGCGTACCCGGGAGGGGATTTCTTTACTTGTTCGATGCCCTCCCCGACGGTTTCTGCCATCCGCACGTGGAAGCCGCGGCTTTCCATGGCGCGGGCCAGCCGTGTCAAGAAAGGCTTGTCATCGTCGACAAGCAGGAGGGTTTTATCCTGGGGAAGAGATTGTTCGTTCATACTTGGTCCATTGTCCGCCGCCCCGCGGCTTCCCGTCAATTGGCTTCGGCAGCTAGAGGTATTACCGCGTGTTCGGCGAGGGGCGGCGCCTCAATCACGTTTCGCGGCCAGGAAATTCTCACCGCAGCACCCCTGTCGCCGGCATTTCGGTTCGCCAAGGTGACCGTGGCGCCCGATCGTTCGAGCAGCGTCTTGGCAATAAAGAACCCCAATCCCATCCCCTGATGTTTGTTGAGGTCTGCAGTCTCGCCGGAGTCGCGGCCTTTGCGAGTGGTCACGAAAGGATCGCCCAGCCGGTCGATGACGTCCTGAGAAAAGCCAGGACCATCGTCGCGAATGTCGATGGAAACCCCATTCTCCGTCCATTGAGGCTCGACATCGACGCGGCTTGAGGCGAAATCGACGGCATTCTCCAGCAAATTGCCGATGCCATAATTGATGGCGGGATTGCGCAGGAGCCACGGTTCGGGGGAGCTTGGGGGCTCGTGGGGATCGCGCGCAACATAGATGGAAACGTCCGATCCGCGCAACGGTTCGGCAATCTCCTCCAACATCACGGTCAATTTGAGCCTTGCAAACATGGCATCGTTCTGCGCTTCGAGATCGGAAAGGCGCGATAGGATCTCACGGCAACGGTCGGCCTGGCTCAAAAGCAAATCGAGATCGTCCGTGTACTGGGGAGAGGGAGGCAGTTCACGCTTCAGCTCCTTGGCCACAAGCGCAATCGTGGCAAGAGGGGTTCCGAGCTCATGGGCGGCGGCGGCGGCAAGGCCATCGAGGGCAGATAGCTGTTGCTCTCGAGCGAGAACCATTTCGGTTGCGGCGAGAGCTTCCGACATCTGGCGTGCCTCGGCGGCAATGCGGCTGGCATAAACTGCGGAGAAAACGGTGCCACACAGAAGCGCTGCCCACAGGCCCGCCACGTAAAGCGGCGGCATGATGAGGCTTTGACCCTCCTTCCAGGGCAATGGCAAATGAAAGGAGGTGAGCACAGTTGACAATGACAGGGCGAGACCTGCCAGCCAGATCGTGTAGCGAGGCGGGAGAATCGTTGCAGACACCATGACGGGTACGAGGAACAAGAAAGCGAAAGGGTTCTCCAAGCCGCCGGTGAGATAAAGCAGCACGGCCAGCTGAACTATGTCGTAGCCCAGAAGAAGCGCGGTGCTCTGGTCCGAGAGCCGAACTGTCGAACGCCAACGGACCGCCAAGAAAATGTTAAGCCAAGCCGACAGCGCAATCACCGCGAGGCAGAAGCCGAGAGGCAATGGAAAATTCAACACCAGGTGAACAAAAAGAACAGCCGCCGTCTGACCGATCACGGCAATCCACCTGAGCCTCACGAGAGTCTGCAAACGCAGACCGCGAGTGCGGCTTGATTGCTGTTCAAACGTCATCACATCTGCAATTTCCAATCCTGCTTGCCGGGAGGCAACATTAGTCTATTGTGCGGCGCGACGAAACCGGGGTGGTCAAGCGATGAAGGCATTGATCAAGAAGAGAATATTGGGACTTTTGATACTCGCCTGCGCTGCAGTTGTGGCGGGGCTTGCGAGCTATAGCGTACTTCACCCTGGAAGGGGACCCATATCATCCGGGGCGGCACTCATCGGTGGCCCGTTCGAGCTCACCGCGCACAGCGGCAAACGGGTCAGCGACAAGGATTTCCGGGGCAAGTACATGCTTATTTCGTTCGGGTATACGTACTGTCCGGACGTCTGCCCGACAGAACTGCAAGTCATTTCTGCGGCACTCGACCAAATGGGTGACAAGGCAAAGGACATCCAGCCCCTCTTTGTTTCCATCGACCCCGAGCGCGATAGCGCTGAGGCGCTTTCTTACTACATGAAGAACTTTCATCCGAGCTATCTGGGGCTGACGGGCAGCGAGGAAGAGATTCGAAGAGTCGCCAAGGCCTATCGGGTTTACTATGCGAAAGCAAACAGCAGCGGGGCCAACGATTATTTAATGGATCATACAAGCATAATCTATCTTATGGATAAGCAAGGAACTTTTCTCAAACACTTCAGTTATGGAACCGATGCCAAAGCTCTCGCCCGCGATATCGAGGCGGCGATCGGAAATTAAGAAATGAGGCGACCAATATTTGCCGGACCAGGTCTGCCCGACCCACAGGAAAGACTTGCGGCGCAGCAGCGTTTTGCGGCAGTGTCCAACCGGGCAGCGAGGGGGGTAAGCTTTTGTTGTACCACCTTTATGAGCTGAATCAGGCAGCCGCCGCGCCACTCAACGCGGCTGCGGGCTTCAGCCAATATTTCTGGACACATCCCAACAACCCGTTTTCCGATACGGCACTGGGACGAACGATGGCTGCATCGATGGAGATCGTCGAGCGCACCACACGGCGATTCCGTCGGCCAGAGTTCGGCATTTCAGAGATGAAGCGGGGAAAGGAAAAGGTGGGGATCTCCGAGGTGGTTTTGTGGTCCAAACCATTCTGCCGACTGCTGCATTTCAAAAAAGAACCGGCAGAAACGGCGCAGCCGAAATTGCTCATAGTGGCGCCGATGTCGGGACACTTCGCAACGCTCCTGCGCGGAACTGTCGAAGCGATGCTTCCTCATGCCGACGTTTATGTGACCGACTGGATCGATGCTCGCGAGGTGCCGGTCAACCAGGGCCTATTCGATCTCGACGACTACATCGACTATCTTTTCGAAATGCTGGCACAACTCGGGCCCTCGACCCACGTCATGGCGGTTTGCCAACCTTCCGTGCCCGTGCTGGCGGCAGTTGCGCTAATGGCGGAAAGAAACGATCCCAACCTGCCACTGAGCATGGTCCTAATGGGCGGGCCGATCGACACGCGCAAGAACCCGACCGCAGTCAACCGCTATGCCGGGGAACGGGGCGTCAACTGGTTCCGGCGAAATGCGATCGTGCAGGTGCCGTGGATGCATCCGGGATATGGACGAGATGTGTATCCGGGATTCATGCAACTCACCGGCTTCGTGGCAATGAATCTCGATCGGCACGTGGGCGCGCATCGGGAGCTCTACTGGCATCTCGTCGAGGGCAATGTCGCGAAGGCCAGCAAGCAGAAAGAATTTTACGATGAGTATCTTTCGGTCATGGATCTAACGGGAGAATTCTACCTGCAGACGGTCGAAAGGGTATTCATCCGTCACGATCTCGCGGTAGGCTCCTTTGAGCATCGCGGGCATCGGGTTGATCTGAATGCCATTCGAAGCACCGCCTTGCTGACTGTCGAGGGTGAAAGGGACGATATCTCGGGCGTTGGCCAAACATATGCAGCACATGAATTGTGCAAAAATATCCCTGTGGCGCGCAGAGGGCATCACTTGCAGAAAGGCGTGGGCCATTTCGGCGTTTTCAACGGGTCGCGCTTCCAACGAGACATGGTGCCCAAGATCGTTGAATTCATCGAGCGTTCAAGATCCTGAAGGCATGGCGGCCTTATTCCGAAAATGCGCGGCGTCGCTCGAAACGGCGAAACTCGAAATCGAAGGCACTCTCCTGCCAATTACGCTCAAGCGGCACGCACGTGCGCGCCGAATGACGTTGCGACTTGATCGCAAGGGGACCGGCCTCATCATTACCATACCGCGGCGAGGAAGCCACCTGAGAGCCGTTGAGTTCGCCAAAGCGCATTCGACCTGGATACGCTCGCAGCTTTTGCAGGCGGCGACCCGTGTGCCTTTCGTGGAGGGGGCTCTCATACCCTTGCACGGCACGATGCACGAGATAAGGCGCAAAGGAACGGCGCGCGGGCCAGTCGAGGTGGTGCCGCCAGCGAACGGTGCACCGGGGCGCATTGAGGTGTGCGGCGAGCAAGCTCACCTTGCCCGGCGCCTCTGCGAGTGGCTCAAGGCAGAATGCAAGAAGGAGCTTACTGCCGCAAGCATTGCCTATGCCGAGGCAATGGGCGTGCGGTTTCGCAAGCTTGTTATTCGAGATCAATCGAGCCGGTGGGGCTCGTGTTCATATGGAGGGCAACTCTCCTATTCGTGGCGGCTCATCTTGGCGCCTCGCTTCGTTCTCGACTATGTTGCGGCCCATGAGGTGGCCCATCTGGCCCATATGAACCACGGTCCCAAATTTTGGGCTTTGCTGAAACATCACTGTCCGGATTTCGGCAGAGCGCGGGCGTGGATGAAGCGACATGGCAGAGACCTGCACGGCTATGGAGTCTAGCGGCGCTGACGTTGTTTTTTGAGCTCGTCGCGCAGAAGCTGTCGGCGCCTCGATGGCTGCGGCTCATCGAATTGATCGATGAATTCTTCCATGTCATCCGCGCGTGATGCTCGACGACCTCCTAGGATTTGCCGGAATATGTCAAATATTCCCCCGGAGTCCTGTTGAGCAACCGTTCCGTAGTCGCCGGGAAGGCTCGCGTATTGGAGACCTGCATGGGCCGGTTGCATAATGTCCTTCCAAATGGCTGCCGGGATGCCGCCGCCAGTTACCTTCTTTGTGGGAGAATTATCGTCATTGCCGACCCAAACTCCACCGGCGAGATAGGCTGAGTAACCGAGAAACCAGGCGTCGCGATAGTCCTGGCTGGTGCCGGTCTTGCCCGCAATGTCCTGGCCCTCGATCTGGGCTCGGCGACCGGTTCCCGTTTCTATCACCTCGCGCAACATGGAGTTCATGGCGCCCAAGTTCCAGCCATCGACAACGGCTCCCAGCCCTTCGCCCTTTCGCTCATAAATGATTGTGCCATCGCGCGTGATGATGCGAGTAACCACATAAGGAACGACCGCAGTTCCCCCGTTGGCAAAGGGCACAAAGGCAGAGGTCATTTCCAGGAGGGTGACTTCAGAGGTTCCAAGCGCGATCGACGCGTTGGGCACGAGTTCGGAATTGATTCCAAGGCGATGGGCCGTGGTGATGACGTTCTCAGGGCCGACCTCAATGGCGAGTTTTGCTGCAACGGTATTGAGGGAAAGTGCCAACGCCTTCCGCAGACTAACGCGGCCCAAATATTTCCGTTTGTAATTCTCCGGCTCCCATTCGCCGATGCGCACCGGCTCATCGACGACAATCGTGTCCGGTGTCATTCCTTGATCGAGCGCGGTCAAATAGACAAAGGGCTTGAAGGCGGAGCCCGGTTGGCGCTTGGCTTTCGTCACACGGTTAAACTGACTTCGGATGTAGGATCTGCCACCGACCATCGCCAAAACCGCGCCGCGCATGTCGAGGACCAGCGCTGCTCCCTGCGTGACATTAAGCTTTGAGCCCTCCTTAATCACACGCTGGCGGACCGCCTTTTCGGCAATTGTCTGAAGATTCTGATCAAGAGTTGTCTCAACGATTATTGACTGGTTGAGAGTGCCGATGAGTTCGGGAATCTGCTCCGACACCCAATCCACCAGGTACTGGGAGGCAGAAAGGTACTCAACCGGCCGGACGGCGGCGGGCTGGTTCAACGCCTTGTCACTTTCCTCGGCAGTGATGAAGCCTGCGGCAACCATGTCATTGATTACTTCAGCGGCGCGAGCGCGTGCCGCTTCGGGATGATTGATCGGGTTGTAGGTCGCGGGTGCTTTCAACACCGCGGCAAGAATTGCCGCTTCAGCAAGGGTTACTTCGCGCGCCGACTTGCGAAAATACTTCTGCGAGGCCTTCTCAATTCCAGTGGCTCCAGCGCCGTAGTAAACGCGATTGAGATAAAGCTGCAGGATATCATCCTTGGAGTATTTGGCCTCGAGCCACAGAGCCAGAATGAGTTCCTGCAGCTTGCGCTGTACGGTTCTCTGGGGTTTGAGAAAGAGGTTCTTGGCAAGTTGCTGGGTGATGGTCGAGCCGCCTTCGACAATCCGGCCAGCGTGGATATTGGCCATGACGGCGCGGGCGAGGCCGACAGGATCAACCCCGAAATGGTGGCGGAAGCGGCGATCCTCGATGGCGATTACAGCTTCGGAAACATAGGCCGGAAGCTCGTCGAGCCTGACCTCATCGCCGAAGAACGTGCCACGCTCGGCAATCACCTCGCCGTTCGAGGCGAGAAGAATCATGCCAGGTTCGCGCTCGGGAATCTGAAAGAGGCCCTGCTGGTCGAGAGAGAACCACACGTAGGCAGTCAAGCCGGCGAGGGCAATAAGCGCCCAAAGCCCCAAAGTTACGCTCCAGGCCAACAAGCGAAACAAAATGGGTCTGCGCCGGCGGTACCCGCGGCGATGTGGTGGCTTGCGGCGATCGGTAAACAGGTGAGGCTCGGCTCGCCCCTCGCCCCCATCCTTTCCGCGCCGCGATCCAAGCCCAAATATGCGCATATGGCTCCTGAAAGATACGGCCAATCATGTCCAGATGATGGCTTGCTTACACGTCCAGATTCGCTACAGACAAAGCATTTTCACGAATGAAATCGCGACGCGGCTCGACTACATCACCCATGAGCTTGGTGAACAAATCATCGGCTTCGTCGAGCTCGCGGACCTGCACCTTCAAGAGGGAGCGGACGTTTTCGTCGAGCGTCGTCTCCCACAGCTGTTCGGGATTCATCTCCCCCAATCCCTTGTAGCGCTGCAACGTGATACCCTTGCGTCCAGCGGCGAAAACGGCTTGCAGAAGGTCCAGAGGGCCATGGATGAGCGTTTCCTGGTCCTTGCGGCGCAATTTGGCCGGCCGGGCATAAATCTCCTGCAGATGCGCTGCCTTCTTGTCGAGCCGTATAGCGTCGGAAGAAGCGATGAGCTTGCCGTCAATGGTCCAGCTTTCCCTTACGCCGCGCACTTCGCGGGCAAATGTGAGACCCCCGTCACTCATGGGTGTTCCAGTCCAACCGCGTTCGGTTTCCTCGGAGATGACATCAAGACGGCGAGCTATGTATTTCGCCGCCTCCTCGGCATTGTTCGGATTGGAGAGAACTTCCGGATTTAGCGCACCGGCGATTGCCGCCTGCTCAATCACCGAACGGGAGTAGCGCGAATGAAGGGCATCGAGAGCGGCGCGTACGCTCATCGCTTCTTCAACGATGAGCTTGAGATCGTGGCCGGCACGTTCTTGGCCGCTGCCCAAGCCAAGGACCGTGTCCTCCAATCCGGTCTCGATCAAATAGCTGTCGAGAGCTTTTGCGTCTTTGAGATACTGTTGGGAGGAACCCCGCTTGACCTTGTAGAGGGGCGGCTGGGCAATATAGAGGTGTCCGCGCTCGATGATCTCAGGCATCTGCCGGTAGAAGAAAGTCAAAAGCAAGGTGCGGATGTGCGCACCATCGACGTCGGCGTCCGTCATAATAATAACTTTGTGGTAGCGCAGCTTAGAAATATCGAAGCCTTCCATATCGGTGTCGCGACCAATTCCTGTACCGAGGGCGGTGATGAGAGTGCCGATTTCAGCCGACGACAGCATCTTGTCGAACCGAGCACGCTCGACATTCAGAATCTTGCCGCGCAATGGAAGAACGGCCTGATTTTCACGATTGCGGGCTTGTTTCGCCGAACCTCCGGCGGAGTCGCCCTCGACAATGAACAACTCGGCGCGGGCGGGATCACGCTCTTGACATTCGGCAAGCTTGCCGGGGAGCCCCGCCATGTCGAGGGCGCCCTTGCGCCTCGTCAATTCGCGAGCCTTGCGCGCCGCCTCACGGGCTATTGCCGCTTCGACGACTTTTCCGACAATCAAACGGGCCTCCGGCGGATGCTCTTCGAACCAGCTTCCAAGATGCTCGCCAACTAAGCCTTCAACGATGGGGCGCACCTCGGATGAGACAAGCTTGTCCTTGGTTTGAGACGAGAATTTTGGATCGGGGACCTTGACAGAGAGCACACAAGTGAGACCCTCGCGAGCATCATCGCCGGTTAGGGTAATCCTCTCCTTGCGTGCCACGCCGGAGCTGTTGGCGTAGTTGTTCACAACACGGGTCAGAGCGGCGCGAAAGCCGGCAAGATGTGTGCCGCCGTCGCGCTGAGGAATGTTGTTGGTGAAGCAGAGAACCGTTTCGTGATAGCTGTCGTTCCACCAGAGAGCGCATTCGACGGTCAAGCCGTCGCGTTCGGCGCGAACCGAAATGGGCTCGCTGATCTGCGGGGTTTTCGTGCGGTCGAGATAGCGAACGAAGGCGGTGATGCCGCCATCGTACCGCATTTCGATTTCCTTCGGCTCCACGCCGCGACGGTCGGCGAGAACGATGGTGACGCCGCTGTTGAGAAAGGCCAGCTCCCGCAGGCGATGCTCGAGAGTTGAATAGTCGAACTCTGTCATCGAGAAGGTTTCGGGCGAGGGAAGGAAAGTGACTTCCGTTCCTTTCCTGCCCGGCGCATCGCCCACCTGCGCGAGTGGCGCATCGGCATTTCCGTTGGAGAAGGACATGGCATATTCGCGACCATCTCGGAAAATTCTAAGCCGCAGCCAAGCGGAGAGCGCATTGACAACCGAGACGCCGACTCCATGCAGGCCACCGGACACCTTATAGGAGTTCTGATCGAATTTTCCTCCGGCGTGCAGTTGGGTCATTATGACTTCTGCTGCAGATATTCCTTCGGTAGGATGAATGTCTGTGGGGATGCCGCGGCCGTTGTCGGTTACCGTGCAGGACCCATCAGCGTTCAGGGTGACGACCACGCGGTCGCAATATCCGGCCAAGGCTTCATCAATGGCGTTGTCCACGACCTCGTAGACCATGTGGTGGAGGCCTGACCCATCATCGGTATCGCCAATATACATGCCCGGCCGTTTACGGACGGCGTCCAGGCCTTTCAGAACCTTAATCGAATCCGCGCCATAGGCAGCATTTTCGCGTTTTCTGTTGTCGGCAGCCATATTTTCATCCTATCGGCACAAGGGTGCCCTGCTTGACAGCATAGAACTCTGTTTGCCGGTCCATGCCCTGAAAAAGGCCCCTGTCGGTCCCCGTAAGCCAGCATTGGGCTCTGAGAGCCTGCAGTTCCCGAAAAAGGCCGCTGCGGCGCTCGGCGTCCAGATGTGCCACTGCCTCATCGAGTAGCAGGAGGGGGAGAATCCCGCCAAGGGTATTTTTCATGGCTTTGGCGTGGCCCAAGACAACGCTGATCAGCATCGCTTTTTGCTCCCCGGTTGAGCATAACCCAGCATCGATCTCTTTCGGCCCATGAGTGACTTCTAGATCGGCCCGATGGGGTCCAACCAGGGTTCGCCCGGCGCTTCGATCAGCTCTGCGCGAATCACGCAGTATTCTACGATATTGGTCCTCAACCTGCACGGCGGGGGAGTTTTGGAGTCCCTCGGAGAGGTCGCCCAAAAGCCGTAATTTGACCCATGGAAACGCCTCGACCGCGCCGGAGGCCATTTGCGCAGCAAGGGAGTCCAGTGTCTGGAGGCGGCCGGCGGTGAGCGCTATTGCCTCCTCTGCCATTTGGTGTTCGAGGCTCAAAATCCAAGAGGGGTCGGCAGCGGTCTCGGCCAAGAGCCGATTTCGCTGGCGCATGAGATTCTCAAAATTCGTCAGACGAGAGGTGTGATCCGGATCGAGGCCTGCGGCAAGGCGGTCACATAGCCGGCGCCGGTCGCCAGGCGGACCTGAGAATATCCTGTCCATGGCCGGAGTGAGCCATAGGATGCGCATATGTCTGCCGAGGGGGGCGGTTGATTTCTGCAGTCTGCCATCGATCATCACCTGCCGGGTCGGCCTCGTTTTCGCGATCGATTCAGGTCTGTAGGCGGTGCCGAGCGCTGCCGATACGCCGGCGAGAGATACATCGGCCGCGACCGCCCAGCCATTCGACGATCCGTGGCGGATCAGTTGCTCAAAAGGGGCGCGGCGCAAGCCGCGCCCTGGCGCCAGCAAGGAAATTGCTTCGAGCAGGTTGGTCTTCCCGGCCCCGTTCGCTCCGAAGAGGACGATCGAAGACGAGTGGGTGGTGAGTCGGAGGTCGGCATAGTTGCGGAAATCACTCAGCGTCAGCCGTCGTATGGAAACCGATTCAGCGCTCAGAGGCCCAACTGCCTTTCGTGCAAGCCTTGGGCTAAACGCGCATGGGCATCAGCACATAGAGCGCAGAGCCGTCGGCTGGGTCGCGAATTATCGTCGGGGATCCGGCATCGGCAAAGTCGAAATTCGCCGTGTCGCCCTTGAACTGGCCAACGATGTCCAGCAGATACCGCGAATTGAACCCGATATCCAGGGGAGCTGCACTGTAACTGGCACTCAACTCATCTTCGGCAGAACCTGCATCGGGATTGTTGACGGTAAGCAAGATGCGGTCGGCAGAAACGTGCAGCTTGACGGCCCGGCCCTTCTCGCTCGACACAGTCGATACACGATCAACCGCCTGGACAAAGAGTTTGGTGTCTACCTGCAATGTCTTGTCGTTGTGGCGCGGAATGACCCTTTCGTAGTCGGGGAAAGTGCCATCGATCAACTTGGAGGTGACGGTCAGGCCATCGATCGCAAACCGGATCTTGGAAGAGGACAGTGCAACATCGACATCGCCTTCGGCACTTTCGATGAGCTTGGAAAGCTCAAGGACTGTCTTGCGCGGGACTATGATACCCGGCATGCCCTTCGCTCCTTCGGGACAGGGGAACTGCACCTGAGCCAAGCGGTGCCCATCGGTTGCAACCGCGCGAATGTGCGCGGTTCCGCCGACAGCGACATCATGAAGATATATCCCATTGAGATAATAGCGGGTTTCCTCAGTCGAGATGGCAAAACGCGTTTTCTCGATCAGTGTCTTGAGGTCCGCTGCGGGCATGGTGAATTTGTGGCTCAGCTCACCGGCGGCAAGGTCCGGAAAGTCCTGCGGCGGCAACGCTGCCAAGGAAAAACGCGACCGGCCGGACAACACCGATACCCGACCTTCGTCGGGACCGTGTTCGATGGCAAGCTGAGACCCTTCGGGAAGCTTCCGAACGATATCGTATAGTACGTGCGCAGGGGCGGTGGCGGCTCCCTCGCGGGAAAGTTCTGCAGCTACCGTTTCAACGACCTCGATGTCCAGATCGGTGGCGGTCAACCGGACGGCGCCATCGGCCGCATGAATAAGAACGTTTGACAGAATCGGGATGGTGTTGCGTCGCTCAACAACGCTTTGGACATGGTTCAACGAGCGCAGGAAAGCCGAGCGTTCGATGGTGACGCGCATACACTTGCCCCTTGTGCAACTCACAAACGCCGGTAGGCGGTCCCCGGTTGGGGGAGACGACTTTGACGCGTATTAATCGACAAGGCAAGAGCGAGGCAACCGCCGGGATAATGCAAATCCATTACTGCTGCTCGATCAGACGCATCAGCAAAGCCACTTCACGGGCGAGCTGCTCATCGGTGAGTATCAGTTCCTCAATCTTGCGGACGGCATGCAGCACGGTTGAGTGATCGCGCCCGCCGAAGCGGCGGCCGATTTCCGGAAGCGAACGCGGTGTCAGTTTCTTGGCAAGGTACATTCCGACCTGACGCGGTCGAACGATCGAGCGGGCGCGGCGCGGCGATAGGAGGTCGGCGCGCGCGACATTGTAGTGCCGGCCGACGATCTTGAGTATGTCGTCAATGCGAATGCGAGTGATATCGTTCGGCTGAGCCAAATCACGGAGTGTCATGGCAGCCAAATCCACCGTCATGCGCGCGCGCGTCAACTGCTGATGAGCGATGATGCGGTTCAAGGCACCCTCCAATTCACGTCCACCGCCGGTAACCTTGTTGGCGATATATTCCAACACCTCGCTGCTGATGCTCAGGACCGGGTCACGGCGGCGGGCGGTCTCCAGGCGAGTTTCGAGTATATGGTAACGAAGCTCGGGTTCGGGAACTTCGATATCCACAACCAGACCGCCCGTGAGCCTCGAGCGCATTCGCTGGTCAATACTTTCAAGCTGCACGGGCGGAACGTCGGCAGCGATGATGACCTGGCGCTTGTTGTCGACGAGCGAATTGAAGGTGTGGCAGAACTCCTGCTGCATTGATTTTCCCTGCAGGAACTGAAAATCATCAATGAGGAGCACATCGATGGCTTGAAAATAATCCTTGAAATTGATTACATCGCGGGCGCGCAGGGCATTGATGAAATGGTACATGAACCGTTCTGCAGAGATGAAAAGGACGCGGCGCTCCGGATGCAGACTGCGAACATGCCAAGCAATTGCATTGAGCAAGTGGGTCTTGCCAAGGCCAGCTGCGGAGTGAATAAACAGCGGGTTGAACGACACCATCGCGCCCGGGGCGGCATTGGCAACCCGCATAGCAGCGGAGTGGGCCAAGGCGTTCGATTTGCCAATGATGAAGGATTCGAAAGTACAGGCCTGATCCAGCGGCGACCCACGGTCACCCTGGACCTTCTCGACTTGGCTCGTCTCGACCGGCTTGACAGCGATTTCGGCGGTACTGGCAGGCTCGACATGGCGGCCGACAAGATCGGCCTGGGTGGTGGGAAGCCCGCGGGTTCTAACACTAATGGCTACTGCATCTATCGGACCTAATTCGCTTTGCGCTACCTTTAGAAGCCGATCGGAGTAGTGCGATTGAATCCAATTGCGCAAGAATCGCGTTGGAACCGATACGGCGAGTTGCCCATCACGGCAATCCTCTGCTTCCATGCGGACAAACCAACTTGAATAAAGATCATCTCCCAGCTCTGCCCGAAGGCGTTTGGCTATTCTAGTCCAGCTGGTTTTGAGTTCGTCCTTTCCCGCATCCGTCATGATAAATCGTGCCTCTTATTTATTGTTCATCTACAGCAGAGCGGATGTCGTTCAGGACAAGCGAGCGCCCATACGGAATCGACAGATCCGAAACGGACACTCGGAAATTTCAGAAATGAACGCCAAAGCCCCGCAAATGCTTTGCGTTCTCAAACTCTAAATGTGTGGATTGACCCGCCGCCGTACCTCAAGCTGTTGACCCCTCACTCACAAACTGCGCAATATTCTACTCCAAGGCGGCTCGTTTCGCGCATTTCCGCTTGGATTGAGCATGACGTTACATAGAGGGGGCGGGCATGAAAAGCGTTTATCAAGCTCCGTCCGTACACGGACAACCGATAATGCAACACCTCGTGCAAGCTTTTTTTCCAATGAGAAAGCAACCCTTTGACTCAGTTTGCAGAATCAAAGTGGCTACAGATGATGTTTTTGTGCAACAAGGCAGTTGCGAAGCCTGCCGCGAGCAACGCTTCCGGTTCGCTTAAGGGCATAATAGGCGACCAAGGCTTCAGAGAACGCATAACGATTTGATGTTGTTTAAATTTTTGTGCGAAAAATGAGTCAGTGGACTGACAAAAAAAGCATTAGGCGGGGCAAATTGGTGCAAATGGTGCCGCGCGATCAAGGCAACTAGGCGTTAATGACCTTAATACGATGCGATAGGCGCGATATTTTGCGCGATGCCGCATTCTTGTGAACCACGTTTCTATTGGCGGCGCGTACCAACTCCGGCTGTGCGGCCTGCAATGCAGCCTCGGCACTCTTCTTGTCGCCTTTTGCGATTGCTTCTTCAACCGCGCGTACAAAAGTTTTAATGCGTGCACGCCGCGCCTGATTGATCTTGTTGCGGCGAGCAGCGACACGGGTGGCTTTTTTTGCCGAGCTTGTATTGGCCATGAATTAGTCCTTATCAATGAAATTCAAGCACCAGGAGTTTCTCGAGGAACCAACGGCCGGTGCCTAGGGCTGGTGCTTATAGCGGCGCGGCAATCCATCGTCAACGTTGACAGGTCGGGCAGAAAAAGGTCGAGCGTCCCGATTGAACAAGACGCCTAACCGTTCCGCCGCAGCCGCGTCTGCGGCATGGCTTGCCGACCCGTCCATAAACCCAGAATCGCTGCTGATAGGCACCTGAAGAACCATCAGCGCGCGCATAGTCGCGTATTGTGGAGCCTCCCGATTCAATCGCATCGTTCAGGACTGCACGTATGGCATGCACCAGCTTCCTGAGCCGCGCATCGGACCGCCTGCCCTTAACCAGCGTTCCAGCCTTGCGATGCGGCGACAGGCGGGCACGGAAAAGTGCTTCGCATGCGTAGATGTTGCCAAGGCCGGCGATCAACCGCTGATCGACGAGCACCGATTTCAGGGGTGCTTTTTTGGTTGCGAAGACCGTGGCGAGATAGTGGGTGTTAAGTTCACTGCTTAGAGGCTCGACGCCGAGAGGCCTGATCAGGCGATGGGACAAGAGAGTTCGGCTCGGGAGCAAGTCCATCAGACCAAAGCGGCGCGGGTCGGTGTATACGATCTCAGTCTTGTCATCGAGCACGAAGGCGACATGGTCGTGGGGACCGGTGCCGGGGCGGCTGTTAGTCTGAGTAAGATGCAAGTCGCTGAATTCACCCCGCGAGCCGCCAGGTCGGAAAACCGTGAAGTGACCAGACATGCCAAGATGCATGAGCAAGCTCGTGTCATCGCTTAGGGATACGACAATATATTTGGCGCGGCGCTTGACGCTTTTCACCTTTCTCCCGATCAGGCGATCGGCGAAGCCCGCAGGGAACGGAAAACGAAGATCGCCACGCTTCAGCCTCACTTCGGCAATGGCCCGGCCGGACATGGTGCGCTTGAGCCCGCGACATACGACTTCGACTTCGGGTAGTTCGGGCATTCTCTTTCCACGTTCGAAGATGGTTAACGCATTGACCAGAGCTAACCGCAAGCATAGCCAGCGGGAAGGGCATAATGTATGGTCCGGCGGCAATGAGCGAGAAAAAAACCAGTCCGGACAGTGCCCCGTTCGGTTTTCACACGGTTGCTGCCGAAGCCAAGCAAAAGTTGATCAACGATGTGTTTGCAAAGGTGGCCTCGCACTATGACCAGATGAACGATCTGATGTCGGGGGGAATGCATCGGCTCTGGAAGGACGATCTTGTGACATGGCTCAATCCGCCCCGAAATGACCGACCATTCGAGGTGGTTGATGTGGCGGGTGGCACCGGCGATATCGCCCTGCGCATTCTCAAACTGGCGGGCAGCGCTACGAAAGTGACAATTGCCGACGTTTCTCCGGCGATGGCAGCAGAAGGCATGCGGCGGGCCAAGGCGGAGGGCGTGGGGCAGCGATTAGAGTTCGTGGTCACCGATGCGGAGAAACTTCCCTTTGCCGACCGTCGGTTCGACGCCTATACGATTGCGTTCGGCATTCGCAATTTGACGCACCTTGAGCGGGCGCTGAAGGAAGCCTACCGCGTGCTGAAGCCCGGCGGGCGTTTCCTGTGCCTTGAATTTTCGCGCCTCCATTTGCCCGGCTTCCGCCAGCTCTACGACGCCTATTCGTTCACCGTAATACCGGCGATGGGGAAGGTTGTCACAGGCGAAGGGCAACCCTATCGATACCTAGTTGAAAGCATCAGAACCTTTCCCGATCAGGAGACTCTAACATCGATGATCGAAGAGGCCGGATTCGAAAGCGTCAAGTATCGAAACCTGGCGGGGGGAATAGTCGCGATTCATTCGGCCTGGCGGCTTTGATGTCTAATGCTTTGCTGAATATCTGGCGTCTCTCCAAGGCGGGGCGAACGCTTGCGGCCTACGGTGCCTTGTTGCCCGCGGTGCAGCAGGCAGAACTTTCATTTCCAGCACGCATTCTGCTCAGGATAGCCAGGCTAAGGACACGTATCGATGCGGCAAACTCCAATCCGCTGGCCGCCGCCCTGGTAACGCTCGGGCCGAGCTATATCAAACTCGGGCAATTCCTGGCGACTCGCTCGGATATCGTGGGAGATGAGCGGGCCCGCGATCTCACAATGCTTCAGGACAAGTTGAAACCATTTTCGCAGGAGGAGGCTCTTAAAGAGATAAGCAAAGCATTCGGGGTTGAGCCCAGGGTGTTGTTTGCGCGAATTGAAGAACCGGTGGCAGCGGCATCAATTGCACAAGTCCACAGAGCGCTCAGCAGCGATGGCCGGGATGTAGCTGTAAAAATCCTCAGGCCGGGAATTGAGAGGCTATTCGGGAACGATCTTGAAAGCTTCCTGTTTGCGGCGAATATCCTGGAGCGTTGGCACAAACCGTCGCGGCGCTTGAAGCCGGTCGATGCGGTTTACACGCTGGCCCGTTCGGTAAGCCTTGAGATGGACTTGCGGATGGAAGCAGCAGCCATTGCCGAGATGGGGGAGAATGTTAAGAATGATGCGGGTTTCCGAGTTCCGATCGTCGACTGGGCACGCACTGCGCAAAGGGTGCTGACAACAGACTGGATCGAAGGCATTCCCTTAGGAGACAAGGAAGCGCTTCAACGAGCGGGCCACGATCCGGAACGGCTCGCCGAAACGTTGATTCAATCTTTTCTCAGACATGCAATCCGAGATGGTTTCTTCCATGCCGATATGCATCCCGGCAACTTATTCGTCGATTCCCAGGGGCGGTTGGTGGCGGTCGATTTCGGCATCATGGGCCGATTGTCGCGCAAGGACCGCCGCTTCCTGGCAGAAATTCTTTTCGGATTCATTACCCGCGACTATACGCGCGTATCGGAGGTTCACTTCGACGCCGGATATGTGCCGGAAAACCAGGATCGCGCCATATTCGCTCAGGCGCTGAGGGCGATCGGTGAACCCCTGATGGACAAGACAGCGGAAGATATCTCGATGGGCAGGCTGCTGACACAGTTGTTCCAGGTGACAGGACAGTTCAACATGGAGACGCAGCCGCAGTTGCTGCTGCTGCAAAAAACAATGGTGGTGGTTGAAGGGGTGGCGCGCTCGCTCAATCCTAAACTCAACATGTGGGCCGTGGCAGAACCCGTTGTCAGGGAGTGGATCGAGACGAAACTTGGCCCCCAGGGCAGACTGGAAGACGCCGCGGAGGGCGCGATGTCGCTCGGGCGGCTTCTGACCACATTTCCGGAGGTATTGTCGGAAGCGCAGAGGGCGACACATATGCTGTCGGACATGGCACAAGCCGGCGGTCTCAAACTCGATACCCAAACCACCGAGGCGCTGTCGAGAGCTCAAATGAGGGAAAGCCGCAGGACAAGAATTGCCTTGTGGATCGGGGCGGCGGCGCTGGCGATTCTGGCGCTTTCGCAGATTTTGTAACCATTTTCGACGAGGAGGGTTTGGGCGCCTTGTCAAAAGATGCGATAATGAGCTGAAACGTGGAAAGTCGAATGGATGTTGCACGGCAAACGAATTCTGCTGATCATCGCTGGTGGTATTGCGGCCTATAAGAGCCTGGAGCTCATCCGCCGGCTCCGAGAAGAGGGGGCAAGCGTGAGGGGTATCCTGACCCGGGCGGGCACACAGTTCGTCACGCCCTTGGCGGTTTCCAGCCTCACTCAGGACAGAGTATTCACCGACCTGTTCAGCCTTACTGACGAATCGGAGATCGGCCATATCGAGTTGTCGCGCTCAGCCGATCTTATTGTAGTTGCACCTGCAAGCGCAGATATCATGGCGAAGATGGCGGCAGGTTTGGCAGACGATCTCGCAACGACGGCACTGCTTGCCACCGACAAGCCGGTGCTGATCGCGCCGGCAATGAACGTTCGCATGTGGCAACACCCCGCTACACAGCGCAATCTTGGAATCTTGCGCCAATCCGACATTGCGATCGTCGGCCCAAACGAGGGAGATATGGCCTGTGGGGAATTCGGGCCGGGTCGCATGGCCGAGCCACAGGAGATCTTGAAAGCGATCAGCGGCCTGCTCGATACCGGCGAGAAGGATCGGCTGAAAGACTGCAAGGTCATTGTCACCGCCGGTCCGACGTTTGAGCCGATCGACCCTATCCGTTATATCGCCAATCGGTCGTCTGGCCGTCAAGGCTACGCGCTGGCAAAAGCGGCGGCGGCGCGGGGAGCGAAGACGGTCCTCATTTCCGGACCGACAAACCTTCCGGCGCCGCCGGGGGTGCGTGTTGTTGCTGTGGAGACCGCCGAGGAGATGCTCAAGGCATGCGAGCGGGAGCTGCCGGCCGACATCGGAATTTTCGCTGCCGCGGTGGCGGACTGGCGGATATCGAACGTCAGCAGCGAGAAGATCAAAAAGACTGGAGCATCAGGAGTTCCCTCGCTTGCGCTGACCGAAAACCCCGACATTCTGGCCGGCATTGCAAGACACAAATGGCGGCCCAGGCTGCTGGTCGGCTTTGCGGCAGAAACAGAGAATGTTATTGAGAACGGAAAAACCAAGCTGAAGAGAAAGAGTGCCGATATCATCATAGCGAACGATGTCAGCGCCAAGTCGGGGGTCATGGGCGGCGACAGAAACCGCGTGCACGTTATTTCAGGCGATCAAGTGGAGAGCTGGGACATCTTGAGCAAGGAAGAGGTTGCATCCCGTCTCATGGACAAATTTGCCCAGCGGCTTCAATCAACCCGCAAGGCGGCGGAATGAGCGACGTACAGGTTTTGATCAGACGTCTTGCACATGGGGAAGGATTGCCGCTTCCCGACTATGCTAGCCCCGGTGCTGCCGGGGTTGACTTGCGAGCAGCCACACGACCGGAGGAGGTGATCGTCCTGCCGCCCGGCGGCCGAAAAGCCATTGCAACCGGGGTGGCCATTGCGCTTCCCTGGGGTTATGAAGCGCAGATCAGACCGAGATCGGGACTGGCCCTGAACAACGGCGTAACGTGTTTGAACAGCCCGGGAACGGTCGACAGTGATTATCGAGGAGAAATCCAAGTCATTCTCATTAATCTTGGGCAATCGGCCTTCACCGTGCAGCGCGGTGACCGCATTGCGCAGCTCGTAATCGCGCCGGTGGCGCAAGCTCAACTGATTGAAACCCAACAACTTGACGAAACCCAGCGCGGCAGCCGAGGCTTCGGCTCATCGGGCAACCGCTAGCCAGCATGGCCCTTTCTCCGATCGAGCTTGAGCGCTATTCGCGGCATATCCTTCTCAAGGAAGTAGGAGGGCCCGGGCAAGCAAAGCTCAAGGCAGCGAGCGTGCTGGTGGTGGGGGCCGGCGGCCTCGGCACGCCGGTTCTCATGTATCTGGCCGCGGCCGGCGTAGGCCGACTGGGGATCATCGACAGTGACCGCGTAAGCTTGTCCAATCTGCAGCGACAAGTGATCCATGCCACCGAACGTGTGGGAATGGACAAAACCGAGAGCGCGGCGATGACGGTCAAATCCATCAATCCGCTTGTCAAAGTCGATTGCTTCCAGACGCGGCTTACGGCGGAGAATGCGCTCGACATTGTCAAATCCTATGACATCATCGTCGACGGTTCGGATAATTTCCCTACCCGTTACCTCGTGAGTGACGCGTGCTTTCTTGCCTCCAAGACATTGGTGATGGCGGCGGTTGGACAGTTCGAGGGACAGATCTCCACCTTCAAACCGCACGAGCGGCGGGAGGACGGCTCACCTTATCCCACGTATCGCTGTGTATTCCCGGAAGAGCCGCCACCTGGCTTGCTGCCAAGCTGCGAGGAGGCGGGCATTCTCGGCGCACTCACCGGCATCATTGGTTCGATTCAGGCAATTGAGGTGCTGAAAGAACTTATTGGAATCGGCGAGAGCCTGGCGGGAAAACTATTCATGTTCGATGCGCTCGAAATGCGCTGCTATGTGACGGAAATCAAGTGGGATCCCAACAATCCGTTGAACGGACGGGGGGCAACGATCCGCGATCTAACCCACCACCGCTGATCACTGTGCGGCTTCAGGGATGTCGTCGATATCTTCGGACTTCATATCCTCGGGTCTTGGCGTTGAAATGATGTTGTATCCCGAATCGACATAGTGAATTTCGCCGGTTACTCCACTGGACAGTGGGGAAAGGAGGTAGAGTCCGGCACCTCCAACGTCCGCAAGAGTAACAGTGCGGCGCAACGGGGAGTGACGCTTCTGATAATTGAACATAATACGGGCATCGCCGATGCCAGAGCCGGCAAGGGTGCGCATTGGGCCTGCCGATATGGCGTTGACACGAATGCCTTTGGGGCCAAAGTCGGCGGCAAGGTATCGAACCGAGGCCTCGAGTGCGGCCTTGGCAACGCCCATCACGTTGTAGTTGGGCATTACGCGCGTCGATCCGCCGTAGGTCAATGTCACCATTGCGCCACCGGAAGGCATGAGTGCGGCGGCACGGGTTGCAAGCTCGGTGAAGGAAAAGCAGGAGATGATCATGGTGCGGACAAAGTTCTCACGCGTTGTTCCAGCATATGGGCCCTTAAGCTCGGCCTTGTCGGAATAGGCAATGGCATGGAGGAGAAAATCGAGCGTGCCCCAGGCCTTCTGCAAGTCGGCGAATACCTTATCGACGGTGGAGAGATCCTCTACGTCGCAAGGAAATATTAGTTTGCTGCCGACCTGATCGGCGAGCGGCTTTACCCGACGGCCGAACGCCTCGCCCTGATAAGTAAATGCCAATTCGGCGCCGTGCTGGTGAAGCAACTGAGCGATGCCCCACGCGATAGAGTGGTCATTCGCCACTCCCATGATGAGGCCCCGCCGGCCTTTCATGATGTCGGTCATAGTTTCCCCTGTCGCGCACGGTTTTGTTCGGGCGCTTCATCCGTTATAACGCTGCACTGCAAGCGATGCATTGGTTCCGCCGAAACCAAAACTGTTGGAAAGCACCACATTGAGCTGGGCATTGTCGATCCGCTGTCTGACGATCGGCACATCCGCAAACTCTTCATCAAGCTGCTCGATATTGGCACTTTCGCAGATAAATCCGTTCTTCATCATTAGAATGGAATAGATTGCCTCCTGAGCGCCGGTGGCACCGAGCGAGTGCCCGGTAAGAGACTTGGTGCCGGATATCTTGGGAATGTTCTCGCCGAAAACATCGCGGATGGCCTCGATTTCCCGCTTGTCGCCAATCGGCGTAGAGGTGGCATGAGGATTGATGTAGTCGACCTTTTCCCTGACTGTCGACAACGCCTGACGCATACACCGGGCTGCACCCTCGCCGGAAGGCTGAACCATGTCCACTCCATCAGAGGTGGCCCCATAGCCAACCAGTTCGGCGTAGATTTTCGCACCGCGGGCCTTTGCGTGTCCCAGTTCCTCGAGAACCAAAACACCGGCCCCGCCAGCAATCACAAACCCATCGCGATTTTTATCGTACGGACGCGACGCCTTGGTCGGCTCCTGGTTAAACTTGGACGACATCGCACCCATGGCGTCGAACAGCACCGATAACGTCCAATCAAGCTCTTCTCCACCTCCGGCGAACATGACGTCCTGCTTACCCCATTGAATGAGTTCCATCGAGTTTCCAATGCAGTGAGCAGACGTGGCGCAAGCGGAGGAAATCGAATAGTTGACGCCCCGGATGCCAAACGGCACCGCCAGGGTTGCGGAATTGGTGCTGGACATCGCGGCAGGGACAGCGAATGGGCCCACACGCTTTGGACCCTTTTGCCGGGTCGTATCGGCAGCACCAACGATCGTCTTGGTTGAGGGGCCGCCGGACCCCATGATAATTCCGGTGCGCTCGCTTTTGGTTTCCTTTTCCTCAAGGCCTGAGTCGGTGATCGCCTGCTGCATGGCTACCCAGTTCCAGGCCGCCCCATCACCCATGAAGCGGCGGACCCGCCGATCAACCGCCTGATCGAGATCGAGATTGGGCGCACCATGAACCTGGCAGCGAAACCCCAAACGAGCATAGTCTTCGGATTTCACAATTCCTGACCTTGCCTCGCGAAGAGAGGCAAGCACCTCCTGGGTGTTGTTGCCGATGCTGGACACAATGCCCATGCCGGTGACTACCACACGCCGCACCATCAATTTCTCCTTTGGCTCGCACTCATCAGGCCGACGCTTCGGCTCCCGCCAGGAACAGCCCGACCCGCAGATCATTGGCTTGATAAATTGGCTCGCCATCGGCCTTCAAGAGACCGTCGGCAATTCCGAGATTGAGTTTGCGGAGAATCACTCGTTTGAGGTTCACCACATATTCCACTTTCCGAATGGTCGGCAAAACCATGCCGGCGAATTTTACTTCGCCGACGCCCAGGGCGCGTCCCCTTCCGGGTGCGCCTGTCCACCCGAGAAAGAAGCCTAGCAACTGCCACAGAGCATCCAAACCCAAACAGCCGGGCATTACCGGATCCCCGCTAAAATGACATGAAAAAAACCACAGATCACGGTGGACGTCGAGTTCGGCGACCACTTGGCCTTTGCCGTGCTCGCCTCCTTCGTCGGCGATATGAGTAATGCGATCAAACATGAGCATCGGGGGCAAGGGCAATTGAGCATTGCCGGGCCCGAACAATTCGCCACGCCCACAGGCCAGAAGCTCCTCAAAGGTATAATTCGGCTTTTTCTGAAACATTCAGCCCCGTTCCGATAGACAAGATGCCACCCTTCCGCGGCCCTATTTTGGTTTGCAGTATACACCTGAGAGGGCAATCTCGTTCAAGCCACCTCCCTCACCCTGCGTCATATATGCAGACTTCCACAGTTTGCCAAATTCCCTCTTGGCGTGTTAGTTAGGCCCATGTTCAGAAAGAAAAATCCATGTTGAATGAAAGAACTCCGGCAGTATTGAAGTTGCGCAGCGCTGGTCTCAGACCAACGCGCCAAAGGTTGGTTCTGGCTGAGCTTTTGTTTGGCGGAGCAGATCGTCATATCACCGCGGAGGAGTTGCATCAGGAAGCGCTTCGAGCCGGTACAAGGATTTCGCTCGCCACAGTCTACAACACGCTCAATCAATTCACTGCGGCAAAACTCTTGCGCGAGGTGGCGATCGAGGGCGCCAAAACCTATTTTGACACCAACACTGCGGATCATTTTCATTTCTACTTTGAAAGCGAAGGCCGGCTGATGGATATCATGGACGCTGGGGTGACGGTCGAGGGGCTGCCAGCGGCACCGCCGGGCAAGCGGATTTCGCGTATCGACGTTGTTGTTCGACTGTCGGAACGGTGATCAATCGTCAAGTCGCTCGCCAGGGTATACGCCGAAAAGCAGAGCTTGATCGATCCAGCCTTCGTAGCCGTTCACCGCGAGCTGGCACCATTGGCCGGTGCATTTCTCGACCTGTCCGATAACGCCCGACTTCAGCAAGGCAACTGCGGGAGACGACGCCTCGGGCTTTCTTCTTAGCGCAACGGACCTGCCCTTCTTCCAAGGTTCAACTATGGCGGTACGCTCACCGGCGAGCAGGCTTTGGTAAACCCAGCCTTCTTCACCTTCGCTGTCACGGATACGACGCCAATGTTCGTATTCGGCGATTATTTCCACGGGCAGACCCTTGCGCCGAAACACCCATGCTACTTCATGATCGCTAGACGGCCCGCGGCGCACGTTGACGATATCGGTCTTAAGGCTGACAAAGCGGGGCACGGGTAATCCGCTCGGCCCCAATCCTTTGTTGTCGTCGACAGCGGCATCGGCAGAAGCAGCTTTCACTTCGCCACCCGAGCGCTGGGTGAACAGCGAATAGGCGGCGGCCGCAAGCATGACTACACATGCTACCGCCAGGAAAATCGAACCCAATCGGCGTCTGCCCATCTGTTCCCCATCACCCGGCCTAGGTCCAAGAGGATCTGGGCTTTTCGGCCAAACTTGTCCGCCCTTGCCACCTCGGTCTAGCGCAGTCTACACAGACTCAGGGACATAAAATGCCCCAAGGCAAAGCTGCGGCCAAGCGGTTAATGGGTAGTAAACGCGGCTTTTAGGAGAGATTTATGACGAAGCGCAAACCGTTGGTCATCGTCACCCGCAAACTGCCGGATGTGGTGGAGACCCGGATGCGCGAGCTGTTCAACACCAAGCTCAACCCCGACGATTCGCCAATGACCCAGGAAGGTCTCATGGCTGCGGTAAAGGAGGCTGAGGTGCTGGTGCCTACCGTGACCGATCGCATCGACAAGGCCATCATCCTGCAGGCGGGGGAGCAATTCAAACTCATCGCCAATTTTGGCACCGGCGTCGACAACATCGATGTCGAGACCGCTCTGGCGCATGGCATAACAGTGACCAATACACCTGGGGTTCTGACGGAGGATACGGCGGACATGACGATGGCCTTGATCCTTGCTGTGGCCCGGCGGATCATCGAGGGCGCGCAGGTGATCGGGCCGGACAACAGCTGGCAAGGCTGGTCGCCGACCTGGATGCTCGGGCATCGAATCTTCGGCAAGCGCCTCGGTATAATCGGCATGGGCCGCATCGGCCAGGCCGTGGCGCGCCGCGCAAATGCCTTTGGGCTGCAAATCCACTATCACAATCGCAAACCTGTCCATAGCTCGATTGAAGAAGCACTGGAGGCGACCTACTGGGAAAGCCTCGATCAGATGCTCGCCCGCATGGACATCGTATCGGTCAACTGTCCACACACCCCCGGCACGTATCACCTGCTTTCGGCGCGGCGCCTGAAGCTCATGAAGCCCGATGCCATCATCGTCAACACGGCCCGCGGAGAAGTAATAGACGAGAACGCGCTCGCCCGAATGCTCGAGGCTGGAGAACTGGGAGGTGTCGGGCTTGATGTTTTCGAACATGAGCCGGCCGTGAACCCACGCCTGCTCAAGTCGAAAAAGTCGGTCCTTCTACCTCACATGGGGTCGGCAACGATCGAAGGGCGGATCGACATGGGCGAGAAAGTCATTATCAATATCAAGACGTGGGTCGACGGTCACAAGCCGCCCGATCGCGTGCTGCCGGCGATGCTTTGACTTAAGAGGCTTTCGAGAAATTCGCAGCCAGGCGCCGCGCAGGCACCCGCCTGTCGTTTCAACTCGACAGATGCAGGTCTTGCCCGAAGTCGACTTCTAGGAAAGCGAATTTCTATTCGGCTTCAGCCGCCACGGGAGCAGGTTGATCCTCACGCTTGGAAATATCTTCCCCCGTTACCTGATCAACGGCCTTCATGGAGAGGCGAACCTTGCCGCGCTGGTCGAAGCCCAACAGTTTCACCTTTACCTTATCGCCTTCTTTGACGACGTCTGCGACCTTGGCAATTCGACGCGGAGCCAATTCCGAGACATGCACCAGGCCATCGCGGGCGCCGAAGAAATTAACGAACGCACCGAAATCGACAACCTTCACAACAGTGCCATCGTAGATCTCTCCGACTTCGGGTTCAGACACAATCGACTTGATCCACTTGATGGCGGCATTGATTGCCGCGCCGTTTGCGGAGGCAATCTTTATGGTGCCGTCATCGGAGATATCGATCTTGGCGCCCGTCTTTTCGACTATTTCCCGAATAACCTTGCCACCGGAGCCGATCACTTCGCGAATCTTGTCGGTCGGAATCGTCATGACCTCGATGCGCGGTGCGTGTTCGCCAAGTCCGGGGCGCGCTTCGGTGATGGCCTCGGACATCTTCTCCAAGATATGCAGCCTGCCGCTTTTCGCCTGAAACAAGGCGGTCTGCATAATCTCCTCGGTTATTCCGGTAATCTTGATGTCCATCTGCAGCGAGGTCACGCCGTTGGCGGTGCCCGCCACCTTGAAATCCATATCGCCCAGATGATCCTCATCTCCCAAAATGTCGGAGAGGACGGCAAAACGATCATCTTCCTTTATCAGCCCCATGGCGATGCCCGCGACAGGCGCTTTGAGAGGAACGCCGGCATCCATGAGAGCCAGAGAGGACCCACATACCGTCGCCATAGACGAAGAGCCGTTCGATTCGGTTATCTCCGAAACGACTCGAATGGTGTATGGAAAATTGTCTGAGTTGGGCAACATCGGATGAATTGCCCGCCAAGCCAATTTGCCATGACCAATCTCACGGCGGCCGGCACCCCCCAGCCGGCCGGTTTCGCCGACCGAGAATGGGGGGAAATTATAGTGCAGCATGAAAGTTTCTTTGTAGGTTCCTTCAAGAGCATCGACGTATTGCTCATCTTCGCCGGTGCCGAGAGTGGTGATGGCAAGGGCTTGCGTCTCGCCACGGGTGAACAGGGCCGAGCCGTGAGTGCGAGGCAGAACTCCGACCTCGCATTTGATGGGACGCACGGTGACCAGATCGCGACCATCGATGCGGTGGCCTGTTTCAAGGATGGTGCCGCGAACGATCGCTTTCTCCAGCTGCTTGAATGTATCGGCTATGCGGAGCGGCGACGGCGCATCCAGTTGCCCTTCGGGGGCGAGGGTTTCGATGATTTTGTCCTTTATCGCCTGGATCGCCTCGCGGCGTTCTTCCTTGCCTGCGATAGCATAGGCGGAGCGAAGCTCAGCCTCGGCGAGCCGTTTGATGTCCTCGTAGAGGGTGGAACTATCTTCGGAGGCAAACTGCCGGGGTTCTCTCGCGGCACGCTCCGCCAGGCGGATGATTGCATCGATAACCGGCTGAAAGCTGCGCTGACCGAACATCACGGCGCGGAGCATCGTCTCCTCGCTCAGTTCGCGGGCTTCCGATTCGACCATCAAAACCGCATCGGCCGTTCCAGCGACAACCAAATCGAGATCAGAGGTCTTGATCTGCTCAAGGCTTGGATTGAGAACAAGCTCGCCTTTGACCAGCCCAACCCTCGAAGCACCGATCGGTCCCATGAAGGGAATGCCCGAAAGCGTCAGGGCGGCGGAGGAGGCGACCAATGCGACGACATCCGGCTCATTTTCCAAATCATAGGAAAGCACTGTGGCGATGATCTGGGTTTCGTTGCGATAGCCCTCGGCGAACAGCGGGCGTATTGGGCGATCAATCAATCTCGAAACGAGCGTCTCCTTTTCAGTAGGCCGGCCCTCGCGTTTGAAATAGCCGCCTGGAATCTTGCCGGCAGCATAGGTTTTTTCCTGGTAATTGACGGTTAGAGGGAAGAAATCGATGCCTTCTTTAGGTGCACGATCGCTCACCACCGTGGCCAGCACCGTGGTCTCACCATAGGTGGCCAGGACAGTGCCATCGGCCTGGCGGGCCATGCGTCCCGTCTCAAGCCGCAAAGGCTTGCCGGCCCATTCGATTTCCTCAACATCGATGTCAAACATTTTGCATCCTTCTCGAAACGCCCGTCGCCATCATCGCGTTTTGTTCAAGACCCTAGCGACACCCCCGTGGGCTTCTTCCGGGTAACGGCCCCATTGCCGTACCAAAGGGGATTTGCGGACAGCGCTTGAAACCTGCAAGGGTGCCCGCTTACAGCCATGTTCAATTACCGGCGAATGCCGAGACGATCGATAAGCGACTGATAGCGCTTCTCATCCTGCGACTTCAGGTAATCCAGAAGAACGCGGCGCTGGCTTACGAGCTTCAGCAACCCTCGCCTGGAATGGTTATCGTTGGTGTGAACCTGGAAATGATCGGTCAGATTCCGGATTCGCTCGGAGAGCAGTGCCACCTGCACTTCGGGCGAACCAGTATCACCTTGTTTGGTTGAATATTCACTGATGAGCGTTTTCTTGCGCTCTTGCGTCATCGACATCGGAGTTCTCCTAATCCTGGGCTTTGAGCCGCGCTAAAGGTTGAAAACGCGCTTTGAGCGTAAGACCCCGTCCTTCACTGCCGCCAATGCCACGGGCGTTTCGCCACTCAGCACCAACACTGTGCCCTGTTCAGGATGGGCCCCGGCTGCCCGCACAGCGACGGGCTGACCTTGCCTGAGGCGCCAAGCCTCCGCCTCGCCTAGGGCCAGAGCCGGGATGTCGTCCAGCGCGGTCCGAAGTGGGCGAAGGAACTTCAAAATGGCCTTGCGGCCGGGCTCGTTATGACTGAACTCCTCAAGCTTGGCTAGAGAAATCATGTCGCTTTCGCCGAAGGGGCCAGTTCTCAGTCTCCGCAAACTCACGACATGGCCGCCGCAGTTGAGCCTCCGGCCCATATCACGGGCAAGGGAGCGAACGTAGGTTCCCTTTCCGCAATCAAGCTCAAATGTGGCCTCGTGCACCCCGCAACCCAGCAAACGCAGCGCGTATACCTCGACCATCCTCGGCGGAAGCGATATGTCCTCACCACCTCTCGCACGGGCGTAGGCGCGTTCGCCGGCAATCTTGACGGCGGAAAATGCAGGCGGGACCTGAGCGATGCGACCAATGAAGGCTGGAAGCGCGGCCCTGATTGCTTCCTCGGAGGGCCTTACATCGGACTGGCTCGTAAGGGCACCTTCGAGGTCGTCGGTTGAGGTTTCAGCACCCCAGGCCACGGTGAAGCAATAGGTCTTCGACCCATGCATGACGTTTGAAACAGTCTTCGTCGCTTCATTCAGCGCTATCGGCAAGATGCCGGTCGCCAAAGGGTCGAGCGTTCCTCCATGGCCTGCCTTGGATGCCGCAAATATCCTTCGCACACGCGCAACCGCGGCGGTTGAACCGATGCCACGCGGCTTATCGAGGATGAGCCAGCCATTTGCTTGGGACAGCGGTGAAGCGATCATCCGATCATGCTTTTGCATCTTTTTCCAAATCGCGCCTGACGCCGGGTTGCCGCAGAAGTTCCTCGACATGGGCCGCATAATCCAATGCAGTATCCAAACGAAACCGCAGCTCCGGCATGAACTTCAAGCGCAGGCGGGGAGAGATAAGACCCTTTATGTATTTTCGGTTTCGCTCAAGAGCCAACAGCAGTTCCTCTGCTGCCGCTTTCATCAGCGGACGCACATAAACCGTGGCAATCCGCAAGTCTGGCGAGACCGCCACTTCCAGAACGGTAATGCCGATCCGCTCGAGCGTGGGGTCACCCGTTTCGCCACGGGTGAAAACCTCGGCAAGCGCATGGCGGATCAATTCACCTACACGCAGCTGCCTCTGGCTTGGAGCGTTGGACGACATTTCTCGTGCTCCTGGCCTTGCGCACTCCTCAGAGCGTCCGCTTGACCGTTTCAACCCGGAAGCATTCGATGACATCGCCAACACGCATGTCCTGATAACTCTCGAATGCCATACCGCATTCCTGGCCGGCCAGTACTTCTCGCACTTCATCCTTGAATCGCTTGAGCGTCGATAGCGTTCCTTCGTGGACGACCACATTGTCGCGAATTAACCGGACCTTGGCACCCCGCTGCACCGTTCCTTCGGTCACGCGGCAGCCAGCCACTTTGCCCACCTTGGAAATGTTGAAGATTTCAAGGATCTGAGCATTGCCGAGGAATGTTTCGCGCAAGGTAGGCGCCAGCAGCCCCGACATCACGGACTTAACGTCGTCGACCAAATCGTAGATGATATTGTAGTATCGAACTTCTATGCCGGCGCGCTCAGCGGTATCGCGCGCTTGCTGGTTCGCCCGAACATTGAATCCAAGCACGACGGCACCCGAGGCCTGAGCGAGGGAAATATCGCTTTCACTAATGGCGCCGACGCCATAGTGAACGACCCGGGCAGAAACTTCCTCTGTCGACAGCTTCTCCACCGCCTGCACAATGGCTTCGGCAGAGCCCTGCACGTCGGCCTTCACCAGAACCGGCACTTCCTTGCGCCCGCCTTCCTTGAGCTGACTCATCATCTGTTCAAGGGAAGAACGCCCAGCGGTCGTGCCACGGGTCTCGCGCCGTTTGCGGTCACGATACTCGGTGATTTCCCGGGCGCGAGATTCGGACTCGACAACGACAAATCCATCGCCTGCCTCGGGGGCGCTATTCAGGCCCAGCACCTCAACCGGGACCGAGGGACCGGCAGTGGCGACCTGAGCGCCCTTGTCATCGATCAGCGCGCGTACCCTGCCCCAAGCCGAACCCGCAACGAAAATATCCCCTAATCGCAAAGTGCCATTCTGCACCAGCACCGTGGCAACCGGACCGCGACCCTTGTCGAGCTGGGCCTCTATGACAATGCCCGAGGCCGCGCGATCGGGATTGGCCTTGAGGCCCTGAACTTCGGATTGCAGAAGAATTGCTTCGAGCAGCTTATCAAGGTTGATGCTCTTGGTGGCGGAGACCTCAACTTCAAGCGTATCGCCTCCCATGCTCTCAACAACGATCTCGTGCGCCAAAAGGTCGGTGCGCACGCGAGTGGGGTTGGCCTGCTGTTTGTCGATCTTGTTGATAGCAACGATAGTCGGCACTTTGGCGGCGCGGGCATGGTTGATCGCTTCAACCGTCTGGGGCATGACCCCGTCATCAGCGGCAACAACAAGAACGACGATATCGGTTACCTTGGCTCCGCGGGCGCGCATGGAAGTGAAGGCCTCGTGACCAGGTGTATCGATGAAGGTCACAAGTCCCCCCGGCGTTTCGACCTGGTAGGCGCCGATATGCTGGGTGATGCCTCCCGCCTCGCCGGCGACGACGTTAGTCTTGCGGAGAGCGTCGAGCAACGATGTCTTGCCATGGTCGACATGGCCCATGATGGTGACGACGGGAGCGCGGGGCACCAGATGCTCATCGGCATCCTGTTCGCCCAGGAGTCCTTCTTCGACATCCGATTCCGACACGCGTTTCACCGAGTGGCCCATTTCTTCAGCGATAAGCTGAGCTGTATCGGCATCAATAATGTCGTTGATGGTGTGCATCTCGCCCTGTTTCATCAGGAGCTTTATCACATCAACCCCGCGCTCCGCCATGCGATTGGCCAATTCCTGAATAGTGATCGCCTCCGGGATTACTATTTCGCGCGACCGTTTTTCGGTCGGCATCTGAAATCCCTGCGCCTGCTTCTTCTGCCGTTCGGTGCGGCGGCGGAAAGCGGCGAGGGAACGGCTTTTCTCCTCGACATCATTCAAGGCGTTGGCAATCGTCAGCTTGCCGCGGCGGCGCTCGATGTCAGTTTTCGTGCGCGTAGGAGCGAGCTTTACTTCACGCTTGAGCTTGCCGCGGCTCTTGACTTCCTCATCCTCGGCATCGGACTCCATTACCACGCGCGGCTCGAGCTTGCGGGCAGTTTCCTCCGCGCGCCGCTTAGCTTCGGCTTCGGTCTTGCGACGAGTTTCCTCTTCTGTCTTTCGCGCCTCGGCAGCCTCGCGCTCACGCCGTTCTATCTCGTCAATCTGAGAACGCCGCTTGGCCTCGTCCTGAACGCGTTTCCTTTCTTCAGCTTCGCGGGCGCGTGCGTCGGCAAGCGCCCGTTCACGCGCCTCCTTCTCGTCGTCGGTGAGAGTGCGCAACACCATGCCGGAGCGAACGGGCGGGGGAGATTCCTCACGCTTGGGCTCAGGACGCGACGGGGCGGGCTTCAAATTCAGAGGCTGAGGATCGCGGGACTCAATTTTTGCGGGCTCGCCGGGGCCAGCCGTTCTCTTCCGCTTGATTTCGACCGCGACAGTTTTCGACCGGCCATGAGAGAAGTTTTGGCGAACACGGCCCTGCTCAACCGCAGGGCGCTTTACGCTCAAGGTGCGCCCTCCGATTCCGTGTTTGGTGCTCGTATCCTTTGTATCGGTCATAATATTCTATCTATCCGTGCAAACCGGGTTGCGGCGTTTCGAAGGCTTCCAAGCGACGAACCGCAGCAAGGAGCTTTTCAGCCAGATTTCCTTCAGCGACGGCAGCATGTACCACATTTGCGCGACCCAATGCCAAATTCAATTCCGATGACTTGAAGGTCTTGACGATTTCGCAGTTCTGCCTGCACCTGGCGCGCAGCTTGCGGCCACCTTCGTCAGCGCCGTCGGAGGCTTCGATCAAGAGCCTCGCGCGGGCGGCTGCCAGTGCTTTGGAAGTATTCTCGAATCCCGTCACAACCAAGCCTGCCTTGTTAGCGAGAGCAAGATACTGGCGGGCCTCATCGCGCAGCAAACCCTCCAGCTGAACAGGAAGGTCGGAGCTTGCACGACATCGCCGCCGGAATGCCTTGGCGAAGCGCTCTTCAGCGATGGCGCGCACCACGACTTCCCGGGTGGCTTTTGTCCAGACCCCTCGGCCCGGCAGCTTCTGCTTCAAATCCGGCACGACTTCCATCTGCGGGCTCAAGACGAAGCGAACAAGCCTGGTTCGATCCAGATGTTCGCCTGTCACAATGCACATGCGTTCGCGCTCGGGTGTCAAATTCAGCGACAGCGATCAAACCTCCCCGGTTTGGGATTCAGGCTGTTCCACCTTCGGTGGCTCAACCCAGCCTGCCTTGACGCGAGCAGCCATAATGATGGTTTCGGCCTCCGCCGCAGTCACTCCGATTTCGCTGAGAGCCCCTTTGTGGCGGATCGCTTCCCCGCCCTTTCGCTCTGTCCAGCCAACGAGTTCATCAGTGGCGCTGCCTGCGAGGTCCTCCAGAGAGAGGATACCGGCTTCACCAAGCGCCACCATCATTGTACCGGTGATGCCTTCAACATCCTTCAATTCATCGGAGACACCAAGCTCGCGCCGTCGGTTGTCCTGTTCAGCTGCCCGACGGTCCAAGTAGTCCTTGGCACGCGTCTGCAGTTCGGCAGCAGTATCCTCATCGAGCCCTTCGAGGCTTGCCAATTCCCCGGTCGAGATGAAGGCAATATCTTCAACGGAGGAAAAACCCTCGGATGCCAAGAGCTGGGCGAGCATCTCATCGACGTCAAGCGCGGTCATGAAGCGCTGAGTACGTTCAGCGAATTCCTTCTGCCGGCGTTCTGATTCTTCCGCTTCGGTCAGGATATCAATGTCCCAACCGGTAAGTTGGGATGCCAATCGAACATTCTGGCCGCGCCGGCCTATGGCAAGGGAAAGCTGTTCATCAGGGACAACGACTTCGATGCGCTCCGATTCCTCATCGAGCACGACCTTGGCCACTTCGGCGGGTGCCAGCGCGTTGACAATAAAGGCAGCCGCATCGGGCGACCATGGGATGATATCGATCTTTTCACCCTGAAGCTCATTGACCACAGCTTGAACGCGGCTACCACGCATGCCGACGCAGGCTCCGACAGGATCGATCGACGATTCCTTCGAGCGCACCGCTATCTTGGCGCGGCTCCCCGGATCGCGTGCTACGGACACGACTTCGACCACGCCATCGTAGATTTCGGGCACCTCCTGGGCAAAGAGACGGGCCATGAATTCCGGATGGGTGCGAGAGAGGAAGATTTGCGGCCCGCGCTGTTCGCGACGAACATCGTAGACGTAGGCACGAATGCGGTCGCCATTGCGGAAGGTTTCACGTGGCAGGGTTTCGTCACGCCTGACGATGGCTTCGCCGCGCCCCAGATCGACCACGACGTTTCCGTATTCGACCCGCTTGACGACGCCATGCACGATTTCTCCGATGCGGTCCTTAAATTCGTTGTACTGACGTTCGCGCTCGGCATCGCGGACCTTCTGGACGATAACCTGCTTAGCATTCTGGGCAGCGATGCGGCCGAAATCGACAGGAGGCAGCGGCTCGGCAATGAAATCGCCCAGGTTGGCGGCGGGATTCTTGTTGCGCGCTTCGGCGAGGGAGATTTGAGTTGCATCGTTTTCCACCGTCTCGACGACCATGAGCAAACGGTTGAGCCGAATTTCCCCGGATTTTGGATCGATCTCGGCCCTTATTTCGTTCTCCTGCCCATAGCGCGACCGCGCAGCACGCTGTATTGCGTCTTCCATTGCCTGCAATACGACGGATTTGTCGATTGCCTTGTCGCGCGCCACTGCGTCGGCAATCTGCAGCAATTCCAGCCGGTTTGCGCTAACTGTGGGGTCAGCCATTTTCATCTCCATTGCGTACATTATCGCTGAGCGAGCCACTCCAGTCGCTGCCATCGCCTAATGGACCCATCTGGCGACGTGCTCTCGCATCGGCAATCAATTCATCCGTGAGAACTAGTTTGGCCTCAGACATATCGCCGAAAGGCAGGCTTACCAATGTCTTGTCCGCGCCGCCGCCCACGGAATCGACAAGCAAGCGAACCATTCCCTCGGAAAAGCCTTCCAGCAGGCCGCGGAATCGGCGGCGTCCGGCCTGCGGCGCGGACATTTCGATTTTCACCTGATGACCAGCCCAGCGCTCGAAATCTTCCGGCCGGACCAAGGGACGGTCTATTCCAGGTGAGGAGACCTCCAAATCATAACGTCCCGAAACCGGATCTTCGACATCGAGCACGGGAGATATTGCGCGACTTGCCGTTTCGCAGTCGTCGATGGTCATCGTGCCGTCGGGACGTTCTGCCATGATCTGAAGGGTTCGGCCAGCAGCTCCGATCATCCGAACACGGACCAAGCGCATACCGAGGTCTTCGAGAATAGGCTCGACAAGCCTAGCGACCCGCAGTGCAGCACCGGTTTCGCGACCCAAACGCTGGTTCAGCATGTTTCTAGCCTTAACAACAAAAAAAGCGGGCCCCGCGGGACCCACTCTCATCAGCTTCCTTCGGATCGCCGAAGGTTATGTTGAGAATGAACTCTTAGGGCGGTCATATAAGGGTTCTGGCTTAAAATGCAAGCGTTTTAGGATGATTTGCGAAAGCACAGATAGGCTGACTGGCGGTTCGCCTTGAGGGCCTTGGACTCATAGCGGGTTACGGTCCAGCCCGGAGGAGGCGCTTGCCAGGCGTGCGGTTGCCGAGCCAATTCAAACCCTCCGTGGATCAGGAAATTCCGCAGGCTGTAAGAAACGTACTCAGGGCTGTCGCTGGCAAAATAGAGCTCTCCGGCGGGCTTCATGACCCGATGCAGTGCGGCAATGGTCTCTAGGTTGAAAAGCCTGCGCTTTTCGTGCCGGCGTTTTGGCCAGGGATCGGGATATAGGACGAAGACCCTCCCGATGGAGCTAGGGTTGAGCGCCTCCAGCAGCAATCGCGCATCGTCATCGAAGATCCTAATATTCGTCAAATTACAATCGGCTATGGCGACGAGGAGCTTGGCAACGCCGTTTAGGAAAGGTTCGGCACCGATAAACGCGATGGCGGGATGACCTTTCGCCTGGGAGACCAGATGTTCACCGCCGCCAAATCCGATTTCTAGCCACACATCGGTTGGGGTTGCGGCGAATAGCCTCAAAGGATCAATTTTACTCTCCGGCTTGGTCGCGATGCGCAGCGTGGGAAGCAAATCACGGATAAGCTGCCGCTGACGCGGACGAAGCGGCTTGGACTTTCTGCGTCCGTAGAGTTGGAACTTACGGGTCGAGTCGAACCCCTCAACGGAGGGCTTGGCGGATATCGTCAACCAGATCAACCTTCTCCCAACTGAACCCGCCGTCCTTCTCCGGCAGGCGGCCGAAATGCCCATAGGCTGTCGTACGCGCATAAATTGGACGGTTAAGCTTCAAGTGATCGCGGATGCCTCGCGGGGACAAGACCATGACTTCGCCCAATGCCTTTTCAAGCCTGCGCTCTTCGACTTTGCCGGTGTCATGCAGATTGATGAAGATAGACAAAGGCTCGGATACACCGATGGCGTAGGAGAGCTGGATGGTGCACCGCCTGGCGAGCTTCGCCGCGACGACGTTTTTTGCGAGATACCGTGCGGCATAGGCGGCCGAGCGATCCACTTTCGTGGGATCCTTGCCGGAGAAGGCGCCCCCGCCATGGGGAGCGGAGCCGCCGTAGGTATCAACGATAATCTTGCGACCCGTCAGCCCGGCATCGCCGTCCGGTCCGCCAATGAAAAACTTGCCGGTGGGATTGACGTGCCAATTCGTCTCCTTGGTGATCCACCCGTGAGGAAGCGCCTTTCGCACGTAGGGCTCGACAATGTCGCGCATATCATCGGACGTCAGGTGCTCTTCGAGATGCTGGTGTGAGACAACGATCTGACTCACTCCGACCGCCTTGCCGCTCCTATAGCGGACGGTGACCTGGCTCTTGGCATCGGGACCCAGCCGAGGCTCCCTCCCCGATCGTCGAGCCTCCGAAAGCTGCTGCAGAATTCGATGAGCGTAGTAAATCGGCGCCGGCATCAGCTCAGGGGTTTCATCACAGGCATAGCCGAACATTATGCCTTGATCGCCTGCACCTTCATCCTTGTTGCCGCTGGCATCCACGCCCTTGGCAATGTCGGCCGATTGGCCGTGCAGCAGTATTTCAACCCGGGCGTTGCGCCAGTGGAAACCGAATTGCTCATAGCCGATATCCTTGATGGCATTGCGCGCTACGGCCTCGATCTTTTCACCGGTGACGCTTCCGGGACCGCGATATTCGCCGGCGATGATGACACGGTTGGTTGTGCAAAGCGTCTCACAAGCGACCCTGATTTGCCTGGGATCAACACCCTCTTTGTCCGCCTCTCGATAAAAGAGATCGACCACTTCATCGGAGATCCGGTCACACACCTTGTCGGGATGGCCCTCGGAAACTGATTCGCTGGTAAATTGATAGCTTTTACGCGCCACCGCTGACCCCTCGTTTTACACCAGCCAAAATCCATGGTGTGATTAGAGCGAGGCTATTTGGCAGGCCTTTCCCAGAAGGTCAACTGGCAGGACTTTCGCGTTCGGAGCGGCTGACCGCCCTAACGGCTGCCGAGAACCTTGACGAGGTCGATGATGCGCCTGCGCACATCGGCGTCCTTGATTTCAATGAACGCCTGGTTGAGCTGCAACCCTTCGGCCGAACTGATCAAATCCATGATCAACTCGCCATTTTTATTCTCAGCGAACCCGCTTGAGATCGTACCGGAAACGGAACCCGGCATATCATCATAGAAGAACTGGACATTGACGCCGAGGATCTGGGCCATCTGAAATAGGCGGCTGGCGCTTACCCGGTTTGATCCCTTTTCGTATTTTTGCACTTGCTGAAATGTAAGGCCCAATTGATCGCCAAGCTTTTCCTGGCTCATCCCAATAAGCATTCGTCGCATTCGCACCCGGTTGCCCACATGCACGTCAATTGGGTTGGCGTTCCGTTTTGCCATTGTTTCCTCAGTTCCAGCCCCCGCCAGATACCGTTTCTACCCCTCCTGCGGTTCCCCCATACCGAGCATTGAAACAACTAATACACTTTACCATTTCAAGGCAAACTAAAATTCTAATAAAGCTTAGTAAATGCTGGTGATAATTTACGCGTTAATGGCCGGCTTGCATCGATTAACTGGGCACGGGCAGCAAAAACGAACCAGATCTCAGCGAGCGGTAGAGGGCTTGGGGGCGCGCCGAGGAATAAGAATCGTTGCGGCGCTAAGCGTTAGCCCCAGGAAAAACAGAAGGTCGCCGTACCGTGCATAAGGTGTCGGCGGGATCGACACCGGCAGGCTTCCGTCAATCGTTCCCCTGCTTGCCAGCGGCAGCTGATCAATCACACGTCCGTGAGCGTCGATTATTGCGGAAATGCCAGTGTTGGCGGCGCGAATCAGCGGCAGGCCTTCTTCGATCGCGCGGAATCTTGCCTGGGCAAAGTGCTGATGAGGGCCTCCAGTTAAGCCGAACCAACCATCGTTCGTAATATTGAGCAGCCATTCGGGGCGATTGTGGGTGTCTGCGACGCGGCCGGGAAATATCGCTTCATAGCAGATGAGAGGCGAGAACGACGGCGTGCCTGGCAGCGAAATGGTGCGGACACCTTCACCGGAACTGAAGTTGCCCGGAATTGTTACAAGCCGCCTCAAACCCAAGGGTTCAAGCCAGCTCGCGACAGGCAGGTATTCTCCATAAGGCACAAGATGCCATTTGTCGTAAGTGGCGCTGATCTTTCCCATCCCGTCGATCGCGAACAGACTGTTGTAGACCTCCTCTGTTTCCGGCAAGGGGTCCTGTGAGCGGATGCGTCTTAGCGAACCCATGAGGAGCACCCCGTCATCGGGAAGGGCGCGAGCTACAGTTTTCAGAGCCTCAGGTTGCTCATCCATCAAGAACGGTACAGACGATTCTGGCCAGATCACTATCTTCTGCATGTTCGCCGCTTCGGATTTTCCGGCGGAGGGCGCGGTTGTAAGGGCAAGGAGGTCGTCGAAAATTTTCACCACATTATCGGCGCGCCACTTGTCGCTTTGAGGAACGTTTGGCTGGACGATCCTGATGTTGACTCCGGGAACGAACGCGACCGGCGCTTTTTCAAGGCGCATGGTACCTGCAAGCCAAAGACCAATACCGGCCAGCATGAAGAAAAAAACGGCCCGACGACTACCGGAGTTAGATTCCGATTCCGACAAAAGCGCAGGAAGGGAAGCCCAAAGAACAACCAAGAAGGTCAGCCCCCAGATGCCGACATAGGCAGCCACCTGGCTCAGTCCTTCGGAAGCTTCCGCCGCATAGCCCAGGGTGTTCCATGGAAAGCCGGTGAAAAATCGGCCACGCAGCCACTCCGAAAATGCCAGTGCCGCGGCGAACACCAGAATGCGACGAAGACCCGGTGCCCACCACAAAGTTACTAGAGCAGCGGCTGCCCCCCAGTAGAGCGCCATGCCGGCCGGGAGTGCTGCGACGGCTAATGGCATCATCCAGGCATAGGTTTCTGCATCAACAAGGAATGCCGCGCCGACCCAGTAGAGCGACGCGAGAAAAAAGCCGAAGCCAAACGTCCAGCCGGTGGCAAAGGCGCCAAGCGCCCGACGAAGTCTGTTGGCGCGTTCAACGAAAAGCCCATCGATCAGCCAGATCAGAACGGGAAACGAGACAAAGAGTACTGGCCAAAACAGGAGCGGCTGCATAGCGGTCGCGGCCGCAGCACCGAAGAAGAACGCGGCGCCTATGCGCCGCCAACCCCATAAAATTATAAACCGATGGGCGAAGTTCCTGATCACCTGAAGCGGCATCAGTGCTTTTGCCCCGATTCGGCCGGAGATGAGCCGTTGCCCGGATTGGTGTGGATGCGGATTTTCTTAACCCGCCGCGGATCGGATTCGGCCACTTCAAACTCGACTCCACTTGGATGGCGCACCAATTCTCCGCGCGCGGGAACTCGTCCCAGCATCGCAAAGATCAGGCCGCCCAAAGTATCGGCTTCTTCCTCCCGATCGTCTGCCAAAAGCGGGCGGTTGAGCAACGACTCGACGTCCTCAATCGGCACGCGGGCATCGGCGATAAACGTTCCGCGGCCGAGATCGCGGATGAGATTTTCATCGCCCGTATCATGCTCGTCGGAAATATCTCCCACGATGACCTCGACGAGGTCTTCGATGGTAAGCAACCCATCAGTGCCGCCGTACTCATCGACCACAATGGCCATGTGCAGATGGGTTGCTTGCATTTTCACAAGAAGATCGGCGACAGGCATCGAGGGCGGAACAAAGAGGAGATCGCGAATAATGCCGGCTTGTTTGATGCTCTTGGTTAGATCGACGGATCTCAAGCTCACCTTTTCGGCCGCGACCGTTTCCTGCTCGGGAGGTCGTGCCGCCTTGCGGCGTTTTTTTTGCGAAGACGTTTTCAGCATCCACGCAAGCAGATCCTTAATGTGAACCATGCCAATCAGATCATCGAGGGTCTCGCGATAGACCGGGAGGCGGGAGTGATTGGCCTCGGCAAACCGCACGAGCAGTTCATGCAGCGGGGCGCTTTCCTCGATTGATACAATATCGACGCGTGGAACCATGACATCGTCGACCCGCATGCGGGCGAATTCGATCAGGTTGACCATCATCGAGCGGGCTTCGGCCTGGGCAACCTCGGTTACCGGGCGAGACGTATCGTGGGGCGGAGGAGGTGCGGGGGGTGAGACCCCCAGCAGTCGGCGCAGCCACGACCAAGCGCCCTCAGAGCGAGGTGTTTGGTCTTCTACCGGCTCTGCGGCAACCGCGTGCGGGCCAGAGGGGTCAGTAGATTTCGAATCCTTGTTCATCGCCAATATCAGGCCGCGGTTTGCTGTTATCCACATTAATAGGGATCATCCATCCCCAAGCTCTTGAGCGCCCGAACTTCCATTTGCCGCATCCTGCGAGCGGCCGACGCCTTGCCGTGATCGTACCCCAGTAGATGTAGGACGCCATGGACAATCAAATGCGCCGCATGGTTCAAGAGAGGCTTACCCTCATCTTCGGCTTCGCGCTCAATGACGCCAGCGGCAAGAAGAACATCGCCCAGAAAACGTCCTCCTGCCCGCTGGCTGGCAGGAAACGACAGCACGTTTGTAGGCTTGGCCTTGCCGCGCCATTTGCGATTAAGCTCGGCGACCGTTGCATCGTCAGCAAAGATTACCGCCAAATCGCACTCCGATGAATCGATATTCGCTACCTTCAGGGCGGCCCGCGCAGCACTGCGGGCCAACCTCGTAACTGGCGGCGACCTCTTCCAAACATTGCGGTCAATAGTTACCGAAATGGACATGATCAGTCGTCGGACTTACTGCGCCGCTCGCGTCGTTCGGATTTGTCATAGGCAGTCACAATTCGACTTACCAAGGGATGGCGGACGATGTCGGCCTCGGTGAAGGCAATGTGAGTCACGCCTTCGACACCCTTCAAAATTCTCGTTGCCTGCGCAAGACCGGAGGTGATGCCAAAGGGCAAGTCAACCTGCGATGGATCGCCGGTGACCGCCATGCGGCTGTCTTCACCCAGTCGGGTCAAGAACATCTTCATCTGCTGAGGAGTCGTGTTCTGTGCCTCATCAAGGATTATGAAAGCGTGCCTCAAGGTGCGACCCCGCATAAACGCAATCGGAGCAATTTCAATAGTTCCGTCAGCCAACCCGCGAGCGACTGTGGGGCCGGGAAGCACATCGTAAAGCGCGTCGTAAAGGGGGCGCAGATATGGATCGACCTTTTCCTTCATGTCGCCCGGCAGAAAACCCAGACGCTCTCCAGCTTCGACTGCGGGCCGCGACAGTATGATGCGATCAACTTCCCCGGCGGACAACGCTGCGGCGGCGGCCGCAACGGCCAGGTATGTCTTGCCGGTTCCGGCGGGACCGGTGCCGAAAACCAAATCGCTTTGACGCAGGGCATCTATGTAACATTTCTGCATCGGCGAGCGAGCTGTCACCAGCTTGCGCTTGGTGCGAATTGTCGTCTCCTCGCCAATTTCCTGATTGGCGGCCTGCACCATTCGGATCGCGCCTTCAACATCACCTGAAGTGATATCGTGACCCTTCAACGCCAAAGCATAGAGGCGTTCCAAAACTTGGCCGGCGCTTTCACAGGCAGCTCGCGGGCCGCGTAACGCGACGCGGTTGCCGCGTGGTGTTATGTCGACACCTAAGCGACTCTCGATTAGAGCGAGATGCTCATCGTGTTCCCCAAAGACAAGAGTGAGCAGCCGATTGTCATCGAAGGCGAGCGTCAAATTGCTGGCTGAATCTTCAGTTGGCTCTAGGATGATCTTGGTCAAATTACCCGTCGTCATTCGCGGGTTCAAAACACTAGACCTCCTTTCAAGGTTCCTGTCTTTCGAGCGAGAATCAGTCACTCTAGTCCTGCACTATGCGCCGAAAGGCTGTTAGAACCAACACCATCGATCACCACGTTCACCAGATCGCCGAATTTCAACCGCTCGTCGGTGATTACGACAGGTTGCAGATATGGCGAGCGTCCGATCAACTGACCTGGATGGCGGCCTGGCCTCTCAAGCAATATGGGAAGCGTGCGGCCAAGGCACGACCGATTGAAAGTCATGTACTGCTCGCCCAGCAGTGCCTGGAGACGTGCCAAACGGTCGGCTTTCACATCGGCTGGAACTTGCGGCATTTCCGCAGCAGGGGTTCCGGGCCGTGGTGAATATTTGAAGGAAAACGCCTGGGCGTAGCCGACGTTCCGAACGAGTTCCAATGTTGAGGCGAAGTCGGCCTCTGTTTCACCCGGGAAACCTACGATGAAATCGGAAGACAGAGCCATGTCCGGCCGGGCGGTTCTCAACTTGGCAATGACATCCATATAACTTTCCGAGGTGTGCCGTCGGTTCATGGCGGCAAGAATGCGGTTTGAACCCGACTGAACGGGCAAATGAACATAGGGCATCAGTTTGGGGTTAGCAGCGTGGGCTTCAACCAGTTCCTCATGCATGTCACAGGGATGGCTGGTGGTGTATCTCAATCGCTCGATACCCGGAATGCGCGCCAGATAGTCAAGCAAGCGGGCGAGATTCCAGTTGCCCGCGGTCGGAGCTGTCCCGTGATAGGCATTGACGTTCTGGCCAAGCAAAGTTACCTCGCGAACGCCTGCCTCGGCGAGACGGCGAACTTCATGCTCGATGGCAATCACCGGCCGTGAGAACTCGGCACCTCTGGTATAGGGAACGACACAAAACGTGCAGAATTTATCACAACCTTCCTGAACGGTGACAAAGGCGGTGACTCCACGCGTGATGATTTTGTCGCGCGGGCTTTGGGGGAGCCCATCAAATTTCTCTGCGGCGGGAAATTCCGTTTCCACTACCTTGTGGGCTTGCCGACGGACGCGTGCGAGAAGATCCGGCAGCCGA
Source organism: Aestuariivirgaceae bacterium (assembly GCA_036555325.1). Lineage (GTDB taxonomy): Bacteria > Pseudomonadota > Alphaproteobacteria > Rhizobiales > Aestuariivirgaceae > DATBLQ01. The sequence continues at coordinate 81,831 of DATBLQ010000018.1, read as the reverse complement.
TGATAGCTTTGTGGTCCGAAAACCAGATCCACCGCCGGGGCGCGACGGATGATCTCTTCACCCTCGGCCTGGGCTACGCATCCTGCGACGGCGATAAGCGTGCTCTCACCTTTGCGCTTTCTCGTTTCCTTGATCCGCCGAATGCGTCCCAGTTCCGAATAGACTTTTTCGGCGGCTTTCTCGCGGATGTGACAGGTGTTGAGTATGATCAGGTCGGCGTTCCGGGGATCGTCGGTTGGACCATAGCCCAGCGGTGAAAGCACATCGCTCATGCGCTGGCTATCGTAAGTATTCATCTGACAACCATACGTCCGGATGAAGACCTTTTTGTTGGGCTCGGCGTTCATTTTCTAATTAACCATAATGCCCATGCTCTAGCGCGTTTTCGCCAGCTTGGAAACCACCGGCCGGCGGCCGGTTAGCGCCTCCACAAGGCTCTGGCGTATTACGTGCTCGCAGTGCCGGGAGAGGGCCTTGCGGCCACCAATTTCCCGCGCTGTGGTCGCGGGATGAAATGTCAGTGTCACTTCGAAGGGTCCAACCCGCCCAACGCCCAAAAGATGAGGTACTAGCTTCATCTTGCTATGCCAAGCGAATATCGGCCGTCTTACGCGGCCGAGGGGAATGCCATGAACCCCAGTATAGGCGATCGTAACCGGCTGAACGACGACGGGTATGCCGTCAACCTCCATCTCAGCCGCGCCCATGAGAGCGCTGCGAAATGGCAGGACACGATTGCCATCGCTAGATGTGCCTTCAGGAAACAATGTGACGATTTCGCGTGCGGTAAACCGCTTGCGAATATCACCATTCGAGTTCCTGACGTCGTGCCGACGCTCGCGGTCGATGTAAAGCGTGCGCCCGACCGTGGCGAGAAGGCCAAACAACGGCCAGCGGGCGACCTCTTTCTTGGCGACGAAACACATCGGCTGGACAGTCGACAAGACAATGATATCGAGCCAACTCAAATGATTGGACACATATAGGCAAGGCCTTTCGGCAACCGGTTCTCCCTTCACTTCGATTTTTATCCCCATCAACCAAGCAACCAGACGGAAGTAGAGATTGGGGAGTTTGCGGGCACCCCGCGGCCACAGCTTCGTAAACAACCACTGCGGGGGAATGACGAGGAGGGAAATGACCGAAATCGACAAGATCAAGAAGACAAGGCGCAGATTACTCATTTGCGACGCGGTCTCGCCGTGGCCGAAGCGGGTAATGGCTTTCCGTAGAGCTCGAGCTTGTGCCCGACCAACCTATAACCCAACTGGCGTGCAACCAGCTCCTGCAGCTTCTCAATTTCCTCGTTACGAAACTCTATGACCCTGCCACTCGCCAAATCAATCAAATGGTCATGATGCTGGGCCGGCGCTTTTTCGTAGCGTGCCCGGCCGTGAAACGCATGGCTTTCCAGGATTCCCATTTCCTTGAACAGGCGAACTGTACGGTAAACGGTGGCGAGCGAAATCCTGCTGTCGCGCCCGGCGGCTCGGCGATGCAGTTCCTCAACGTCGGGATGATCGGCGGCTTCGGCGATCACTTGGGCGATCGTGCGACGCTGCCCGGTCATGCGCATACCCTTGGCAATGCAGGCCCTTTCGATCTCATTCATGAGAACAGGTATAGGATCAGACATGGGGGGGCGCAATTGGAAGTGAGCGTTTCATGAGGAGGGCATCCTCGTGATCACCATCAGGTTTCGGATAGTAGTTCTGCCGCGTGGCAACAGAGACAAAGCCAAGCTTTTCATATAGCCGGCGCGCTCCGGCATTCGTAGCCGCCACTTCCATGTACACATGGCGCGACCCCATTTTTGCCAGCCCTGCAGCCGTAGCCATCACAAGTCTTTCGCCGATGTGGCGCCGGCGGTAATCGGGGTGAACAGCAAGGGTCAAGAATTCCGCTTCATCGGCGGCGCATCGGGCGATGGCAAGCCCGACGGGGATTGCATCGTTCACTTTTGCAAGAACGGCAATAGTACCCGGAATCTCCAAAAGCTCGGAGAAGGAATCGGCGCTCCATGGCTGAACAAAGCACTGTGCGTGCAGAGTCGCGAGCGCCTGGGCGTCGGCCCTATCTGCGCCGCCGATCTGAAGAAATTGAAGAGGCGCAGCGTGCGGCGGCTTGGCATCGGGTGCCCGTAGGTAAAGGGGCTCAAGGCCGGTGCCCGTGGCGGGTTCAAGCCGTGCTAGCTTGGCAATGATGGTGGCGCTGGGGAGATCAGGAGCATCAGCCTTGCGAAAAGCAAGCCGCCTATTTGAGGGCAATGTGATCAACAGATCTGATGCCGAACCAACAACGAGATAGTCTCCGTCTGCCAAACCCTTCGATACATCTGGGGCGGCACAGACGCAGGCCTCGCTCAACGGCGCAAGATCGTGGGTGAACAGCTGGGCGTAGACATTCCCCCGCCGGGCGTCAATCGCGACAACAATGGGTAGGTGGTGAGGATTGGAGGCGATGTTGGCGGCTATGGCCTTGAGGGTCGATAGGCCGACCACCGGCAGATCGAGGGCAAGGCCCAAAGCCTTGGCAAAGGAAAGACCGATTCGCAGGCCGGTGAATGTTCCCGGTCCAATCGTGGTGGCAATGCGGTCTAGGGAAGAAAACTCAATTCCAGCCTCCAACATGATTTGACGAACCGCAGGTGCGATCGCTTCAGCGTGACCCACCGTCATCGGTTGGAAGATTGAAGCCAACATTCGGTCGTCATCGCTATCGTAGACAGCGGCAGAACAGGCAGCAAGTGCGGTGTCGACCGCAAGTATTTTCATCGAGCCGGACTACCGGTGAGGCCTCGCCTCAAACCGGTCGCACCTCTTTGACTTCAGGAATAAAGTGGCGAAGCAAGTTCTCGATGCCATGCTTCAAGGTGGCGGTCGAACTCGGGCAGCCCGAGCAGGAGCCCTTCATATTCAGAAACACCACCCCTTCCTTGTAGCCATGAAAGGTAATGTCACCACCGTCTTGTGCGACTGCGGGGCGAACGCGCGTATCTAGTAGTTCCTTAATCGTTGATACGATTTCGGCATCATCAGAAGCGAAGTCCTCCGTTATCGGAGCCTTCATCGGCTCGTCATCGGCAACTACCGGATCGCCGGAGAGATAGTGTTCCATTATCACGCCGAGTATTGCGGGTTTCAAATGCTGCCACTCGCCGGAAGTTTTGGTCACGGTGATAAAATCGCCAGCTAGGAATACGCCGGAAACACCATCAATGGCGAAGAGCCTGGTTGCGAGCGGCGATTTCGCCGCCTCGTTGCGGGAGCGAAATTCACGCGGGCCGCCTTTGACGACCTGCTTGCCAGGAAGAAACTTCAAGGTTGCCGGATTGGGGGTAGCTTCGGTTTGGATAAACATCGATCCAATCTCCTTCGCCCAATCATTTAGAACAGTTCCAAACTATTGCAACTGGGATTCGCCACGGCTACCAATAAAACCAAGTATTTTCTTAACTTCTGAGAGCACGGGGGCGGAAATGGCGGCGGCACGGCTCGATCCATCGGCCAGGACCCTGTCAACCTGGGCCGGGTCGGCCATCAGGCGTTTCATTTCGGCTCCGATAGGTCCAAGTTTGGAGACTGCAAGGGCAACAAGCGCCTGCTTGAACGCTGAAAATTGACGGCCCCCGAATTCGCGTAATACGGCTTCGGGCGTTGAGTCGCTCAGCGCCGCGAATATGCCGACCAGGTTGGCCGCCTCAGGACGGCCTTGCAGGCCCGGCATTTCGCTCGGCAGCGCATCAAAGTCGGTCTTTGCCTTGCGGATTTTTTTCGCAATGCTGTCGGCATCGTCGGTCAAATTGATGCGCGACAGATCGGATGGGTCGGACTTCGACATCTTCTTCGAGCCGTCTTTCAATGACATCACGCGAGTGGCCGGACCTGAGATCAACGGCTGGGGAAGAGGAAAGAAACCATCTGCGTAGCCTGCCGCCCTGATGAAATCGGCGAAATCGACATTGAACTTCTGGGCAATGTCGCGAGCAAGCTCGAGATGCTGCTTCTGATCCTCACCTACCGGCACGTGAGTGGCGCGATAGGCGAGAATATCGGCCGCCATCAAATTGGGATAAACATACAATCCGACAGATGCGGCTTCGCGGTCTTTTCCGGCTTTCTCCTTAAATTGGGTCATACGATTGAGCCAACCCAATCGCGCCACGCAATTCAGAATCCAGGCGAGTTCGGCATGTTCGTGCACTTGGCTTTGATTGAAAACTATGTGACTGGCCGGATCGATGCCTGCGGCGAGAAAAGCGGCGGTTACTTCCCGGGTGTTGTGCTTGAGCTCAACGGGATTCTGCCAGATGGTTATGGCGTGCAGGTCGACCACACAATACAGGCAGTCATAGACCTGCTGCATTTCTACAAAACGCTTTATGGCCCCCAAATAGTTGCCCAGATGGAGGTTGCCGGTAGGCTGGACGCCTGAAAAAACGCGCGGTTTCAATATCGACATGCGGTTTCCCGAAGTGTGGACCGCTATATTCCGCAAAAGCCGTCCGAAGCCAAGTGCTAGCCCTGCCGCCTCAGCATCGCTCTCAGTTCGGCAAGGGTCATGGCCTTGAGCAGCTGCGATGCGACAAAATAGGTTACGACCCCTGATGCGATCAGAAAGATCAATGCCATGATTCGATCACCTGAGGGGGATGTGGCAAGAAAGAACTTTCCTGTAAGGCCAAGCCCGAGCACGAGTACTGCCGCCATTAGAGCGCAGGCCAACATCATGCGGGGCAGACGCTGGCGCAATTGCCGATCGGGGATGAAATGGTGGCGAGTGATGAGGGTTGTGCCAAGCAGCAGGGCATTCGTCCAGGCAGCGATGGATGTCGCAGCCGCTATTCCGACGTGGCGCCAAATTGTTGACAATGAAATTGCAGCCGCGACGTTTACTGCCACACTCACAACGGCAAAACGCATCGGGGTGGCCGTGTCTTCGCGGGCAAAAAAACCGGGGGCAAAAACCTTGATCAGAACAAATGCCGGAAGCCCCGCGGCAAATGCCGAAAGCGCCGACGCAGTGGCAATCCCATCGGAGCGATTGAATGCTCCATGTTCAAAGAGGGCGTGGATGATCGGACCGGAAATAAGGATAAGGGCGATTGCTGCCGGAAGAGTGAAAAACCAGGCAAGTTCCAGCGCCCGATTGTGGACCGACATGGCGGTTTCAGCATCGCCCGAGCGCAGCTTCCGCGACAGATCGGGCAGGAGCACGACACCGATGGCGACACCCACGACCCCCAAGGGAAGCTGATGAATCCGATCGGCATAGTACAAATAGGACACCGCCCGATCGAACATTGAAGCGATCTGGGTGGCGATCAGCAGATTTAGCTGCGTCACGCCCCCGGCAATTATGCCCGGAACAGTCAGCATGATCAGCCGCTTTACGTCGGGGTTAACAGTTGGAAGCCGCAAGCCAATTCTCATGCCCGCCCTGATGCACGCCACCCATACGAGAGCGAGCTGTGCCAGACCTGCAATGAGAACTGCGCAAGCAAGTGCGTAGCCGGTGCGCTGGCTTTCGCCCCAGCCGAGGCTGCTCACAACGATAAGGGTGGTAGCCATGATGAGATTGAGCAGAATGGGTGCCACAGCGGCAGCGGTGAAGCGGTGGAGGCTGTTGAGAACACCGCTCAAAAGCGCTGTCAGCGACATCAGCAGGAGATAGGGAAAAGCAATCCGGGTGAGCGCGACAGAGAGAGAGAATTTCTGAGGATCGCCGGCAAAGCCCCAGGCTATGGCATAGATTACGACCGGCATGGCGATCATGGCGAGGAGGGTAAAAACCAAGAGCCAGGTGAGGAGTACAGACAACACCTCTTCGGCAAAAGCTCTGGCGCTCTCCGACCCCTCAATCTCGAGCCGCTTGGCAAAAAGCGGGACGAAAGCGGAATTAAAGGCACCTTCGGCAAAAAGAGCGCGAAAAAGGTTGGGAAACCGGAACGCAACAACGAAGGCCTGTGCCACCAAGCCGGTGCCCACAACGTTGGCCATCAATATGTCGCGGACAAACCCGAAAACCCGGCTGATCAAGGTTATCGAGCCTACAGTTGCTGCTGATCGGAGAAGGGACATCAGTAGAGACCTCGGGCAAAGGGCCTTCTAGCGGATTCGTTAGATAAGTGAAATTGACGATTACGCTGGCTCAAGGACCTGGGAAAGCTCGGCGTTGATTTTTGCGACTCTCGACTCAGTGGTAATTTTTGCTCCCGTGAGGTCGGTGACGTAAAAAACGTCCACCGCACGCTCGCCGAAAGTCGTGATGTGAGCGGAGACGATATTGAGATTGAGCCTGAACAGGGCCTCGGTTAAGTCAAACAAAAGGCCAGTACGATCGAGGCCGGCGACCTCGATCACGGTGTAACGATTCGATGAATCGTTGTCGACAATCACATGCGGCACTACCGTGAAGGCTTTAAGTCGACCCTTGGCTTTGGGAAGTGCGGTGACCATTTCACGTAGCCTGAGTTCGCCCCGCAGTGCCTTGCGAACGAGGTCAGCGACACGTTCACCGCGTCGTCGTTCATCTTCCGCTTCGGAAAACTCTCGCTGGATGAGCAGTGTATCGAGCGCCATGCCGTCGGCTGTCGTGAAAATCTGGGCGCCGGCGATATTGGCGCCGGCCGCGGCACAGGCGCCGGTCAAAAGTGCAAGTAGCCGTGGATGGTCGGGCGCATAGACCGTGAGCTCGGTGATGGCGGTGAATTCATCGGTTGCAACCTCGGTGGCAACGGTGTGGCCTTCAGCCTGCGCCTTGAGGATGAGTGCGGCGTGCGCTGCCTGGTGAGTCTCATCAACAGTGATCCAGTAAGCATCGTAATGCCGCTGAAGATAAGCCCTTCGTTGATCTTCATCCCATTCGGGGAAATGTCCGAGAAATTTCGACTGCGCTTCGGCAACTCGAACCTTGCGGCTTACGGCCGTGTGGCCGCCCGACAGAATCGGCTCAGCTTCCCAATAGAGTGTTCTCAGCAGCTGGCCTTTCCAGCCGTTCCATACTCCGGGTCCAACTGCGCGGATATCCACGACGGTTAGAATCAACAGCAGTTTCAATCGCTCAGGACTTTGCACCACATTGGCGAAGTCGAGGATCGTTTTGAAGTCGTTGAGATCGCGCATCTGGGCGGTTTCGCTCATTAACAGGTGATGGCGGATGAGCCATGCCACGGTTTCGGTCTCGGCGGCGGTCAACCCAAGCCGCGGGCAGAGTTCCTTGGCCACCCTTTCACCGGCAGTCGAGTGGTGTTCACCCCTGCCCTTGGCGATATCGTGAAGCAACACGGCGACATAAAGCACCCGGCGCATTACGAGCGTGTGGATAATGTCACTCGCAACGGGATGATCCTCCTTGAGCGTCCCGCGTTCGATTTCCGTCAGAATGCCAACAGCCCGGATCAGATGCTCATCGACGGTGTAATGGTGATACATGTTGAATTGCATCATTGCGACGATCTTGCCGAAATCCGTGATGAAGCGCCCAAGCACCCCTGCTTCGTTCAAGCGACGGAGGGTCGTTTCGGGATCGCGGCTTTCGGTGAGAAGATGCAGGAACAGACGATTGGCCTCAGGATCGTTGCGCAGGCGGCTTCCGAGCTGGGGAAGCGAGCGCCTGATCAACTTCAAGGCATCGGGATGGACACCGGTGCGATATTCGTCAGCGTAAGCGAAGAGTCGAAAGATATTGACCGGATCGCTGGTGAAAGCCTTTTCATCTAAGACATTCATGCGGCCGGAGTCGATGCGGAACCCGCTACCGGTGCCCAGGGCGCCTTTACGCTTGTCTCTGAGACCTCGCCAGAACTCAACCATGCCAGGCGACTTCTTTATCTCCTGGGCTTCGAGCACGGAACAAAAGATACGGGTTAGATCGCCCACGTCCTTGGCAACTAGAAAATAGTGTTTCATGAAGCGCTCGACGTGCTTCAAGCCCCCATGAGCGGTGTAACCAAGCCGTTCGGCCAGCTCGGCCTGCAGATCGAAGCTCAAACGGTCGGCATTCTTGCCAGTCATGAAATGCAAATGACAGCGAACCGCCCACAGAAAATCCTCACAACGAAGAAACCTCAAAACCTCCTGACGGGTAAAAATGTTTTTGTTCGCCAGATCGTGAGCAGAGGAGCTGCCATAGACATAACGAGCGATCCAGAACAAGGTGTGCAGGTCGCGCAGCCCACCCTTGCCGTCCTTGACATCGGGTTCGACAAGATAACGCGATTGGCCCGACTTTATGTGGCGAGCATCGCGTTCTGCCAATTTAGCCGAGATAAACTCCTTTGCCCCGCCAAGAAGGACCTCCTTGCGAAAGCGGATCCACATGTCTTCAAACAGCGCCTGATCGCCGCACACGAAGCGAGACTCAAGGAGCGCAGTCAAGATTGTATCGTCACTGCGTGCGAGCCTGATGCAATCGTCAACGGATCGGGCAGAATGGCCGACTTTGAGGCGCAAATCCCAGAGGACGTACAGCATGAACTCGGCGATGCTTTCCCCCCAAGCGGTCTGCTTGTAGGGAAGGAGAAAAAGAAGATCGATGTCCGATCCGGGTGCGAGCTTGCCTCGGCCATAGCCGCCAACGGCAACTACGGAAACGCGTTCCGATGTCGATGGGTTCTGCACGCGGTAGAGATGATCGGTTGCCACGCCATGAAGGAGGGTGATGATCTCGTCCTGGAGACGTGAAAGGGTTGCGGCACAATCGATGCCGCCCCCGGTCAGCGTAAGCCTCATCTCAGCCTCGGCGCGGCCGTTGGCGAGGTAGGTCTTCAAAACCTTCAGGATGGCCGCCCGCTTGGCAATCTCGGATCCCGATCCTGATGCTATTGCGTCGAGTTCGGCTTTCGCCGCGGGAAAGTCGGTAGGATCGGATCGGCGCCCGTTCGCTATTTCTTGAACCGTCATCGGCGGGCCGTGAGCAATCGAAGTTCATACAGCAGTTCGAGCGCCTGGCGCGGCGAAAGGTCGTCGGGGACTATTTCTGCAAGGCGTTTTTCCACAAGGTCGGAAACGCGCGCGACTTGATTAGAGGGCGGGCAGGCAAAGAGAGGCAGGTCGTCGATCAATTCGCGGCGGGCAACCGAGCGTTCGCTTCGCTCGAGCAAATCAAGCACTTCTTGCGCGCGGGCGAGAACAGCTGGGGGAAGGCCCGCGCGTTTGGCAACTTGAATACCATAGGACCTATCCGCAGCGCCCGGTGCGATTTCATGCAGGAAGACGACATCGCCCTGCCATTCCTTCACTCTCATTGTAAAGTTGCCGAGGTATTTCAGCTTTGAAGCGAGTGCCGTCAGCTCGTGAAAGTGGGTGGCAAAAAGGCAGCGGCAGCAAGCATTCTCATGGAGGTACTCAAGTGTTGCCCAGGCGATCGAAAGTCCATCGAACGTCGCCGTTCCGCGCCCGATTTCATCGAGAACAACAAATGAACGGGCGGTGGCCTGATTAAGTATCGCGGCCGTCTCCACCATCTCAACCATGAAGGTGGAACGACCCCTGGCCAAATCGTCGGCAGCGCCAACGCGGGAGAACAACTTGTCAATGATCCCGATGTGCGCTTCGGCGGCGGGCACGAAGGATCCCATCTGGGCAAGTATTGCAATTAGGGCATTCTGCCGAAGGAATGTCGATTTCCCCGCCATATTGGGGCCGGTGAGCAGCAAAATGCGATGCGCATCGTCTCCGCTGTCGCCCAGTTCGCAGTTATTGGATATGAAGTCCTCTCCGCTTGCGGCTTTCAACGCCCGTTCAACGACGGGGTGGCGACCCGACTTTATGAAAAGTCGCTGGGAGTCATCGACCAGTGCTCGCACATAGGAGTGGTTCGCCGCCAATTCTGCCAGGGCGGCCGTTACATCTATTACGGCCAGTGCGCTCGCCGCCGTGGCCACGGCGGCACTGGTCTCTTTCATCTTGCCGAGCAATGTTGCAAACACCTCAAGCTCGATTGCGAGAGCTTTTTCGGCAGCAGTTGCGATTTTTTGTTCAAGTTCAGAAAGCTCTACGGTGTTGAACCGCATGCCGTTGAGGATTGTTTGACGATGGATGAATTCATGCTGCAGGGCGCTTTTTTGCAGCGCTTCCCCATTGTGACGACTGAGCTCGACAAAAAACCCAAGAAAGTTGTTGTGACGGATTTTGAGCGATTTGATGCCGGTTTTTTCCGCGTAGGCAGCCTGCAGCTCAGCGATAACCTTGCGAGTATCATCCTTAAGTGATCTCGCCTGATCGAGATCTTTTCGGTAACCTGGAGCAACAAAGCCACCATCGGCGGCAAGCAGCGGCGGATTGACGACCAAAGCCGTTGAGATTGCAGATTGAAGTTCGTGCAGCGGCTGGGGAGAAAGCGAATGAATTGCAGCGGCGACTTCATCCGGCGGAGGTATGAGTCCGCGGTTGTGGTTTACTATTTCAACTATTTCCAAGGCAGCTTTCAGGGAAGCCGCCAGATTTGCCAAGTCGCGCGGGCCGCCACGGTCGAGCGACAAACGGGCAAGGCAGCGTCCAAGATCAGGCATGCCTTTGAGCTTGCTTCTGACGGCGTGCCGCAAAGCAGCGTCGTTCACAAAAAAAGCAACGGCATCCTGTCGACGATTTATCTCCTGCAGGTCGGTCGAAGGAGCGCAAAGCCGCTCAGCGAGCAGACGGGCACCGGCGGCGGTGAGGGTTTTGTCGATGACGGCAAGCAACGTGCCCGACTGTTCACCGGAAAGGGACTTCACCAGTTCCAGGTTGCCGCGCGTCGCAGCATCGATCAACATTGTCTGCTTTGCCGAAGCGCGGCGCGGAGGAGAAAGGCCTGGAAGCTTCCCCAGCTGGGTCAACGAAACATAGTCGAGAAAAGCGCCAGCGGTGGCCAATTCCGAGCGCGTGAAGGCACCATATCCGTCGAGAGTGGCCACCCCAAAATAAGAGGTCAAGCGGCGTTCACCGCTCTCGCTATCAAAGCGCGATGGCGCGAGCGGGGTAAGAGACGTCGGCAGCTGCCGAAGGCTTGAACCTAGCTGCGGATCGGCGAGCAGATTTTCCGCCAACAGCAGCTCACGCGGTTCGATCCGCTGGATTTCGTCCAACAGCTGCGAGGAAGAACTTGAGGCAAGGTAGAATTCGCCGGTCGAGATGTCGGCCCAGGCCAAGGCGAAATCGTCTGCCGCCTTGGTCCGCCCGACGGCAAGGAGATAATTATGCCGCGACGGGTCGAGCAGGTTGTCCTCGGTGAGGGTGCCGGGGGTAACCAGCCGGACGATTTCCCGCCGGATCAGCGATTTAGTGCCTCGTTTTCTCGCCGCAGCAGGGTCTTCCGTCTGTTCGCAGACGGCCACGCGATGCCCAAGCTTGATCAACTTGTGAAGATAATCATCGGCGGTGCGCACCGGCACTCCGCACATCGGAATGTCCTCGCCATGATGCTTACCGCGTTTTGTCAGCGCAATGCCGAGGGCGCGGGAGGCGGTTTCTGCATCTTCAAAGAAAAGCTCGAAGAAATCGCCCATGCGATAGAAAAGGAGGATGCCAGGATTTGCCGCCTTGAGCTCCAGATATTGCGCCATCATCGGGGTGGAGCGAGGGCCTTCCTGAGATGAAGGGCTCGAGCGATCCGCCCGTTCGCTTGGCTGTGCATCCTGCGCCATCACTGGACTCTAACAATTGGGGCGGCCCCTTCTAGGGCATAGTGGGCCGTCATCACAGTCTTTTCTTAAACAACCGTCACCCGCCATAGTGCTTACACTTTACTCTCTCTTGCTCTAGGCTGGAGAGGGCAGTTCACAACAGTTGAGAACGTCTATTCATGGCAGTCGAGAAGAAGACATCGGTCAGACCTACTTTTACCGATGAGGAGGCGCTCCAGTTTCATCAAGGAGGAAAGCCCGGAAAAATCGAGATCAATCCGACGAAGCCGATGGCGACACAGCGTGATCTCTCGCTTGCTTATAGCCCGGGGGTCGCAGTGCCGGTGCGACGGATCGCGGAAAGCCCGGACACCGCGTACGATTATACGGCAAAGGGCAATCTGGTCGCCGTCATCTCCAATGGCACAGCTATTCTGGGCCTGGGGGACCTTGGAGCACTGGCATCGAAGCCAGTCATGGAAGGAAAGGCGGTGCTGTTCAAACGGTTTGCCGATGTCGATGCGATCGACCTTGAAATCGGAACGGCCGACATAGATGCCTTTGTAAATTCGGTGAGATACCTCGGACCTTCGTTTGGTGGAATCAATCTGGAGGACATCAAGGCGCCTGATTGCTTCGTGATCGAGCACCGTTTGCGAGAAGCAATGGAGATTCCGGTATTCCACGATGACCAGCACGGGACGGCGATCATCGCCGCAGCCGGATTGATCAATGCGTTGGAAGTAACCGGTCGCAACATGAAAAACTTCAAGCTCGTCTGCAATGGTGCAGGCGCGGCTGCGATCGCCAGCGTTGAGCTAATCAAAGCCATGGGGGTTCCGGCAAAGAACATCATCTTGTGCGATTCGAAAGGCGTGGTTTACCAAGGACGCAGCGAGGGAATGAACCAATGGAAGTCCGCGCATGCGGTCGACACCAAAGCACGCAGCCTCGAGGAGGCGATGGAGGGAGCTGACGTATTTTTCGGCTTGTCGGTAAAAGGCGCCCTGTCGCCAAAGATGGTGGCGTCCATGGCGGCCCGCCCGATCATCTTTGCAATGGCCAATCCAGATCCAGAGATCCTCCCAGAAGAAGTCCATAGGGTGAGGGACGACGCCATAATGGCGACCGGCCGATCAGACTATCCAAACCAGCTCAATAATGTGCTGGGCTTTCCCTACATCTTTCGCGGCGCTTTGGATGTTCGGGCGCGAACGATCAACGAGCCAATGAAAATCGCGGCCGCCGAGGCACTGGCGGAGCTCGCACGCCGGGACGTTCCAGATGAAGTTGCTGCCGCTTACCATGGCACACGGCTGCGCTTCGGTCCTGACTATCTCATCCCCGTGCCGTTTGATCCGCGTCTTATTTCAACGATTCCGCCGGCAGTGGCAAAGGCGGCAATGGATAGCGGTGTGGCCCGACATGCGATCGCCGACCTCGAAGAATACGCCGATTCACTTTCAGCCAGGCTAGATCCCATCGCTGGCTCGCTGCAGGTCATCTTCGATCAGGTGCGGATGCACCCCAAACGCATCGTGTTCGCAGAAGGCGAGGAGGACCGAATGATCCGCGCAGCAAATGTGTTTGCTAGCTCGGGTTTGGGAGAGGCGATCTTGATCGGCCGGGAAGCGGAGGTCAAGAAAGTGCTGCTATCCACAGGGCTGGAACTTCACGAGAATGTATCGCTTCTCAACGCGCGGCTTTCCACGCGAAATGCAGACTATGCCAGTTTCCTCTATGAGCGCCTGCAGAGGCGGGGTTTTCTGGCGCGCGACTGCCAGCGGTTGGTAAACAACGACCGAAACGTCTTTGCGGCCTGCATGGTGGCACTCGGCGATGCGGATGGCCTGGTAACCGGCTTGACACGCAATTTTTCGGTGGCGCTCGACAACGTGCGACGAGCAATCGACCCGCGGCCTGGACATCGCACGATCGGTGTATCCATGGCCCTGTGCAGGGGACGAACGGTGTTCATTGCCGATACATCGGTGCATGAGCTGCCCGATCCCACAGAACTGGCCGATATTGCGGAAGAGGCTGCGAATGTGGCGCGCCGTTTCGGCTATGAGCCACGGGTGGCATTCCTATCTTATTCGACCTTCGGCTACCCGCGCGGAGAGAGGGCGGAGCGCGTGCGGGAAGCGGTGGCCGAACTCGACCGGAGGAAAGTTGATTTCGAATATGACGGCGAGATGGGCGCAGATGTAGCTCTATCGCGCGAAGCGATGGCGGCCTATCCGTTTTGCCGACTATCCCAGCCCGCCAATGTGCTGGTGATGCCCGCAGCACATAGCGCCAGCATCTCGACCAAAATGCTGCAGCAGCTCGGTGGAGTTACGGTGGTCGGTCCGTTGTTGACCGGACTGGACAGGCCACTGCAAATCGCTTCGATGAACGCTACAACGTCCGATATCGTGAACCTAGCCGCTATCACGGCTTATGATATCAACAGCTGAGAACGGCCTCGTCGCGCGTGCCAAAACGGGATAAATATCGCGCCGTAATATTGGCAACCGGCAGCAGCACAAAAACATCCGTCGTGTTGAACTGTCGGTCGACGACTGCGCCTTCACCGATGTAGCAGCCAAGCCGAATGTATCCCTTGATCAGCGGAGGGAGAGCTCGGGCGGCGCGCGATACGTCATAACTGCCCGGGGCGCGCATGTTCATCGATACAAAACGGGGTGTCAGTGGACGGACTTTCCACTGCTCGGGCGCCGCAAAATGATGCGCCAAATAACTCAGCTGCAGTTCATGATTGATTGGATCAGCGCCCTGGAGGCTGGCGCAGCCGAATAGGACGTCTATCTTGCTGTGCCGGACATAGTTCCAAATTCCCTGCCATAGCAATTCGATGACGGGCCCAGTACGGTGGCTGGCAAGCACGCATGATCGTCCGAGTTCAAAAAACGTCAGGCCAAGGTGGCGCGCGAACAGCGGTCTCAGATCGAATTCGTTCTCGCTGTAAAAGCCTCCTCTTGCTCTGGCCCACTCCTGATGCAACACGCGGTAGGTACCCACAGCCATTCCAGAAAACGACTCGTCAATGACCAGGATATGATCGCAATAGGCATCGAAATCGTCCCCGTCACTGTGGCTGCATGACGACGCCTGCGAGGCAGCCGACAATTCCTGGTGAAACACTTTGTACCGCAGCTCCTGAGCAGCCCGCAGAAATTCGGCTGCGCGAGAGATAACGACACTCAAACTCCCGCGCCGCGCAAGCAAGCGCGCCGATCCAAAGTTCGCGCCGGGCAAAAAGTTGCTGGCCCCGATCATTGCTGTCCTTTCACCAGTGGTAATCCAGCTTCTCACAGGGGCGAGGAAATGCGAAGGGCGATCGAAAGCTAGGCGGCGGTGCGGCGGGCGATGCGGGAGATCGCCTCCTCAATGTCGGCTCGATCAAAGGGTTTGGCCAGAAAACCGTTCATCCCGGCTGCCATGCACAAGTCGTAATCCTCAGCGCTGGCATTTGCTGTAAGAGCAAGAATTGGACGAGGCGAAGATTTGTGAGCAAGTTCCGTTAGGCGAATCAGTCGAGTTGCCTCGAGGCCGTTCATACCCGGCATCTGCACATCCATCAGTACAAGATCGTGGTCGTGGCCGCTTTGGGAATTTCCGGCCAGGCAGATGTCCATTTCCTCAAGCGCGGCTTCGCCACTACGCACATGGGTGACGCTGTGGCCCGCCTTCTTGAGCATGGCGATGGTCAAATGCGAGTTGACGGCATCGTCTTCAACCAGCAAGACACGCAAGCTATCGCCGCAATTCTGTCGGCTTGGGCCATTCCTCAGCTGTTTGACCGCCTGCGAGAGAAGCAGCATGTTTCCTTCGAGAAAACGCCTGACCAAAGAGGACTGGCGCAACGGTTTCAGAAGGTAGCCAACGCGTGCATCGAACAAGGCGCGGTGATTGCGACGTTCTTCCGGCTGCAGGAGCAACCAGATACGGAGATGAGCTGGGTAACCCGGAAGGCCGTCAGCCAACCAAAGCTTCAGCTGTTCGGCAAAGGACGCATTAACGATCAAATCCCGCGGGGAAGCATTCGGTGAGAGCAGCTGAGGAGGAATCGCATCCGTGGCGGAGTTGAGCTCGTCCACCATCGCGCCCAGATCCTTCAGCATCGGTTTGAGGGCTTGTTTGGTTGGCCCGTCGGGCATGAGGAGAACGACAGAGCGGCCATCGAGTGGCCGGCTTTGGAGGTGAGAACGCGACCCTGAAGGTGCAAACGCGATTGTAAACGCAAAATTTGTACCTGATCCGGGTTTCGAGTCGCATTCGATTTCGCCTCCCATGCGACGTACCAAATCGCGCGAAATTGCCAAGCCCAGGCCGGTGCCGCCATAGCGACCGGAAATGCTGTCGTTGGCTTGAGCGAACATTTCGAATATGCGCTGTTGTTCCGTCGTAGAAATCCCGATGCCGGTGTCGGAAATTTCGAACCGTATTGGGCAATCCCCTTCTTGCAATCTTTCCTGAGAGACGGTTGCTCTGAGAAGAACGCCGCCGTGCTCGGTAAATTTGATTGCATTGCCTGTCAAGTTCAGCAGAACCTGGCGCAGACGGTTGGGATCACCTAGGACAATCGGCGGCAGCTCGGGGGAAACATGCGTGGCGACCTCGATGCCCTTCGCATGGGCGCGGGGAGCCAGGAGCTCGGCGACTCCCTCCAGGATGTCGACCGGGGAGAAGGGTTGAACATCGAATTCGACCTTGCCGGCCTCGATCTTGGATGTATCGAGAATTTCATCGATGATCGACAATAGTGCGCGACCTGATGAGCCGATAGCCGTAGCGTAGTTTTGTTGCTCGAGGGTCAGCTCTGTATCGAGCAAGAGGCTGTTCATGCCAAGCACGCCATTCATGGGCGTGCGAATCTCATGACTCATGGTCGCAAGAAAGCGAGATTTGGCTTCGTTTGCTGCCTCAGCACGCAGGCGGGCGGTCTTCATTTCAGAGATTTGGCCCGACAGGTGCGCAAGTTCCCGGCACATGGCAAGCCAGCGTTTGAGCAACAGGACAGCGGCAACCACGCCTGCGAGAAGTAAGAGATAGCTGGCTTGCGGCGCGCCTGCGGCGTCGAGCGCACCAAGAAAGCTTATCGAGCTCAGGCAAACGAGCAGCGGGGCGATCCAACCATGGCGAGGCGGGCCGACGAGAGATGGCATGGCAGCAGGCAATCCCTTCCACGCGTAGCGGAAGCGGAAGCTCTCATGGCCCTGTTACCAAAGAGCTATAAAATTGGCTAAAATTTTAGCCATCGGCAAGTTTTCATCGAGGTTAATTAATGGTTATCGCGCGGCAGCCCTTTCGACTGGGCGACACGTTGGTATTTCACCGCCGGCCTTAACACCATTCCATGATCCAACTGGTCCACATGGGCGCGCTGGATCTCCTGCCAAGGTGTCTGGCTATCGGGGATTGGAAAACCTCCCCGTTTGGCCAGTTCGGTTCGCCGCTTGGCCAGTTCGTCCGCCGAAACGAGCATATCCGCTTGATGCTTGTTCAGATCAATTCTGATCCTGTCCCCGGTTCTGAGCAGGGCCAGTCCGCCGCCGATTGCCGCCTCGGGCGAGGCATTCAGTATTGAAGGGGAGCCGGATGTGCCGGATTGGCGACCATCACCGATGCAAGGCAGCGACGTGATGCCCTTTCTGATCAAGGACGCCGGCGGCTGCATGTTCACCACTTCGGCACTGCCCGGATAGCCGACCGGTCCGGCGCCGCGGATGAAGAGGATGCAGTGCTCATCGATCGCCAGCGCAGGGTCTTCGATGCGGCTGTGGAAGTCTTCGGGCCCTTCAAAAACAATCGCGCGGCCTTCGAAGGCGTTGGGGTCGGCGGGATTTGAGAGATATCTCGAACGGAAATCCGGGGAGATTACGCTGGTCTTCATGATCGCGCTGTCAAAAAGATTGCCCTTTAGAACGATGAAACCTGCATCTTTCATCAGCGGCTGGTTCGCCGGGAATATCACATCGTAATCCGTCACGGCGTGACTTGCGGCGTTACCACCAATCGACCGGCCATTCACCGTGCGGGCATTCTTCCTGATCACGCCAAGCTTCATCAATTCATTGATGACGGCTGGAACACCGCCGGCGCGATGAAATTCCTCGCCGAGATACTTGCCGGCGGGTTGCATGTTCACCAGCAGGGGCACATGCCGCCCAATTCTCTCCCAATCCGTGATGGACAGCTCGACACCAACATGACGGGCGATAGCGTTGATATGGATCGGCGCGTTGGTGGAGCCGCCGATGGCAGTATTGACGACGATGCAGTTTTCAAATGCTTCCCGCGTCAAAATGTCGGAGGGTTTCAAATCCTCCTCTATCATTTCCACGATGCGCCTGCCGGTGTCGTAGGCCATCTGGCCCCGCTCCCGATAGGGCGCGGGGATTGCGGCACAGGTCGGCAACGACATCCCCAGCGCTTCGGCAAGCGCGTTCATGGTCGACGCGGTGCCCATGGTATTGCAATGGCCGGCGGAGGGAGCCGAGGAGGCAACTATTTCGATGAATTCCTCATACCCGATCCTCCCTGCGGCAAGATCCTGGCGTGACTGCCAGACAATGGTGCCGGAGCCCGCACGTTCTCCCTTATGCCAACCATTGAGCATCGGACCGCCGGAGAGGACTATGGCGGGAAGATTGACGGTTGCCGCCGCCATCAGGCAGGCGGGAGTTGTCTTGTCGCACCCCGTTGTCAGCACCACACCATCGAGCGGATAGCCATAGAGCACTTCGACCAAACCAAGATAGGCAAGGTTCCGGTCGAGGGCGGCCGTGGGACGCTTGCCGGTTTCCTGGATCGGATGAACTGGAAATTCCATCGCCAGACCGCCCGCCGCGGTGATGCCATCACGCACGCGCTTGGCAAGCTCGAGATGATGCCTGTTGCAGGGTGACAAGTCGCTGCCGGTCTGAGCAATACCGATGATGGGTTTGCCGGAGCGCAGCTCTGCGGGGGTCAAGCCGTAGTTGAGATAGCGCTCTAGATAGAGCGCAGTCATTCCGGGGTTAGCGGGATTATCGAACCATGCCTTGGACCGCAAATTTCGCTTGCCATCGCGCTGCTTGACAACCATCAGTGTATATTCCTTTCGATCTGCGACCTTGTATGACATACCCCGGATGATCGTTCCACCGGTCAAATTTCGGCGCTTGGTCTAGGGAGCGTGATGGATGGTGAAGGGTGCAATTTACCCAGACCTCGAAGGCAAGTCAGTTATCGTCACCGGCGGTGCAACCGGCATCGGAGCGTCCATCGTTGCGCATTTCGCCGCCCAAAAATCGAAAGTAGGACTCATAGACATCAAGCGGGAAGAAGGATCCCAACTCGCGCGGGACCTAGATCAAGGTGGAAGCTCCGTCTGTTTCGAGCAGTGCGATTTGACAGACATAGGAGCGCTGCGAGCTGCTATAAACCACATTAGAGCAAAAATCGGCCCGATAGCGATTCTGATCAATAACGCAGGGCATGACGAACGTCACAAGAGCGAGGAGGTAACTCCTCAGTATTTCGATGATCGAATAGCTGTAAATCTAAAGCATCAATTCTTCGCTGCGCAGGCGGTGACAGACGATATGAAATCATGCGGCGGGGGAAGCATCATCAATTTCGGCTCGACCTCATGGATGATCGGCCTCGGCGGCATGGCCGTCTATACTGCCGCAAAATCGGCAGTGATAGGGCTTACTCGGTCGCTGGCGCGTGACTATGGGCCGTTCAACATCCGAGTCAATGCAATAGCGCCCGGATGGATCATGACGAAGAGGCAGATCGAATTATGGCTTACTCCGGAAGGCGAGCATGCGATCATGACCAATCAGTGCCTGAAGCGAAAGCTGCAACCGGAGGACATCGCCAAGTTCACGGTTTTCCTCGCTTCGGATGAAGCTGGCGCGTGCACCGCTCAACACTATGTCGTGGATGGCGGCTGGGTCTGATGGAAACCTCCAAGAAGCGTCCAGCGCTCATCGCCGTTGACTGGGGTACCACGAAATTGAGAGCCTATCTGGTGGATGATGGGGCGCAAGTGCTGGACGAAGTATCTTCCGATGAAGGGATCTCGTCCGTACGCGAGGGCAGCTTTGCAACCATCCTGACGAAGCGCTGCGGGGAGTGGATGGAGAGGTTCCCCTCGGTTCCGGTGTTGATGGCCGGCATGGTCGGCAGCCGGAACGGATGGCGGGAAGTGCCCTATGTGAGATTGCCTGCCTCGCCGGAAGACATAATGTCAGCGGTTTGCTCGATCGAGATGTCCGGTCGGCGGCTCGCGGGCATCGTGCCGGGGCTTCTGTATCATGACGGGGGTGTGGCGGATGTCATTCGCGGGGAGGAGACGCTGGTCATCGGCACCGACGCGAAGGACGACTGGATCGTGCTGCCGGGCACGCATTCGAAGTGGGTCAGGGTTTCGAAAGGACAAATCGTTGGTTTCAAGACCTACATGACTGGCGAATTCTACGGCCTTCTTCGCCACCACTCGGTGCTACGGCTGCTTGCGGCTGAACCGGAAAGCCGGGCTGGGCTCGCAAAAGGCGTGGAGGCCGCAAATCGCGATGGCGGTCTGCTGCACCATGCTTTCGAGGCGCGAACCAGCGTGTTGGACGGCACGATGAGAGGTGAGGAGGCCGGGCCTTTCCTATCGGGTCTGCTCCTCGCTCATGAAGTGAAAAGCGCCATGGCGTCTGCCCCGCCGATTGCGGTGGTGAAGCTTGTGGCGGAAGACGCCTTGGCCCAGAACTACAAGGAAGTCCTGCAGCGCTTCGGACTCAAAGCGAAGGTGCTGTTGCCGAAAACCTGTTTTGCGAACGGAATGCTGCGTCTCAAACCAGGCTGGCTCAAATGAGCTTCATTTCCAACGTTGCCGATTTCAAAAAGGCTTTCGATCGCATGCCGCTGATCGCCATTTTGCGCGGAGCGCGGCCGGAGGAGGCGGAGGCTATTGCGGGTGCAGTTTGCGATGCCGGAATTCAGATCCTCGAAATTCCGCTCAACTCTCCGCAGCCACTATTCAGCATAGAGCGCGTGGCAAAACTTCTCGCCGGGAGGGCAATCGTCGGCGCCGGCACTGTTTTGAAACCAGAAGAGGTGGATAGCGTTGCGACAGCGGGTGGCCAACTCATCGTTTCGCCGAACTTCAACAACTCGGTCGTTCAAAGAACCAAGGAATTGGGACTCGTGAGCGCTCCAGGCGTCATGACACCAAGCGAGGCCTTCGCCGCTCTGAATGCAGGGGCAGATGTTCTCAAACTCTTTCCGGGAGAAATCTTGTCCAAGCCCGTCATTGCTGCACTCGCCGCCGTTCTGCCACCACAGGCGCCGCTGGTTCTCGTTGGCGGCGTCACGCTGGAGGGGATTGAGGCCTTTGCCAGAACGGCGATTGCCGGCTTTGGAATTGGATCGAACCTCTTCAAGCCGGGATTTGACCCAGCGGAGGTTGGCAGTCGTTCGCGGCTGCTCGTCGAAGCGATGCGCCGCGCAGGCTTCGGAAGAGCCTGAGACGATTTACGCGGCTGCTTCTGCGAAGGCTGCGAGGCGCTGGCGGTAACTCAAGGCTTCGGCAATGTCTGCACGAAGGACGGGCTCGCGACCAGCGAGGTCGGCCAAGGTCCGAGCAACGCGTAGCACGCGATGATAGCCTCTTGCCGAGAGGTTCATCGCCTCTGCCGCCTCATGCAAGAGTTCGAGCCCCGACAGGTCAGGACGGGCAATGCGCTCAAGACATTCGCCATCGACTTGCGAATTGGTTCGGACATGCGCCATGCCCATGCTTTCGTAGCGCGCTACCTGCCTCTGGCGGGCAGCGCTCACGCGCAGGGCGATTTCAGCGCTCTTCTCCTTTGGCGCAGGCAAGATCAAATCGGAGGGCTTGACCGCCGGCAGCTCGATCTGAATATCGAGACGATCGAGCAGCGGCCCCGACAGGCGGGACTGGTACTCCGTGGCACAGCGCGGGCCGCGCCTGCACCCGCGGCCAGGCGAACCTGCTTCACCACAACGGCAGGGATTCATAGCGGCAACAAGCTGGAACCTCGCGGGATATGAGACGTGATGGTTGGCGCGGGCGATTACCGTCTGTCCGGTTTCCAGTGGTTGACGCAACGACTCAAGAACGCGCGGCTGAAACTCGGGCAGTTCATCGAGAAACAGCACTCCGTGATGGGCAAGCGCCATCTCTCCCGGCTTGGCGCGCAATCCGCCGCCCACAAGTGCCGGTGCACTTGCAGAGTGGTGGGGTGCCCTAAACGGTCGGCGCCTCGTCAGTTTGCCGCCAGCCAGTTCGCCCGCCACAGAAGCGATCAGGCTTACGTCAAGCATCTCGGCGGGCTCCATGGGGGGAAGAATTGACGGCAGGCGCTGAGCAAGCATGGATTTTCCCGCCCCGGGCGGTCCGACCATAAGCAAGTGATGACCTCCTGCGGCGGCAACCTCGAGAGCCCGCTTGGCTGTTTCCTGGCCTTTGATATCGCCCAAATCCAGTAGCGCCAGATCTTCGTCGGCTACGGCAGGCGTGGGGCGGGCCAGAACCTGACTCCCCTTTATGTGGTTGAGAAGCTGAACGAGATTACCGGGAGCAATTATATCCATCTGATCAGATGCCCATGCCGCCTCGGACCCGCAGGGCCTGGGGCAAATGATGCCGAGACCTCGCTCGTTGGCGGCGACAGCAGCGGGCAATGTTCCCGAAATCGTCGAAAAAGCACCATCCAGGGCTAACTCGCCAAGAATGAGATAGTGCTCAAGGATATCGCGAGGGACCACTCCCATTGCCGACAGGACGCCCATGGCAATGGGCAGGTCGAAGTGGCTCCCCTCCTTGGGCAAGTCTGCAGGGGCAAGGTTAACAGTTATGCGCTTGGCTGGCAGGGCAAGCCCGCAGGCGGTCAACGCCGCGCGAACGCGCTCGCGGCTCTCTGCGACCGCCTTGTCGGGCAAGCCGACGATCGTGAAGGCTACGATGCCGGAGGATATTTGCACCTGAACATCGACCGGCAGTGCCTTGATGCCCAGAAATGCGACCGTAGCCACGCGCGCAACCATACCATTGCCCTCCAGAGGAGCAGACTTTAGGTGATGCACGTACAACGTGCAATGGAGGCTTAGGGACGTCGTCAAGAAGCAGTCTTAACCGGGCGTCCATGTTTCAGTTTCAGACGTGCTTCTATGGCATCCCAGACCATGGCGGCGATATCCTTGCCGCCGAAGCGCTTGATCTCGCGAATTCCGGTCGGAGAGGTCACGTTGATTTCAGTGAGGTATCCACCGATCACGTCGATGCCAACGAAGATCAGGCCGCGACTTTTCAGTTCGGGTCCAAGCGTTGCACAGATCTGCTGCTCACGGGAGGTTAGGCTTGTCGGCTCCGGACGGCCCCCCACATGCATATTGGAACGGCTTTCGCCTGCAGCAGGCACTCGGTTGATAGCTCCAGCAAAAACACCATCGACAAGAATTATTCGCTTATCGCCGGAGCGGACTTCCGGAACATATTTTTGAACCATGAAAGGCTCGCGGAATAGCAAGGTGAACGTTTCCAACAGCGAGGCGAAGTTTTCGTCATCCTCCTTGATGCGGAATATGCCGGCACCCCCACCTCCATACAACGGCTTCAAAACGATATCGCGGAATTCTGCGCGAAAAGTTCGAAGCTCCAGCGGATCGCGGCTGATCAGTGTCGGAGGCATGAACTCACGAAAATGGGTGACAAACAGCTTCTCGGGGGCGTTACGCACGCTTGCAGGATCGTTTACGACGAGAGTGTTTGGAGAAACATTCTCCAGCAAGTGCGTGGCAGTGATATAGGCCAGATCGAAGGGCGGATCTTGGCGCATCAATATGACGTCAAACGAACCAAGATCCACCCGGCGACTTTGGCTGATCGTCACATGGTTGCCAGGCTCGTCCCTCACAATCACATCGCCACCGGTGGCAAATACACGGCCGTCCTTCAAGGCAAGGGTCTTGGTTTCGTAGTAAAAAAGAGAGTGCCCTCGACCTTGAGCTTCCAGCTTCAGGGCAAACGTCGAATCACCGGATATATTGATGGATTGAATCGGATCCATCTGAATGGCAACACTTAAGCTCATTGGTCGTGGTTCTCCCTTGGCTGGTCACCATAGCTCGGCGCCGTAGGCGTTCTGCACATGTCTGGGCCAGTGGTAGGCAGCCAATACCAGGATGTCAAAGCGGCAGTCGACGTCAAGGAGCCGGGCATTACGGCCAAGCCACATCCGGGCCGCCTCCAGCGTGCGTCGTGCCTTAAAACTACTTACAGCCATCAGGCCCGAATCAAGGTCGGCGCGAGTTTTGACTTCCACGAAGACTATGTAATTGCCGCGCCTCATCACCAGATCAATTTCGCCTCGAGGAGTCTTCACGCGCCAGGCGAGCGGCCGATAACCTTTGAGCATGAGATATGATGCGCCGAAAAGTTCTGCGAGCCGGCCTTTCCGCTCGGCTCGACGGCGACTATTCCTGATGGTGCGCATCGTCTTTTTTCAAACGGAGAGCCAAAGCATAAAGCTCTCGGCGAGATGTGCTGAATTTTCTGGCGATCGATGCGGCGGCCTTGGCGGGAGAAAGGACTTTGAGCGCGTCAGAAAGGGCGGCCTCAATTTCCCCAGTGTCAAGAACCGGCGCCAACGGTGGTCCAACCACAATTGTAACTTCTCCCTTCAGCGGCGGCCTTGCGGCGAGGATCGCAAGAATCTCATCGGGGGAGCCCCGTAATACCTCCTCGTGAAGTTTTGTGAGTTCCCGTGCAATCGCAATCCCTCGATTGCCTAATGAAGACTTGATCGCCTCAATCGTGACCTCAACCCGGCCCGGCGCTTCAAAAAAAATCAAGGTTGCCCGTATCGATCCCAATTGGTCGAGGAGACGTGACTTCTCGGCCTTCCTAACCGGCAGAAATCCTGCAAACAGAAACCGGTCTGTCGGCAATCCCGACAAGGCGAGAGCTATAACCGGTGCGGATGGTCCAGGCAGCATTTCAACATGCACATTGCGGGCAATGGCTTCGACAACGAGTTTGTAGCCCGGATCGGAAATCAGCGGGGTCCCAGCATCACTGATGAGGGCGATGGACGTGCCCTCGGCAAGCAGACGAAGAAGCTGCGGCCGCACTTTCGCCGCATTATGGTCGTGATAGGGCTTGAGCGGCCTGGCAATATTGTAGCGTGCCAAAAGCTTAGACGTAACGCGGGTATCTTCGCAGTAGATGTGGTCGGCGGAGACAAGTGCCTGAAGGGCTCGAAGGGTGACATCGCCCAGGTTGCCGATCGGAGTTGCGATCAGATAAAGTCCAGGACGCAGCCTGCCGGATTGGCCGGTTGATCTGGCGATGTTAAAGCGCGGCTCGGCAAATGGGGCCTTGGACATAGGCTAGTACGATCGAAAATCAGGGCGATTTAAATCAAACGCGAATCCAGCTAGCTTAGCTAAATCCTCGGCCGCAAGGGAATGGGCTTAGCGGAGCTCTGGCGGAACGGCATAATTTGGCGCTTATATGTAGTAAAGGTTTTTAAGGCATAAGGATGGGTGGCATGGCAGTTTGCGGTATCAGGGGCACCCAACCGAGGCCATGGGTGTTTAGGCTGTTCGCCCTAGCGGTGGTGAGCATCGCGCTCGCTGGCTGCGGCGGCATGTCGAGGCTCGGCAGCCTGTTCTCCGACTCAGACTCTTCGCAGACACAGTCAGTTCCCTCCATGCCAAGTGGTGAGGGCGCGAAGGTTGCCCTGCTGTTGCCCCTGACAGCGTCCGGGGACCAAGCGCAGATAGCTCTATCAATGAAACAGGCCGCGGAGATGGCGTTGATCGATGCGGGAAGCTCCGGCATCACCCTCATATCCAAGGATACGGCCGGCACTGCTGCGGGAGCCGCCTCTGCAGCACAAAGCGCCCTGTCGGAAGGGGCGGAACTCATCCTCGGTCCTCTTCTCGGCGCCGAGGTGCAGGCAATAGCGCCCCTAGCACAGGGCCAGAACGTGCCAGTGATCGCCTTCTCGTCCTCCAGCGGGGTTGCCGGCAATGGGACCTATCTCATGAGCTTCCTGCCGGAGGAGGAAGTCGCAAACATCGTTCGCCACATGGCTTCGACAGGCAAGACATCACTTGCCGCTCTGCTGCCCAAGGTGCAATACGGACTGGCGGTCGAAAAAGCGCTCGTGACTTCTGCTCAGCGCTACGGAGTAAGCATTGCCGCCATCGAACGCTTTCCCAGAAACAACCTGGCGATTGTCGATCCCGTGAACAAGGTGATGACAGCCGTCAACGATCCTTCGCGCAACGTGCAGGCCTTGTTGGTGGCGGAAGGGGGCGAGCTCTTGCGCACCCTCGGGGCGGCATTGAAAAAGGCGGGATATGACCAGTCGAAAGTTCAGACGCTGGGCACCGGACTGTGGGACAATCCAGTTACGTCGGCGACGTCAATTGCAATCGGCGGCATCTACGCGGGGGTTTCACCAGACCTCGTACAGAGATTCGACGATCGTTATAAAAGCTCCTACGGGACCCGCCCCTCAAGGCTCGCGAGCCTCGCTTATGACGCCGTGAGTTTGGCGATCATATTGTCAAAGGGCGAAACGGGTCAGCGATTCTCAGCCACCAGCATCACCAATCCGGAGGGCTTTCAAGGTATCAATGGCCTCTTCCGCTTCCGGGAAAATGGCATTATCGAACGCGGATTGTCGGTCCTCGAAGTCACCTCGAGCGGGGTTAAGGTCGTGGCCCCTGCCCCGTCGCGATTTGGCAGCGAAACTGTTTCCGGCGCCAATTCGGTCGCCAACTAGACCGCAGCTAACCAGACATCGCTAGAGCGGAAGTCACACTATTCAGCAGGCGCCTTCCCTTTGGTGTCGCCATCAGGCGGTCTGAGTTCTCGTCTTGCGTTATGAGCTGCTGGTCTGCCAGAAGCGAAATGGTCTGCTGATCGAGCTTTCTGCCAGTTAACTTCTCATAACGGCTCGTGCTGATACCTTCGCGGAGCCGCAAGCCCATGAGCAGCATCTCCATGCCCTGCTGGACGGGCGCCAGCGCGGCTTGCTCGGTGCGGCCGTGACCGTTCCGGCCCACCAGGTTGCGCCAGGTTTCCGGGTCTCGTTCGGTTGAAATGGCCAGCCGCTGGCTTGTACCTGATGCAAGACGGCTGTGAGCGCCGGGGCCAATGCCGATATAATCCTCGTATCGCCAGTAAATCAGGTTATGGCGCGACTCGTGGCCCGTTCGTGCATGATTGGAT
Source organism: Aestuariivirgaceae bacterium (assembly GCA_036555325.1). GTDB lineage: Bacteria > Pseudomonadota > Alphaproteobacteria > Rhizobiales > Aestuariivirgaceae > DATBLQ01. Next base: position 54,973 of record DATBLQ010000018.1, on the reverse strand, counting down.
ACTTCATAGGCGTCGAGTCCCGCGGCTGAGGTGAGTTCCTGAGTAATCTCAAAGAGGACAGCCGCCAGACTTTCAGAAGGAATAGCAAGCAAACCAAGGCGGTAGAGTTCGTGGAAACGAGTTCCTTCCTCGATGGTGAGCTGATAGAGGGACATATGTCCCTCTTGTATCTTCAGGGCTTCCAAAAGTTCCTCGCGCCATTGATGAGGGGATTGGCGTGGTCTGGCATAGATCAAGTCAAATGACACCCGTGGGAATATCCGCGCCGCCTGCTGAAAGGCCGCAATCGCCTCTGCAGCGGTGTGGCGACGTCCGAGCTCTTGCAGATCGCCGTCGTTCAGGGCCTGAACGCCGACGGACAGGCGATTGACACCGGCGGAACGATAGCCGCGGAAGTTCTCCGCTTCCGCGCTCGTGGGGTTGGCTTCGAGCGTGATCTCAGCTTCGGGCGAAACGTCCCACAGTCGGGCTATGCACTCAAGAATATGGTCGACCGCAGCGGGCGGCATCAGGGATGGTGTGCCACCACCGAAGAAAACGCTTGCTACTCGTCGCCTCGGGGTGAGCGAGGCAAAAGATGAAAGCTCCCTCGTCAAGGCATAAGCAAACGCCATGTCATCGGTTTCGCGGCGCACATGAGAATTGAAATCACAATAGGGACATTTGGCCTTGCAGAAAGGCCAATGAACATAGATGCCGATATCACTTGGCGGAGCGATCATTGCAGAAATTCCAGCAGCTTCCGAAAAGCCCGCGCGCGGTGTGAAATGCCGTGCTTCTCACGAGGGTCCATCTCGCCGAACGTCGAGCTGAATCCATCAGGAAGAAACATCGGATCGTAGCCAAATCCCTTGCTGCCTCGTGGCGGCCAAACCAAGCTGCCGGCAACTCTGCCTTCGAACTCGCGATGCTCTCCATCGGGATTGCATAGGCTAAGAATGCAAACGAATTCTGCCCGGCGCTCGTCCGGCGCCAAGGCACCTTGGGCTCTCAACTTCTCTTCGACGTTGCGCATTGCAAGGGCGAAGTCCCTATCGGGCCCAGCCCATCTTGCCGAATACACTCCGGGCGCGCCGGCGAGCGCTTTTACCTCAAGGCCGGAATCATCAGCCAACGCGGTGAAGCCGCTGGCCAGGCTGGCTGCCCTTGCCTTGATGAGGGCATTTTCCGCGAAGCTCGTGCCGGTTTCCTCGGGCTCGGAGAGACCTAGCTCCGCTGAAGACCGCAACCTAAACGACAGCGGCGCCAACAGATCGGAGATCTCCTTGATCTTGCCGGGGTTGTGGCTGGCCAGCAGGATTTGATTGCCGAGCGAGGAAAGCTTCATGGCAGACCCCAGATACGAGGCTCAGCAAATTCGACGCTGTTTCCGGCCGGATCGCGAACATAAATAGACCGACCACCCCCCGGCCACTCGAAGTCGGCCTCGATGGCGATACCGCTGTCCTCGAATTGCCGGCGCAGTTCGATGAGCTCTTTGGCCATTGCACGGAAACACACATGCCCCGGGCCGAAGGCCCCATGGGGAGGAACAGGAAGTCCCTTGCCCGGCTCCACCGTCTTGCGAGGATTGAAGAGAAGGAGCATCTGATTTCCACACTTGAAAAAAACGTGGCGACCCTCTTCAACCTGGCTGCATTCCAGGCCAATGATGTCGCGATAGAAAATGGTCGACCGCTGCAAGTCTTCCGCGTAGAGGACGGTTTCCAATATTCCGGCTGGCGATATCACCGCACGGCCGCCTGCTGCAGCAAAATCAATTCGGCAATGCCGAACTTTGCCAGCTGAAGCATTTCAAAAAAGGCCTTTTCGGCGAAGGGGGCACCTTCGGCAGTAGCTTGAATTTCAACGATGCCGCCAGTTCCGGTTACAACAAAATTGGCATCGGTCTCCGCCGCAGAATCTTCGGCATAATCCAAATCGAGGACCGGCGTGCCGCCGATAATTCCGCACGAGACGGCGGCGACATGGTCTTTGAGCGGAGTGGCCGACAGGAGACCGGTTTTGGTCATTGTATCCAAGGAATCCCGGAGCGCTACCCAAGCCCCGGTAATTGCCGCGGTTCGCGTGCCTCCGTCGGCCTGCAAGACATCGCAGTCGAGGACGATCTGGTTTTCTCCGAGCATCGACAAGTCCACGACGGCGCGCAAGCTCCTGCCTATCAACCGCTGGATCTCCTGGGTGCGGCCCGACTGTTTGCCCGCGACGGCTTCACGGCGCGTGCGATCGGTGGTCGCACGGGGCAGCATGCCATATTCAGCAGTCACCCAACCGCGGTTCTGGCCCCTGAGCCAGGGCGGCACCCGATTCTCGAGGGTGGCAGTGCACAAGACTTGAGTATTGCCAAAGTGGATAAGACAAGACCCCTCTGCATGTTTGGATACGCCGCGTTCGAAATTCACTTTCCGCAACTCGCCAGGCGCTCGGCCGGATAATCGCATGTGCAATCCATTTTTCCTAACCAGGACAAATCGTTCTAAACGCCGCGACGTCCTCCTGCAATCGCCCAAAGCAGATTGATTGACGGCTCCAACACCCTATCTTAAAGGGAGGACAATGGATCCGATAAGCAAGAATCCCGAGGAACGACCGTCCGGCATTGCAGCGCTCGACCAACGGTCGAGAGAGATTTTCGGCCGGCTCGTCGATACCTATCTGCAAACCGGCGAGCCGGTGGGGTCGCGTACCATTTCGCGTTCGCTGCCGAGTACGCTTTCACCTGCTTCGGTCCGTAACGTCATGTCGGATCTGGAAGACGCAGGCCTCATCTATTCGCCACACGCCAGTGCCGGTCGCCTGCCGACGGAGCTTGGGCTTCGATTCTACGTCGATGCACTGTTGGAACTCGACTCGTTGGCGATCGAAGAACGGGCTCAGATCGACGCCAGCGTCGCCGGTTCCAACCGCGGTCGAAGCGTTGAGGAGATCCTAACGGAGACATCAAACCTTCTGTCGGGCCTTTCGCATTGCGCCGGAGTTGTGGTGGCGCCCAAAATAAATACGCGGCTGCGACATATTGAGTTCGTCAGCCTGGGTCCGGGCCGGGCCTTGGTGGTGCTGGTGAACGACGACGGCTCCGTCGAAAACCGGGCCATCACTGTTCCGGTCGGGTTGCCACCATCAGCCCTCTCGCGAGCATCAAACTTCCTCACGGCACGATGCCAAGGCAAAACCCTTCTCGAGGTGCAAAAGCTCGTCAGTGCAGAGCTCGCCACGCAAAAACGCGAACTTAGCGATCTGACGGCGCGAGTGGTTGAGGCAGGCATTGCCATCTGGTCAGGCGACAATGCCGGAGAAAAGACCTTAATCATCCGAGGCCAATCAAACCTGATCGAGGACCGGGCAACGCTTGAGGACCTGGAACGAATCAGAAAGCTGTTCGATGTGCTCGAAGCCAAGAAGGACCTTCTCGATCTTTTGGGCGCGGCTGAAAAAGGCGAGGGAGTAAGAATCTTCATAGGGTCTGAAAACAAGCTGTTTTCCCTATCAGGATCGTCGCTGATCGTTGCACCATATCGGGATGGGGAAGAGAAAATTGTGGGCGTATTGGGTGTCATTGGGCCGACCCGGATCAACTATGCGCGCATAATTCCCATGGTCGACTACACGGCGCGAGTGGTGGGACGTCTGATCACTTGATTTTTTACGCCATAGCCATGATATCGGGCTTTGGCAAACAACATTAATCGGCTTTCGATGGAAGAAGAGAAGAAAACCGACCTCGCAGAATCGCAGCAAGCAAATGGCGCGGCCACTGCAGCAGAAACAGAGGCCGCGGCAGAGGCTGCAGAGGAAGACGATCCGCTCACCCTTGCCCTGCAGGCCATCGACGCCTTGCGGGCGGAGAACGCCGAGCTCAAAGACAAGCTGTTGAGGACGCTTGCCGAGATGGAAAATCTGCGGAAGCGAACGGAGCGCGAGAAGGCTGAAGCAACGCTTTATGCGGCGAGCAACTTTGCAAGGGATCTGCTGAGTGTAGCGGACAATTTTTCGCGCGCCGTTTCGGCGGTATCAGCGGAACAACGCGAAGCAGCCGACGAGGTAAGCAAGAACCTGCTCGCTGGCATCGAGGTCACGGAGCGTGAGCTGCTCAACGTGTTCGAGCGACATGGTATCAAGCGAATGGATCCCATAGGAGAGAAATTCGACCCTCACATGCATCAGGCGATGTTCGAAGTGCCGACGAGCGACCATCCGCCGGGCACCGTCGTCCAAGTCATGCAGAACGGTTACGCCATCGGCAACAGATGCTTAAGACCAGCACTGGTTGGCGTCTCCAAAGCGCCCGCCAACGATCCCTAGGTCGGCCTTGTTACACGCCGGAGGGTGAGGTTAATTCGTCCGCCTTGCGGCAATAGGCTCGAAGTGCCGCCTAATATGCGATCAACTCCGTGGTAACAGAGGCGCGAAGACCCGCCTAAGACGACCACATCGCCAGAGGAGAGCGGCAAAGTTTCCGTCCTGCCCTTTCGTGCCGGCCCGCCAATGCGAAAGATAGCCGTATCGCCAAGCGAAATCGAAACCACCGGGGCTTCAAAGTCTTCCTCATCGGCATCACGGTGAAGCCCCATTTTCGCGCCTTGCGCGTAGTAGTTGACAAGGCAGGCCTCGGGAGCATGGGGGTAGCCCGCAACCGATCGCCAAACATCCAATATTTCGTCGGGGATCGGCGGCCACGGCCTGCCCGTCTCGGGGTGGGCCGGCTGGTAGCGATAGCCCAAGCGGTCGGAAATCCACCCCAGACTGCCGAGATTGGACATCCGTACGGATAGCGGGCGGCCACTCCTGGGCATGACAGGGATAAACAGCGGGGCCTCGGCCAATGCCTGGTTCAGCTCATCGAGCAGCGAATGCTGGGCGCCAATGTCCAAAAACCGCGGAAAATATCTGAAACCTTCAATCATCACGAATCACGGGGCCCGGCCCTGAAAAGCTTCATCACGACAACTTGATGGCAGAAACGGCTCACCTTATATAAGCCCCCGACGCTTCAGCTGAACCTCGCGAGGGAAGAGGGAGCGACGTTAACCACTGGAGGCTACCTCCCCGGATCGCCGGGGTGCAGGGTGCCATCGGGCCCGCAAGGCGGCCTGCCGTAAGGAGGACTGATCATGGCGAGAGTTATAGGCATCGATCTTGGCACCACAAATTCGTGCGTCGCCGTGATGGAGGGCAAGACACCAAAGGTGATCGAGAATGCAGAGGGGGCACGAACGACCCCCTCCATCGTTGCCTTCAACTCGGATGGGGAACAGCTTGTGGGACAGCCGGCAAAACGGCAGGCCGTTACCAATCCGGAAAATACATTCTTCGCCATCAAGCGCCTGATCGGCCGCCGCTGGGACGACCCCATGGTGGAGAAAGACAAGAAGCTTGTTCCTTATAAGATCATCAGAGCCGACAATGGCGATGCCTGGGTCGAAGCGCGTGGCCAGAAATATGCGCCATCGCAGATTTCCGCCTATGTCCTGGTAAAGATGAAGGAGACGGCCGAGCGCTATCTCGGCGAGCCAGTCACCCAGGCAGTGATCACCGTTCCCGCATATTTCAACGATAGCCAGCGTCAGGCCACCAAGGATGCCGGCAAAATTGCCGGGCTTGAGGTGTTGCGCATCATCAACGAGCCGACAGCTGCAGCACTGGCGTATGGTTTGGACAAAAAGGAAGCCGGTACGATCGCGGTTTATGACCTTGGCGGAGGAACCTTCGACATTTCAATTCTTGAGATTGGCGAGGGCGTCTTTGAAGTGAAGTCGACCAACGGCGACACGTTCCTGGGCGGGGAAGATTTCGATATGCGCATCGTTGACTATCTCGCCGAGGAGTTCCGCAAGGATCAAGGAATCGACCTTAGGCGGGACAAGCTTGCCTTGCAGCGGCTGAAGGAGGCCGCCGAAAAGGCAAAGATAGAGCTTTCCTCTTCGACCCAGACGGAAATCAACCTGCCATTCATTACTGCGGATGCTTCAGGACCGAAACATCTTACCATGAAGCTTACCCGCGCCAAACTTGAATCCCTGGTCGAGGACTTGATTCAGAAAACGGTGGAACCGTGCCGGGCCGCTCTCAAGGACGCCGGACTCTCGGCAGGCCAGATCAATGAAGTTGTGCTGGTTGGTGGAATGACCCGCATGCCCAAGGTCATCGAAACGGTGAAGCAGTTCTTCGGCAAGGAACCTCACAAGGGAGTTAACCCGGACGAGGTGGTTGCTATCGGGGCGGCTATTCAGGCCGGCGTGCTCAAGGGTGAAGTCAAGGACGTGTTGTTGCTCGATGTAACGCCGTTGTCGCTGGGTATCGAGACGCTGGGGGGCGTGTTCACAAGGCTAATCGAGCGGAACACAACCATTCCGACAAAGAAGAGCCAGGTATTTTCAACCGCCGACGACAATCAGACGGCGGTAACAATACGAGTGTTCCAAGGTGAACGGGAAATAGCGCAGCACAACAAGCTGCTCGGTCAATTCGATCTCGTGGGCATTCCTCCGGCACCACGTGGGGTCCCGCAAATCGAGGTGACATTCGATATCGACGCAAACGGCATCGTCAACGTGTCGGCGAAGGACAAGGCAACGGCGAAGGAGCAGCAGATCCGCATCCAAGCTTCGGGCGGTCTGTCGGAAGCCGAGATCGAAAAGATGGTCAAGGATGCCGAGGCACACGCCGCCGAGGACAAAAAGCGCAAGGAGCTGGTGGAGGCGAGGAATCATGCCGAATCACTCATCCACACGACCGAGAAGTCGCTTGCGGAACTTGGAAGCAAGGTTTCAGCTGCCGACAAGTCGGCCGTGGAAACGGCAATTGCGGATCTCAAATCGGTGATGGAAAGCGAAGACGCCGACTCCATCCGATCCAAGACCAACGGTTTGGCGCAGGTGGCGATGAAGCTTGGCGAAGCGCTCTACAAGTCGCAGCAACCGCCCGAAGGCGGGGGAGCCGCGGACACCGGAGCGACAACCAGCGAGTCGAAAGACGATGTTGTCGATGCTGACTTCACTGAGGTAAAGGACGACGACAAGAAATCGGCCTAACAAAAAAGTCTCCCGCTTCTGCCGTTTCATGCTGTAGGACGTAAGCGGTAGAGGTGGGGGAAGAGTTCACTTCAGGGCCAAGCCCGCATGGCAAAACGTGACTATTACGAAGTTCTGGGGGTTGGCCGGGGAGCGGATGAAAAGGAACTGAAGGCTGCCTTCCGCAAACTTGCCAAGCAGCATCATCCCGACGCCAATCCGAGCAGCAAGGCTTCCGAACACAAGTTCAAGGAGATCAACGAAGCTTACGATGTGCTGAAAGACCCGCAGAAGCGAGCGGCATATGATCGGTTCGGTCATCGTGCATTCGAAGGCGGCATGGGTGCGGGTCAGGGTCCTTTCGGCCAAGGTGGGTTCGGACCGGAATTTACGTCCTCGATGTCGGATATCTTCGAGGATTTGTTCGGCGAATTCATGGGAGGACGACGGGGTGGAGGGCGTCGCGGCGGGAGCGGAGCACAACGCGGGTCGGATCTTCGCTACAATATGGAGGTCGGCCTGACCGAAGCATATTCGGGCAAAACCGCTCAGATCCGAGTGCCGTCTTCGGTTACGTGCGAGGTGTGCGGTGGGAAGGGTGCAAAGCCTGGTTCCTCGCCCAAAACCTGCCCCACCTGCCAAGGCTCGGGGGCAGTTAGGCAGTCATCAGGTTTCTTCACGGTGGAGCGAACGTGCCAAACATGTCAGGGACGCGGGCAGGTTATTTCCGACCCTTGCAGCAGTTGCCACGGCGCCGGCCGCATTACCAAGGAGCGCACACTGTCGGTGAATATTCCACCGGGTGTAGAAGACGGCACGCGCATTCGGCTTGCCGGAGAAGGCGAAGCCGGGTTGAGGGGCGGGCCGGCGGGGGACCTCTATATTTTTCTGTCGATCAAGCCGCATGAGTTTTTTCAGCGTGACGGGGCGGATTTGTTTTGCCGTGTCCCGATTTCAATGATGGTAGCATCGCTTGGCGGGGAAATCGAAGTGCCGACCATCGAGGGCAAGAAAGCCCGCGTCAGCGTTCCCGAAGGCACTCAGGCCGGAAAACAGTTCCGCCTGAGAGGCAAGGGGATGCCGGTTTTGAGGTCGGGCCAGTCAGGAGACATGTATATCCAGGTCTCGGTGGAAACGCCGGTCAATCTGTCGCGCCGCCAAAAGGAGCTTCTCAAAGAATTCGAGCGCGACGCGAAAGACAACTCGCCGCAGTCGGAAGGGTTTTTCGCGCGCGCCAAGGCCTTCTGGGAAGGTTTTGGCAACTGACAACCAGGTCTTTCCAACCCTTCGACCGATCGTTCTTCACAGCCAAGGCTGTCGCGTGATGTTGTTGGCGCAGCCAACCCGGAGGTTTTCGTGAAAGCATACTGGATTGCCCATGTAACGGTTACCGACCCCACGCAATATCAATTCTATGCAGAGGATGCCTCGGCCGCCTTCCGGAAATACAAGGCGAGGGTGCTCGCTCGGGGCGGACGCTACTCGCAGCTGGAAGGAAATGGCCAGCCGCGAAATGTCGTGATCGAGTTTCCTTCCTATGATGACGCCATCGCCTGCTATAATTCACCGGAGTATCAAGCGGCGAAAGCGAAACGGGTGACGGCGGGCAAAGCAGAGATTGTGGTGGTGGAAGGGATCGCATGAAGATCGCAATTGCCGGAGCAGCGGGCAAGATGGGACGCGTGCTCACACGCATAGCCAGCGAAACGTCGGACATAGAAATAGCCGGTGGGCTTGAATCCGACAAATCAACCTACCTGGGCGCCGACATAGGAGAATTGGCAGGCATCAAACGCTTGGGAAAGAGCATCACAAGCAACGCGACAGACCTGCTACCGGAAATCCAATGTTTCATCGACTTCTCGTCACCATCGGCAACTTCCTCGCTGTCGGAGGTTTGCGCAAAGGCTGGATTGATTCATATCATAGGGACCACGGGCCTGTCGGAACAGGATGAAGCAAGGATCAAAGCCGCCGCCAAGCGCGCGCGGATCGTCAAGTCAGGCAATATGAGCCTCGGTGTCAATCTGCTGGCTTCGCTGGTGAAGAAGGCTGCCGAAGCGCTAGGCGAGGAATTTGATATCGAAATTCTCGAGATGCACCACCGCCAAAAAGTAGATGCACCTTCGGGAACGGCGATGCTGCTTGGCAGTTCGGTGGCGGAGGGACGAAGCATCGAACTGAAAAATAAGTCGGTGCGCGTTCGCGACGGACACACGGGCGCTCGGCCCAGTGGAGCCATCGGCTTTGCAACGCTTCGCGGCGGCAGCGTGGTAGGAGAACACTGCGTCATGTTTGCGGGGCCGGCGGAAAGACTCGAATTCACGCACAAGGCAGAATCGCGGGATATCTTTGCCCGCGGGGCATTGCGTGCGGCGCTGTGGGCGCAACACAAACAACCGGGTCTTTACGGCATGGCCGACGTGCTCGGTCTTAACGACTGATTGCGACCGAGGACAATATGGATAGAGAGCTGGTTCTTGTACGCCACGGACAAAGCGATTGGAATCTCAAAAATCTTTTCACAGGATGGAAAGACCCAGGTTTGACAACACAAGGAAAGGCTGAAGCCAAGGCCGCCGGCAAAAAGCTCAAGCAGACGGGCCGCAAATTCGATATTGCGTTCACGAGTTCCCTTAAACGTGCGCAAGATACTCTGGACCTCATGCTCGGCGAACTTGAGCAGGAGGATCTGCCGGTCGTGAGGGATCCGGCACTCAATGAGCGAGACTATGGGGAACTCACCGGCATGAACAAGGATGAAGCGAAGAAACGCTGGGGTGCCGAGCAGGTCCAGATATGGCGACGCTCCTTTGACATCGCGCCGCCTGGAGGGGAGAGCCTGAAGGACACCGCCGAGCGCGTACTTCCCTATTTTCGCAAGGAAATCCTACCGCGGGCGCTCAAGGGCGATCGAGTGCTGGTTTCAGCGCATGGCAATTCGCTTAGGGCTCTGATCATGGTTTTGGAAGGCTTGAGTGGGGAGGAAATTCTCAAACGAGAGCTCGAGACCGGAGTTCCAATCGTCTACCACCTCAATTCAGACGGGACGGTCAATTCGCGCGAAGTCCTGAAGCTCAATGAGTGATACGTTTCACATCGAGGTCCTGTCAGCAGAACAGGTCCGAAAGCGCTTCAAGCCAGACGGTACCCTTATCGACACGGCGGTGTTCTACAAGACCATCAGCTAGGCTGAATGAGTTAGAAGGCCGGCCTCCCAACCGAGAATGGCGCGTTTGCGGGTAAGGCCCCAATGGTAGCCGCCCAAGCCGCCAGTCTTGGCAAGAACACGGTGGCAGGGGACTACGAATGAAACCGGATTTTTTCCAACCGCGGCACCTACCGCGCGAGCCGCTTTCGGCTTGCCCAAATGGGTGGCGATATCCGAATAGGTGGCAGCCTTGCCAATCGGGATCCGAAGCAACGTCTCCCAGACCCTAATCTCAAAATCGGTTCCGATCATGACTATCCGCAAGGGCGTATCGGGGCGCCAAGTTTCGGTATTGAAGATGCGGCTGGCATAGGGGGCAGTCCTGGCACTGTCCTCGAGATAGTCGGCTGAGGGCCAACGCGATTTCATATCGTCCAGGACGGTGCGTTCTTCACCTTCATCAGCGAAGGCCAGACCGCATAAGCCCTGCTCGGTAACCATGACGAGTGCGCTTCCGAAGGGAGAAGGGTGAAAGGCATAATAAATCGTCAAGCCACTGCCCATCATCTTGAAGCTGCCTGGCGTCATTCCCTCGTGGGTAATAAACAGATCGTGCAGCCGGCTCGGCCCAGACAGCCCGACCTCATAGGCTGCATCCAAAATGCTGGCGCTATCGCGCAACATTGCGCGCGCGTGATCCAATGTCAGAGCCTGAAGGAAGGCCTTGGGTGAAATCCCGGCCCAGCGGGTGAATACCCGCTGCAAATGGCTGGGGCTCAGCCGGACTTCGGATGCTATGGCCTCCAGAGAGGGCTGCTCGCGCCAGTTTTCGGAAATGAAACTTAGCGCCTTTCTTACGTAGGCGTAGTCGTCCGGAACATTGTCGAGAGCGTTCATCAGCATGGGTCGGCTCACTTTCTGAACCGAAGATAAGCTCCCCTCCCCCCTTGAGCCACCCGATTCTTGCGGGATTAGATCTTCGGCCGCACGAGCGCTTTCTGCAGCGTTCCGGCCAGGGCGCGGCGGTCTTGGGGGCCTAAGAACGAACCGATCTCGCAGGCTTTGCCCTTTGATCGCAACAGCAACCTTCCGGTCAATTGGCGATCGTCATCATGTTCAATATCGACGTGAACGAACCCGCGAGGAAAAGACAGAGTTTCAAGCAGGCGATTCTCGACAAAACGCTGCAGCTGCAATTCGGTGTCGGTGACAACGAGCTGTTCATAGCGATTGGCACGGTGGTAGCTCCAGCGGAAAGCGAGCCAGATGAGCGCGACGTCCAGCCCCATGAATCCCGCCACAGGCCAAGCGCCAAGATACAAAAATACTGCGCCGCCAGCGAGATTGAGCGCTGCCACACCGCCAAGCAGAACAGCAAACCCGGCCGGACTCAAGGACCGGTGGGGAGAGACGATCATCGATAAAACGGGCTTGTCCATCGAGACGAGCTTATTCATTCTCAACGGCAATTTCCACCCGGAGGGCCAATGCGAAAACCACGCAAATTACCCGCTGAAGCAATTGCGGAAGTCTTCCGGCGCTTCGCAGCGGCAACGCCCGAACCGAAAGGCGAGCTCAAGGCACATGATGCGTATACACTTCTCGTGGCAGTCGTTCTCTCAGCCCAGGCAACCGACGCGGGGGTGAATCGAGTAACGCCGGAACTCTTCAAAATCGCGGACACGCCGGAGAAAATGGTGGCACTGGGTGAGGAGAAATTGCGCGACATGATCAAGTCCATCGGGCTTTACCGCACCAAGGCCAAGAATATCATCGCGCTTTCGAAAGCGCTGATCGAGCGGCATGGCTCGAAAGTCCCGGAAAGCAGGGATGACCTGCAAAAGCTTCCAGGGGTGGGCAGAAAGACGGCGAACGTGGTGATGAATTCAGCCTTCGGCGCGCCGACGATCGCCGTCGATACGCATCTGTTTCGGGTGGGCAACCGGACGGGCCTGGCGCCGGGCAAGGTGCCGCTCGAGGTCGAGATGGGCCTCGAAAAATCCGTTCCAGCCAATTTCAAGCGACATGCTCATCACTGGCTGATCCTGCACGGTCGTTATGTCTGCAAGGCCCGCAAGCCCGAATGCTGGCGATGCCTTATCAGCGACTTGTGCCTCTTTCCGCAAAAGACTCCCCCGCCCTAGCCCCGCGTGACGGACTTGAAAAGGTGGGTGAAATAGGACGTGGCAAAGACAGGTACAAATAGGTTAGCCAATGGTATGAGCATTAGGCCAGAGGGAACGAAGCCGGACAGGAAAATTCCACCCCAATATTCTCGCCTTAGCCTTTGCACTTCAGCAGGCGACAGATGCCTGAGTGCGGTCATCTCGAAGAATTCGCGGCTCAACAGATATGCATTCGCGACGATCATTGCCACTGCGCCAAGACCGATCAACAAAAATGGGAGGGTTATCAGATTAACGAACAGGACGAGGAGCGCGAAACGCAGGGCCATCCCCAATCCCGCCATTGCCGGCACCGGACGGCCGGGTGGATCGCCTGAATAGTGAGCGGCTTCGACAATTTCAGCAATCTGGTCCAAGAAGAGGCCGGCGAACAATGCTGTCACGGCAGGCGTGAGAACGATCATGGCGGCGAGGACGCCGAGGCCAGCAAGAACGGCAACAATCGGCTGGAGCCAGTCAAATCGAGCGAGATCGACATAGCTCAATGCCAACTGAACCAGAAAGAACACGACTGCGAACAACAGAAGGGTTAGGCCCAAAGATTTCCACAATACAAGCCTGAAAGGCCGCGAGAAAATATCCTTGAAGGCATTCACAGTAGCGTAAATCAACATTGGTGCTCTCCCTCGCCTTCCAATTGCGGCAAGGTGATAAATCTGCTTAGTCCTGATCTAACGCCAAACTATCATTCAAGGCTCTATGCGCAACACGGCAATCGACGTTCTTACCATCGGCAATGCGATTGTCGATGTGTTGGCGCGGGTGGATGAAGAATTTCTAAGCCGCCATGATTTGACCAAGGGCGCAATGCGGCTGATCGAGGAACCGGAAGCGCATCGACTGTATGATCTCATCGGCCCCTCGGTGATCGTTTCCGGTGGCTCGGCAGCAAACACCGCCGCCGGCATCACATCCTTTGGCGGGCGCGCATCCTTTATCGGAAAAGTAAGGAACGATCAGATTGGGGAGTTTTTCACTCACGATATTCGGGCTTCCGGCGTTGTATTCGAGACCTCGCCTTCCAATTCCGGTCCAGAGACGGCGCGCTCCTTCATCCTGGTAACGCCCGACGGAGAGCGGACGATGAACACGTATCTTGGCGCTTGCGCAACGCTTAGTTCGAACGACATCAGCAAATTGACAGTTGAAGCAGCGCAAATCACCTATCTTGAAGGTTATCTATGGGACCCGCCGGAGGCCAAGAAGGCGTTTATCAAAGCAGCCCGCATGGCGAGGGGCGCGGGCAGACAGGTGGCGCTTACGCTGTCGGATGCCTTGTGCGTGGAACGTCACAGACAAAGTTTTCAAGACCTGATCGCCAGAGATATCGACATTTTGTTTGCCAATGAAAAGGAACTCAAATCGCTCTATGAAGTAAAAACTTTCGATGATGCGATGCAGCTGGCGCGAAAACAGGTGGGGCTTGCGGTGCTGACACGCTCGGCGGCTGGCAGCGTGATCGCGAAGAGGGAAGAGTTTCATGTGATCGAAGCGGAACGAGTCGAACAAGTGATCGATGCCACGGGCGCCGGCGATCTCTATGCCTCGGGCTTCCTTCATGGTCTTACACGCGGCCGTTCTCTTGCCGAATGCGGACGGCTCGGGTCAGTCGCTGCGGCGGAAGTCATATCGCATTTGGGGGCCAGGCCTAATACATCCCTTGTGGCGTTGGCAGCGAGCAGGGGCTTATAGTTCAAAGCTTTCGCAGCCACACTCGGTTGATTACATGATCTTCGCCCTTGCGAAGAATGAGATCGGCGCGCTGGCGGGTGGGAAGCACATTCTGTCGCAAGTTCACGAGATTAATGGTTTCCCAAATACGGGCCGCTGTTTCCCTCGCTTCCGGATCGCTCAGCGCGGCATACTTATGGAAGTACGAGCGGGGGTCGCGGAAAGCGGTCGATCTCAGTGAGAAAAAGCGATCGATGTACCATTGCCGCAGTACAGCCTCGTCGGCATCCAGGTAGATCGAGAAATCGAAGTAATCGGAAACATAGGGTATCGCCTTGCCGTCGCGCGGCGGCCGGCCGGTCTGCAGAACATTCAGACCTTCGACCAGCAATATGTCAGGTTGATCGATGAGCACCTGCTCGCCCGGCACCACGTCATAAATGAGGTGGGAGTAAAGGGGTGCGGATGTCTTGCCTCGGCCTGCCTTGATGTCGGAGAGAAATCTGAGGAGCGCAGGCAGATCATAACTTTCGGGAAAACCTTTTCGATCCATCAGACCTTCGCGGCGGAGAGTAGCGTTGGGCAGAAGAAAGCCGTCGGTGGTAACGAGAGCAACCTTCGGATGATTTGGCCAGCGAGCCAGGAGATGACGAAGAATGCGTGCCGTCGTGCTTTTGCCAACAGCCACGCTACCACCCATGCCAATAACGTAGGGCACCTTATGCTGGTTGCCGCCAAGAAATTCCTGGGTGGCGCGAAATAGCGACTGGGTTGCCGCAACGTACAAGTTGAGGAGTCGTGAGAGAGGCAAATAAATCGCCACAACCTCATCCAAGTCCACACGATCATTCAATCCCCGCAGCTCAGCGAGTTCAGGCTCGGTAAGGGTGAGGGGCGTATCGGCGCGGAGCTTCGCCCATTCAGCCCGTGAAAACTGGCGGTATGGGGAAACTTCTTCTCGTCTTACATCCATCGGACTGTTCATGGCCGCTTGCGCGATGCTTTTTCATCAAGCCCGCTCTGTTGCATACGACGATCAAGCTCTGACAGCACCTCGTTGAGCGAAGTATCGGTAGCTTCCATCAGAACAAGTAAATGATACAGCACATCGGCGGCTTCTGCGCGAATGTGGGACCGGTCGGCGATGACAGCAGCCAGGGCGAGTTCGATCGCCTCCTCACCAAGCTTCTTGGCACATTTCGCCACACCTTCATGCAACAGCCGGGCGGTGTATGAGGTATCGGGAGAAGCGTTGCGCCGGCTGGCGATGCGCTTGGTCAATTCTGATATAACCTGCAGATTGTCACTGCTATCCATCATGATTGAAGCCTTACTGGAATCCCCTGTGCGGCCAGATAGCTCTTGGCCTGCAAGATAGAGATTTCACCAAAATGAAAAATCGATGCGGCCAGAACGGCCGCCGCGTGGCCTTGGCTGACCCCCTCGACCAGATGATCGAGCGTGCCGACGCCACCGCTGGCGATCACCGGCACCGAGACGGCGTCGGCCACAGCGCGAGTCAGGGCAATGTCAAAGCCTCGCCTCGTACCATCGCGGTCCATCGATGTGAGCAGGATCTCACCTGCCCCAAGCTCGACAACCTGCTTGGCGAAGATAACGGCATCAATGCCAGTCGGGATACGGCCGCCATGGGTGTAGATTTGCCAGTGCCCATCGCCATTCGATTTCGCATCGATGGCGACCACTATGCACTGGCTGCCAAAGCGCCGAGCCGCTACGCGCACAAAATCCGGACGATTGACCGCCGCGGTGTTTATCGAAACCTTATCGGCGCCCGCTAGCAACAAGGCCCTAATGTCCTCAATCGATCTTACGCCCCCGCCGACGGTCAGGGGCATGAAACATTGCTCGGCCGTCGCCCGCACCACGTCAAGCAAGATAGCCCGGTTTTCATGACTGGCTGTGATATCGAGAAAACAAAGCTCATCCGCTCCAGCGGCGTCGTAGGCTTTGGCAATCTCGACAGGATCGCCAGCATCGCGAAGTTCGACGAAACGCACGCCCTTCACCACCCGTCCATCTTTCACATCCAAGCAGGGAATCAACCGAATCTTCAGCATCAAACCGCCTCGCGTGCCGTTTTTTTGATCAGCTCGAGAGCCTCTCTCGGATCGAGGCGACCATCGTACAGTGCACGTCCAGCAATAACACCGGCTATGCGGGAGCAACGGGGTTCAAGCAGCCGTCGAATATCGTCAATTGAAGCGAGACCGCCGCTCGCTATGACGGGCAGCGACACCGCATCGGCAAGCTCCAAGGTGGCATCGATATTCACCCCGGTCAGAGCGCCGTCCCGGTCGATGTCGGTGTGAACGATGGCGGCGACTCCGGAATCCTCAAAGCGCCTCGCCAAGTCGACAGCCGAAATAGTGGTGTGGCTTACCCAACCGTCGACGGCGACGCGCCCTGCCCTTGCGTCGATTGCGATGGCAATGCTCCCCGGAAAGCTTTTACAAGCCGTACGCACCAGTTTGGGATCGCGCAAGGCAGCCGTGCCGAGGACAACACGCGTCGCCCCAGCGGTCAGCCATCGGGATATCGCGTGAGAAGTGCGAATGCCACCGCCGAGCTGAATTGGGATTTTGATTGCACCCAGCAGGCGCTCAATTATGCCGTGGTTGACAGGACTGCCTGAGATCGCTCCATCAAGATCCACGAGATGGAGCCAGGTGAAGCCAAGTTCTTCAAAACTGCGGGCCTGGGTGAGGGGATCGGCGTTGTACACTGTGGCGCTCTCCAAAGCGCCGCGGGTCAGCCTGACACACCGTCCATTGCGCAAATCGATCGCGGGCAAAAGAATCACGGCCGCCATTCCAAAAAATTACCGATGAGGTTCAGACCGAGGAGCTGGCTCTTTTCGGGATGGAATTGCGTTCCGGCCATATTGTCCCTGGCAACGGCGGCGGTAACGGCTCCCCCATACTCGGTCGTTGCTATGATGTCGGCCGGATCATCGACAACGAGTTCAAAGGAATGCACAAAATAAGCGTGACCCGCGGTGCCATTGCGCTCGATTCCGGCCAGCAGGGAGTGTCGACGCGATGGTTCAAGCGAGTTCCACCCCATGTGGGGAACTTTCAGCGTCGGGGGAATCGGTTCAATCCTGCGAACCAGCCCGGCAATCCAATTGAGACCGGGTGTTTCGCCGAATTCGAGGCCGATGGTGGCCATGAGCTGCATGCCAACGCAAATACCGAGAAATGGCTTGTTCTTGGCGCGAACCTGCTCGTCCAATGCTGCGTGCAACCCCTTTATGGCATAAAGCCCGTCGCGGCAGTCCTTGAATGCGCCAACTCCCGGCAGCACGATACGATCAGAACGGCAGATCTCATCGGGCTCTGAGGTTACTATGATCTGCGCTCGAATACCGCGCTCGAACGCAGCACGCGCGAAAGCTTTTTCGGCAGAACGAAGATTGCCTGATCCATAATCAACAATGGCAACGCGCATCACGAGGAACCGGAACGAGGCATTGCGGAAAATTGGTCGAGAGCGTCCGAAGCGGAGGGGGCGGACGATGTGGAGGCATGCGCGTGGAAGTATTTCAGAGCTGCTTCTTCAATGTCTGCAGCGAAGACGGGAACCTCCTCAGTAAACCCTCGCCTCATCAACGCTCGGCGATACATCAAATTTGCCTCAAATCCCAGAATCAGGTTGAGTGCGAAAGTCATCATTGCGAGACTACTTGCACCCAGTTCGCCCGCGCGGGCAGCCGCGTAAAGGGCAACTAGGGCCAAAATGTAAACGGCGAGCGACAGCCAGAGGCGCTTTACAATGAGCCAGATCACTGGGACCAAGAAGGCAGGCCACGAGAAACCCTCCTTGACGAAAACTGTCTTTTCGAGAGGTAACTGCGGGTGGCGAAAGGCACTGTAAGCTTTCATGGCCGATCAGCCCTGAAGTGTTCCCTTGGTCGAAGGAATCTCCGCTTTCTGCCGTTCATCGATTTCGACGGCCCCACGAAGTGCGCGGCCCAGCGCCTTGAAGCAGGACTCCACGATGTGATGGTTGTTGTCACCATATAATGTCTCAACATGCAAGGTCATTCTGCAGTTCAGAACCAGCGCTCGGAACCACTCCTTGAAGAGTTCTGACTCCATTGTTCCGATCCTGTCGGTTGAAAACGCAACTTTCCAAACGAGATGCGGACGGCCAGAAAGATCTAGAGAAGCTCTGCTTAAGGCTTCGTCCATCGGAATGAAGCTACTGCCATATCGGCGGATGCCGCGCCGATCGGCAAGAGCCTTGTCAAGCGCTTGGCCCACCGCTATCCCGACGTCTTCGGTTGTGTGATGCAGATCGACGTGCAGATCCCCGGCTGCGCGTATCTCGAGATCGATGAGGGAATGCCGGGCAAAAAGCTCGAGCATGTGGTCGAGGAAACCAATGCCGGTTGAAATATTATACCTTCCAGTCCCATCGAGATTGAGGCTAACCGCGATGTCTGTTTCAGTTGTCTTTCGGGTTACGGAGGCCTTGCGCATTTTGCATCCTTTAGGGCTTGGCGGAGGGCTATCTAGCAGGGGAAGGATTGCTTGGCGAGGGCGGTTTCCGTGCCCGGTTAATCAGGAAAGCCAAACGCCTCTCTTTCAAGCCAGCCGTTTGATATCTACATGTAGCCTCGGGAAAATGGATCAATGAGCATGAAGCACAACACTGCCGCCATGGACTGGCATGGTACGACGATACTGACGGTGCGGAAGGGGCGTCAGGTGGTTATCGCCGGAGATGGCCAGGTGAGTCATGGAAATGTGGTCGTCAAGGCTAATGCGAAAAAGGTGCGGCCCCTGGTCGGGGGTGAGGTGATTGCCGGATTTGCAGGGGCGACGGCTGACGCCATGACGCTGTTTGAACGGCTGGAAGGAAAATTGGAACAATACCCTCAGCAGCTCACCCGGGCTTGCGTAGAGCTGGCAAAAGACTGGCGCACCGACAGGTACTTGCGCCGGCTAGAAGCGATGATGATCGTGGCAGACCATAAGGTGAGTCTCGTGCTTACCGGAACGGGGGATGTGCTCGAGCCTGAGCTCGGAATCACCGGTATCGGCTCTGGGGGGAGCTTCGCGCTGGCGGCAGCGCGCGCTCTTCTCGATTCGGATTTGACGGCTGAGCAGATTGCACGCAAGGCATTGATGATAGCCGCAGATATTTGCGTTTTTACGAACACCAACCTTGTGATTGAGAAGCTGGAAATTCAAGACAATGGCTGATTTTTCTCCGCGCGAGATTGTCTCGGAGCTGGATAGGTTCATCGTCGGGCAAAACGATGCCAAACGTGCCGTCGCAATCGCGCTGCGCAATCGGTGGCGGCGACAACAGCTAGAACCTGCTCTGCGCGAAGAGGTGATGCCCAAGAATATTCTCATGATCGGGCCGACCGGGGTCGGCAAGACGGAAATCGCCCGGCGTCTGGCTCGACTGGCAAATGCGCCTTTCCTGAAAGTGGAAGCCACCAAATTCACCGAGGTTGGATATGTCGGAAGAGATGTCGAACAAATCGTGCGCGATCTGGTCGAGGTGGGCATATTGCAAGTGAGAACTCAGCGACGCAACGATGTGTCCGCCAAAGCACAGCTCAATGCAGAGGATCGTGTGCTCGATGCTCTGGTTGGCGGAAATGCCTCGGCTACTACGCGTGAGGCGTTTCGCCAGAAATTGAGGAAGGGGGAGCTCGACGAAAAGGAAATTGAAATTCAAGTGACAGAGTCGGGGGCATTTCCTTCATTTGAAGTACCGGGTATGCCGGGCTCGTCTATCGGCATGGTCAATATTTCGGACTTTTTGGGGCGCGCGTTCGGTGGCCGCACCAAACAAAAGCGACTGACAGTGAAAGAGAGTCATAAGGTGCTGGTTTCGGAGGAAAGCGACAAGCTCCTTGATCAAGAGAAAATTGTTTCTGAGGCGATTTCAGCGGTTGAAAACAACGGCATCGTTTTTATAGATGAAATAGACAAAATCTCGGGCCGTTCAGAACGCCAGGGGGCCGATGTCAGCCGGGAAGGAGTACAGCGTGATCTGCTGCCCCTGATCGAGGGGACGACGGTATCGACCAAGCATGGACCGGTGAAGACCGACCATGTCCTTTTCATTGCGTCGGGAGCATTTCACATCGCCAAGCCGTCGGACCTTCTGCCGGAGTTACAGGGCCGATTGCCCATCCGGGTTGAACTAAAGGCTCTGAGCGAGGACGACTTTCGCCGAATCCTGACAGAGCCCGAAGCAAGCCTGATCAAGCAATATTCCGCGCTGCTTGCTACGGAGGGGATTAAACTGGAATTTCGCGAAGAAGGGGTGGCTGCTCTTGCCAGCATAGCAGTGCAAATAAACTCATCGGTGGAAAACATCGGTGCCCGCCGCCTGCACACCGTGCTTGAAAGGGTGCTGGACGAAGTAAGCTTCACAGCTCCCGACAAATCGGGGCAAACAGTCGTGATCGACCGCGAATTCGTTGAGAACCATATCGGCGATCTGGCGAGGAACGCCGATCTGTCGCGCTTCATTCTCTAGCGGATGATGCCGCGTTTGCCGCGGTCGATCGCTTCATTGAGAGCTTTGATCAAAACCAACAGATCGTCTTCGCGTAAATCATGCACATTGGCGGCCAGCTTGTTGCAGAGCTCGGTGGCGCGGGCGGAAAGCCCTGCGGTTCTCGACACAATGCGCGGGTGCGACAAGTGAGCGAGCTTTACGAGTTCTTCTGCTTCGTCCCAGATGACGTTGAAGTATGTGATTATCCGCTGGATCAAATACCAACTTGGCCGGCCGCGACGGCCATGCTCGAGCGAAGAGAGGTAGGCGCTGGAAACGCCAATGGCCTCGGCCATTTCCTTCAAGGTGGCGCCGCGGGCGGCGCGGAGGGCACGAAGCTTTTCTCCAAAGGGCGTCATCGGGTGCGAACTCCGGAACGACGAAGCCTTACGTAATACGCTCCGCCGCCACCATGTTTCGGATGGGCCGGCTGAAAGCCGCTGACGTGTCGACGGAATTCTGGCTCATGCATCCAGCCGGAGACCAGCTTGCGAAGGCGTCCTTGACGTTCGGGAACATGATAGTGGCTATCGCCGTGAAGAGTGTGACGGGCATAAGGTGATGCGCCCTTGCCGGTAACGACAAGAACCAGCCGAAGACCGGCTGCGCGTGCGGCCCCCAGGAAGTTTTCCAACCTTAGGCGAGCTTCTTCCACTCCGACGCCGTGAAGGTCAAGCTTGGCCTCAAACTGCAGCTGGCCGCGCATCAATCTCTGCGCGGTGCGGCGATCGAGGCCAGTCAACTGAGGCGGCTCCTCCAGCGCGACGCGCCGAGGCGGAGAGACATGCCGGTGAGAAGCGGAATGCCGCACGCCCGGGGCTTTGCCCTCATGCACGTGTTCGGTCGATTTGGCGGCTTTCCTCTTGAGCGGCTCCACAGCTTGTTTCACCTGTTCCCAAAGTTCAAGATCGGGGACGAGCGCGCTTTTGGGTCGTGGGGATTGGGTTTTCTTCATTTTACCGCGCCTTTGGCCAGCCGCCTCGCCAAAAGCTTGGGAAGCAAGGCGATCATTCGGCCTTCGCTTTTCATGTGGCCCGCAAGATGTGCCGCATCTTCTCCAAAGCCAAAAAAGATATCGCCGCGAGCCGCGCCCTTGATCGCAGACCCCGTATCCTGGGCAACCGTGAGCTGGCGGAAGATCTTACCCGGGCCCTCTACCGGCAGGCGCGTATCAACCCAGAGAGGCGTCCCAAATGCCCAGAAGGCACGATCGATTGCGAGGCTGCGATAAGGGGTGAGTTGCACGCGGGCGGCGCCAGGGGGACCAAGGGAGGGGTTCTCGACAGCTACCTCGCGAAAGAAGACGAAAGATTGATTTTCCCACATGAGCTGGCGCGCCTGGTGTGGGTTGCGGTTCATCCAGTCACGAATTGACTGCATTGACATTTCGGCATGGCTGATCTCGCCGCGCTCGACCAAAACACCGCCAATGGCGGTGTAGGGATGGCCGCTCTTGGCTGCAAAGGCAAGACGCAGAATTTCTCCGTTGGGCAGCCTCACGCGACCTGACCCTTGAACGTGGATGAAAAAGGCGTCTGCCCAGGATTGAAGCCATGCTATCTCAAGCCCTCTGCCAGCCAAGGCCCCTTCTTCGATTTGCCGCCTGGTAAAATAAGCGCGCGGTTCTCCATTCTCCAGGCGTCCGTAGCGGTACCCAAGACGTCTTTCCGTGTCAGCGTCAAATCGAACGAGATCAGAAGGTTTAGCATAGATAGGCACTGCGAATTTGCCGTGCGGCTGGCGATCGCCATGGGCCTCCGGTTCGTAGTAGCCTGTGAAGAATCCACTGGGCGGGCGGGAGTTCTGGACCAGGACAGGAGCAAAGTGCGTCTCGAAAAAGCCCCGGGCAGCGGCATTGGAAATGTCCAGACCCAGTTTGGAGGCGGCTCGGCAAACAGGCATCCAATCCGCACGGTCTCCGCCGAACCTATTTTTTTGGGCAAATCCCCTGCCCTCTTCGACGATTTCAGAGCATGATCGGGCAAATACACGAAATGCCTCGGAGTGTTCATCCTGTTCCCAACCGGCAATATTGTCGAATTTAATCGGCTCGAGTTCTGGCGCGTTCATGGGAAGCGGACGATATTGCGAGGCCGCTGCAGAAACAACGACGGAAAGCAGGAATGTAGCGAAGATCGACCAGGCCTTAGCTTGGATTCCCCGTTGCAATAAGCGTCCAGTTGGGGTCCCTGGATGAGACATCCCGCTCAAAGGTCCAGATATCCGATATCTCGCGTATCTTTTTGGGATCGCCCTCAATCATGTCACCGGCTTTGTTGCGCTTGGAGGAAATCTGATCGCTGGTAAACCTGACCGTGATGCTTGCTTTTTTTCCAACCAGTTCGGCCATGCCGATCTGGGCCTTATTGATGCCGACAAAGTTGGTGTCGAGGACCTCCCCCGCCTGCCGCCGCTGGTCGATTGCGCGGGCGAAGCCGTCGTAAACATCGCGCGACAGGAGCGGTTTCAAGGTCTGTTTGTCGCCGGTGGCGAATGCCGTAACAATCATCTCATAGGCGGTTTTCGCGCCCTCCAGAAAAGCGGAGGGGGAAAACTGGCGATCGGCGGCGGCAATTTTCTCCAGTCCTTTCGCCAGGGCCGAACCCTTCGAGGCGAAACCTTCCCAAATGGGTGAAGCGGCAACCGCAAGGGAAGAGGCGGGTGATGAAGCGGAATCGGCCTGGCGGCGGCCCGGACGTTCGGAAACAGTACCGTTGGCCAATTTTTTCTCCAGCTTTTCACGGGCGGAAAAGGGATCCAGGGGTGGACGCTCATTGCCGGTCCGACGGCCAAGAACCGACGTCAGCCGCCAGAACACAATCACGGCAACTGCCAGTACAAATATGTTCAGCGGATCAAAAATGTGGCTCATACGGTGGTGGTCCGATAGGTTTCCGCCTTACAGCAGGCTGATGCCCAGATTAAGGCATGGAGGCGGCGGCTGTCACGATCAGCCTTGCTTTCATATATGACCACCTGCCCAAAACTCCAATGGGTAGGTTTAGGCTGCTTGCGGAGGAGATTGAGACATGTTAGCCAACGCCGAACAGACATGACGCTCGCTCGGCCGAGTGCGGGCGGGGCGACAGAGGCTTCGAGATTTCATGGCAAAGGCCAGCAAAGTTGCAGCCAAGAAGGCACCTGGCAAAGGGCCCAATGGTGGAGTTCCGGAGACGGAGACCGCGCCTGAATCAGGCGAGACTTCCGTGCCTTTTGAGGCAAAGCCGGTTTTGCCTCAAGATATCCCTGCCGGAGCGCCGGCATCGGCGCCGCAAATGAAGATCCTCGGGCAGTATCTGAAGGATCTCTCGTTCGAAAATCCCCATGCGCCGCAATCGCTAAATACCCAGGCGGGCCAACCCGAGATCAGCATCTCGGTGAATGTCAATGCTCGGACGCTGACGGCTACGGACTTCGAGGTGGAGCTGCATCTTGATGCCAAAGCCTCGCATGACGCAAAAGTGGTTTTCGCGGCAGAGCTGCTCTATGCGGGTGTGTTCAGACTGGAGAACATTCCGCAAGAGGCGCTGCACCCGGTGGTATTGATCGAGTGTCCGCGAATGTTATTTCCCTTCGCCCGCCAGGTATTAGCCGACGCGACCCGAAACGGAGGCTTTCCGCCCCTGATGCTCGATCCTATTGATTTCGCCGGTATGTACCAAAAGCGTCTGGCACAATCCAAGGCTAAGACAGCACAAGCCTCAAGCCAGTAGACGCCAGAGCGAGTTGGGGCCCAAAGACTCTATCATCGAGTTGTGGGCCGCAATTTCGGCATCGGTCAAGCGGGGCGGCAGGAGCGTGGGGCGCGGGCCAAAACTCCTAACCGCAGCGATTGCCGGCAAAGAAGCCATCGGTACGCTCGACAAGGTCAGGGTCGGCTGTCTGCCGCCGATCAACTCTATGTAAATCTCGGCCAGGAGTTCGGCATCAAGCAGCGCACCGTGTTTTTCCCGGCGTGAGTTGTCGATACCGTAGCGCTTGCATAGTGCATCGAGGCTATTGGGGGCCAACGGATGTTTCAGGCGGGCGAGTTGCAGTGAATCGACGACGCGATCAGCTCGCAACGGCTCGCGCTGCAAGAAGGCGAGCTCGGCGTTGATAAATGCCAAATCAAAGGCAGCGTTGTGGCAGACTAGCGTTGCATCCCCAAGGAATTCGATGAAACGATCGACAATTTCGGCGAACACAGGCTGGTTACGCAAGAATTCGACGCTTAGGCCGTGAACAGCAAGCGCTTCGGCGGAAACATGCCTGTCCGGGTTTATGTATTGGTGAAAATATCTGCCGGTTGGCACGTGGTGAATCAGCTCGACTCCCCCGATCTCAACCAACCGGTCGCCGAGTGCCGGATCGAGACCGGTCGTTTCAGTGTCTAATATGATTTCGCGCATTGCGATAGGGCCTCGTCCGTCACTTTAATTGACTCACAATTTTCCTTACCTGACTACGCGCAAAATCAATTCCCTTTCCAGTTTCCACAACATAGTCGGCCCTGCCGCGCTTTTCGGCGTCGGGAATCTGTCTGGAAAGAATGAGATCGAGCATGCCTTCGGACATCCCCGGCCTTTCGAGGGCGCGCTGTTTTTGGATCTCCAATGGCGCAGACACCACAACGACGATATCAAATTCCTTTTCACAGCCGGTTTCAAACAATAGAGGAACATCTAAGACAACGAACGGAGGATTCTTGCGGCGATGCTCCCGCAGAAACGCGGCCATCTCCTCCCGCACAAGTGGATGAACAGCGGTCTCCAGCTTGTGAAGAAGGCTTGGGTCATTCATGAGAGCCGTGGCCAAGCGTTGCCGATCCACGGCACCTCCCACGACGGCAACAGGACAAAGCCGCTTCACAGCGGTCACCGCCTTGCCACCTTTGCGATAAAGCCCATGGACAACTTTGTCGGATTCAAAGACGGGAACCCCCTCCTTCTGAAAAAGGCGCGCGGTCTCAGTTTTGCCCATGGCGATCGAGCCGGTGAGACCAACTGTCTTCATTTCGCATGCGATGAGGCGGTTATGTCTTGGGCAACGAGCCGGCGAAGTTCGGGAGTTACCTCCGGACCGATTCCGAACCACTTTTCAAAGGCCGGTCGAGCCTGATGCAGAAGCATTCCCAAGCCATCAACCGTTCTGTTGCCCAACTGCTTGGCACGCGTCAACAAGTCCGTTTCAAGCGGAACATAGACGATATCGTAAACCACCGCAGCACGAGGCAGGTTTTGGAGGGAAAGGTCAAGCTTCGGCATTCCTTGCATTCCCAGCGAGGTGGTGTTTACCAAAAGATCGATTTCTGCCATAGAGGCCTCGGCATCCACCAATGAAATGGGTTCGACCTGATGCCCAAACGTCTCCACGAGAGATGCTGCACGGTCCAGGGAGCGATTGCAAGCGATCACCTTCTGCATGCCGGCGTTCAATAGTGCTGCTATGATGGCGCGCGCCGCACCCCCTGCTCCGAGAACCATTGCGTTTCTGCCGATTGTTTGAAACTCGGGTACGGATGCTTTGAGGTGGGCGATGAAGCCGAAGCCGTCGGTGTTGGTTCCCATAAGAACCGAGTTTTCGATGAAAATGGTGTTCACGGCAGCCAGCTTGCGGGTTAACGGATCGGCCAAACATACGAGACTTGCTGCCTGTTCCTTAAGTGGAACAGTGACGTTGCAGCCCACATATCCGCGCCTCACCAAGTTATCCAGGAATTTCGCGAGATCCTCACGGGCAACGGGTTCTGCCGTGTATTCGCCTGCAATACCGTAGAGCTTAAGCCAATAGTTATGAATCAGGGGCGAGCGGGAATGTTTGACGGGCCAGCCGATGACGCAGCTGCGCCTTAGCTCAAGAGGCATCGCTCATTCCGCAAGAAAGCGAGAAGCGGCAGAAGTGGTAGGCCCAAGATGGTGAAATAGTCGCCGCGAATTTCATCAAAAAGCTGCACACCCGATTCCTCGATCTTGTATGCGCCAACCGTGGTCAAAACGTCCTGTCCTCTGTATGCAAGATACTCCGAGATAAACTCGTTGCTGAACTGTCGCATGGTAAGTTTGGCTCTATCAGTGGCGCTCCAAATCGGCTGACCGGCGCGCGCAGCAGCGACAGCGGATATCAGCGTATGAGTTTTGCCGCGCAGTTGCAGAAGCTGTGATCTTGCCTCCGCCAATGAGCTAGGTTTGTTCAACAGGTTTCCATCGAGAAGCAAGAGCTGGTCAGCGCCAATGACCAAAGCGCTACGATTCGCTTCCGAAACAATCTGGGCTTTGGCAGCGGCGAGCGCCACCGCCAAGTCAGTCATATCCTTTCCTCCGCTTTCGAGGAAGTGTGTTCTCAGCGCCGTTTCGTCCACCTTGGGAGCTGATTTACGCAGGCGAATGCCGGCGGAGACCAGCAGTCGGTACCGAGCTTCACTTTGAGAGGCAAGAATGATCTCAGCGGAAGCCATCATTCGATGAGCGCCGAGCCGCTGCTTCTATCAGCCAGAAGATTGAGGATAGCGGCAGCAGTCTCTTCGATGGACCGGCGGGTAACGTCGATGATCGGCCAGTTGTGAACTGAGCAGATCTTCCGCATATGGACGAGTTCATTGGTGATGGCAAGCTTGTCGACGTAGGCTGTTTCACGATGTTCTTTCAAAGTGAGCAAGCGATGACGTCGGATCTGGGCAATGCGCTCGGCACTGGCTATCAACCCAACGACCAGCGGCTTCACTGCTTCGACAATTTCCTTGGGCAACGGAATACCTGGCACGACCGGAACATTGGCAGCCCTAACACCGCGGTTGGCCAGGTAGATGCTGGTCGGCGTTTTGGATGTGCGACTTATGCCTACAAGTATGACGTCGGCTTTTTCCAGATCGGCAACATTTTGCCCATCGTCATGCAGCATGGTGAAGTTGAGTGCATCAATGCGGCGGAAATACTCAGCATTGAGTGCGTGCTGCCGACCGATCTGTGGTCGAGATTGGGCATTCAAATAGGCAGCAAGGCTGGCGATAACGGGATCTAGAATGGAGATGCAGGGTATTGCCAATTTGCTGCAATGGTGTTCAAGCTCCGCACGCAGAGATGAGTCAACTATGGTGAAGAGTACGATACCAGGTTGGCGCTCGATTTCGGCTAGTACGCGCTGAAGCTGGCGTGGAGTGCGAACAAGCGCATATATATGTTCGAGGGGCTGGAAGTCTGCGTAGTGAGCTGCCGCTGCTCTGGCGACGGTGTTGAGCGTCTCACCCGTGGCATCGGAAATCAGGTGCATATGAAAATACTGACGGGCGGGTTTGTTCACAGGCGCAGCAGAAGACGTTGTTGATGAAATGTGAATAGAGACTTGGGTTTGTTGTACGTGGGTTGTTTTATGCCGGAACGCAGCTCAATTATCCACCGGCATGAATGTGGCAATGCGATTTGGAAGATCATGGGTGAGTTGTTAGCAAGGCATAGAGAGTGGGAAATGTGGGAAGAGGCATTTGGAAAATTTCTGGGCCGTATGCTAACCTGCTGATAACAAGCCGTTTTTTAATGAAAGCAGATAACTACGGTGAACGTCGTGGATTACGGGGAAAAAGCATAGGCTGAGGATGAGGGACTCGTAGCTCGTAATTCCTGCTCTTCCCTAATCAAACAACAACACCAACTATCTTAGACTCTTCTAATGAGGAATTTGGCAAGCAGTCAATGTCTCAAGGAAAACCCCTTATTGATGTTCTGACAGGACGGATTCCGTCTCGGCGGCCGGTATGGCTAATGCGGCAAGCGGGACGGTATTTGCCGGAGTATCGGGAACTTCGTGCAAAAGCCGGTTCGTTTCTTCAGCTGTGTGATAGTCCTGAGCTAGCGTGTGAGGTGACCTTGCAGCCGCTACGGCGCTTTGACCTTGATGCGGCGATTGTGTTTGCCGATATTCTTCTTATGGCGCGAGGGTTGGGTTGTGATGTCGATTTCAGGGATAATGAAGGGCCGGTGTTGTCTCCCATCTGTTCAAATGCTGAATTCAAGCGAGTTAGAGAGAGTTTAGATATTGGAAGTGTCGATGCAGTGTTTGCGACGGTGTCGTTAGTGAAGAAGCAACTTTACCAGCATCAGAGTCTCATTGGGTTCTGTGGTGGTCCGTGGACAGTGGCGAGCTATATGATTGGTGGAGGTGGTGTGGATGGTCGGGTTTTGGCTAAGCAGATCGCACTTCAGAGGCCTGTGTGGTTTATGGAGCTGCTCGATCGCTTAATCGGGGGGTCGGTTGAGTATCTCTGTGGCCAGGTTGAGGCTGGTGCTGATGTTGTCCAGGTATTTGACAGCTGGGCTGGCGAGCTGCCTGAATTGCTATTTGATGAGCTGGTGTTTATACCGCTGAAACGAATCGTAGATGGCGTCAAGGCAAGAGTAGGCTCGGTTCCAGTCATCGCGTTTGCACGTGGCATTGGTGCGGGGCACTTGCAGTTGGCGATGAAATGCGGTGTGAGTGGAGTATCAGTTGAGCAGAGCGTGCCGCTAGATTGGCTTCGGGATCAATTGGGCCGGAGAGTGAGCGTGCAGGGCAATCTCGACCCGCTTGTTTTGGTTGCCGGCGGCGATGTGTTGGAGCGGGCGGTTCGGCGAATAACATCGAGTCTGCCGGCGCATAGTCATATCTTCAATCTCGGACACGGGGTGCGACAGGAAACTCCGCCCTCTCATGTTGGCGAGCTTGTCGCGGCAGTGCGCCAGGCCGACGGGGTGTCAGTTGGTTAGTGTCTATTTGTGGGTAAAAACAGCCCATATCATAGCGGTCATTGCGTGGATGGCGGGTCTTTTCTATCTACCGCGACTGTTCGTTTATCATACGGACACCGATGCAGGCTCCAAACAGGCAAGCGTCTTCAAGACGATGGAGCAGCGGCTCTATCGGATCATCATGTGGCCGGCAATGGTCGCCACTTGGCTGACGGGTGCGGGCCTGGTCTGGATATTGTGGAAGAGCGGCATAAGGTACGAAGCCTGGGCCTGGGTGAAGTTTGGAGCTGTTGTTCTGATGTCGGCACTTCATTTCCGGCTCGGCCGACATGTGAGTGAATTCGGGGCGGACCGCAGCCGGTACAGCAGCAGATATTTCCGGTTGATCAACGAGGCCCCCACCGTTCTCATGATCCTGATCGTCGTCATGGTGGTTCTAAAACCGTTTTAAGAATGGGCGGATTGACTATTTTCTTTTGCAAGCAAGTTTGGTACGGTTGATGGACAAGGATGTTATCGAAGCCAATTCGGTGGGCTATGACATCTGGTTGCGGCGGTCTGAACGTCGTGTATATCCCCTCCAAAACTTGCGCTACCGGAACACGGTAACGAGGTAATTCTAGCAGGTTTCACATTATTGGCCCCGGCGCCACACTTTCCGAACATGACGAACATAGCGGATCTCAAGGAAACTAAGCTTCATGATTTGAAACGCAAGACTCCTGGCGAGCTTCTGACGATTGCCGAAGAACTCGAGGTGGAGAATGCCAATGCGATGCGCAAACAGGAATTGATGTTTGCCATATTGAAAAGCTTGGCCGGACGAGAAGTGTCTATCGTCGGGGAGGGTGTGGTTGAGGTACTGCAGGATGGGTTTGGTTTCCTGCGCTCACCGGATGCCAACTATTTGGCGGGGCCTGACGACATCTATGTCAGTCCGAGCCAGATTCGTCGATTCAGCTTGCGGACGGGAGATACGGTCGAAGGCGAAATTCGCAGCCCAAAGGACGGCGAGCGGTATTTCGCGCTCCTCAAGGTCAATACAATCAATTTCGAGGATCCTGAAAAGGGTCGTCACAAGATTCACTTTGACAACTTAACTCCGCTTTATCCCGATGAGCGGCTAGAGATGGAGGTCAACGACCCGACCAAGAAAGACTACTCTGCGAGAGTGATCGATCTTGTGGCACCCTTGGGCAAGGGGCAGCGAGGTCTCATCGTGGCGCCCCCGAGAACCGGAAAGACAGTACTCCTGCAAAATATTGCTCATTCGATCACCAGCAATCATCCAGAATGTTATTTGATCGTGCTGCTGATCGATGAGCGGCCGGAAGAAGTAACGGACATGCAGCGCTCAGTTAAGGGCGAGGTGATCAGTTCGACGTTCGATGAACCAGCGGTGCGGCATGTGCAGGTGGCGGAAATGGTCATCGAAAAAGCCAAAAGGCTCGTGGAGCATGGCCGGGATGTCGTCATACTACTCGATTCAATCACCCGGCTGGGGCGGGCATACAACACCGTTGTTCCCTCATCGGGAAAGGTTCTGACCGGCGGTGTCGATGCGAATGCGTTGCAGCGACCGAAGCGGTTCTTCGGTGCGGCGCGCAATATCGAAGAAGGCGGCTCTTTGACCATCATTGCGACGGCGCTCATTGATACCGGGAGCCGCATGGATGAAGTGATTTTTGAAGAATTCAAGGGCACCGGTAATTCCGAGATAATTCTGGACCGCAAAGTGGCGGATAAACGCGTTTTTCCTGCCATCGATATATTGCGCTCGGGAACAAGGAAGGAAGAGTTGCTGGTGGTGGCGGATCTGCTCAAAAAAACGTACGTGCTTCGGCGGATACTCAATCCAATGGGCACGGTAGATGCGATCGAATTTCTACTGGATAAGCTTAGACAGACAAAAACGAACGGGGATTTCTTCGAATCAATGAATGCCTGATGAGCGAATGCTTTGAAAGGCAGTCCTGGTGTGCGAAGGGTCAATGACGGGCAGCGCACACCGCGTACCCAGGCAAAGATAAAGAGTTGCGCTTGACTCTTTCTGCGTCTTGCCATGGGCAGGATGGTTAGGCGGAAGGTCGGTGCCGGCGGGAACATACTGAAGGATAGGCTGAAGTACGGGCAGTTGCAGTACCGCCCGCCGTAGTTCGAGTTCCTGAGGGCCATTGGCATCTCCGATGATGACAGCCTGCAGGGGCTCCAAATGGAAAGTCACGGCGCTAAGGAATGAGGCAAAGGCGAACGGGTTGCCGGCAGCATCTTTGCCGAAGTTGCGGATGAGCGTCTCAGCGTATTTGCGGTCATCGTCGTTTCCGGTGAGATGATATAAGCGGGTGAAGTTGACGAGCATTGTCGCATTGGCGTTCGGAGTTGCGTCATCATGCGCGTGGAGCGACCGGACGATGAGTTCGGGAGTTTGGCGCGGTGCGAAGAAAAACCCGCCACGGCTGTCGTCCCAGAGCTGGGCAATGGCGCTCGAGACAAGGTCGCGCGCCTTGGTCAAATAGCTGTCCTTGCCCGTTGCGGTGTAAAGATTGAGCGCAGCAGCGGCCAAATTGGCATAGCCGTCGGAGGTAGCCAAGTTTCGCAGTTCGCCATTTCGGTAAGAGTGGAAAAGAGAACCTGAGCTCCAGTGTTGATTCAACAGCGAGGCAAATGCCTCTTCTGCACTGCCGAGCCAGGCAGGATTTTGGGTGAGCATCGCTGCTTCGGCGATGGCAGCGATGGCGAGACCGTTCCAATCGGCGAGGCTCTTGTCGTCAAAGCCCGGGGGTATTCGTTCTCTTCGTTTCTCGAGCAACAACCGACGACAGGATGCAAGTGTGTCTTCAATCTCAGGAGATAGTGTGGCCTGGGCGTTCAGCCGGTTGAGGATATTTTTTCCCTCCCAATTGCCTTGGCGAGTAACGTCGTAGACACGGCAGAAAAGATCAGCACTCGCTTTGGGCAGTATTTCCAATACATCTTCGTGGTCCCAAACATAATATCTGCCCTCCTCGCCTTCCGAATCGGCATCGTAACTTGCGGCAAAAGTCCGGGCTTGCGTGCGCATCTCCGTAACGAGCCATGTGACGGTTTCCTCGATTCGGTTGCGGAACAAGCCGTTCTCCTCGTGCGCGGCCACCCTGCTCAGCAACGAAACGATAAGTGCGTTGTCGTAGAGCATTTTCTCGAAATGGGGGACGAGCCAGCGATGGTCGACGGAGTAACGCGCAAAACCCCCCGCCAGGTGATCGTAGATGCCGCCCTGACAAAGGTTATTTAAGGTGATGATGACTGCGTCGCGGGATGCTCGATCCCCGGTCCGCAAGAAATGCCTCCAAAGGAAATCATAGACCGAGGTTTGGGGAAACTTAGGAGCCCCCCTCAGTCCACCGTGCTGCATGTCCGTCGCAGCGACCAGGGTACGGGCGGTCGCGTCCAGCGCCTCGGGTGTTATCATTGCTTCGGAGCGCAAGGGAGGCTGGATTTGAAGGGACTTCAGGATTGCAGTGCTGTTCAAATCCGCCTTGCTGCGCTCATGGCGCCAAATGCGTGAAATCTCGGTCAGCACCTGGCGAAAGCTCGGCCGGCCGAAGCGGGGCTCTGGGGGAAAATACGTCCCGCCCCAGAAGGGCGCCCCGTCGGGCCGCAGGAACATGGTGAGGGGCCAACCCCCCTGCTCTCCCAACCGGTGAAGCGCTTCCATATAGAGCTTATCAACCTCGGGACGTTCTTCCCGATCAACCTTGATGTTTATGAAGTCTCGGTTCATTAGCTCGGCGACGGCCGAATCCTCAAAACTTTCGTGCGCCATCACATGGCACCAGTGACATGCGGCATAGCCAATGGATAAAAGAATGGGCTTGTCTTCGCGGACGGCTCGTGAGAAGGCTTCGGCTCCCCACGGCATCCAAGCGACTGGATTGTCCTTGTGCTGCAACAGGTATGGGCTTTGCTCACGCGCCAGCAAGTTGGAGTTCATTGCAGCACCCCAGCATGATGCTGCGAGGACCACGCTGCGACCTTCGATTCGATGCCGGAATGATACTTCTGCCGAGCCAATGATTTCGTCCGATACGATTTACGCTCTGTCTTCCGCGCCTGGCCGAGCCGGTGTTGCGGTCGTCCGGATTAGTGGACCTAATGCCGGGCTGGTTGTCAAAAAACTTTGCCACACCCTGCCCGTTCCACGGCGAGCGACACTTCAACGGATCACAAGAGCCGCCGACGGCGCGCTTCTGGATCGAGGATTGGTGCTGTGGTTCCCTCGGCCAAATTCATTTACCGGGGAGGATATGGCCGAGTTCCAGGTTCACGGCGGCGCAGCGGTAATCCAGGCCCTTTTCACTGAGCTGGCCGCCATACCCGGGCTTAGAGCGGCGGACCCAGGCGAGTTCACGCGTCGGGCCTTCGGGAACGGCAAATTCGATCTGATGGAAGTCGAGGGGCTTGCGGATCTCATCGAATCGCGAACGGAACGACAGAGGCGTCAAGCCATCCTCCGCGTCGAGGGCGGTGCAAGGGAACTGCTCGGGGCGTGGCGAAAATCGCTCGTCGCGGTCTTGGGAAAACTTGAAGCGACAATCGATTTCAGCGATGAGGCACATGTGAGCGAGTGTGCGCGAACCGGCAGCGAAATGGCGCTTCGCGGACTGGTGGGTCAAATAAGACAGGAACTCGAGCGTGGAAAGCAGGGAGAACGCCTCAGGGAGGGCGTCAGAGTGGTTCTCGCCGGGATGCCGAATGTAGGAAAATCAAGCCTGCTCAACCGGCTGGCAGGAAAAGACGCGGCGATCGTATCGGGGCTCCCCGGGACCACAAGAGACATCATCGAGGTGCATGTAAATCTTAGTGGTATACCTGTGATATTTCAGGATACCGCTGGCGTACGGGAGGCGACAGGGGACGCCATTGAGACTGAGGGCATGGCGAGAGCCCAAGCGGCTGTCAAAGGGGCAGACCTCGTCCTATGGCTGGCGGCGCCGGATGTGGCTGGCTCTGATTTGCGCCCAAAGCTCGATTCGGAACCGTTATGGATTTGGAACAAGTCAGACCTGCGGGCACCTCCGGAATGTGCCCGGGGTGAGCCCTACCTAGCCGTGTCAACAACCGCTGGGGAGGGGGTCGGAGTCGTTGAGGAAGCCGTTGTGACACGGCTTCATCAACTGGTCCAACAGGGCGAAGCAGCAATCGTCACTCGACAGCGGCATCGGGACTGTCTCCAGTCGATGCTTGAGCATCTTGATGCCGCCACGAACTCCAGTCTCCCCCTCGAGATAGTTGCCGAGGAGGTGCGGCTTGCAGCGGCATCTATCGGGCGGCTCACGGGCCATATCGAGGTTGAAAGTCTGCTCGATGAGATCTTCAGAGAGTTCTGCATCGGGAAGTAGATTTAACCAATTGTTAACTGGGCCTAATGGTAGTTAACCTGTTTCACGTGAAACCAACGGTTACATTTTAGGGTTTTGACCGACAACACCAGTCCGAGTAAAAGGCGCAACCTGAGGCATGGACGTGATACCAGAGCACTACGATGTGATTGTCGTCGGCGGGGGACACGCCGGCTGCGAGGCCGCTGCCGCCGCAGCGCGAATGGGGGCCTGCACAGCCCTTGTCACGCACAAGTTTGCAACCATCGGCGAGATGTCCTGCAATCCCGCGATCGGGGGCCTTGGAAAGGGACATCTTGTCCGAGAGATCGACGCTCTGGATGGCCTGATGGGACGGGTTGCCGATAGCGGCGGCATTCAGTTCAGAGTGCTCAACCGGTCGAAGGGGCCGGCTGTTCGTGGACCCCGGGCACAGGCCGACCGGAAGCTCTACAAGGGTGCGATGCAAGCTGCCATCGGAACCCAGGACCGGCTCTGGATCATCGAGGCAGGGGCTGAAAGGCTGTCCATCAAAGACACGCGCATTGAGGGAGCCGTACTCAAGGACGGGCTGGAGCTGCGGGCCAGGGCAGTGGTGCTTACCACCGGCACGTTTCTGCGGGGGCTCATCCATATCGGAGAAAAGAGAATCCCGGCGGGCAGGGTAGGGGAGCCCCCAGCGCAGGGGATATCGGAGTGCCTCAAGGCTTTTGGGTTCGGGCTTGGCCGGCTCAAGACAGGCACTCCTGCGCGACTTGACGGGCGCACCATTCGCTGGGAGGGGCTTGAGATACAGCCTGGAGATGATCCTCCCGTGCCGTTTTCCTTTCTGACGGAGCGGATTTCGACGCCTCAGGTTCCGTGCCATATCACATCGACCACGGCTGAAACGCATGCAATCATCTCCCGGAATCTTGCTCGCTCCCCGGTTTATTCTGGGCAAATTGAAAGCACCGGCCCGAGGTATTGCCCATCGATCGAGGACAAAATTGTCCGGTTTCGGGAGCGGGAGTCGCACCAGATCTTCCTGGAGCCCGAAGGGCTCGATGTCACGACGATCTATCCGAACGGAATCTCGACATCGCTGCCTGAGGATGTTCAGGAGGCTTTCATCAGAACAATTCCCGGACTCGAAGACGTCGTCATACTCAGACCGGGCTATGCCATAGAATATGACTACGTGGATCCGCGGCAGCTGAAACCGAGCCTGGAGACCAAGGCTGTCGAGGGACTTTTCTTTGCCGGTCAAATCAACGGAACCACAGGGTATGAGGAAGCGGCAGCTCAGGGGTTAATTGCCGGAATCAATGCGGCGCGCCTTGCCGGCGGTGCCGATGCTTTTTACCTCGACCGGGCGCAAGCTTATATCGGCGTCATGATCGATGATCTGGTGAGCCGTGGCGTAAGCGAGCCATATCGGATGTTCACTTCCCGGGCGGAATACAGGCTGGTGTTGCGCGCCGACAATGCCGATGAGCGATTGACCGAACTCGGTCACCGGGTGGGGGTGGTCGGCAAGAACCGTTTCGCCAAGTTCAAAGAACGGACAGCCGAACTGGGATCGGCAAGGCGTCTTTTATCCGGCCTGAGATTGACCCCGGCAGAGGCCCGCCAGCGAGGAGTGAAGCTCAATCAGGACGGTCAGCGTCGCAGTGCCTTTGAAATGCTGGCGTATCCTGAGGTTTCCTTAAGCCAGATCTGCGCAGTATGGCCGCAGCTTACCGCGATCCCAGCCTATGCCATCGAACGGCTTCAGGCAGAGGCTCTTTACAGCGGCTATGTCGCACGGCAGACAGCCGACATCGAATCCTACCGCAAGGAGCAGGTAATGGTGTTGCCGGAGGATCTCGACTACCGAAACATTCCCAGCCTGTCGGCGGAAATACGACAGAAGCTGGCACGCATCAGACCAGCCACCCTGGGCCATGCGGCCAAGATCGAGGGCATGACACCAGCCGGGCTTGCCGCTCTTCTTGCGTATGTCAGGAGGCCGACGGCCAGGCAGCTTGCCGCCGGATGAAATCTTCGGGCGCAGCGGGAGCGGACGATATTTTTGCCCGCTTCAATGTTTCACGTGAATCACAGGCTCGCCTCAAGCTCTATGCCGATCTCCTGCGCCGGTGGAACGCGCAAATTAATCTGGTGAGTCAAGACAGCGTGGCGAATTTGTGGGAGCGGCACGTGGCGGATGCCCTGCAGCTGCGCCCCTACATTGAACCCGCTCGAACAATCATTGATCTCGGAGCGGGCGCCGGTCTGCCGGGACTCGTTCTCGGGCTCGCATATCCTGAGTACCAGGTCATGTTGATCGAGAGCAATGGCAAGAAGGCGAGTTTTCTTCGCGAAGTTGCGCGGCAGGCGCGAATCAGCGTTAAGGTTATCCAGGACAGGATCGAAAGGGTTGATTCGGACCCGTATCGTTCCTCGAACCCAGTCATCACGGCGCGAGCGGTCGCCCCGTTGCGCCAGTTGCTTGAGCTGGCGCTGCCGTTCTTATCGTCTGGGCGCGGGCTCTTTCACAAGGGGCGGGATGTTGGACGCGAATTGACCGAGGCCACGAAAACCTGGATTATCCAATACATCAGGCATCCAAGCATGATTGACCCGAGCGGGGCAATCCTTGAGATACTGGAAGTGCGGCGCAGCCATGAACCAGACCGAACACTCGGGCGGTAGGCCCAGGATTCTCACCATCGCCAATCAGAAGGGAGGAGTGGGAAAAACAACGACCGCGATCAATCTCGGTACTGCGTTGGCGGCGGTCGGTGAAACGGTGCTCATCTGCGATCTTGATCCGCAGGGAAACGCAAGCACAGGGTTAGGCATCGCCAGACATCCGGGCACGAAATCGACCTACCATGTGCTGGTGGGGGAGGCAGGGCTGGGAGAGGTCTCGGTCCAATCGGAGGTTCCGAGGCTCTATTGCGCTCCTTCCACGATGGACTTGCTGGGGGCGGAACTTGAACTGGCCGCGATCGACAGAAAAACCTACCGGTTGCAGGACGCAATTGCGGCCGAAATAACGGGTGACCGATTGGGGAGAGCCTATTCGTATGTGCTTATTGATTGTCCTCCGTCGCTCAACCTTCTCACAATCAATGCGCTGACGGCGGCGGACGCGGTGCTGGTGCCGCTGCAGTGCGAGTTTTTCGCACTGGAAGGTCTCAGTCAGCTGCTGAAAACGGTCGAGCGTGTCAGGGCAAACCTCAACCCGCGCCTGATCATCCAGGGAGTGGTGCTGACGATGTTCGACAAACGCAACAGCCTTTCCGAGCAGGTTGCCCAGGATGTGCGCAGCGTGCTGGGAGAAAAGGTTTACAATACGGTGATACCACGAAACGTCAGGATTTCGGAGGCGCCATCCTATGGCAAGCCTGTGCTTCTCTACGACGATGATTGTGCCGGAAGTCAAGCGTATATTCGGCTCGCTTCAGAAGTGATCAGACGCGAGCGCCATTTGCGGGCAGCGTGACACATGGCAGCCGGTTAGGGCGAATGAGGCTAAAGCATTAGCGAGATGATGCCTCAACAGACAAAGCGGCGTTTGGGGCGCGGGCTGGCAGCTCTGATCGGAGAGGAAGCGAGCGAGGATTCGGCTGCGGTCGATCCACGACTCATGCGGCAAATTCCGATCGAATTTCTGCACGCCAATCCAAACAATCCACGCAAAGCATTCAAAGACGACGAACTTGAGGATCTGTCGCGGTCGATCCGGGAAAGGGGACTGCTGCAGCCGATCGTGGCACGAACACGCGCTGACGGCCGCAGTTTTGAAATCGTCGCCGGTGAACGACGTTGGCGCGCCGCGCAGCGGGCGGGAATACACGAAGTGCCGGTCATCGTGCGAGAGTTATCGGACGGAGAAGCGCTTGAGGTGGCGCTTATCGAAAACATTCAGCGAGCGGATCTCAACGCGCTGGAAGAGGCCCGCGCCTATTCACAGCTCATGGATCAATTCCACTATACTCAGCAGCAGCTGGCGGATTCGCTTGGCAAAAGCAGAAGCCACATCGCCAATACACATAGGCTGCTGACCTTGCCCACCGAGGTAAAGAAACTCATCGAAGATGGCCTGCTAACAGCCGGCCACGCGAGGTCGCTCATCGCTGTCGAAAATCCGGCCCAGCTAGCAGCGGAGATCATCAAACGCGGGCTCAGCGTGCGAGATGCAGAAAAGCTTTCGCGCGTTAATTCGGAAACCCGCACCGGGCGGAGAAGGGTGGCAACGAGCAGGGGAGACCCGAATATCCAAGCCATAGAACGGTCACTGACCGAAGCAACCGGCGTCAAGATCGAAGTGATCGATGCGGGATTGAAGGGCGGGCGCTTGGTGGCTCACTACAGGACACTCGAGCAGCTGGATGACCTGTGCCAGCGGCTGCGCCGACGGCAATAATCTGTATACAGACTATTTGCCAGATCGCCGTGCGGCCGCCATGCGGGTCAGCGATAACAAACAGCGAGTGGTGATCTGTTCAGCAAGAGACGGCAGCCCGCGGGTTTGCTCTACGGCATATGCAAGCGAGCGAGCTGCGACGACAAGCGCTTCGCCATCCCAGATGTTCAATTGCTGGGAAATACTTGGATGTCGGTCGAAAAAAACCGGGGGGTGCGCCTGTCTCGCGGCCTGGACCGGCGTAGTTCCGGCCTCGACGTCGAGAGCGAGCCGTTCCACGAGACCAGCGTGCATCGTGACGATGCTCAACAAGCGTGAACCGGCAACGCCAGCTTTTAGGTGCCGGTCGATGAGTGAATCGGCGGCAGTCAAGTCACCGCTGAAAATCGCATCAGAAAGCTCGTCGAATTCGGCTGTGGTTTTTCCGCTGCAGACGGCGTCAATGTCGGCGAGCGTCACTTCATCCTTCCCGTGGCAATAGAGAATTAGCTTTTCGAGTTCTGCGCGGCTTAGAGCGCGATCCTCGCCCAGGTAACCGAGCAGGAGGTTTTTTTCTTCCTCGCCAAGTTTAAGCCCGGCTTTTGCGAAAACGTCGTCGATGAGGGCATCAAGATCGTCGAGGGTGTCTTCGTAGCAAGGGATCGCCCGCGCGTATGGCGATTTTTCAAATAACCCCCGCAGCCGCGCCGATTTCTGCAGATTTCCGCCTTCCGCAACGATCACGTTGCCATCGCCGGGAGGCGAGCCCAGGAGTTCGAAGGCGCGAGCAGCTCCAGCACCAGCCGAGGCAACCCACACCGCCTTCCTCGACCCCCACATGGGTAGCGATGCTACTTCATCCGCAAGCCGGGCCGGATCGTCAACCAGCGTATCATCGTCCAGGCGGGCAACGGTGAAAGGATCGTCGGGAGATCCGGCAATCTGCGTGACCAGTCGGCGTGCAACTTCCCCCACCTTTCCCGGATCAGGTCCATACACCAGATAGGCGGCGGAGAAGGATTTGCGTGCGAGGTGCTCCTCAAACGCATTGAGCTTGAGTATCGTCATTCATCAAGTAGAAGAAAAGTAGGCGGCCAGACGGGTACGGATATCGTTGCCTATTTCTTTGGCGGCTCTTTCCATCGCGTTGGTTTCTGCCTGAACGTTGGCGAAATCGGATGTAGTCTTGTCATAGGATACTTGCGAGAAAGTCTTGCCAGCACTCAACTCTTTTCCGGTCCTCTCCTCGATCAGGCGATATTCAACATTGACCCGGTAGCTGAATCGGCGCGTGTCCTCGTTAGAGTGTTCAATCAATGTCTGAGATCCGGCGACGGCGGCCAATTGGAGCCGGTAGCGGCTTGGCTGGGAACCGCTGCCAAAGGAGGACAAGAGATCGTTGCGGATCAATTGGCCCAAACGGTGGTTCTGTTCCTCGATTTCGATTGCAGACAATTGGTCAGCAACATTGGAACCCGCCGGGGATGTTCCGTACAAAGGCTGGAATCCACAAGCGGAAACCGCAAAGGCGATGACCAAGACGACGGTCGAGAACCCCAGGCGTGGAGACATCAGCCAACCACCACGTTAGCAATTCGATCGGGAACGACGATGACTTTCCGCACTTGCTTGCCATCCATCGCCCGGCGAACATTATCCAGCTTAAGCACAATGGATTCAACCTCCTCGGCGGGAAGTCCCCTTCGCAAGGTTACCTCATCGCGACGTCTGCCGTTGACTTGAACCGCAATGGTAACGGTTTCCTCGGCAAGCAATCGAGCCTCAGGGACCGGCCAGGTTGCGTGCACCACGAGCCCGGGCTGGCCCAATATTCTCCAAGACTCTTCAGCGAAGTGAGGCATCATGGGCGCAAACATCTGGACGAGTATAATCGCCCCCTCTCGAAGGACGGCCGTTGGAACACCGCCTTCCGCCGGAGCCAGGGCCGAAGTCAGAGCATTGGCCAATTCATAGATTCGTGCAATAGCACGATTGAACCGCAGACCCTCGATGTCGAGACTCACCGCATGAAGAGATTGATGGATGGCGCGGCGAAGTGCCTCCGACGCGGCATCGTCCACGGAGCGGCCTGACGTATCGGCGGGGAGACGAGCGATCTCGTTTACCAGGCGCCAGACGCGTTGAATAAAGCGCCAGGCACCGGCAACGCCACTTTCGGTCCATTCTATGTCGCGCTCGGGCGGAGTATCGGAAAGCATGAACCATCTTGCCGTATCCGCACCGTAGCGATCGATGATCGATTCAGGATCGACAACATTTTTCTTGGATTTGGACATCTTCTCGGCGGGACCGATAATGAGTTCCTCGCCGGTCTCAGCATGAACCCAGCTCTTGTCCTTCTCGATTGCCTCGGAGGGTAGAACCCATGCCCCCTCGCGGGTGCGAAAGGTAGTGTGGATCACCATTCCTTGAGTGAAGAGGCTGGCAAAGGGCTCATCGAGTGCAATGTGGCCGGTGCGATGCATCGCGCGGGTGAAAAAGCGCGAATATAGGAGGTGCAAGATGGCGTGCTCGACACCGCCGATATACTGATCAACCGGCATCCAATAATTCACAGCCGCTTTGTCAGTCGGGCGCTCGAATTGGGGTGCACAGAAGCGCGCAAAATACCACGATGAATCGACAAAGGTGTCAAAGGTATCGGTCTCACGCTCCGCAGCGCCGCCGCAGCTCGGACAGCTTACGTGTTTCCAGGTGGGATGGCGCGCAAGCGGGTTTCCCGGCTGATCGAAAGTCACATCTTCAGGCAGGAGCACCGGCAGGTTCTCCCGGGGAACGGGAACAGTCCCACACCTTTGGCAGTGAATGATCGGGATCGGACAGCCCCAATATCGCTGACGCGAAACTCCCCAGTCGCGAAGCCGATAGTTGATCTTGCGTTTTCCTATTCCACGCGCCTCGATCCGCCGGGCAATTTCCTCTTTGGCTTCGGCCACCGACATTCCATTGAGAAAATCGGAATTGATAAGAACGACATCGGACTCGTCCTTGTCCAAGAATGCCACGTCAGCTATGGCGAAGGTGCGGGGGTTGGCCGCGACGGGCGCGACAACAGGTATGACTGGGAGGTTATATTTGCGAGCGAACTCAAGATCGCGCTGATCGTGGGCCGGACAGCCAAATATTGCGCCCTCACCATAACTCATCAGCACAAAGTTCGCTGCATAAACAGGGATCCGCACATTCTGACGGAACGGATGCCTGGCATAAAGCCCCAGGAAGATACCCTTCTTTTCTGCCCGCTCGATGGCCTCTTCGCTCGTACCAAGAGCTTCTGTCTCGCGCTTGAAGGCAGCAAGCTCGGGAAAGCGCAACGACAGG
Source organism: Aestuariivirgaceae bacterium (assembly GCA_036555325.1). Classification (GTDB taxonomy): domain Bacteria; phylum Pseudomonadota; class Alphaproteobacteria; order Rhizobiales; family Aestuariivirgaceae; genus DATBLQ01. The sequence goes on along the minus strand of DATBLQ010000018.1, from coordinate 12,630 downwards.
GTTTTGCTCAGCTCATGGTCAGGCGAAATGGCGCAGAAGGTTGCGCCGAATATGGTGTCGTGACGCGTGGTGTACACATAAAGAGGCTGATCAAGGGACTTTCCTTCAGCATCTTCGAGCTCAAAGCGGAAGCGCACGCCCTCGGAACGCCCGATCCAATTCTGCTGCATGAGGCGGACTTTTTCCGGCCATTTGTCGAGACGGTCGAGGGCGGTGAGCAATTCATCAGAATAGTCGGTGATCTTCAGAAACCATTGGGCCAGTTCTCGTTTTTCTACCGGGGCCCCTGACCGCCAGCCCCGCCCATCAATTACCTGCTCGTTCGCAAGCACCGTCTGGTCAACAGGATCCCAGTTGACCTGTGAAACCTTTCGCTCGACCAGACCTGCAGCGAGAAAATCGAGGAACATCTCTTGTTCGTGGCGGTAGTAGGACGGATCGCAGGTGGCAATCTCGCGACTCCAGTCGATGGACAGGCCCATGGATTGAAGCTGCCGGCGCATGGCCGCAATGTTTTCATAAGTCCAGGCCTTCGGATGGACATCTTTCTCTATGGCTGCGTTTTCGGCCGGCATCCCAAAGGCATCCCAGCCCATCGGATGCAGAACATTATAGCCACGCGCCCGCATATAGCGGGCAAGGACATCGCCCATCGTGTAGTTGCGAACATGGCCCATGTGTATGCGCCCGGACGGATAAGGAAACATTTCCAGCACATAGTACTTAGGACGCGCGGAATCGGCCGCCGTCTCGAAGGCTTTCTCGTCCGTCCAGCGCTGCTGCCAGTAGCCCTCAGACGTCCGATGGTTGTAGCGTTCAATCGCCATGGGGCTGGTCTGCTCCAAGGTTGCCGGGTTTGGGTACCAATACTTGAAAGAAGCCGCAAGCTCGGTCATATGCCGAAGACCAAGGAGCGTTAGCGGTGAGCGACGTGCAGGCAGGCAAATTCGACAGCGAATCAGTCGTTCGCTCCCGTCTTGCGGCGGTTGAGAAGCGTATCAGTGAGGCAGCGCGAGCCGCCAAGCGGCAAAGGAGCGAGATCACCCTGATTGCGGTGACCAAGACATTCTCGGCGCCAGACATAAGACCGGCACTCTCTAGTGGGCAGAGGGATTTTGGCGAAAATCGGCTACAGGAAGCCAAAGCCAAGTGGCCCGAGCTTAAGACCATGTTCAAGCAAACCAAGCTCCACCTGATTGGTTCTCTACAAACCAACAAGGCGGCCGACGCTGTTGCGCTCTTCGATGCAATTCATACGGTGGACAGACCGAAACTGGCGCGGATACTTGCCGATGAAATCCGCCGCCAAAATCGCCAGCTTGAGCTTTTCATACAGGTCAATACCGGGGAAGAGCCGCAAAAAACCGGTGTTGCGCCGAAGGAGGCAGACCAGTTCATCGATTTTTGTCGGGACGAGCTGCGACTCCCGATCACCGGCCTCATGTGTCTGCCGCCCATCCATGATGATCCAAGTGCGCACTTCGCACTGCTGGCTGGCATTGCCAAGCGCAATGGCTTGCCTCATCTCAGCATGGGAATGAGCACGGATTTGGAGGAAGCCGTCTCCTTCGGCGCGACACATGTAAGGGTCGGCACAGCGATCTTCGGTTCAAGAGGGACCAGGACGAACTCAGGGACGGATCACTAATTCGGAATTGGCCCCGCAATGGCGCAAGATGCTTGTCATATCTTCGAGACTGACCGCCACACAGCCCGCAGTTGGAGCGTAGTCCGCGGCAGCGAGATGCATAAAAATGGCGCTACCCTTACCTAGCACGACGGGATCGTCATTGTGCCCAAGGACGACGAGGATGTCATATAGCGAATCAGTCCGCCACATGATCTCGCTACGCCCAGGATAGGGAAGCTTAATCGGCCTATTGTAGAGGGGATCGGCCGGATCATCGCACCATCCATCGTCAGGCTGGAGCGGGGCCAAGGGCAAGGCCGTGAGCGGCGGCGGGAGACGGTCAGGACGGTAGAACACTTTTCGCAACGACAACCGGCCAGAGGGCGTTGCGCCATCGCCTTCCCGCTTGCGGGGCGAAATTCCACTGCGACCCAGCGCGCAGCGGGCCGACCGAGGGCCATATTCCAATAGGCCTTGGGATCGAGACCCGGCCGACGTCACAAGCAGCTGGGTGAGAACAGGGCCCATCACCTCTTTGCATTCCTGCTGCGGCCCAGTAACATCGGAAACCCGAGCGGGTTAAGGGGATTTGGAGCGGTCGCAGTTTTGCTCGCTTTTTCATCTTACACCGGATGACACATGAGCACGGCAAAAAAGATACTGATTGTCGATGATGACGATCAGCTGCGCGACTCCCTAAAGGAGCAATTTGCGCTCCATGGTGAATTCACAATCCTGGATGCAAAAGGAGCGATGCCCGGCATCAAGATGCTGAAAAGCGAGCATATCGATCTGGTCATCCTCGATGTCAGCATGCCGGACATGGACGGGCGGGAAGCGTGCAAGATCATGCGTCGGAATGGCTATAAGGGGCCAATCATCATGCTGACCGCGCAAGGATCGGATGCCGATATCATCCTTGGTCTCGATTCGGGGGCAAATGACTATGTGTCGAAGCCGTTCCGGTTCGGCGTGCTCCTGGCCCGCATAAGGGCTCATTTGCGGCAGCATGAACAGAGCGAAGATGCCGTATTCAAGCTTGGGCCCTATACGTTCAAACCAAGCGCCAAGCTTTTGCTTACCTCCGAAAACAAGAAAGTGCGTCTTACCGAAAAAGAAACTTCTATTTTGAAGTATCTGTACAGGGCTGGAGATCAGCCAGTGGGGAGAGACATATTGCTCCACGAAGTTTGGGGCTATAACGCCGGAGTTACGACGCACACGCTTGAAACCCATATCTATAGGCTACGGCAAAAAATCGAGCGGGATCCCTCCAATGCCGAAATACTCATCACAGAAAGCGGCGGATATAAGCTTGTGCCGTGAAGCGACTCCGTTCAGGGTGGCGGAGAAGTGACGCGGCAGGAGAGGCGGATGCGGGTCAAGGCCGATATCGAGGTGCTTAGACAGATTCCCCTGTTTGCTGACGCGGACGCCGGCCATTTGCAGCTGCTTGCCTTTTCCACTCCCCGAATAGAGCTGGAATCCGGGAATGTCCTCTTTCAAAAAGGGAGCGTAGGCGGGGCGGCCTATTTGGTGCTCGGAGGCACTGCGGAAATCTATGAAGATGCAGAAGCAGCGGGCAAGATCATCGCCACGGCAGAAAGCGGAGCATTGCTTGGCGAGCTCGCAATGCTCGCCAATGCGGCTTATGGCGTGACGGTCAAAACCACGAGCCCCTTCGTGGCAAAGCGAATCGAGCGCGAGCTATTCATTCGTCTGGCACATGAGTTCCCCGAGTTTGGCGCAGCCATCATGCGCAACATCGTGACACGGCTCGGCCGCTCGGTCGCTGCGCTGGTCCAAGTCAAGGCAATGTTCGAGGCATAGACGAACAAGGCCCTCGTTAGCCAAGAGTGGCTATTACCGGCACATGGTCGGACGGCCTTTCCCAGCCGCGAACATCCGACACCACGTCGATCGAACAGCATGACCGGTTGAGTTGCTGATCCAGCCAAATGTGATCCAGCCGGCGGCCGCGGTTGGAGCTGCGCCAGTCGCGCGCGCGATAGCTCCACCAGGTAAAGAGCTTCTCCTTGAGCGACACTTTTGCTCGCATCGCATCGATTAGGCGGCTGCGATTCAGGAAGAGGAGGAGTTTCTCGGTCTCCACGGGCGTATGACTCACGACCGAAAGAAGGGCTTTGTGAGACCAAACGTCATTTTCGTGGGGCGCCACATTCAGGTCGCCAACGATCGCGGTCGGGGCGCTTCGCAGAGCTGCTTCCTCGTCGGACCAGACAGCCAATTCATCGAGGAATTGCAGCTTGTGGGCAAATTTTTCATTGGACTGCGGATCGGGGATCTGCCCGCCAGCCGGCACATAGAGATTGTGAATGAGCAGCGGCAGATCGCCAGTCAATCGGGCCGATATATGGCGAGCGTCAGTCTTTCCACAGAATTGCCGCTGCGACACTTCGACAAAGGACAGGCGGGAAACAATCGCCACGCCGTGGTAGCCGGCCTGGCCGTGCTCTGCAAAATAGGAGTAGCCTGCCTCCTTGAAGGCGGCCGAAGGAAATTGACCCGAGGGGCACTTGGTCTCTTGGAGGCAGAGGACATCTATTTGATTTTCCTTGAGAAGGCGTACGGCCAGTCCTATGCGCAATCGAACCGAGTTGATGTTCCAAGTTGCAACTCTCAACGGCATCGGTCGGTGATTTCCCGCGGTAGGATCATTTTGAAATAGTTTGCGAATCCCGAAAATAAAGTGGGCGCCCGGTCGGGGGCCGGGCGCCCGGCGCGTTCAGCGCTTCTGCGTCGGGAGGGGAAGCCGACGCGTACCAGCTGTCAGCGGCTTTATGAGCGGGGGCAGTCCAGCCGCCTTAGGCGACAGCCTGTACTGATAGATAATTAGGAAAGCCCGGTTTTGGTTTCAACAATTCTTCACTACATATTCGGCCACAATTTCGTGAAGATTGACCAAGTGGTCACCGGCTACTCTTCCGCTTGGCGATCTTGACAACGAAAAGCTTGGGATCCGGTTCCACGCCAACTTCGAGTTTAGCCAGGGAAATGGTGGTCCGCTTGCCTTTTGCGTCCTCTACGATCCATTGGGCGAGCTCCTTGCGGTTATTATCGAAAACCAGCACCAAGCGGCCTGGAATTGCCCGGTTACGGTCCTCTACCGCGATGGTCGATACGCCTTCGGTGGTTTCGACGCTCTTGATTTCGGCCTGTTTCAACAGGTTGATTTCATCGGCCAGGAGGAGCTTGAGCGGTGTTGCAGCCAGGGGATATTGATCGGTCGTCTTCTGCTTGCGATTCTCGATGACCACCCAGGCTCCATCGGAAACCACCACGAACGGATTGGGAGGGGCATATTCAAAGCGGAGCTTTCCGGGTTTGCTCAGAAAGAAGATCCCGGCGGATACCCGCCCCTGGGGGCTGACCTGGGTGAACTCGCCCTGGAGCGTCTTGAAGCTATTGAAATAATCGGAAATAACTTGGACCGCCGATTCTTCTTCAGGGGTAAGAGGAGAGGCTTGAAGTGGACCCCCTGCGAGGTTAAGGCCCAAGAGTGTGACCGCGCAAAGTCCCAAGCCGATTTGCCGGCCAATCCCGCTTACGAACTTCATGATTTTCCCTATCTCCTTGCCCAGTTTAAGCAACCAGTCTCGAAATTTGTTAGTGTCCAATCAAGACGGCAGATTTGCGGCAGTTACCCGGCATCATCACCGACAAGGATTTCCCGCTTGCCGGTGGCGTTTGCCTGGCCAATGAGCCCCTCCTTTTCCATGCGTTCGATCAGGCTTGCAGCCTTATTGTACCCGATCTGCAAGCGCCGCTGGATATAGCTTGTCGATACCTTCCGGTCGCGCAGCACAACCGCTACGGCTTGGTCGTATAATTCATCGCCACTGCCACCCTCGGGCGAGCCCAGTCCTTGCGTGCCATACTCGCCTTCCTCCGGCTCTTCGGTGACCGCCTCGATGTATTCGGGCTTCCCTTGGGTCTTGAGGAAACGAACGATCTTCTCGACCTCCTCGTCGGACACAAAGGGCCCGTGAAGACGGATTATTCGTCCACCTCCGGCCATGTACAGCATATCGCCCTGGCCCAGCAGCTGTTCAGCGCCCTGTTCGCCAAGGATCGTGCGGCTGTCGATCTTGGAGGTGACTTGGAAGCTTACCCTGGTGGGAAAATTGGCCTTGATTGTTCCGGTGATGACATCAACCGATGGCCTCTGGGTGGCCATGACGACGTGAATGCCGGCGGCGCGAGCCATCTGGGCCAAGCGCTGGACTGCGCCCTCGATGTCTTTCCCCGCAACCATCATCAGATCGGCCATCTCGTCGATGATCACGACGATGAAAGGCATCGGACGAAGGTCGATCTCCTCCTCTTCAAAGATCGGTTGGCCGGTGTCGGGGTCGTAGCCGGTTTGAACCTTGCGAGTCATCGGTACGCCCTTGGCAAGGCTTTGCTCGATGCGGGCGTTGTAACCTTCGACATTGCGGACGCCGAGTTTCGACATTTTGCGATAGCGATCCTCCATTTCGCGGACCGCCCATTTCAACGCCACCACCGCTTTCTTGGGGTCGGTTACGACCGGGGCGAGCAGGTGGGGGATGCCTTCATAGACTGAAAGTTCAAGCATCTTCGGATCTATCATGATCAGTTTGCATTTCTCCGGCGACAGCCGGTAGAGAAGGGACAGGACCATGGTGTTGATGCCCACCGACTTACCGGAGCCCGTCGTGCCGGCGATAAGGAGATGCGGCATCCTGGACAAATCGGCGAATATCGGCTCGCCGCCAATGTTCTTACCCAGCGCCAGGCAGAGGGTTTGAGCCGTTTTCTCAAAAGGTTCGGAAGACAAAAGCTCGCGCAGATAAACGGTCTCGCGGCGGGCATTTGGAAGTTCGATGCCAATGGCATTGCGGCCGGCAACGACAGCCACACGAGCGGCCACGGCGCTCATCGAGCGTGCGATGTCGTCGGCCAGTCCAATCACTCTTGACGATTTTATGCCAGGGGCGGGCTCAAGTTCATAAAGGGTCACGACCGGTCCGGGGCGGACGTTGATGATTTCCCCTCGCACGCTGAAGTCATCAAGGACGCTTTCAAGCATCCTGGCGTTCTGCTCAAGCGCGTCGTCGGACAGTTCTTCGCTGCGGCCCAAATGTTTCGGTTCGGCAAGGAGGGACAGTGAGGGGAGGGTAAACTCTTCGTTGATTGCCGAGGAGCGTTTGCCTTTGGTGCTTCCCTTGCCAAGTTTGATGGGCTTGGTATTGCGGTGGATTCGCCTTGCCCCCGGAGTTGGCCCTGCGTCGTCCTCATCATCGTCGGCATCGGATGACTCCTCGTCGGCTTCATCACTTTCCTCTTCATCCTCGTCCGGTTCTTCCTGCCTCACCTTCGCCTTGGTTGCCGCCTTTGCAAGCTGCGGCTCAGCGCGAGGTTCAGCAGCGGGTGGGGAGAAACGGAAGAACCCGGCAATTCGGTGCAGGAACCCGGTAGAATCGGCTCGTCTGTCTTTCCGGGGAAGCAAGCGCCTGAACACCCACCCTAACGCGAGGAAAGAATGGCCCAATGCTCCAATACATGCATCGATCGCATCGTGACCACGTTCACCAAAAATGCTCGCGATGAGGAGCGCGTTGATACGGGGATGATTGATGGTCCAGAAGAACGTGGATATTGACAAGAAGCCTAGAAAAACTGCGGCAACAACCGTGGCGAAGCCGCCCTTCAACCCGAAGGAGAATAGCCAAAGAAGGCTCTTTGAGACACAGGCACCCAAGGTGCCGCCGAGCCCATAGGCGAGCGGACCGCTCTCAAGCTCAGGCATGAGCGACAGAAAGCCAGTGAGGGTTAGTAGCCAAATCGCCCAGGCCAGGAGTCGGCGTATCAACTGCTTTGGCACTGAGTGGGCAATAAGCTCCATTGCCCAAATCGTCGGCGCAGCAATCAGGCCGATGGCTCCGAGCCCGAAAAGCTGCATCAAGGCATCCGATAGAGCAGCGCCCCAGGTGCCGAACCAGTTTACTTTCGAACCCTCGGCAACGGTTCCAAAGCCTGGTTCGCCGGGGGACCAGGTTGCGAGGGCGAGAGTGAGCATGATGGCCGACGCAAGAAGGGCGAGGCCCAATGCCTCCAAGAGTCGATTGCGGAAAAATGTACGGACCGCCTGCGGGACCGCGTGCTCGTCGGTATCGACCGGACTGGACAGAGACATTTGTGTTCTCAAGTTGCAGTAAGAGAGATGCTTCCTCGGCGCTAGACGGGCAGGCCAAAACCAGGGGCATAACAAAGTGTTAAAGATTTTGCGGGAGGATGGTTAAAGCCCGGTAAAGGACTATTAGCTTGGCTGCCTCAAGCGCATCAAAGATTCCTGGGTCACCGAGGCCACGAGCTCGCCTCGGCGAGTAAATACAAGGCCCCGATTGTAGCCTCTTGCGCCGTAGGCACATGGCGAATCCTGCGAATAGAGGAGCCATTGGTCGGCGCGAAACGGTCGATGATACCAGATCGCATGATCAAGGCTTGCCAGCATGATTCTGGAATCGAACATGGTCATCCCGTGCGGAACGAGCGCCGTTTCGATGATGGTTAGATCGGACGCATAGGCAAAAACGCTTTGATGCACGGCCCCGTCGTCGGGCAATGCAAACTTTGTCTTAAACCAGATATCGCGGCGGGCGGGCTTTCCAGCTTTGGCATTCATATGACGTTCGGAATCGACGGGGCGCAGTTCGATCGGTCGATCGCGGGTCAGATAATTCTGCATTGTCAGGGAAATCGCGTTGTTGCTTTCTCGCAAAAGCTCTTCATCGGTGGCCAGTCCCTCAGGGGGAGGCACCGAGGGCATGGGCAATTGGTGTTCCAGTCCTTGCTCGACCCGGTGGAAGGAAGCCGACATGTTGAAGATGATTTCGCCCGCTTGGCGAGCCAGTATGCCGCGAGTTGTGAAGCTCTTGCCATCTCTATAGCGCTCAACCTCATAGAGGATGGGAACCGAAGGATTGCCGGGACGCAGAAAATAGCCGTGAAGAGAATGAATCGGCTTTGACGCATCAACGGTTCTGGTCGCGGCCATGACGGCCTGGGCGACAACCTGACCCCCAAACACCCGCCGCCAACCGGTAGCTGGGCTCAACCCGATGAAACGGTCTTGGCCGGAAGGTTCAAGGTCAAGCAGACGAAGCAATTCGGAAACAGCGCCGGGCATATACCCCTCTTTTCAAAGCTTCAATGCCAAACCCCGCAGTTGTTTTGAAGGGGGTTTGGGAATATCACCCCTTCTGCCACTATGGATGAGATCGCCGACATAGCAATAATTGGCGGGGGGCTGGTAGGAGCTGCAGCGTCCATTGTTTTCGGTTATCCGGCGATGCGCGGCAGTCTACGGGTCGTTCTCCTGGAGAGACCTAACCCCCAAAAAGGCGACGCCAGAGCCCTTGCATTGACCCTATCAACGCGCCGGATGTTCGAAGTGCTGGGCATCTGGGCCGATATCGAGCGAGCAGTGCAGCCGTTACACCAAATCGTCGTCAGTGATTGGCGGGGGGTTGATGATCAGCCGGAGCTTTTGCGCATTGAAGACGGCGACGCCCCGGTGGGCGTGTCAGCTTATTTCGTCGAGAGTGGAATTGTCCTTAAGGCACTCAACAAAAAGCTCTTGGAGTGCGACCACGTGCAGCTGATGCACGGCGAACTTTCGGATTTAACGGTCAAGACGGGCAAAGCAGAGGTTAAGACAGGCGATGGGAAGTTGCTTGCAGCTCGGTTGCTCATCGCGGCCGACGGTAAGGATTCGCTGACGCGGGCGGGTAGCGGCATCGAAACCATCAGTTTTGACTATCCACAAAGCGCGATCGTGACAACAATCGAGCATGCGCTGCCGCATGGCGGCCGCGCCTACGAGCGGTTCTTGCCAGCGGGACCTTTTGCCCTGCTGCCCCTCACCGGGAACCGATCCTCAATCGTTTGGACGGAGGATGCGAAACTGGCGAAGCGTCTCATGGAGAGCACGGAGGAGGACTTCCTTGCAGAACTCCGCTGCCGAGCCGGGCCACATCTCGGCAACATACGGCTTGCCGGACCTCGGCAGATCTATCCATTGAGTTTCATGCTCGCCAAGGCATTTGCCGCACGGCGGACTGCGCTCGTCGGGGATGCTGCGCACGTCATTCATCCTCTGGCGGGCCTCGGTTTCAATCTCGGCATGCGCGATGTAGCGGCGCTTGCAGAGGTGGTGATCAATGATGCCAGACTCGGTCTCGACATCGGTGGAGACGCCACGCTGCAAAGGTATCAGTCGTGGAGGCGAATGGATACGCTCATGACCGCGGCGGCGACGGACTGGCTGAACAGATTGTTTTCGAACGACAACGAATTCTTGAGAAGACTGCGGGATGCCGGTCTTCAGACCGTCGATCGAATAGTTCCCCTTAAAACCATTTTCATGCAGGAGGCTGCCGGACTGACCGGAGATTTACCGAAGCTAATGAAAGGTGAGGCGCTCTAGGCGCGGGAGGCACCCGCAGCGGCAAGTCGCTCAAGATAGCGGGCCCAGAGGTGATCCTTGTCTCGGCCAAGCAGCAGCAAGTAGTCCCAGCTGTAGAGTCCGGTTGAATGACCATCATCGAAAATCAAGCGGACCGCATAATTGCCGACCGGCTCGATGTCCCTGATTCGCACATCCTGTTTTCCCATTACGAGGACTTCCTGGCCCGGACCATGCCCTTTGACTTCCGCGCTGGGGCTCTGAACGCGAAGATATTCTGCCGACAGCGAGTACGTTTCACCTGAATCGAACCGCAAGTTCAGCTCACGGCCACTATCCGCCAATCGAAGCTCTTCAGGCCAGGGTTTCGAGCTACTCATCGCTGCCTAGCTGGCGCGCCTCGTCGGGCAACATGATGGGAATGCCGTCACGGATCGGATAGGCCAGCCCTGCGGCGCGCGATACAAGTTCCTGCCGCGCCGGATCGTATTCCAAACGGGTTTTTGTTGCAGGACAAACCAAGAGTTCAAGCAGGGCCGGATCGATCTGTCGTTCCATGGGCAACCTTCGTCATTGGGTGGCTGATGGGCCCATCATCAGCTGAACAGAAGCGAGGAAAGTTTGCGTCGGCCTGCCAGAGTCAATGCATCTTTCGGGCCCCATGCGTCGAAAAACTGGACCAGCTGTTTGCGGGCGGCGTCATCGTTCCAATTGCGCTGCTTGCCGATAATCGCGAGGAGCTGATCAAGCGCCTCTTCGCGCCTTCCGGCACTATTGAGTGCAACGGCGAAATCATAGCGAGACTGGAAATCGGCGGGATCGCGCTCAACTGCAGAGGCGAGCTTCTTGATGGCAGCAGGATCGATTGCCTTGCCTGCAAGATCGAGCTGCGCTCTTACGCTCGCAACGTCGGGGTGGGATGCTTTAGAAGGAGGAACAAGGGCCAGCGTCGCCTTTGCGGCCTCAATATCCCCGGCCCGGATTTGGGCGCTCGCCAATCCGGCAATGGCCTTGATGTTTTCCCGATCGATCTGCAACACCTGAGCAAAGAGCTGACCGGCGGCGGCAAGATCATTGGCAGCCAGCGCCTGCTCGGCTGCTTCGAGCATTGCGCCTACTTCATCTCCTTTGGCTCCTGCGGTAATGCGCGTGATGAATTGCCTAAGTTCGCTTTCAGGCAAGGCGCCCATGAAGCCGTCAACCGGCTGGCCGTTGGCGAAGGCGAAAACGGCAGGTATCGACTGTATGCGCATCTGCGCGGCGAGCTGCTGATTTTCATCGACATTGATCTTGACCAAGCGCACCGCACCCTTTGCCTCCTTGACAATTTTTTCAAGGAGAGGGCCCAGTTGTTTGCACGGTCCGCACCACGGGGCCCAAAAGTCCACCAGAACCGGGGCCTGGCGAGAAGCCTCGATGACGTCGACCATGAAGTTCTTGGTATTGGAATCCTTTATGACGCCTTGCGCCGTCGCTGCAGAGCCATCACCGCCTATCATTGCCATCGCTTTACCATCATTCGATTTGGAACATTAAGTGGGGATTTTGAATGAAAATGCAATGTGGCGCGCGCATGGAGCTAGGCAACAAGCGACACAATCTGCGGCTTGTGACCGCAAGAAGAGATGAACTTGAGCAAGTCCGATGCATTAATCGTTGTAGTCGCAGTGTTGTGAAGGGGATGATAGTTCAACAGCTGCTGGCGCATCATTTCTGCTTCCAAGACTACGTTCACTGAGCCGGGTTTGGCATTCATCAGGGCAAAGGGAGTGACCGATCCGGGATCGACGCCTAGAATCTCGCGAACCAGCTCTGCCTTGGCAAAGGATACGCGGGCGGATCCGATATGGCGTGGAAGGGTTTTGAGGTCGATCGCGCTGTCCTCAAGACAAACAATGAGCCATAGACGGCCATCCTTATCCTTTAGAAACAGATTCTTGCAGTGAGCGCCGGGGATTTCGCCGCGCAGGGCGCGAGCCTCCTCCACGGTAAAAACTGGAGGATGCTCGCGAGACACCGTGGAGATTCCAAGAGACGCGAGCCTGGCAAAGAGCTCATCGCGGCTCGCCGGTTTTATTGGTTGGGCAGGGGAAGCCGGCTTGGTCATGGCCTCTGCTATTGCATTCCAGCAAGCATTGCGCAATAAGGGCGGCGATCTGCCAATTGCAGAGCGGTGCGGGCGTAGCTCAGGGGTAGAGCACAACCTTGCCAAGGTTGGGGTCGTGGGTTCGAATCCCATCGCCCGCTCCAGAAAATCAAGTTCAGCGACAGCCCGTCACGACGGGCTTTTTTCGTTAACGAGAATCCAGAAAGGTGACCACCTGCGACTCGCATAGAGGGTCGGGTTGCATTTCGGTTGCAGGCTGAGAGTCGATTTGAATGGGTCGACAAGCTCCCCGCGGCGCTTTTTCTTACGGCGATTTCACCTGGGCACAGGTTGGGTCCCATCGCCCGCTCCAGATTCTCATTGCAGCAGGAGCTCGTCACGACGGGCTTTTTTCATATGTGGCAATCCAAGGAACTCTTGGAACACGGCGCCCGTCGAAGG